>DATAJO010000033.1:0-11310 GCA_036262075.1 Candidatus Limnocylindria bacterium
CCGGGACGAGCCTGGTGGAGCCGATGACGGCGCTCGTCGCCCGCACCGCCGACGCCCTCGCCGATCTGGCGGTAGAGGTCTCGCCGTGCGCCGGCTGACGACGGCGGCCGTCCTGGCCGCCCTCGTCACCGTGGCCACCGCGTGCGACGGCAACCCGTTCGCCGGAGGCGGCGGGGACGGGCCGCGGTTCGTCGCCGAGGTCGCCACCTACCAGGTCGTCGTCGACGAGCCGACGCGCTTCACCGTGGGGCTGATCGGCGCGAGCGGCCGGTGGGTGTCGTTCGGCAACGCGACGCTCACGTTCATCCCGCCCGACGACGTCGACGCCGAGGCGCTCGCCCCGGTCGTCGCCGGCTTCCTGCCGCTGCCCGGCAGCCCCGACCCCGAGGCCGACCCGACGCTCACGCTGGCCAGCGAGGGCCGCGGCGTCTACGCCGCCCAGGAGGTCACGTTCGGCCACCCCGGCTTCTGGAGGGTCGATGCCTCGGTCGAGCTCGACGGCCGCACCGAGACCGCGAGCGCGGCCTTCCAGGTGCTCCCCGAGCCGATCGTCCCGGCCGTGGGCGAGGCGGCCCCGTCCGTCGACCACCCGACGCTCGACGACGAGGTCGACCCCGCCATCCTCGACTCGCGCGCCCGGGACGGCGAGCCGCTCCCCGACCCCGAGCTCCACGAGCTGTCGATCGCCGATGCGCTGGCAGCGAACACGCCGGCCCTCATCGTGTTCTCGACGCCGGTGTACTGCACGAGCCGCTTCTGCGGGCCGATCACCGACATGGTCGCCGAGCTCGCCGCCGAGTACGGCGATCGGGCGGCGTTCGTCCACGTCGAGGTCTGGTCGGACTTCGAGGGCCGCGAGCTCAACCCCGCGGCCGACGAGTGGATCGGCACCGATGACGACCGGGTCCTCGAGCCGTGGGTCTTCCTCGTCGACGCCGACGGCACGATCATCGGCAGCTGGGACAACATCGCGACCCGCGGCGAGCTCGCATCGGCGCTGGAGGCGCTGCCGGCACCGTGATCTGGCTCCACCTCGACGGGCGGCCAGTTCCCACCGAGCTCGGCGAGATCCTCCTGGCCTGGCACGCCGATCCGTTCGTGCTCGTGCCGATCGCCCTCGCGGCGTGGGGCTACGTCGAGCTCGCCCGCTCGGTGAACCGCCGCCATCCGACGAACCCGTGGCCCCGCCGGCGGGTGGCGTTCTGGATCGGCGGCCTGGTCGCCATCCTCCTCGCGCTCCAGTCGCCGATCGACGCGCTGTCCGAGCAGCTCCTCGTCGTCCACATGATCCAGCACATGCTGCTGACCACGGTCGGGCCGCCGCTCATCGCGGCCAGCGGCGTCGGCACGCTGCTCCTGCGCGCCGCCTCGCCGGGCGTGCGGACGCGGGTCCTCCTGCCGCTCATGCACGGACCGCTCGCCTACCTCGTCCATCCCGCCGTCGGCTGGATCGCGTTCGTGGCGGTCATGTGGGGCAGCCACATGAGCGGCCTGTACAACCTCGCGCTCACCGATCCGACGGTCCATGCGCTCGAGCACGTCGGGTACCTGGTGGCGGCGACGCTGTTCTGGTGGCCGGTGTTCAGCCCCGATCCGCTGCGCTGGCGCCTCCATCCCGGCGTGAAGCTCATGTACGTCATCGGCCAGCTGCCGTCGATGAGCTTTCTCGCCGTCGTCCTGCTGACGGCGCCGTCGGTCCTCTACCCCGCCTACGTCGGGCGCGCCGAGCAGTTCGGGATCGACGCCCTCGTCGACCAGCAGGCGGCCGGCGCGCTGATGTGGGTCACCGGCGACATGGCGCTCATCGGCGCGGCGCTCATCGTCGCCGCCGACTGGATGCGCCGATCCGAGGAGCAGAACGCGCGCGTCGACGCCCGCCTCGCCCGCCAGCGTGAGGGACGGACCCGATGAGCATCGTCTTCGTCGCGAACTTCCTTGCCGTCCTCGCCCTTGGTGCGGCGGCCATCGCGCTGCTCCTCCTCGTCGTCGACCGCATCGGCGGGGCCGATCTGCTGCGCAGTCTGCTGGGCCGGCGCATGGCGCTGGCGCTCGCCGCGCTCGTCGCCGCCGTCTCGATGGCCGGAAGCCTGTATTTCTCCGAGGTCGCCGGCCTCGTGCCGTGCGTGCTGTGCTGGTACCAGCGCATCGCCATGTACCCGCTCGCCATCCTGCTCACGCTCGCCGCCGTGCGCGGCGACCAGTCGTTCCGGCCGTACGCCGCCACGCTCGCGGCCATCGGCACGCTCATCGCCGCCTATCACGTCGCGCTCCAGCGCCTTCCCGGCCTGCCGAGCGGATCGTGCTCGATCGAGGCGCCCTGCACGGCGATCCAGATCGAGCTCTTCGGGTTCGTGACCATCCCGGTCATGGCCCTCATCGGCTTTTCGACCATCCTGATCCTGCTGTTCGTCACGCGCGAACGGCCCACGGAGGACCCATCCGAGTGACCACCAAGGCTGAACGCACCCGCGGCGCGCCGAAGCGGCGCAGGACGGCGGTCGAGACCAGGAGCCGGACGCCACTGCTCGTGGCCGGCGGCGTCCTGGCCCTCGCCGTCGTCGCCGCGGTCATCGCGCTCGTCGTCGCCACCCAGGCGCCGAAGGTCGCCCAGCCCGCGGCGAACGTGACGATCAGCGGCGAGGCGCTGCCGCCGATGACGCCCGACGGCGAGGACCCGGCGATCGGCATGCGGATCCCGACGCTGTCCGGCACCGGCATCGACGGCCAGCCGATGACCATCTCGCCGGACGAGGGGCCGATGGTGATCGTCGTCCTGGCCCACTGGTGCCCGCACTGCCAGGCCGAGCTGCCGCGCCTCGTCGACTGGCTCGAGGAGCACGGCGCACCCGACGGCGTGCGGGTCGTGGGCCTCACGACCGGGATCGACGCCACGCGCCCGAACTACCCGCCCTCGACCTGGCTCGAGCGCGAGGGCTGGACCGAGCCGACCCTCGTCGACGACGCCGGCTCGCGCGCCCTCCAGGCCCTCGGCGTGAGCTCGTTCCCGGGCTTCGTCGCCGTGGACGAGGACGGGCGCGTGGTCGAACGCCGGACCGGCGAGATCGGCGGCGAGGCGTTCGGTGCGCTCCTGGAGTCGGTCGCTCCCTAGCGGCTCCCATCGCCGCGCGTAACGGGCGGCGTACGGGTGGGCGACAACTCGCTCACCGCACAGGGGATCCACCGATGGCCGATCTGCCGCTGCCTCGTCGCTCCGCGTGGGCGCTGCCCACGATCCTCGTCCTGCTGCTGGCCGCCTGCGCGCCGGCGGGCTCCGGCTCGTCCGGCGACGCGTCCGACGCCCCGTCCGAGGCGGCTCCCGAATCGGCCGCCGCGTCCGCGGCGATGAGCGAGGCGCCGAGCGAGGAGGCCAGCGCGGCCGAGAGCAGCGAGCCGTCCGGCGAGGGCATCGTCGTCGTGGCCGACTCCGCGCTCGGCGACATCCTGACCGATGCCGACGGCATGACCCTCTACCTGTTCACGAACGACACCGAGGGCGTGAGCAACTGCAGCGGCGACTGCCTGGCGAACTGGCCGCCGCTGACCGTCGCCTCGGCCGACGAGGCGGTCGCCGGCGACGGCGTGACCGGCGAGCTCGGCACGATCGAGCGCGACGACGGCACGCTGCAGGTCACGATCGAGGGCCTGCCGCTCTACTACTACGCGGCCGATGCCGAGGCGGGCGACATCTCCGGCCACCAGGTCGGTGGCGTCTGGTTCGCCGTCGCGCCCGATGGCGCGCCCGCCGGCGAGGAAGCCGGCCAGAGCGACTACGAGTATTGATCGGAGGGAGGGATCGGCGCCGGGCCCGGCTGGGCCACCGGTCGGGACTCCGGCGCCGTTCGGCCCGGTCCAGGGCGCCCGCGGACGGCCTGCACGATCGTCCCTAGAATCGCGCCATGGGGATGCAGGCGCTCGAGGTCATCGGGGTGGCCGCGCTGCTGGTCATCGGCGCGCTCCTGCTCCGGCCGTACGCGGGACATCTGCGCCGCGCGAGCCCCGGCCTGTTCTGGGCGGTCGCGATCGTCGGCATCGGCGTCATCGGCGGCACCCTGGCCCTCATCTTCCGGGGCGACTTCTTCCCCGATCGGCTCGAGCCGATCGGGCGCGCCGCGCTCCTCATCGGCCTCGTGGGCGGCGGCGTCCTCCTCGGCCTGCGCGAGGCGACCTGAGCGCGGTTCCTACCGGTTGCGCGGCGGGTCGACGATGACGTGCATGCGGCCCGTGCCGACGTAGTGCTCGTGCCGACGGCAGATGCCCATGGGCACCCCGATCATCCGGAACTGCGGGTCGCGAAAGCCGAACGACACCGTGCGCAGCGCGCGCTCCGCGCAGCCCTCGACGTTGCAGTGGCGGCGGATCATATGCGCCCGATACTCGCCGATGCGCACGTGAGCGCCGCAGGTGCAGTCGATCTCGGTCTCGAAGATGTCCCGCCCGACGTAGCTCACGCCACGGAGCATAGAACAGGCGTTCGATATGACAACGGGAACTGGCCGATACGACGACCCCGACGCCTCCACCGAGCTCAGCGCGTACACGCTGTCGCGGGCCGATGGACGGTTCATCCATCAGCACGTGGTCGACGCGTACCGAGCACAGGTTCATCGGCCCGCTGACAAGGCCATCGGGCTCGTCCAGGCCCTCGTCGGCCTGCACCTGCACGTCGATCACGGGTACGACGGCCGGCAGGTCCAGCGGGTGCACAAGCTGCTGGCCGATCGGCGTCCGACGTGGCCGCTCCTGGAGCTGCCCGCCGAGCGCGGGCCGATGACCGCGCGCGAGGTGCTGGCCCACGCGCCCGGACCCGAGCGCGACGCGGCCATCGAGCGCTGGGCCGCGTCTACGTGGGAGGCCCTGTCGGCGCAGCGGGTCACGATCGTGGCGCTGCTCCGCGCGCACGACCTCGAGCCGCCCGGTTCCACGGCCTAGAACCGGAGCAGCGGCCCCTCGAGCCGGGGCAGGACGAGGTCGAGCACCGGGAGCGCCACGAACCGATCAGCCCTGCTTCTGCGCGCCTCCGCCGTTCTTCGCCTCGGCGCCGCCGTCCTGCCCCTGGCCCGTATGGCCCTGGATCTGGATGCGCCGGGCGCGGTTCTGCTCGGCCTTCGGCAACGTGATGGTCAGGACGCCGTCCTCGTAGTTCGACGTCACCTTGTCGACCTCGACCATGCCGGGAAGCGCAACGGCGCGCATGAACTGCCCGCGCCGACGCTCGCGGAGCAGGTAGTTGTCACGATCCTCCTCGCGGGATTCGGCGAAGTCGCCCTTGATCGTCAGCGTTCGTCCGTCGATCGTCACCTCGACGTCGTCCGGATTGACCCCTGGCAGCTCCGTCTCCACGATGTAGGCGTCATCGGTATCGCGGACGTCGAGTGCCGGCGTCACCTCGCCAAAGCCACCGTCGCTGAGCAGCGGTGTCCAGTCGCTGAGCAGGCGCTCGATGGCGCTCCGCATCGGCATCGGATACCGCTCTGTTGATCGACGGGTGAGTGTCATGTCGGTGCCTCCTTGTCAGGTATCGAAGACGTCCACGCTACGTCCCCGAAGACGCACGGCGCAGTACCACCCGATACCCAGGGTCCGGAGTCAGGGCCTGATGGCGTCCCGCCAGCCCCGGCCGTCGCGGACTGCCTGCAGCGGGCTGTGGCCGTCGCGGACGGCCCGCAGCGCCTCGACGTCGAGCGGCATCAGCCCGTAGCGAGTGGTCGCGACGATGCCGTCCCTGCGGAAGCTTGCCAATGCGCGGGCGACCGACTCGCGAATGCTCCCCAATCCATCGGCCAATTGCTGTTCGGTGACCGCGATGAGGGAGTCGTCCTCCTGCAGCTCGCCGATCATGAGCAGCTCGCGCGCCAGGCGCTGGTGCAGATCCGCCGACGAGCGCGCCGCGTACGTCTGGACCAGGGTATGCGCTGCCGCACGCGCATCGGTCACGAGCGCCCGAGCGAACCGTCCATCGGCTCGTTGGGCACGCTCGATCTCGTCGGGGTCGAGCTGGAGGACCAGGCTGGGGGTCGCGGCCTGCAACCCGGTCGCCAGCGACTCGTCGGCCGGAATGATGTGCGTTCCCAGCAGCGATCCGTCCCGGGCGTACATGACCGTCGGCTCGAGCCCCTCGGTGGCGATGTACAGCCGCACGATGCCGGAGACGACCAGCGCCGCCCACGGATCGCCGGCGAGCGCGGCCGACAACCGCTCGCCCTGCCCCAGCTGCCTGGCGGTGGCTCCGCGAACGAGGGCGTTCCACGTCGTCCGACCGAGCGCGGACAGGCTGCTGGCACCGACGGCGCGCCTGACACTCGTCGCCCTGCGCTCCGCAAGGGTCCGCACCGCGATGTCGTACCGCTCCGGGCGGCCCCCGTCCCTCTCGACATGGATCTCGAGCGCCCTCGGTTCGGCCGTATCGCTGCCGACCACCATCTGGCTGGACAGGCTCGCCCGGGAACTCGACCGAAGGGCCGCTCGCCACAGCTCCTCCCCGAACTCGGCCGGGAAGATGTCTCGGACGAGGACCGGCTGCGGAAGGGGCCGAGGGAGACCGAAGATGGCGCGGAACGCGTCGTTCGCTGCCGTCAATCGGCCCCGCGCGTTCACGGTCGCCCGCGCGACCCCTGGTCGGGCCCACCACCTGTCCGTCGGGTACGACACCGCGTCGCGGCCGTCCCGAAACGCGAACGAGACATTGGTTCGTGCGCCGGCGATGTCCACGGCCCGCTGATGGTGGAGGTGGACACCGGGGAATCGCGGCTCGAGGTTCCGACGGGCGCGTTCGAACGGCTCACCGCTCCGCTCCATCCGTTCGAGCTCGGACAACACGACATACCGGAACAGCGCGTCCGAGCGCGGGAAGGTCATCACCTGGCAGTGGGGCTGCCGGTGCGTACAGGGGATCGTCATGGCCGTCGGCCCGATGATCAGCAGTCCGCTTGCCGCGGTCGGGCCAGAAGCGCAGTAGCGTGTGATCTCCTGGATCGCCGTCCACTCGGCTTCATGACGGGCAGCACGAAGCAGGATCAGGGCTCAGAAGAGGGGTTGGTGGGCGACACTGGACTCGAACCAGTGACCTCTTGCATGTCAAGCAAGTGCTCTAACCAGCTGAGCTAGCCGCCCGACCGAGGGTCACGATCCTAGCAGATCGACCCGCCGAGCACGAGTTGGCCGAATCCGGCCCTATGATCATTTTCTCGCAGGGGTCAGGCACGTGACCGAGGGCGTCGTCGCGGGAACGGTGCTGTGGGGCGTCGTCATCGCGCGCCTGCTGGTCCCGCTCACCATTCCCCGCTGGCCGCTGCCGGGCATCGTGGCGGCGCTGCTGCTCGACGGGGTGGACCAGACGATCTTCCAGGTCATCATCGGCGGTGACCTGCCCGGCTACCAGGTCTACGACAAGGCGCTCGACGTCCACTACCTGGCGATCGCGTACCTGTCGACGATCCGGAACTGGGCCGATGGCCTGGCGTTCGGGGTCGGTCGCGGGCTGTGGTACTACCGCCTCGTCGGCGTGGCGCTGTTCGAGGCGACCGACCAGCGCTGGCTGCTCCTCGTGTTCCCGAACACGTTCGAGTACTACGTCATCGCCATCGAGGCGATCAAGGTCGCCTGGAACCCGTTCCGGCTGGCCGCGCGGACGATCGTCGCGATCGCGGCCGGCATCTGGATCCTCATCAAGCTCCCGCAGGAGTGGTGGATCCACGTCGCCAAGCTCGACGCGACCGATGCGATCAAGGAGCACGTCTTCGGCGTCCCGCTGAGCGCCTCGTGGGCCGATGCGGTCGCGAACCGACCGTGGGTGCTGCTCGTCGCCGGGCTCGTCCTCATTGGCCTCGTGCTGGCCGCCCGATGGGTCGCGCCGCGCCTCCCGGCCCGGCACTGGGAGCCCACGCTGTCCGCCGATGCGCAGGCCGGGGCGATGGGCTGGGCCCCGCCGCCGCGCCGCCTCGCGCCGGCGGCCGCCTTCGACCGCGGCTTCGTCGAGAAGGTCGTGCTCGCCACCTTCGTGACCGCGATCTTCGGCGCCATCCTGCCCGGCGCAGATCGGAACATCGTCCAGGTCGGCGTGGCGGTGGCGATCATCGTCGCGGCGAGCACCGTCATCTCGCAGCTGCTCGCGCGCCGCGGCGTGACGTGGACCTCCACCGGCCTCGAGCTCCTCGCCGTCGGTGTGGCCAACGCCAGCACGGTGATCGTGCTCGGGATCGTCCTCCCCTACCGGGGCGGCGCGCCGCCGATCGAGACGGCGCTGTTCCTCGTCGGCGTCATCACGCTCATCGTCGTCCTCTACGACCGCTTCCACGCCATTCGGCGGCATCGGCTGACGGAGACAACCTGGCGATGACTGGGCCTGACGAGCGACTCAACCCGGGCTGGTGCGGGCCGTGCACAATCGGAGGCCATGCCCCCGATCGAGAGCCACCTGTGGTGGCAGCGCGGCGTCATCTACGAGATCTACCCGCGCAGCTTCGCCGATGCGGACGGTGACGGCGAGGGCGACCTCGCCGGCATCCGCTCGCGCATCGACTACCTGACCTGGCTCGGCATCGACGCCATCTGGATCACGCCGTTCTACCCCTCGCCGATGGTCGACGGCGGCTACGACGTGGCCGACTACTGCGACGTCGACCCGCGCTTCGGGACGCTCGCCGACTTCGACGCGCTCGTCGCCGACGTCCACGCTCGAGGCCTCAAGATCCTGTGCGACTTCGTGCCGAACCACACCTCGGACCAGCACCCCTGGTTCGTCGAGTCGCGGAGCGCCCGCGACAATCCGAAGCGCGACTGGTACATCTGGCGCGATCCGGCGCCCGACGGCGGGCCGCCGAACAACTGGCGCAGCGAGTTCGGCGGATCGGCCTGGCAATACGACGAGGCCACCGGCCAGTACTACCACCACGCCTTCGCCGCCGCGCAGCCCGACCTCAACTGGCGCAACCCGGAGGTGCGGCGAGCGATGCAGGACGTCCTGCGCTTCTGGCTCGACCGCGGCGTCGACGGCTTCCGGGTCGACGTCATGTGGCACGTCGTCAAGGACGCCGAGCTGCGCGACAACCCGGTCAACCCCGACTTCGTCGAGGGCCGCGACCCCGACTACCGGCGCGTCGTGCCGGCCTACTCGGCCGACCAGCCCGAGGTGCACGACGTCGTGGCCGAGATGCGCGCCGTCATCGACGAGTACGACGACCGCGTGCTCATCGGCGAGATCTACCTGCCGGTCGACCGACTGGTGGCGTACTACGGCCGGCCGGACCGGCCGGGCGCGCACATGCCGTTCAACTTCAACCTCATCGGCGCACCCTGGGACGCGCGGGAGCTCGAGCTCCTGATCGACCACTACGAGGGCGCGCTGCCGGACGACGCGTGGCCCAACTGGGTGCTCGGCAACCACGACCAGCCGCGCATCGCCACGCGCCTCGGACAGGCGCAGGCCCGGGTGGCGGCCGCCCTGCTCCTCACCCTGCGCGGCACGCCGACGCTCTACTACGGCGACGAGCTCGGCCTCGAGAACGTCGACATCCCGCGCGACCTCATCGACGACGTGCGCGAGCTGAACGAGCCGGGGCATGGCTTCGGACGGGACCCGCAACGGACGCCGATGCCCTGGGAAAGCACCCCGCCCGGTGGCGGCTTCACCACCGGCCAGCCGTGGCTGCCGCTCGGCGAGGCGAACCTCGCCCGCAGCGTGGCCGCCCAGCGCGACGACCCGCGCTCGATGCTCACCCTGTACCGGCGGCTCCTCGCGCTCCGGCGGTCCGAGCCGGCCCTGGCCGTCGGCGCCTACCGGCCGGTGCCGGCGACGGGATCGGTCCTCGCCTACCGGCGCTCCCACGACGATCGCGAGATGCTCGTCGTCCTCAACCTCGCGGCATCCCCACAGCGGCAGGAGCTGCCCGACGAGTTCCGCGGCGGTCGGATCGTGCTGTCGGCGACGCTGGGGGTGGAGGATCAGCCCGTGGACGGCGAGCTGGAGGTGCCCGGGAACGAGGCGTTCGTCATCGCGCCGGCAGCGGACGAGCGGGCGGGCTCGGCCTAGACCGGGCTCAGCGCTGCCAGTCGCCGGGGTGCGGGACGGCCGAGGCGAGCACGCGCGCGATCTCCGCGCGGTAGCGGACGCCCGACGGGTGCCGGGCGAGCCAGTGGAGGTAGTCCGGGTCGATCCGGGCGAGCTCCTCGATCGTCCGTCCGGCGTGATGGCCGAAGTCGATCGTCGAGGCGTCGAAGCTCGAGGCCGGTCCCGGGCCGACGGGCGTGCTCGCGCCGCCGTCGATCTCGAAGGACGTCTTCTCGTCCCCGCCGCTCATGGGTGCCCTCCTGGTGGCTGGGGTGGTTGCTCGGTTGCCGGGCATGCTATCCGCCGCGGTGCGCCGATGCAATGCGTCAGCCGAGGATCGGCACACCCGCGACGAAGGTCGTGACCGCCCGCATCCCGCCGGCGTCGAACTCGCCCGCCAGCAGCGCATCGAGGCCGATGGGCACCACGACGAGGTCGGCCTGCGCGCCGATGCGGAGGTGGCCCTCGTCGCCCGCACCGATGCCGCGCGCCGGTCCCAGCGTGTACGCCTCGAGCGCCTCGAGCATCGTGAGCGCCGATGCCGGCCACCAGTCGGGCCGCGGGTCGGACGGCAGGCGGCGATGGAGCGCGGCGAACATCCCGAGCCACGGGTCGACCGACTCGACCGGCGCGTCGGAGCCGGCGGCAACGGCCACGCCGGCGTCGCGCAGGGCGCGCCATGCGTACGCATCGGCCTGGCGGCCGTCCCAGCAACGATCGACGAGGTCGCGGTCGGCGGCGGCGTGGATGGGCTGGATGCTGGCAGTGATCCCGAGCTGCGCGAGCCGCCCGCGGTCGGCGGGACGAACGAGCTGGAGGTGCTCCATCCGGTCGCGCGGCGCGTCGTCCGGACGCGCCGGAGCGCGCGCGAACGCGTCGAGCACCCGCGCCGCGGCACGGTCGCCGATGGCGTGCACGGCCACGCCGATGCCGGTCGCGCGTGCCGATGCGATGAGCGCATCGAGCTCGTCGTCGGCCAGGCGCAGGATCCCGATCCCGCCGTCGCCGCAGGTGGCGGGCTCGAACAGCGCCGCGGTGCCCGAGCCGAGGGCGCCATCGGCGTACTCCTTGGCCCACCCGAAGCGCAGCGTGCGGCGGCCGCCGATGGCGCGACCGGTCCGCAGCCCGCGCTCGGCCGCGGCCGGAATCGCGTCGCCCGGGATGCCGATCGACAGCCGCAGGCGCCCGTCGATCCGGTCGCCGAGGGCGAGCAGCGTCGATGCCGAGTCGCCGAGGGCGGCATCGGCGCCGATGCCGGTGTCGTC
>DATAJO010000034.1:0-285995 GCA_036262075.1 Candidatus Limnocylindria bacterium
GTAGATCTCGGTGTGGATCGGCATCTCGCGGTGCAGCGGCTGGCCCTGGGTCAGCTGGTTGCCGTCGAGGTCGATGGCCATCACGTCCTCGGGCCGGATCTCGCCCAGCCCCAGGCCCTGGGGCTTGACCCAGATCGTCTCGGAGCCCGGTGCCCGGGCGCTGACGTGCCCGAGGTGGAAGTGCTCCTGGCCCTGGTCGTACAGGATCTTGCAGGACTGGGAGACGAGCAGTCGGAGCTCATCGTCGGTCATCGGTTCTCCTCTCCATCTCCGCCACCAGGCCGTCGGGACGCGCGGAGCGCCGTCGTGGCGTCCACGTCCACGCTGCCGTCACGGATCGCGACACCGTGCCGCTCTCGGGCGTAGGCGACCGAGATCCGCTCGTCCAGGACATCGTCGAGAACGCGTGCCGGGTCCCGCGTCAGCGGGTCGCCGTACCCGCCAGCACCCGCCATCCGGTGGCGGATGCCCTGCCCCGGCGCCAGGTCCATCGTCACCTTGTTCGGCAGCTCACGCTCGGTGCCGTCGACGTCGAGCAGGACGTTGCTCGAGGTGGCCCCCGGGCCGCCGCCCTCGAGGCCCCACGGGGGGTGCTCCGATCGGTCGCTGCGCAGCTGAAGCAGGCCGCCGGCGGCGGCGAGCATGCGGTACTGCCGCTCGATCGCCATCCCGCCCCGGAAGCGGCCGGCGCCGGCGGTATCGGTCACGAAGCCATAGCGCTCGACCCGAACGGGATGCTGTCGCTCGAGGATCTCGATTGGCGTGTTCGACAGGTTCTGGGCCGGGTTGGTGACGCCATCGATCCCGTCGGCGGTGGCACGACCGCCCCATGCGCCGCACAGCATGTCCACCACGATGAACGGCGAGCGGTCCTCGCGGCGTCCGCTCAGGCAGACGACGGTGTTGCCACCCTCGCCGGCAGCGGGGACGCGCGACGGAACGACCTGGGCCAGGGCTCCGAACATGGCGTCGACGATCCGGTAGCCGGTTTGCGCCCGCGCGGCCACCGCACCGGGAGGCGAGACGTTGACGACCGATCGCTCTGGCGCGATGACCCGGATCGGCCGGAAGAAGCCGTCGTTGTTCGGGATGTCCTCGCGGATCATGTTCCGGATGCTCAGGTAGGTACAGGACTGGGTGAACGAGAGCGTCGCGTTGATCGCGCCACGCACCTGGGGCGCCGAGCCGGTGTAGTCGGCGGTGAGCGAGTCCCCGTCGACGATGAGCTTCACGGCGATCGGAATCGGTCGCTCGTCGAACCCGTCGCCGTCGAGGTAGTCCGTGAAGGCGTACTCGCCGTCGGGCCACGACGCGATCTCGGCCCGCACCATCCGCTCCGTGTAGTCGAGCAGGTCGTCGAAATACCCCCGCAGCCCGCCGACGCCGTAGCGCTCGACCAGGGCCAGCAGCCCCTGCTCGCCGATGCGGCATGCGGCGAGCTGCGCGCCCCAGTCGCCGAGGACGCGGCCCGGGACCCGCACGTTCTTCTCGAGCAGCCGAACGAGCGTCCGATTCGGCGCGCCGGCGTCGTAGAGCTTGAGCGGCGGGATGCGCAGACCCTCCTGGAAGATCTCGGTCGAGTCGCTCGCGTTGCTGCCCGGAACGCGCCCGCCCATGTCGGTCTGGTGTCCCACGGCGAGCGTCCAGCCGAACAGGCGGGGGCCGACGAAGACCGGCTTGATGATGAACACGTCGGGCAGATGCATCCCGCCCTCGTACGGGTCGTTCAGGACGAACACGTCACCGGGATGCACGTCGTCGCCGAAGGCCGCGCGGATGGCGGCCATCGCCTCCGGAACGGCGCCGAGATGCATGGCGATCGTCTTGCCCTGCGCCAGCATCCGGCCGTCGGCGTCGCAGCAGGCGGTCGAGAAGTCCATGACGTCCTTGACGATCTCGGAATGGGCGGTCTGCACCACCGTGTAGGCCATCTCGTCGACGAGCGAGCCGAGGGCGTTCTTGATCAGCTCGCGCGTCAGCGGGTCCCGCCCGCTCATCGGTCACGCTCCATGACGACCTCTCCGTCCTCCGAGAGCCGGGCGGTCCAGCCCGGCGGCACCACGATCGTGGTGTCGTACTCCTCGACCACGGCCGGACCTGCCATCCCCTCCCCGATCGCCGCTCGTTGGAGGACGAGGGTCTCGAGCCAGCCGAGCTCCGGTCCGAAGTACGCCTCCCTCCGCTCGGCCGATGCCGGGGCGCCCAGCCCGGCGGTCCCATACGGGGGCTGGGTGGGAGCCGGACCACGGGCGATCGCTCGCAGCGTCATCACCTCGATCGGCTCGTCGTGGAGGACGTGTCCGTACGTGCGCTGGTACTCGTTGCGGAAGTCCGCCGTCAGCCGCGCCAGCGGGTCGGCGGCCGCGACGTCGAGCGCCACGCCCAACGTGCTCGCCTGGCCGGCGAAGTGGAGGTCGACCACGAGCTCCACCTCCTCGACCGAGCGGCTGTCGGCGCGCAGCAGGTCGCGCGCGCGGGCGACGAGCGGCTCGAACGCGCGTTGCACCTCCGCGAACGTCACGCCGGCGAGCGGCCGCAGCCACGCCTGGCTGGCCTGGTGCTCGACCCGCGAGGCAAGCAGCCCGAGCGCGCTCAGCAGACCGGCGAAGCGGGGCACGACGACGGTGCGGATGTCCATCGCCGCGGCGATGCCCGCCGCATGCACCGGGCCGCTGCCTCCGAAGGCGACGAGGGCGAACGTCCGCGGGTCACGCCCGCGCTCGACGGAAACGGCGCGGATGGCGCGGATCATGTTCGAGTTCGCGAGCTCGTGGACGGCCCACGCGGCACGAACGAGGTCGAGCCCGAGCGGTGCCCCGACCCGCTCCCCGATCGCCGCCTCCGATCGGGTCGCGTCGATCGCCAAGGCGCCCCCGGCCAGGCGGCGCGGGTTGAGGTAGCCGAGGACGACGTTGGCATCGGTCACCGTCGGCTCCACGCCGCCGCGGCCGTAGCACGCCGGTCCCGGCTCGGCCCCCGCGCTCTCGGGGCCGACGCGCAGCGCCCCACCGGCGTCGACGCGGGCGATGCTCCCCGCTCCGTTCCCCACCTCGGCCAGGTCGATGGCCGGCACCATGAGCAGGTAGCCGCCGGCCTTGATGAAGCGGCTCGGCGTCGAGATGCCGTCCCGCACCTCGTACTCGTTCACGCGTGGGACGCGACCGTCCTCGATGAGGGTCGCCTTGGCGGTCGTGCCGCCCATGTCGAAGGCCAGCACGTCGCGCCGCCCGCTGCGCTCGGCGAGCACCTGCACGGCGGTGACGCCTCCCGCCGGCCCGCTGATCACCGCCGCCACCGGCCGGTCGCAGGTCGCCCGGTCGGACATCATCCCGCCGTCCGAGCGCATGACGCTGAGCGGCGCGTCGATCCCGCTGCGGCGCAGCAGATCGCGCAGCTGGTCGAGGTAGCGGCGCATGACCGGGCGGAGGTAGGCGTTGACGACGGTGGTGCTGGTCCGCTCGTACTCCTTCAGCTCCGGCAGGACGCCCGACGACAGGGAGACCGTGCACTCGGGATACGCGTCTGCCATCAGCTCGCCGATGCGGCGCTCGTGCTCCGGGTTGACGGGCGCATTGATGAGACACACCGCCACGTCGACGATTCCGGCGCGGCGGAGCTGCTCGACGACCGCCCGAACGCCGTCCTCGTCGAGCGCGGTCACGACCTCGCCGAAGGCACCGATGCGCTCGAGCACCTCGTACCGATGGCGGCGCGGCACGAGGGGTGCGGGTTTGACCCAGTCGAGGTCGTACAGGCGCGGGGTCCGGATGCGGGCGATCTCGAGCACGTCGCGGAAGCCGGCGGTCGTGACGAGCCCGACCGGCGGGCCCGATCCCTCGAGGATCGCGTTCGTCGCCACCGTCGAGGCGTGAACGACCTCGACGACGTCCTCGATCCGCACGCCGGCCCGCTCGAGAAGCTCGACCGTGCCGCTGACCACGGCGCGCGCCTCGTCGCCGGTGGTGGTCGAGACCTTCTGCTCCCAGAGCCGGCCCGATCGGTCGTAGAGGACGATATCGGTGAAGGTTCCACCGATGTCGATGCCCACCCTCACCGAGGGTGCAGGCGCCGGAATGGAATCGACCGCCACGACCACCTCGAACGCGTCAGGAACGACCGCCCGATGATCGCCGATGTTGCCGGGTTGTGTATGCACGGGTCGACATCGGATGGCAGACTCATCGGGTGACGGACCCGATCACCCTGCTCAAGATGGTGCACATCCTGTCGGCCATGCTGGCCGTCGGGACGAACGCGACCGCCATCTTCTGGCTGCGGCATGCGGGCCGTGACCCCGAGAAGGTGCGGTTCGCGGTCGACGGCCTCCGCCGGCTCGACAAGAAGCTCGCCATCCCGGCCTTCGGGCTCCTCATCCTCACCGGCGGGCTGATGGTCTTCCTCGGCGTGTACGACGTCACCGATGGCTGGGTGCTGACCGCGCTCGTCCTCTACCTCGGCCTGGCCGTGGCCGGGTCAACCGTGATGGGGCCGGCGCTGAAGCGCGTCGCCCGGGAGGCCGAGCGGGACGCGACCGGCGCCGCGTTCGACGACGCCAAGCGGACGAGCCTGCGCTACACGATCGGCAGCCTGGCGGTCCTCGTCGTCATCGTCGTGCTGATGGTGACGAAGCCCTTCTGACGTCGCATGCTCGAACTCGGCACGAGCGAGGAGACGAGCGCGTGAGCGAACCCCGATCGACGACCCGTCCGAGGATGCCGGACTACGGCATCGCTCCCGAGGATGAGGGCGAGCTGCTGCCGTGGTCCTGGGCCGTCGAACGCCTGGAGGCCTCCCGGAACTACTGGGTCGCGACGAGCAGCGCGGACGCCGTGCCCCATCTCGCAGCGGTGTGGGGCGTCTGGCACGACGGCGCCTTCTGGTTCAGCACGGGCGGCCGGTCCCGGAAGGCGAGGAACCTGTCGGCGAATCCGCGTTGCTCCGTGGCGCCCGAGCGCGCCGACGAGTCGGTGGTCTGCTCCGGCACCGCGGTCCACGTGACCGACGACCGGACGATCGATGTCGTGCAGCAGCTCTTCATCGCGAAGTACGGCGAGGGCTTCCCGGATCCGGCCGCCAACCCGCTCTTCCGTGTCGAGCCGATCACGGTGATCGGCATCATCGAGTCCGAGCCGGAGTTCTCGACGCGTGCGACACGGTGGATGTTCAGCCCTGCCGAGGAGCGCTGATCGCCCCCGCTAGGCGGATCGCCACGAGCGGTATCGCGGCGGCCAATCCGATGCGCTGTCGCGCTCGCCGAGCAGCGCATGCTCGATGAGAAGCTCGTACAGCGGGTAGTCGTCGGACACGGTGAAGAACCAGTTAGCGGCCGCGTCGGCGCGCAGCGCCGCATCGGTCACCAGGCGTGCCTGGCCGCGGACCATGAACTCGTGCGGACGCTCCGGGTCCTGGTGGGCGTGGAGGGCGTAAGCCGGGTTGGCCTCGAGGTCGCGGGCCTTGGCCGAGTGCGCCTGGACGAACACGAGCAGGCGGCCGTCGCGGATCCCGGCGTTCAGCGGATGGATGCGCGGCGTGCCCTTCGCCGCGATGGTGGCAAGGAACCCTTCGCCGTCGCCCCGCTGGTATAGCAGCGCCCGGCCCCTGGCGGCCATCTCGGGCTCCGCGCTCGCGAACGCTTCCCAACTCTGCATCGGCCCATGCTAGTCGCCTGGCGCAGAACAGCCGTCGACCGAGAGGGATCGAGGGATTGGCTGGGGAGGAAGGATTCGAACCTTCGGTCTCCTGATCCAGAGTCAGGCGCCTTACCGCTTGGCCACTCCCCAACGTAAGCGGAGCGCGCGGCACGCGCAACGCGTGGGGCTCCGGAGGCGGATTCTAGCCCACCCCGGCTATCGGTCCAAATCGGCGACCGTCGCCGCGACCAGCGGCGCATCGGCCTCGTCC
This sequence comes from Candidatus Limnocylindria bacterium, assembly GCA_036262075.1. Taxonomy (GTDB): domain Bacteria; phylum Chloroflexota; class Limnocylindria; order QHBO01; family QHBO01; genus JACDBZ01. The sequence goes on from DATAJO010000034.1 coordinate 5,902, forward strand.
GCGTGGGCGATGTGCGCGAGCTCGCGCCAGATGAGCACGACGAACAGCGCCGATCCGCCGAAGGCGAACCAGAAGGGCGCCACGACGCCGAGCTGCTGGGCCAGCACGCCACCGATGCCCGAGCCGATGACCAGGCCGCCGTACACACCGACCATGTTCACGCTCCCGACCCGGCCCTGGAGCACGTCGGGGACGGCACGTTGCCGCACGGTGACCGAGGTCGTGCCCCATACGAAGGCATGGGCGCCGAAGACGAGGAAGATCGCCATCGCGACGATCGGCGCGGTCGTGAGCGCCAGCCCGAGATGCGTCAATGTCTCGATGATCAGGCCGATGCGCATGAGGTTGGCGAGGCTGACGTGCCGGGTGATCCAGGGGTACGACAGCGTCCCGACCAGGCCGCCGATGGCCGACACGGTGGTGATGAGCCCGAAGCCGATCTCGCCCAGCCCGAGCCGCTGGGTCGCGTACAGCACGAGCACCGACCACGCGGCGCCGAACGTGATGTTGAAGATGAAGATCGTCAGGACGAGCGTTCGGACCGCGGCGTGATGGCGAGTCCAGCGCAGCCCCTCGAGGATCTCGTGGCCGATGTGCTTCCCGTCCTCAGGCCTCCGTTCGAGCGGCGGGAGGGCGATGCGCGCCACGAGCCCGGCGCCGCCGAGCACGATGATCGCCTGGGCCACGAACGGCACCGCCATGCCGATGGTGAACAGGGCCGCCCCGACGGGCGGGCCCGCGAGCTGGTTGAGCGTCACGAACCCGACCTGCAGCCGCGAGTTCGCGACGGCCAGGTCGTCGCGGTGGACGAGCATCGGCAGCAGCGTGTGCGTCGTGTTGTCGGCGAAGACCTCGGCGGTGCCGAGGACGAACAGCGAGGCGAGCACGGCGCCGATGGAGACCGTGTCGGTGACGATCATGCCGGCGATGAACGCCAGCACGGCCGCGCGGATGACGTTCGTGGCGATGATGATCCGGCGCCGATCGAGCCGATCCGACAGCGCCCCGGCGTACAGCCCGAACAGGAGCGGCGGCAGCCACTGGAGCAGCGCCGCCATGGCGATGAGCAGCGCGTCGTCGGTCTGCGAGGCGACGAGGAGCGGTCCCGCCGCGATGGCGATGCCGTCGCCGAGGTTCGTCAGCCACGACGAGCCGAGCAGCCAGCGGAAGCCCGTTCCGAATCGGCGCGGCGCCGCGAGGTCGAGCGCGCGATCCACGGGTCGGATCAGGCTCCGGCGTCGGGCCTGCCGAGCGCGCCGGCGAGGAAGTCCTCGACCGCGCGGACGACGGTCGCGGCGTGGTCGCCGGCAAGGAGAAGCGTGCCGTGCTCGCCGCCGCTCAGCCACAGCTCGGCCTTCGGCTCGGCGGCCGCGGCGAACAGGTCCTGCATCGCGCCGTACGAGGCGGTGTCGAGCTCGGCGCAGACGAACAGCTTCGGGAAGTCCATGGCCGCGAGGTCGTCGTCGGTGGTGCGCATGCCGTCGAAGTCCAGCGGCGACGAGAAGACGATGAGCGCCTCCACGGGCGCGGTCTGGGCGGTGAGCGCCGCGGCGGCCGCTCCCATGCTCGCCCCGCCGACGGCCACGCGCTCGACCCCGCGCTCGCGGAGGTAGGCGACGGCGGCAGCGAGGTCGCGGTCGAGCACGTCGGTCCGCCCCTCGTCCGATCCTCCATAGCCCCGGAAGTCGATCGTCAGCACGCGATAGCCGGCGGCAGCCAGCTGCTGGGCGAGCACCTCCCACTGCGTCCGCGTGCCGTTGACCATGTGCCCCAGCACGACGCCGGCGGTCGCGTCCTCGAGCCCGAGCAGGCTGCCGGCGATCGTCAGGCCGTCCTCGGTGGTGAAGGTCACCTCCTCCGGCTCGACCGCCTCGACCGATGGCAGCGGCGCGACGCTCGGCTCGATGGATGCGGCCTCGGACGCAGACGGCTGAGCCGATGCGGTAGGCGACACAGTCGAGGCACGCGGCCCGGCCGAGCATGCGGCGAGCAATAGGGCCAGGACGAGGAGTAGCGGCGCCACGCGAGCGCGCGGGATGAAGGTGGGACGCAACACGGCCGACGGACGGTAGCACGGTCGGCGGTGACCGTCAGGGCTGCGGAGCCAGCTCCTCGACGGCGAAGCACGCCTCGTCATCGACCGCCTCGAACACCCAGTCGATCTCGAGCGAGACCGGATGGCCGTCCTCGGGATCGATGACGAGGTTGACGATGTCGGCACCCGATGCCCGCGCGTCGGCCGCCATGTCGAGCAGGCCCGCCATGGTCGGGAACAGGTCGAGCGGCATCGTGCTCGCGCCTCGATTCCCCGCCTCGTCCAGGCCGTCCACGGCGACGACCACGCCGTCTCGAACCTCGATCCGGAAGCGACCGGCGAAGTTCCACCCGCAGTCCGACTCGAGGACGTACGAATACGCCGGCCATTCCCGCTCGACCCAACGGGCGGCCGATTCGTCGAACAGGCAGTTCGTGCGCCCCCACATCGGCGAGACGCCAGCGATTCGGCGCTCGTCGGCTTCGACCAGCCAGATGGCACCGGTGATCCGTCCACCATGGTCGATGTCGCAGGTGTCGAGCGGCCAGGCCACGTCGGCCTCGAGGCTCACCTCGACGAAGAGGTGCCCGACGCGGGTCTCATCGGGGAAGACGCGCTCGACGCGCGCAAGCCGCTCGAGAACGTCGCGCAGCCGTGGGTCCGACAGCGCAGTCACGCGGGCGACGTCGTCATCGACGGCCGAGTGGCCACCGACGGCGTTGCCGGCCTCCACGTCATCGGAGAAGTGGCTCAGCCGGTCGGCCAGCGCGCCGAGCGTGCCGAGCGTCGGGTCCGGATCGGTGACGAGGTTGCCGGGCGGCAGCTGGTAGACGATCTGCTTCGTCAGCGCATCGGACTGGAGCGTGATCACCGTGTGGCCGGCCGGTCCTCGGCTCGCCCGCTCGTACAGGGTGTCCGCCTCGCCGATGCCGCCGGGACCGATCGCCCATTCGACCAGCGCGGCCACCTGGTCGGGATTGAGGTACGCCACCCGCGGCTCGCTGCGGGCGACCCCGAAGTCGTAGTCGACGTAGTCGACGCGACCGTCGCTCGTCAGCCGGAACACGACCTCGTTGTCGGCGGTCCCGCCTGCCATGCCGCCGGGCGTACCCTCGAGCGAGAGAACGACATCCTCGTCGACGCCGGGGATTGCCACGGCAGCCGCGCTCGGACCGGCCGTCTCGCCGGCCGATGCCGTGGCCTCAGGCCCGCCGGCGGGCAGCCGCCCGCCCCATGCCGCCACCCCGACCGCCAGGACCGCGACGATGGCGACGCCCGCCAGCCACGCGAACAGCGGCGGCCGGCCCCTCGGCGATCGCTCGGACAGCTGATCCACGACCGTCTCGACGAACCCGGGCGGGAGCTCGCCGGAGGCGGCGTGGTGGCGGATCGCACGGCGAAGGTCGTCGTCGGTCATCGGTCCATCTCGAGCAGCCTGGTGCGGAGCTTGGCCAGGCTCCGATGGAGGCGGGACTTCGCGGTGCCCTCCGGGATGCCGAGCGTGCGCGCCAGGTCCGGGACCTCGAGGTCGGCGACGAAACGCAGGGCGAGCAGCGCGCGCTCGTCGGGGCCGAGGCCGGCGAGGGCGCGGGCCACGAGGTCGCGGCGCGCGAGCGCATCGGCGGCGTCGGGAGTGACCGGGTCGAGGATCGGGCCGGGGCGGCGCGCCCTCCCGTCACGTCGCGCCTCGTCGATGGCGGAGCGGACCACGACCTGCCGGAACCAGCCGGCCCATCGGCTGCTGTCGCGGAGGCGTGGCAGGTCGCGCCAGGCGCGGATGCACGCCTCCTGGACGGCGTCCTGCGCCGCCGCATCGGTGCGCACGATCACGCGCGCCACCCGGAATGCCGTTCCAACCTCCATGCGCAGGAGATCCCCGAACGCTTCGCGGTTGCCGGCCTTCGCCTCTTCGACCAATGCATCGAGATCGCCCACCTCACCGAGTATGGCGACCGAAGGTCCCGCTTTCGTTCCATCCGACGGGCGCTCAGGAGGCCGATGGCGCGGTCCGCGTCGGTCTGGTGGGTTCGCCGTTCGTAACGCCGCGAGTAGTCCCTCCGGTCACTCGTCGTGCGGCTCGCGCATCGGTAGCGTCTTGGGCGTCGGGGACTTCCCGAGCGCAGACGAGGTCGAACACCGAGATGCAGCAGCCGCAGCCGCACGAGTGGCGCCGATACGGATTCGGCGGCCCGCCCGAGCCCTGGGAGCATGGTGCCCAGCGCGACCTCGATCGCCTCGCGACGTCGTACTACGTCGACATCCTCGAGTCGCAGCGTGCCGTCCTCGCGTCGCAGCCGGATCCCACCGTGCGATCGCGCGTCGAGGACCTCATGGCCACCGCGACGCGCCACAAGCACGAGATCGACTACACGCTGCGCCACTGGGCGACGCCGGTGGAGCGGGCGCGGGTCGAGGATCGGCTCGGGTCGCTCATGCGGATCGGGATGCGCCTGCGCGAGCTGCGCGACGCCGACGCGGCCGCGGCACCCGAGCCCGCCGCGGAGCCGATGCCGGCCGCCTGATCGCCGGAGCTTGGGCGGCGGGAGCTGATCGACTCCGCGCCCTGGACCGCCCTTCATCGGCGGTGCCGCCGGCCGCGCACGACCTACACTCGGTGCCATGCCGCGCCTGCCGACCCTCGCCGACGTCGTCGCCGCCCGCGCGCGGCTGCGGGGCATCGCGCTCCATACCCCCCTCGAACGCAGCGCCGAGCTTGCCGAGGAAGCCGGCGCCGCGGAGGTGCGGCTGAAGCGCGAGGAGCTCCAGCCGACCGGCGCGTTCAAGACGCGCGGCGCGCACAACAAGGTTGCCATCGTGGCCGAGGGACGGCCGGAGGCGGCCCTCGTGACGGCGAGCAGCGGCAACCACGGCATCGCGACCGCGACCGCCGCCATCCGTCACGGGATGCGCCTCACCGTCCTCGTCGGCCGCAGCGTCTCGCCGGCGAAGCTCGAGCGGCTCCGCGCGCTCGAGACGCAGCGCATCACCGTCGAACTGGCGGGCGACGACTCCGATGCGGCCGAGGCCGAGGCGCGCCGGCGCGACGACGCCGGCCAGGCGATCTACGTTCCGCCCTACAACGATCCCGACGTCATCGCCGGGCAGGCGACGGTGGGCATGGAGATCCTCGAGGACTGGCCCGAGGTCGAGGCGATCGTGGTGCCGATCGGGGGCGGCGGGCTCATCGGCGGCATCGGCCTGTGGGCCAAGGCGATGAAGCCGGACATCGGGATCATCGGCGTCCAGCCATCGGCGTCACCGCCGATGTACGCCTACTTCGAGACCGGCTCGACCGACCCGATGCCGATCGCGCCGACGATCTCGGACGGCGTGGCCGGCAACATCGAGAAGAGCTCGATCACCTGGAAGCTGTGCCGTCAGGTGGTCGACGACGTCGTGCTCGTCGACGAGGACGAGACCCGCGAGGCGATGCGCTGGGCGCTCGAGGTGCCGCACATCCTGCTCGAGGCCAGCGCGGCGCTCGGCATCGCGGCCATCCGGACCGGCCGGGTCGACGTCGCGGACCGGCGCGTCGCCGTGGTGACCACCGGGAGGAACGTGGCGCTCGACACGGTGCGGTCGATCGTCGGTTAGGGGCGCGGGTGGTACCGGTCTTGCGGCGACGGGAAGCCGGTACAGACCACCAGAGGAGACCACGTGCTCGAGATCACCCACGGCGCTGCTGCGCTGCTCACCGAGATCCGCCGCGGCCAGGACGTCCCCGAAAGCTACGGGCTTCGCGTCTTCCCCGAGTCGACCACGCCGGGGGAGGTCACGATCGGCCTCGGATTCACCGATACGCCGGCGGCCGGCGACGAGATCACCGAACAGGACGGCATGCGCGTGTTCGTCGCGCGCGAGCTCGTCGTGCCGCTCGAGGACGCGGCGATCGACGTCACCGGCGGCGACGGCGCCGCGCGCCTCGTGTTCCGCCCGAAGGGCGAGACCGCCGACGCCAACGGGACGGAGCAGCCACCCGCCGGCTGACGTCCGCGGCCGGCGTCAGTGGTGGGCGCCGGCCCACCCCGGCCCGTCGTCGCCGGCCGCTCCCAGCGGCTCGACCTCGGCGAGGCTGGATTCGATGCGCAGCCACGCCCCGCGGGCCTCGTCGTCCCTGACCTCCACCAGCTCGACGGGGTCGCCGGGGCGGAGCTGCGCGACGCTGCCGATGTCCGCGCCGATGACGCATGCCGGCACGCGGTAGCCGCCGGTCACCGGGCAGTCGGCGAGCATGAGGATCGGCGCGCCGTCCGGCGGCACCTGGATCGCGCCCGGCAGCAGGCCCTGCGACGGCACCTCGCCACCACCGGGGGCCGATCCCCCGGCCAGCCGCACGCCGGTCCGGTCCACCGCCGGCGCCACCGTCCAGGTCGTCGCCGTCAGCGCTCGGAGCAGGTCGGGATCGGCCTGCGGCCCGTTCGTGATGCGGATGGGCCGGGCGGGCCACGCGCCGAGCCAGCGTCCTGCGTTCGCTGCCCCGGCTGCGCCGATCCGCAGCCGGTCGCCGGCGCGCAGGGCCCGTCCGTCGTGGCCGCCGAACCCGGTGCGCAGGTCGGTCGCGCGGGAGCCGAGGACCGGCTCGACGTCGATGCCGCCGGACACGGCGAGGTAGCCGCGCAGGCCGACGCCGGAACCGAGCCGGAGTTGGGCGCCGGCCGCCAGCCGCCGTCCGGTCGAGGGCGGCAGCGGCACGCCGTCGATCGTGGCCACCAGGCCGCCGGTGACCGCCACGATCGCATCGGCCTCGAGGACGAACCGGGCATCCCCGGCGACGACCTCGATGAGGGCCGCGCCCTCCGGGTTCCCGACCAGCCGATTCGCGAGACGCGCGCTCCACGGGTCGGCCGCGCCACCGAACGGGACGCCGTGGCGCCGCGCGTCGCGGCGGCCGAGGACGTCCTGGACGCTGGCCAGCGGGCCGGGGTCGACGACCTCGAGCATCACCAGTCGGCCGGTGGACCGCGGTGCCCGTCCCACGCGTCGACGCCGATGGCGACGAAGCGGACCTCGTCGCCCGGTGCGAGGTAGGCGGGCGGATCGCGCCGCGCGTCGAAGAGGTCGACCGGCGTGCGGCCGATCACCCGCCAGCCGCCGGGCAGCGCCGCGGGGTAGATGCCGGTCATCGCGTCGGCGATGGCCACCGACCCGGCCGGCGTCCGCGTGCGCGGCGTCGCGAGCCGCGGGACGCGCAGCGCCTCGGGCAGGTCGCCGATGTAGGCGAAGCCCGGCGCGAAACCGAGGAACCGCACGCGCACGACGGTCGACGCGTGGAGCGCGATCACCTCGTCCTCGGTGAGCCCGGCGAGCGCCGCGACGTCCGCAAGGTCAGGACCGTGCTCGCCGCCGTACACGACCGGGATCACCCGTGTCCGCGGCGCGGGAACGTCCGCTTCGGCGCCGGAGGCGATGGCGGCGTTGATCGCGGCCTCGGCTGCCGCGGGATGGGCAGCGGGATCGAGCTCGACCAGGAGCGACGCGAGCCCCGGCACCGTCCCGAGCACGCCTCGTGGCGGGTCGCGTCGGAGGACGGTGTCGAGGCGCTGGGCGCCCTCGGCGTCGTCGAGCTCGACGAGCAGGCCGCGCTCGCCGAACGGCCGGATCACGGCCCGGCCGGCGCGCCGACGTCGATGCCCGCACCCTCGAGCGCGCGCCGGACGGCCGCGGCGATCTCGACCGCCCCCGGAGTGTCGCCGTGGCAGCAGATCGACCCGGCGCGGATCGTGATCGCGCCACCATCGGCCGTGGCCACCCGACCGCCGGTGGCGATGGCGACCGCCTGCTCGGCGGCGGCGGACGGATCGGTGAGGACGGAGCCCGGCTCGGAACGCGGCTGGAGCGATCCATCGGCCCGATAGCGCCGGTCGGCGAAGGCCTCGGGCACGAAGCGCAGGCCGGCATCGGCCGCGGCGGCGGCCATCGGCTCCGAGCCGGCCAGGCCGAAGAGGAGGAGGTCGGGCGAGAAATGCGCCGTGGCCCGGGCGATGGCCTGGGCCAGCGCCGGATCGGCCGCCGCCTGGTTGTAGAGCGCGCCATGCGGCTTGACGTGCCGCAGCTCGACGCCGGCGGCGCGACAGAACGCCTCGAGCGCGCCGATCTGGTAGCGGACCATCGACTCGACCTCGTCCGGCTCGAACGGCATCGGGCGCCGGCCGAAGCCGAGGAGGTCGGGATAGCCGGGCTGCGCGCCGACGGCGACGCCGGCATGACGGCACAGCGCGACGGTCGCCTCCATGACCCGGAAGTCGCCGGCGTGGAAGCCGCACGCCACGTTGGCGCTGGTGATGTGGTGGACGAGCCGCTCGTCGTCGCCGAGCGTCCACCGGCCGTAGGACTCGCCGAGATCCGCGTTCAGGTCCATGCCGCGCATCATGGGCCGATCGGCCCTTGTCCGTCGCGCGTACGATCGACGCATGACCGAGACATCGCCGCCGTCCGAGCCCACGACCCGGCGCCACGAGGGGGACATCTCGGGCGCGACGTTCGGCGCGATCCTCGTCATCGTCGGCGGCCTCTTCCTCGCCGCTCAGCTCCTCGACTTCGACATCGGCCGGCTCGGCTGGCCGTTCATCATCGTCGGCATCGGCGCGGCGATCCTCGTCATCGGCCTCGTCACCGGCCGCGAGAGCGGCATGGTCGTGGGCGGCACGGTGACGACGGCCGTCGGCCTGCTCCTCGCCTTCCAGAACGCGACCGACCTGTGGGCGACGTGGGCCTACGCCTGGGCGCTCGTCGGGCCGGCGGCCAGCGGACTCGGGCTTGCGCTCCACGGGCTGCGGACGGGGAACGCCACCGACGTCCGCAACGGGACCTGGGGCCTGCTCGGCGGGCTCGCGCTGTTCGGCGTGGGCTTCCTGTTCTTCGAGGGCGTCATCGGCCTCAGCGGCGATCGCATCCCGATTCCGTCATGGATGCTGCCGGCGGGCGTGATCGCCATCGGCCTCGTCATCCTCGTCCGCGCCCTGCGCTCGCGGTCCGAGGACACTGCCTCCTGAGGTCCCGCGCTCCCGGGTTCGGCGCACCTCCCGACCCGAGGCGAGGCAGACGGCGCGCTCGACCCGGCACAGCACCGTATCCTTTAGTCGACATGTCGCCCAACGATCCCACCGACTCCCTGAACCTGGTCAACGCCGGGTACGTCGCCGACCTCTACGAGCAGTACCGGCGCGACCCGGGCAGCGTCGATCCCGAATGGCGGTCCCTGTTCGACTCCGGCGCGGGCGGGTTCGAGCCCGTGACGGTCGCCGCGAACGGTGACGGCGCGGAGGCCTCGGCGCCCGCGCCGGCAGCGCAGGCGAAGGCCCAGACGCCGGCGACCGAGCAACCCCCGGCCGAGAAGGCTGAGGCCCCGAAGCCTGAGGCCCAGAAGCCTGAGGCCGAGAAGCCTGCCGCGCCGAAGATCCCCGAGGGCGCCACACCGATCAAGGGCCCGGCCGCGCGGCTGGCGCAGAACATGACGGCCTCCCTGGCCGTGCCGACGGCGACGAGCTTCCGCGAGATCGACGTCGCCACGCTCGAGCGGCGGCGGAAGGAGCTCAACGCCCAGATCGCGCCGCGCAAGGTGAGCTTCACCCACCTCATCGGCTGGGCGATCGTCCATGCCGCCAGCGAGCAGCGCTCGATGAGCCACGCCTACACCGAGATCGAGGGCCAGGCCTACCGGGTCGACCCGGGCGCCATCAACCTCGGCCTCGCCGTCGACGTCGAGCGCCGGGACGGGTCGCGCTTCCTCGTCGTGCCGGTCATCAAGCACGCCGACGACGTGGACTTCGCCGGATTCCACGCGCGCTACGAGGAGCTCGTCGCGAAGGCGCGCGACAACAAGCTGTCGCCCGACGACTTCGTCGGCGCCACGATCACGCTCACCAACCCCGGCACGCTCGGCACGACGGCGAGCGTCCCGCGGCTCATGCCGAACCAGGGCACGATCGTCGCCACCGGCACGATCCGCGACGTCGGACCGGCCCGCCGGATGACGATCAGCTCCACCTACGACCATCGCATCATCCAGGGCGCCGAGTCCGGCCTGTTCCTCCAGCGCATCGAGAAGCTGCTGGCCGGCGCGGACGACTTCTACGCCGATGTCTTCGCCGCCATGGGCGCCCGCGCCGCCGACGTCACCGCCGACGTCCCGGTGCCTGCCCCCGACGAGGCCGCAGGCGCACCCGCCCCGGCCGCGACCACGACGACGCCGGTCGGACCGGCGGCCGATGCCGAGCTGGTGAAGGCGGTCGCCGCCGGCATGGCGCTGGTGAAGGCGTACCGCCACTTCGGCCATCGCGCCGCGCGGCTCGACCCGCTCGGCACCGAGCCGGAGGGCGACCCGGCGCTCGACCCCGGCCCGCTTGGCCTGACCCCGGAGCTCATGGCCCGCGTCCCGGCCGACCTCCTGCGCATCTACGTCCCGGGCGCGACCCTGGCCGAGGCGCTCCCCCACCTCCAGGCCACGTACACCGGCACCATCGCGTACGAGGTGGAGCACATCGCCTCGCACGAGGAGCGCGTCTGGCTGCGCCGGGTGATCGAGTCCGGCGACCACCGGCGGCCGATGGAGGACGAGGACAAGCTCGCCCTCCTCGAGCGGCTCATCAGCGTCGAGACGCTCGAGCGCTTCCTGCATCGGGCCTATCTCGGCCAGAAGCGGTTCAGCATCGAGGGCCTCGACACGATGGTCCCGATGCTCGACGTCATCATCCAGGACAGCGCCGACCAGGGCGCGCGCAAGGTCCTGATCGGCATGGCGCACCGCGGGCGGCTCAACGTCCTCGCCCACGTCGTCGGGGTCAGCTACGAGGCGATCCTGGCCGAGTTCGAGGCCGGCCGCACCGGCGTCGAGACGCCGACCACCATGCCGAAGGGCGAGAGCGACGACGTGAAGTACCACCTCGGCGCCGAGGGTGGGTACCTCACCGCCGAGGACGCCGAGATCCGGGTCATCCTGTCGCCCAACCCGAGCCATCTCGAGGCGGTCGACCCGGTCATCACCGGGCGGACGCGTGCCGACCAGACCGATCGCTCGTCGGCGGTCGTCAGCGTCGACCACTCGGTCGCCGTCCCGGTCCTCATCCACGGCGACGCGGCGTTCGCCGCCCAGGGCGTGGTGGCCGAGACGTTCAACCTCGGCCGCCTCGACGGCTACGCCGTGGGCGGCACGGTCCACATCATCGCCAACAACCAGGTCGGCTTCACCACCGGCCCGCGCGAGGGCCGCTCGACCGACTACAGCTCCGACCTGGCCAAGGGCTTCGACGCGCCGATCATCCACGTCAACGCCGACGACCCGGAGGCCTGCCTCGCCGCCGCCCGGCTGGCGATGATGTACCGCGAGCGCTTCGGGCACGACGTCGTCATCGACCTCGTCGGCTATCGGCGCTACGGGCACAACGAGGGCGACGAGCCCGCGTACTCGCAGCCGGCGCTGTACGCCAGGATCGCGAGCCATCCGACCGTCCGAGAGCTGTACCAGGCCGCGCTCGTCGAGGCGGGGATCATCGGCGACGACGCCGCCGAGGCGACGATCAAGGCGGCGCAGCGCGAGCTCGCGGCCACCCAGGCCGCGCTGCGCAAGGGCGCCGAGGAGCCGCAGTCCGAGCTCGACCGCGGCTCGGACGCGATCCCGCCGGAGCAGGTCGACGAGCCGATCACGGCCGTGCCGGCGAATCGGCTCCGTCAGCTGAACCAGGCGATGGTGGCGGTGCCGGAGGGCTTCACCGTCCATCCCAAGCTCACCCGCATGATCGAGCGACGCGCGACCGGCCTCGACGGCGACGAGCTGTCGGTCGACTGGGCCCACGCCGAGCTCCTCGCCTTCGCTTCCCTCCTGGCCGATGGCACGCCCGTCCGCCTGACCGGGCAGGACACGGCGCGCGGCACGTTCAGCCAGCGGCACGCGGCGCTGTGGGACGCGCAGACCGGCGAGCGGCACGTCCCGCTCCAGCACATCGCCGGCAACCAGGCCGCCTTCGAGCTCCACAACTCGCCGCTGTCGGAGTACGGCTGCCTCGGCTTCGAGTACGGCTACGCCGTCACCGCCGGCGACGCGCTCGTGCTGTGGGAGGCGCAGTACGGCGACTTCGTGAACGGGGCCGAGATCATCATCGACCAGTTCATCATCGCCGGGCTGGCGAAGTGGCGGCAGACGTCACGGCTGACCCTGCTCCTGCCGCACGGCTACGAGGGCTCGGGGCCGGAGCATTCGTCGGCGCGCATCGAGCGCTTCCTGTCGCTCGGCGCCGAGGGCAATATCCGGATCGTCTACCCGACCACGCCGGCGCAGTACTTCCACCTCCTCCGCCGCCAGGCGATGCACCACGACCTGCGGCCGCTGGTGGTCATGACGCCGAAGTCGCTGCTGCGGCTGCCCGTCACGTTCTCGCGGCCGGCGGAGCTCAGCGAGGGCACGTTCCGCCCGGTCATCGACGACCCGCGCTTCACCTCCGCGCGCGCCGCGGCCAAGGTCAAGCGACTGCTCCTGTGCAGCGGCAAGATCTACTACGACCTCATCGGCTCCGAGGAGTTCGCCTCGCACGGCGCCGACGTGGCCATCGTCCGCGTCGAGCGGCTCTACCCGTTCCCGACCGACGAGCTGGGCGCGGTGATCGAGCGCTACGGGAAGATCGAGTCGTTCGCGTGGGTCCAGGAGGAGCCGCGGAACATGGGCGCGCGCAAGTTCGTGCTGCCCAAGATCCGCCACCTCGTCCCGTATCGGATCCCGCTCGGCGACATCAGCCGCCCGGAGCGCTCGCGACCGGCCGAGGGGTACCCGGCCGCGCACGCGGCGGAGCAGGCTCGCATCGTTCGCGAGGCGCTGACCGAGCGCTAGGCTCTCAGCCGAGCCCCGGCCTGTCCGTATACTCGCCCTCGTGATCGATCGGGGGACCCCGCTCCTCGAGCGCTATCGCGAGCTGCACGCTGCCGAGGGCGAGACCTTTCCCATCACCCTCGGCGAGGGTGGCACGCCGCTCGTCCCCGCGCGCCGTCTCGGCGCCGAGCTCGGGCTGGAGCGGCTGTACCTGAAGTTCGAGGGCACGAACCCGACCGGCTCGTTCAAGGACCGCGGCATGGTCCTCGCCGTCAACCGGGCCGTGGCCGCCGGCGCCCAGGCGGTGGTGTGTGCCTCGACCGGCAACACGTCGGCCTCGGCGGCCGCGTACGCGGCGGCGGCCGGGCTGCCGTGCTACGTCGTGCTGCCGGCCGGCAAGGTGGCGCGCGGCAAGCTCGCCCAGGCCCTGGCCGCCGGCGCTCGCCTGGTCATGGTCGACGGCAACTTCGACGCCGCCCTGAGTGCCGTGCGCTGGCTCGGCGACGAGGGCGTGGCCGTGGTCGTCAACTCGATCAATCCGGATCGGCTCATCGGGCAGCGCACCGGTGCCTACGAGGTGGTCGACGCGCTCGGTTCCGCACCCGACATCCTCGCCCTCCCCGTCGGCAACGCCGGCAACATCACCGCCTACTGGGCCGGCTTCCGCGCCTACGCCGATGCGGGACGCACGCCGGGCGGCGGGCTGCCACGCATGTTCGGCTTCCAGGCCGATGGTGCGGCGCCCATCGTCCGCGACGCCGTGGTCGAGTCGCCGGAGACGGTCGCCACCGCGATCCGCATCGGCAATCCCGCCTCGTGGGCCGGGGCCGTCGCCGCGCGCGACGAGTCGGGCGGGCTGATCGAGGCGGTGACCGACGACGAGATCCTCGAGGCCCAGCGCCTCATCGTGCGGCTCGAGGGCGTGTTCTGCGAGCCGGCCTCGGCGGCATCGGTGGCGGGCGTGCGCCGGCAGGCGGCCGAGGGCCGGATCGCAACGAACGAGGCCGTCGTGTGCGTCCTGACCGGGCATGGCCTGAAGGATCCCGATGCGGTCCAGGCAGAGGAGGGAACGTTGACGCCCGTGCCAGCCGAGCTGTCCGCCATCCGCCAGGCGATGGGCCTGTGAGGCGCCCGCTGCGACGATCGCCGCTCACCCTGGCCATCGTCGCCGTCCTCGCCGCCTGCGGCGGACCGGGCGCCGATCCATCGGCGTCCGCGGACCTGTCGGAGGCTTCGTCACCGAGCGCCGCGGCATCCGCCCCCGGCGCATCGGCCTCGTCCGAGCCCTCGGCTGCGCCGTCCGCGCCGGCGTCCGCGTCCGCGAGCGCGGCGCCCAGCGCGCCCGCATCGGCCGACCTCGCCGTCGACGGGCTCGCCGTCGTCCTCGTCACCGATCTGATCGTGCGCTCGGCGCCGGGCGTCGACCCCGCCACCTCGACGATCCTCCCCGACCGGCTGACGACCGACGATCGCCTGTTCGTCCTCGACGGACCGACCGATGCCGATGGCTACGCCTGGTACCTCGTCGCCCCGCTCGGTCGCGCCGACGGCACGGCCGGCCCGTTCGGATGGGTGGCGGCCGCCAGCCGCGAGGGTGAGGCCTGGGTCGCCGGCGTCGCGGCCAGCTGTCCGGCCACCGTCGACCTCGCCAGCGTGCTCGACCTCCATGCGTACGAGCGCATCGTCTGCTTCGGGAACGACTCGCTCACCCTCGACGGGCCGGTCGTGAGCTGTGGCATCGCGGACGGTCCGTGGCAGCCCGAGCCGTCCTGGCTGAGCGGCATGGCCGGATGCGGCCTGTCGCTCGACGCCTCGAGCCAGCAGGTGCTGATGCTCCGGATCCCGCCCGGCGGGCCGTCGGTGCCGGGTCCGTCCGGTCCGCTCCGCGTCACGGGCCACTTCGACGATCCGGCCGCGGCGACATGCACCATCACGACGTCGGATCCGGTTTCCGCTCCCGTGCCGGCGAGGGAGCTGATCGTCCTGATGTGCCGAACGGAGTTCGTGGTCGATTCGGTCCCCTAGGGGGGCGCTCGCAGCCGCAGGCCTCGAGCACGGCCGCGGCGAACTCCTCGGGGCTGGCGTCCTTGCTGACCGATGGGGCGAGGTCCGCATCGGGCTCGCCATCGGTGGCCGACGGGCCCCAGCCGGTCATCACGATCTGGAGTGACGGCCACGCCCGGCGCACGCCGGCGATGAGCGCGCGGCCGGCCTCCACGTCCGGCAGCCGCGGGTCGACGAGCACGACGTCGGGCCGGGTGCGCTCGATCGTCTCGAGCGCGGCACGCACGTCCCCGGCACGGCCCACCACGGACACGCCGCCGGCGACGGCCAGGAGATCGGCGAGGCTCTGCTGGACGCGCCGATCGGCATCGACGATCACCACCCTCGGCTCCGAGGGCGGTACGGGACGCGCGTCAGCGGGCATGGAACCAGCCTACGTGGCCGCATCGCCGTTCCGGTAGGGGCCGAACGACCGATGCGGCCCTACGTCATTCGGCCGAGGTATCGGGCTCGGCCGGCACGCTCGCCTCGATCATCGAGCCCCTACCGCTGCGGCTCTGGACGCGCAGCTCCCCGCCCACCAGCTCGACCCGCTGGCGCATGCCGATGAGGCCGAGGTGGCCGCGCGGCACGGCGTCGGGGTCGAAGCCGGTGCCGTCGTCGGTGACCGACAGGCGCACCCACTCGGCCTCGCGCCAGATGCGGATCGTGGCGTTCGAGGCGTTCGCGTGCTTGACGACGTTGTGGAGCGCCTCCTGGCCGATGCGGTACAGCGCCTCCTCGCAGCTCAGCGGCAGGCGCTCGATCGGCTCGGCATCCACCACGACGACCAGTCCGGTGCGGCGCTGGACGGCGGTGGCGTGGGTGCGGAGCGCCTGCACCAGCCCGTCGTTCTCGAGCGAGGACGGCCGGAGCTCGAAGATGAGCGTGCGCATCTCGGCCAACGCGTCCTTCTGGAGCTCGCGCAGCTCGACGAGCTTGGGGCGCGCGGCCTCCGGATCGGTCTCGAGCAGCAGCTCGAGCGTGCGGAGCGTGAGGCCCATGCTGAACAGGGCCTGGGTGACCGAGTCGTGCAGCTCGCGGGCGAGGTGCGCGCGCTCCTGCGAGGCGGCGAGCTCGGCGGCCTGGTCGCGGAGGTCGCCCTCGAGGCGCTCCCGCTCGCTGATGTCGCGCACCGACCCGTGGGCGCCGGCGAACCTGCCGTCCACGATCGTGCCGGTCATGGCGACCTCGGTCTTCGCGATGCGCCCGTCGGGCAGCGGCAGGTCCAGACGGACGCGCTGCTCGCGTTCCGGGTCCTCCTGGAGCAGCCGCCACGCCTCGGCGGCCTCGGCGAGGGTCGTGGGTCCGGCGAGGACGGTGAACGGCTGGCCCAGGAGCTGCTCCTGCTTCCAGCCGGTGCGCGACTCGAGCGAGTCGCTGAAGAAGGTGAATCGGCCCTCGGCGTCGATCTCCCACACGATGTCGGGCGAGTTGTCGACGAGGTGGCGGTATCGGCGCTCCGACTCCTCGACCTCGGCGTACAGGCGGGCGTTGGTGAGCGCGATGGCCGCCTGGTCGGCGAGGAGCTTGAGCAGCTCGGCATCGGCCTCGTCGAAGGCGTCCGGCGCGGTGGCCTGGATGGTGATCGTGCCGATGAGCCGATCCGGGCCGAGGAGCGGCGCCGCCATCATCGAGTGGATGCCCTGCGCATCGATCCAGGCGTCGCCGTCGTCGTGCGGGAACGCGCCGTCGGCGAGGTAGTCGCCGGTCCACCTCACCTGCTTGGTGGCCGCGGCCATGCCGGCGATGCCGGAGCCGATCGGCACGACGACGTCCTCGCCCGAGGGCGGGATCGGCGCGGCGGTGATCGGCGGGTCGAGGTGCCCGCCGCCCTCGGACACGAGGTTGATCTGCGCCCGGTCGGCCTTGAGCAGGCGGGCGGCATCGGCCACGGCGCGGTCGAGGACGGTCTGCGGCTCGTGGAGCGACGCGATCTGGGCCGCGATCTCGGCCAACGAGCGCTGGGCGTCGACCCGGGTGCGGAGCTGCTCGACGAGGCGTGCGTTCGTGATCGCGACCGCGGCCTGCCCGGCGAAGAGCTGGACGAGCTCGAAGTCCGCATCGGTGAAGGCGACCTCGCGACCGCCGGTGCGGGCGATGTTCATGGCGCCGATGACCTCGTCGCCGCTTACCAGCGGCACGATGACCATCGCCTCCTCTTCCTCCGCGGTGCCCGGGATCTGGATCACCCGCGGGTCGTGGAGCGCGTCGTTGAGGAGCACCGGCTCGCGGTGCTCGATGCTCCACCACGTCAGCCCCGAGCCGCGCGGGATCGGGAAGCCGAGGACGGCGTGCGCGTTGCGGTCGCGGGCGAGCACCGGGTTGAGGACCTTCATCTCGTCGTCGACCCGGTAGATGCTGAAGTTGTCGTACCAGACCACGCTCTTCAGGCCGTCGGCGATGAGGTCGAGGACCGACTCGGGGTCGAGCGTGCGGAGGAGGCGCTCGTTGATCTGGAGCAGGCGGCGCTGCGAGTCGGTCTGGCGGGCGAGGGCCGCCGACTCCTCGCCCAGCTGCTCGTACAGGCGCGCGTTGGTGACGGCGATCGCCGCCTGGCTGGCGAGGACCTCGAGCAGCCCGGCGTTCGCCTCGTCGAACGCGTCGCGCGCCTGCGAGTGGACGGTGATCGAGCCGATGGCCCCGTCCTCGCCGATGAGCGGCGCGCTCATGACCGAGCGGATGCCGTGCTGGCGGATGTATCGGTCCGGCGCCTCGGCGTGGGAGAAGCTCGTGTCGGCCAGGTAGTCGCCGGTGCGGATGACGCGGCGCTCCATGACGGCGCGGCCCGACACGCCCTCGTCGAGCTCGACCGGGTCGATCTCCTCGTCGCGCTCGATCGGCAGGTCGATGGCCGAGTGGCCGAAGGCCCAGTGCAGCCCGCCGCCCTCGTCGGCCATGAGCTCGATCCGGCCACCGTCGGCGTCGAGCAGCCGCACCGCCTCGTCGAGCGTGCGCTGGAGGACGTCGCCCGGGTCGCGGATGGCGGTGATCCGGGCCGCGATCTCGCCGAGCGTGCGCTGCGCCTCCACCCGCCGCTCGAGCTCCTCGTACAGGCGCGCGTTGCCGAGGACGATCGAGGCATGGCTGGCGAGCGTGCCGAGCAGGTCGGCGTCGTCCGCGTCGAAGGCGTCGCCGCGCGACGAATAGGCGGTGATCGCGCCGAACGGCCCGGTCTCGCCGACGAGCGGCGCGCTCATCTGGGAGTGGAAGTCGTGGCGCTTGATCCAGTCGTCGGCGCGGTCGGTGTGCTCGAACGAGTCGTCGCCGAGGTAGTCGCCGGTCCAGGTCACGACGCCCTCGGCCACCGCCCGTCCGGCGACGCCCTGGCCGATGCTGACCGTGACCTCGTCGACGGGCGGAGTGTCCGGCCCGCCGAGCATCTCGCGGTAGTCGGCGAGCTCGCGGGAGCCGGCGCGGACCTGGTGGATGACGACGTGCTCGGCGGACAGGAGCCGCTTCGCCTCGTCCACGGTCCGCCGCAGCACGGCCGATGGGTCGCGCAGCGAGGTGATCGAGGCGGCGATCTCACCCAACGTGCGCTGCGCCTCGACCCGGTGGGCGAGCTGCTCGGTCGCCGACTCCGCCTCGGCGTACAGGCGCGCGTTGGTCAGGACGATGGCCGCCTGGTCGGCGAGGAGGCCGAGCAGCTCGCCGTCGTCGGCGTCGAACGCGCCGGGCGACTCGCTGAACACGCCGATGGCGCCGATCGGCTCGCCATCGGCCAGCAGCGGCGAGGCGATGACGGCCCGAATCCCGAGCTCGCCGGCGATGCGGTCGGCGTTCGCCTCGTGGGGGAAGGAGGTGTCGGTGAGGTAGTCCGTGGTCCAGGTCGTCCTGCGGGTGCGGACCGCGCGGCCCGAGACGCCCTCGTCGACGGGCGTCTGGTCCTCCTTCGTGAACGGGGTCAGCTCGCCGTGGGCGAACGAATGGCCGTCGCCCCAGCGCAGGATGCCCTCGTCGTCGGCCGCGATCATGCCGATCTGGCCGCCGTTGCCCTTCAGCAGCCGCACGGCGGCGATGAGCGTCTCCTTGAGGACCTGCGACGGGTCGCGCAGCGAGGTGAGCTGGGCGGCCATGGTGGCCAGCGTCCGCTGCGCGTCGACGCGCCGCTCGAGCTCGTCGGCCTGCTGCTGGAGCCGATGGGTGAGGGCCTCCGCCTCGGTGAGGTCGCGGATCGAGCCGTGCGCGCCGGTGAACACGCCGTCGGACGCGCTGCCGATGGCGTAGACCTCGGCCGGGATCGGCTCCCCTTCGCGACGGAGGAGCATGAAGCGGTTCTTGCGCACGACCGACGGATCGGCCTGGAGGCCGACCCACGTCGCCTCGGCATCGACCATCGAGTCGGCCGACACGATCGACGGCCACGGCTTGCCGACCATCTCCTCCGGCTTCCAGCCGGTCAGCTCGGTCAGGCGCGGGGAGAGGAACGTGAAGCGGCCGTCGGCATCGGTCTCCCACACGAGGTCCGGCGACGAGGTGACGAGGTGGCGGAAGCGCGCCTCCGAGCTCGTGAGCCGATCGAGCAGCCGGGCGTTGGCGATCGCGACCGCGCCCTGGTCGGCCAGCCCGCGCAGGAGCTCGAGCTCGTCATCGGTGAAGACATGCGGGTCGGCGAACGAGACGGCCAGGGTGCCCATCACGCTGCCCTCGCCACCGGGCAGTGGCGCCGAGGCCATGCCGCGCAGCTGGAGACGGCCGGCGACGTCCTGGTCGCTCTCCTCGTGCGGGATGCGCGGATCGATGAGGTAGTCCTCGGTCCACACCACGTCGCACGTGCCGGCGGCGAGGCCGTTGATGCCCTCGTTGACCGGGAACTCGAGCTGGCGGAACCAGTCCTCGGTCCAGGCCGCGTTGCCGCCGACCACGACGGTCGGCCGCAGGAGGTCGTCCTTCGGGTCCATGAGGGTCAGGTGCGCGCCGTCCGAGCCGAGCAGCCGCTGCGCGGCCGACACGATCTCGCGCAGGACGGCGTCCGGATCCCGGATCGTGGCGATGGCCGCGGTGATCCGCCCGAGCGTGCGCTGCGCCTCGACCCGGCGGGCCAGCTCCTCCTTGGCGCTCGCCAGCCGGCCGATGAGCCGCTCGTTGGCGATGGCGGTGGCCGCATGGTCGGCAAGGGCCCGCAGGAGCGCGACCTCGGCCTCGTCGAAGTCGTCCGTGCGTGACGAGTAGGCGCCCAGCGCCCCGAGGACTTGCCCCTCGGCGATGAGCGGGGCCGCCGCCATGGACCGCATGTTCGCCGTCTGGACGATGCGGTCCGCGATCGGCGAGTGCGGGAAGCGCTCGTCGTTGCGGTAGTCGCCGGAGACGACGACCTCGCCGGTGCCGGCGGTGTGGCCGAACAGCCCGACGCCGACCGGGAGCGTGAGATCGCGGATGAGCCGCTGGGCCTCGGGGTCGCGGATGCCGGCGTCGACGGCGAAGCGCATGACCTCGTTCTCGGCGTCGACGAGGTAGACCATCGCGCCGTCGGCGTTCAGGAGCCGCGCGGCCTCCTCCACCGCTCGTTCGAGCAGCGGACGGATCCCCGGACTGTCGAGGTCCGCGGTGATCGGCAGGGGACGAGCGGGCGCGCGGGTCATCGGCGCCCGGAAGGATACGCCATGGACGCCGCAGGTCCCATGCGGCGCATGGCCGGCGAGCCTACGTCATCCGTCGGGCGTGCCCACGCTCCCCTTGTCATGCGTTCTCGTCGCCCATCCGCCGGATTCGCCGGCGCCCGACGCCCCGGAGACTTCAGGCATCGATCAACCCACCGATGCCGAGCGAACCGCCGGCGTCGACCACACGATCACGGAGGTCTTCGGACATGACCCAGGTCCTGCGCACTCGCGCCGCCGGCGCTGTGCTCACCGCCGCCATCGTCGGCCTGACGCTGGCCACCGCCTACATCCACCTCGGCCTCGGTGGCCTGCTGTTCACGCTGAATGGCCTCGGCTACGCCGGCCTCGCCGGTCTGATCGTCGTCGGTGCCGCGGCTCCGATGCCGATCATCCAGCGCTTCAGCTGGTTCCCGCGGGTCGCGCTCGCCGGCTACACGGCCATGACGATCGCCGGCTACCTGGTGATGGGCCCGTACTTCAGCCTCGGCTTCATCGCCAAGGGCATCGAGGTCGGCATCCTGACCCTGCTCGCGGTCGACGTGGTCCGCGTCTACGGCAGCCCGATGGGCCTCGTCCGCGCCGCGGTCGCCTCGGTCGCCCCGTTCCTGCCGCTGCCGCAGCGGGTTCGCGCCCTGGCCGCGTAGCTCGCCGATTCATCCGCCGGTGGGCCGTCATCGGGCCCACCGGCATCACGCTGCCCAGTCACGCATCTCCCGAAAGGATTCATTCGGAACATGAAGCCGATTCGCTTCTCGCTCATCGCGCTCGCGCTCGTCATGACGCTCGCCGCCTGCGGCTCCACCTCCGCCGATGGCGGCAGCACCGTCGACCCGGCCGATGCGGACGCCACCGTCACCGCGGCCGACATGGCCTTCGCGCCCGGCACCGTGACCGTGGCCTCGGCCGGCGAGGCGTTCAGCGTGGCCCTCGTCAACGAGGACTCGATGCCGCACAACATCGCCATCTACACCGACAGCTCGAAGTCGGAGAAGCTCTTCGAGGGCGAGATGGTGACCGGCGGCACGATCGTCTACGACATCCCCGCCCTCGAGGCCGGCGAGTACTTCTTCGAGTGCTCGCTCCACCCCAACATGACGGGCACCCTGATCATCGAGGGCTAGATTCGCCTCTCCCCACCGATGCGCCCGGTCCGGCTCGCCCGGACCGGGCGTCTTGGTGTGTCGCGTACGGCCCGACGGCGTCAGACGAGCTTGTGCTCCACCGCGTAGAGGGCGGCCTGGGTGCGCGAGGCGAGCCCGAGCTTGCCGAGGATGTTCGACACATGGGTCCGCGCCGTGCGCTCGGTGATGCCGAGCTCGTAAGCGATCTCCTTGTTCGCCGCACCCTTGGCGAGCTGCGCCAGGACCTCCTTCTCGCGACCCGTGAGCGGCTCGACGGGCTCGGCGTCCTTGCGCTGGCGCAGCCGCTGGGCGAGGAGGCGTGAGACGGCCGGATCGAGGTGGACCTCGCCGTTGTAGGCGGCACGGATGGCCTGCGCCACCTCCTCGGCCTCGGCGTCCTTCAACAGGTACCCGGACGCGCCGGCCTCGAGGGCGGCGGTGACCTTCTCCTCCTCGATGAACGAGGTGACGGCCACGATCTCGATCTCGGGATGCGCCTGCTTGATGGCGGCGATGGCCTCGAGGCCACCCATCTCGGGCATGAGCAGGTCCATGAGCACGACGTCGGGCACGAGCCGATCCGCGGCGGCCACGCCCTCGCGGCCGTTCTCGGCCTCGCCGACGACGTCGAAGTCCTTCAACAGCTCGAGGAAGCCGCGGAGGCCTCGCCGGACGACGGCGTGGTCGTCGACGAGCAGCACGCGAATCGGTCCTTCTTCTTCGGTCACGTCCCCGTTCCCCTGATGCTCGGATTCCTCGGAGCCGGGGTCCGCATCGGTCAGGTCACCGGCGGTCCTGGCGCGGGAAGTATGCACCAGCGCAAACACCCGCTCGGGCTCCGGAACGTCACGCAGGCGCTGCGAGCCGAGGTCGCGCAGGAGCGTGCCGTCCGGAAGCGTGCCGCCGAGCTCGTCGACGGTCGTTCCGGCCAGCAGCGTCTCGCCGCCGCGGCCCAGGCCCTGGAGGCGGGCGGCACGGAACAGCGGGCGGCCGAAATACCGATCGCCGCGAACCTCGACGTCACCGGTGACGACGGCGATCCGGATCCGCAGCCGGCCGACCTCGCCCCAGTCCTCCGCCACGACGGCCTGCTGGAGCTCGTCGGCGGCGCCGACCGCCGAGGCGGCCTGCGGAAAGCTGGCGTACGCGCCGTCGCCGATGCGCTCGAAGATGCGTCCCCCGTGTCGCTCGGCGGCCTCCGCCACCAGGGCGTGGTAACGCGCCAGCGCCGCTCCCGCTGCGCCGGGATGTCGCTCGGCCATGCGGGTGCTGCCCTCGACGTCGGCGAACAGGAACGTCAGTCGAGCGACGGGGGCACCGGACAGCTCCATGTCGTCGAAGGATACGGCCGGGAGGCCCCGAACGGCGGCGGCCGATTGACGTAGCCGCCCGTCCGTCGAAGGTCGAGCGCAGGTCGCGACCGGCGCCCGAGGCTCCGGAGCGGGCAGCGCCGGACAATTCCGGCACAACCACCACCAGCACGAGGCAACGAAAGGAGGCAGCCACGCGATGACGGTGATCGCGCTCACCATGACCGATGTCGCCTTCAGCTCGCGGCCTCCGCATCGGCCCAATCGGCCGGAACGGAAGGCCAACCAGGGGGCAAGAATCCTGGGGCTCTTCCGCCAGATCGGCACGGAGCTCGGACGCGGAATCCGGGGGGCAAACGGCCTTCCCCGCGTGACCCGACGCTGGCCGTACTGATCTGGTCCCGGGAAGCCATCCGAAAGGACCGAACGATGAACTCGACAACCGCGCTCTACCTGTCGCGGGCGCTCCACGAGGAGCATCGCCGCGACGTCGAGCGTCGGCACCGTCCCGAGACGGAGCCCGCGCTCGAGCCCCAGGCGCGTCGCATCGACCCGATGCCTCGCTGGTTCCGCTTCCTGCGGCCGGCCGGCACGACCGCCTGACCATTCCCCCGCTCTCGCCATCACGACGCCCGGGTCCCACGCCCGGGCGTCGTCGTGCGCGCCGTATGCTGCCCCGGTGACGCGACCGACCCTGACCGGCACGCCCGAGGCGGTCCCGGCCATCGAGCCCCGCGAGATCCTCACCGGCGACGACCTCGACCTCATGGACCGCTGGCTGGCCCAGGCCGATGCAGTCGACATCGCCAACGAGCTGACGCGCCTCGATCCGGTCCGTCGCGCCATCCCGTTCCGTCTCCTGCCGCGCGATCGGGCGCTCGAGGTCTTCGAGCTCCTCGACCCCACCATCCAGCAGGAGCTGCTCGAGGCGCTGCGGGACGCGAGCGTCCGGCAGCTGTTCGAGCAGATGGACCCCGACGACCGGGCGCGCCTCACCGAGGAGATGCCGGCCACGGTAGCCCGACGGCTCCTCGCCGGCCTGCCGCCGAACGAGCGACGCCTGACCGCCACCCTGCTCGGCTACCCGGAGGACTCCGCCGGCCGGCTCATGTCGCCGGAGGTCGCCAGCCTGCGCGCCGGGATGACCGTTGCCGAGGCGCTCGAGCGGCTGCGGCGCATCGGCCATACCGCGGAGACGATCTATGCGCTGCCGGTCACCGATGACCAGCGCCGGCTGGTCGGCATGATCGGCCTCCGCGACCTCGTCCTGGCTGATCCGAACGCGACGGTCGGCGACCTCATGGACTCCGACGTGTACTCCGCGCGTGTCGACGCCGACCAGGAGGAGGTCGCGCGCCTCATCCGCGACGCCGATCTCCTGGCCCTGCCCATCGTCGACAGCGAGGACCGGCTCGTCGGCATCGTGACCGTCGACGACGCGATGGAGGTCCTCGAGGAGGAGGAGACCGAGGACATCGCCCGTGCCGGCGGCGCCGAGCCGCTCGGGCGGCCGTACCTGGGCACCTCGGTCCTCGGCCTGGCCCGCAGCCGGGTCCTGTGGCTCGTCCTGTTCATCGCCGCCGGGGCGATCACGGTCAACGTGCTCGCGTACTTCCAGGCCACGCTCCAGGCGGTCGTGACTCTCGCCATCTTCGTGCCGCTCGTCATCGGCACGGCCGGCAACACCGGGGCGCAGTCCGCGACGACGATCACGCGCGCCCTGGCCGTCGGCGAGGTGCGACCCGGCGACCTGCCGGGCGTCGTGCTGCGCGAGGGCGGGACCGGCATCCTGCTCGGTGCGGTGCTGGCGGTTGCGGCCTTCGTGCCGATCGCGCTCTTCGTCGACCCACGGGTCGCCATGGTCGTGGCGATCACCCTGCTCGTCGCCTGCACGCTCGCGTCGCTCATCGGCTCCGCGCTGCCGCTGGCCGCGAAGCGGCTCGGCCTCGACCCGGCCGTCATGAGCGTCCCGCTCATCAGCGCGCTCGTCGACGCGTCGGGGCTCGTCGTCTATTTCCTCGTCGCGCGCTTCGTCCTCGGCGTCTAGTGCATTCGCGAAACGGATTCGGCCCCTGCGACGTTCTGGAAAACGCAAATCGACGCAGCAGGGGTGGAAACCGATGTTGGATGCCATCGAGCGATTCACCGAATCGATCGTCCCGAGCTCGATGGACGGGATCGTCCTGTTGGGCATCGCGGCGGCCGCCGTTGCGGTGACCGGGACGGTGACCATTGTCGTAATTGCCATCGTCGCCGGCGTCATGCGACGCTGGCACCGTTGATCGACCAGATCCCGATACCGGGCTCCGACCGGTCGGCCGAGCCGATTCGCTGCGGCTGGGCCGGCAGCGACCCCCTCTACCTCGCCTACCACGACGAGGAGTGGGGCGTGCCGATCCACGACCCGCTCCACCTCTTCGAGCTGCTGTGCCTCGAGGGCGCCCAGGCCGGGCTGGCCTGGATCACCATCCTCCGCAAGCGCGACGGCTACCGACAGGCCTTCGACGGCTTCGATCCGGTCCGCATGGCCGGCTACACCGATGCGGACCGCGCCCGCCTCCTCGCCGATGCGCGCATCGTCCGCAACCGGGCGAAGATCGAAGCCGCTATCGGCAACGCCCGCGCCTTCCTGGCGGTCGACGACTTCCCCGGCCTGATCTGGTCGTTCGTCGACGGCAGGCCGATCGTCAACGCTTGGCGCACGATCGAGGAGATCCCCGCCGAGACCGATGCGTCACGCGCGATGTCGCGCGAGCTGCGCTCCATCGGCTTCACGTTCGTCGGACCGACGATCTGCTACGCCTTCATGCAGTCGGCCGGCCTCGTCGACGACCACGTCGTCGATTGCTTCCGGCACGGCCGGGTGGCGGCCGAGCGCAACGCTGGCACTCCACGTGCTCATGGGGGGCCGAACTAACGTGAGTCTCCGTTGACCGCGCTCGAGCTGATCAACCTCGTCACCCAGCTGATGTTCATCGGCCTGTTCCTGGCCGCGCTGCCGCGCGCCGTCCAGGTCCGGTCGCGCGCGAGCCTCGACACGCTGCTGCTGTTCGGCTCGGTGGCATCGGTGCTGCTCATCGCGGCGGGCGCGCGCTGGCTGGGGATCGAGAGCAATCCGGCGCTGACCGCGTCGATCCTCGTCCTCCTGGCCCTGGCGCCGGTCGCCATGGTGCGGCTGGTCGACGACTTCCGCGGCCAGCCGGCGTGGGTCACCTGGGCGGCGTACCTCGGCTTCGTCCTCGTCGCGGTGCTCTCGTTCACGACGCTCTCGACCGCCGAGCGCCCGGTCGAGATCGCCCTCATCGGCTTCTTCGGCGTCGTCGGCGGCTATGCCGCGCTCGCGTTCGCCGCCGAGAGTCGCCGGAGCCGCGGCATCACCCGACGGCGGATGGCGGCCGTCGCCCTCGGCGCCGCGCTCTTCGTCGGCGCCATCGTGCTGCTCCTCCTCGGCGCGCTCGTGCCGAGCTTCGGCACGCTGCTCGACATCGTCACCCAGCTCGCGGCCCTCGGCTCGGTGCTCGCCTTCTGGCTCGGGTTCCTGCCGCCGGCCTGGGTCCGCCGCACGCTGCGCGAGCCCGAGCTGCGCCGCTTCATCGACCGCTCGACGCATATCGCCGGGGTGGGCGACGACCGGGACGCGCTACCGGTCATGCAGGCCGCCGTGGCCGATGCGTTCGGCGCCACCGGCGCGAGCATCGGCATCGCCGACCCCGACCGACCCGTGCTGCGCTACGTGACCGCGGCGACCGGCGACTGGATCGAGTATCCGGCGGACGGGTTCATCGCCGGCCGGGCGTTCACCGCCAACCGCTCGATCGTCTACCTCGACGCTCCCGGTGCGGACCCGGAGAACGCGGACACGTACCGGGGCGCCGGTGCCGTGACCGCGCTGGCCACGCCGATCCGGCGCGGCGGGCAGCGCCTCGGCGTGCTCGTCGTCTACGCCCGCCGGGAGCCGATCTTCACCGAGGACGACGTCACCCTCCTCGAGCTCCTCGCCGACCAGGTCGGCATCCTGCTCGAGACCCGGCGCCTGGTGCGCGAGGTGGCGGCGGTCTCGGCCCGTGAGGAGACCGCGCGCATGAAGGAGGAGTTCCTGGCCTCGGCGGCGCATGACCTGCGCTCGCCGCTGACCGTCGTGCTCGGCCAGGCCGAGATCCTCGAGCGTCGCGTGCTCCGCGACCCGGAGCGGCCGGTCGACGCCGCCGGCGTGTCGCGCATGGCGCGCGGGGCGCGGCGGCTCCGGGACCTCGTCAACACCCTGCTCGACGCCCAGCGCCTCGAGCATGGCGGCCTCGGCATCGCGCGCCATCCGGTCGATCTGGGAGAGGTTCTGGGCGAGATCGACGAGCACCTGCGCGAGGAGGGCCGGCCGATCGCCCTGACCGCCGTCGACCGCCCGCTCGTGGCGCTGGTCGACCGTGCCCGGATCGCCCAGGTGGTCATGAACCTCGTCGAGAACGCGCGGAAGTACGGCGCCGATGGCGGTGAGCCCGCGGTGGAGGTGACCGCGGACGAACGCGAGGTGCGCGTCGCGGTCATCGACCACGGCATCGGCATCCCGGACGGCGAGCGGGAGCGGATCTTCGAGCGCTTCTACCGCGCCACGAACGCGCAGCGCGTCACCGATACCGGGCTCGGGCTGGGGCTGTACATCTGCCGGCGCATCGTCGAGGAGCACGGCGGCACGATCCGGCACGAGGCCACGCCGGGAGGGGGCAGCACGTTCGTCGCGACGCTGCCGCTCATCGAGCAGGCGGCTCCCGCTGCGCCCGTCGATGACCTCTCCGTCGTTCCAGGGCCGCCGTTCGTGGGCGAGGCACCGGCCGATGCCTGACCTGCGCATCCTCGTCGTCGACGACGAGGAGTCGATCCGCGAGACCGTGTCCTACATGCTCGAGTCGGAGGGGTACGACGTCGCGCAGGCCACGAATGGGGCGGAGGCACTACAGGTCGTCGACGCCGTCCCGCCCGACCTCGTGCTGCTCGACATGCGCATGCCGGTGCTCGACGGCTGGGGCTTCGCCGCTGAGCTGCGACGCCGCGGCCAGGAGGTGCCGATCGTGGTCATGACCGCCGCGCGCGACGCGGCGCACTGGGCGGCGGAGATCGCGGCTGCCGGGTTCGTGGCCAAGCCGTTCGGCTACGACGACCTCATCGCCGAGATCCAGCGGGTGAGCTCCCCCGCCTGATCCCTTCCGCGGCCACTTCAGGTCGCGGCGGCACCCTGCCATCCACGGCCGCCGTATCCGAGGAATCGGACGGGACGCAGGACGATCGGCTGGGAGTAGACCTCGGCGAAGCGCTGCACGCTCAGCCCGGCGCGGCGCAGGAGCTCGCGGTACTTCGCGCCGAAGCCCTCGGGGATGACCTCGGCGGCCGGAGCGTCGGGCAGCTCGGCGGTGGCCTCGATGAGCTCGACCTCGAAATCGGGCCCCGGCGTGCCGACGGCGAGCATGACCCGCGGGTCGTCGCGCAGGTTGTCGACCTTGCGCGCGTGCGGCTTGCTGAAGGCGACGATTCGCTCGCCGTCCCAGTGGAACCAGACCGGCACGACGTGCGGCCGGCCGTCGCGCTGGACCGAGCTCAGCCACACGACGTGGTCGTCGGCCAGGGCGCGCTCGGCGGCGCCGGAGGGCGCGACCGGAACGGCCGTCCTCGGCGGCTGGTCGCGGTTCGATCGCTCGGGTCGGGACGGGGCGGGTCGTCTCATGCCCGCAGTGTCGGCCTCGCACGCTCCGAGGCACAGCGCGAGACGTCGCAGGCGCTCGTCGGACGTTGGCCGGTGGCGCGGTGGCCGGATGACGTACGTCGCAACCCTATACTCGGCCGCGAAATGCCGCCCATCGCCAGTGTCGACGTTCCCGCCTCGAGCGCGAACCTGGGCAGCGGATTCGACTGCTTCGCCGCGGCGCTGTCGCTGAAGCTCCGCGCCGAGCTGTGGCACGGCGACGAGGCCGGCATCGTGCTCAACGCCCGCGGCGAGGGCGCGCCACGGGACGACGAGCCGGCCGACGACAACCTCCTGATCCGCGCCTTCCGCGAGGGGCTGCGCGCCTCGGCGGCCCTCGGCGCCGGCGCGTGGCGGATCGAGGTGTCGAGCATGATCCCCTCGGCCCGCGGCCTCGGCAGCAGCGCGGCCGCCATCGTGGCCGGCGTCGTCCTGGGTGCGGCGGTCGGGCGTCGGACCGTCGAGGCCGATGAGCTGCTCGCTCTCGCGGCGAGCCTCGAGGGGCATCCGGACAACGTCGCCGCGGCGCTGTACGGCGGCTTCACGCTGGCCCTGGCCGAGGAGGACGGCCGCATCACGCTCCGCCGCTTCCGCGTTCCCGAGGCGTGGATCCCGGTCGCCTTCATCCCGCAGCGCGAGAGCCGCACCCACGAGATGCGAGCCGCGCTGCCCGAACATGTCGGGCACGCGGCCGCGGCACGCCAGGCGGCGCGCAGCGCGCTGCTGGCGACGGCGATCATGACCTCGGACGCCGGTCTGCTGCGAGCCGCCATGACCGACGAGCTCCACCAGCCGTACCGCCTTCCGCACCTCGACGGCTCCGCCCAGCTCATCGAGACGGCCTACGAGCGTGGTGCCGCCGGGGCCTGCCTGTCGGGTGCCGGCCCGACCGTCCTCGCCATCTGCGACTCGCCCGCATCGGCCCATGCGGTCGAGAAGGCGTGGAACGCGTCAGGCGTGCCGGGCATGGCGACGCGCCTGCGGTTCGATACCAGCGGCGCCCGGCTCACGGCCGCCGACGCGGACTAGCGCTTGGGGGCGCGCGTCAGCGCGAAGACCTCGATCGGCTCGGCGACACCGCGCAGCTCCACGCCGCCGAGGTTTTCCGCTGCGACGTCGCCCGGCAGCCGGATCGCCGAGACGACGTCGGCCGATGCGAGCACCTGCTTGCCGAGCTCCTTGCAGGCGCCCTCGATGCGCGCCGCGACGTTGAGGGTGTCGCCGAGATACGTGATCTCGTGCTTGAACGTCCCCACCTCGCCGGCCACGACCGGCCCGACGTGGAGGCCGGCCCAGAAGCCGGGCGCCATGCCGAACTCGGCCTCGTACTCGTCGGAGGCCGCTGCCAGCGCGTCGTCGACGGCGAAGACGGCGCGCACACAGCGGGCGTCGCGCAGGCCGTCGGCCGCGGTCCAGGTGACGATCACCTCGTCGCCGACGTAGCGATACACCTCGCCCCGATGGCGCGCCACGGCGGCGGTGACGTCGCCGATGAACCGCCGCAGGTAGGCGTGGAACCGCAGGTTCCCCAGCCGCTCGGCGATCTGCGTCGATCCGCGCAGGTCGACAAGCAGGAAGACGCGCGTCTCCTCCCGCGGTCGGTGGTATCGGCCGAGGACGAGATGGAGGAGCACACCGCGACCGAGAAGCCGATCCACCTGCGACACGAAGTTGACGAGCAGGGCGGCGCCAAAGCTCGCGGTGATCGAGATGACGAACCCCTGGTCCACGAGGTCCGCAGTCGACAGACCGCCGATGGTGAGAAGCGGCACGCTGACGCCCACCACGATGACGGCCAGCCAGACGAGGCTGCGCGTCAGCAGCACGACGAGGAACGGCGCCTCGCGCCAGCGGCGCGAGATGAGCCCGGCCTCCCAGGCGACGTTGAAGCCGACGATTCCGGCGGTGACCAGCACGCCGATGACCGCTCCGGCCGCGGCGGACGAGACGGATCGGCCGATCAGCCAGCCGAGGACGGCGCCGATGACGCCGCCGATGGGCACCGTGATCGCGAGGATCCGCGCCAGCGCGCGCCACTTCTCGGCGGTGGTCATGCGCGCATCCTAGGTCCGGCGCCGGGTCCCATGCCGGGAGCCGGTACGATGCCCGCCGTGAGCCTCGTCACCCTGAACGGCGTCGCGAAGAGCCACGCCGCCCAGCACCTGTTCAGCGACGTCAGCCTGCAGATCGCGACCGGCCGCCGGATCGCCGTCGTCGGGCCGAACGGCGCCGGCAAGACGACGCTGCTCGAGATCATCACCGGCGACCAGCAGCCCGACGCCGGCACGGTGACCCGTGCCCGCGACGTCGTCATCGGCTACCTGCGCCAGGAGGTGGCCCAGTCACGCGGCCGGAGCGCCCTGGCCGAGGTGCTGGCGGGCGCCGGCGAGGTGACCGGCATCGGCCGGCGCATGCGCCATATCGAGGTCGAGCTCGAGGAGGCGACCGACCCCGACGAGCTGGCCGAGCTCATGGACGAGTACGGCCGCCTCCAGCATCGGTTCGAGGCCATGGGCGGCTGGGGCCTCGAGGCCGAGGCGCGGCGCATCCTGGCCGGCCTCGGATTCGCCGATGCCGACGTCGAGCGCGATATCGGCGAGTTCAGCGGCGGCTGGATGATGCGCGTGGCGCTCGCCCGGCTGCTGCTCCAGAACCCGGACGTGCTGCTCCTCGACGAGCCGACGAACCACCTCGACCTCGCCTCGGTCGAGTGGCTCCAGGGCTTCCTGGCCCAGTACGCCGGCTCGATCGTGCTCGTCAGCCACGACCGCGACTTCATCGACGAGGTCGCCAACCGGGTCGTCGAGCTCCACGACGGGCGGGCCACCGAATACGTGGGCGACTTCGCCGCGTTCGTCGAGCAGCGCGACGAGCGGATGGCGCAGATCGAGGCCGCCGCGAAGAACCAGCAGCGCAAGATCGCCCACACCGAGGCGTTCATCGAGCGCTTCCGCTACAAGGCCTCGAAGGCACGCCAGGTCCAGTCGCGCATCAAATCGCTCGAGAGGATGGAGCGCGTCCGGGCCCCGTCGCGCCGTCAGCGCTCGGTGAAGTTCCGCTTCCCCGAGCCGCCACGGTCCGGGCGAACCGTCATCACCCTGAAGGACGTGGCGAAGGCGTACGGCGAGACGGTCGTGTATCGCGGGGACCTCGACCTCGCCCTCGAGCGCGGCCAGAAGGTGGCGCTCATCGGTCCGAATGGGGCCGGCAAGTCGACGCTGCTGAAGATCCTGGCCGGCGTCCTCGACCTGGACGGCGGGACCCGCACGCTCGGCTCGAACGTGCGCGTCGCGTATTTCGCCCAGCACCAGATCGACGCGCTCAACCCGGCGAACACCGTGTTCGAGGAGCTCGACCAGGCGGCGCCGAACCTGCCGACGGCCGAGGTCCGCAGGCTGCTCGGCGCGTTCCTGTTCAGCGGTGACGCGGTCGACAAGAGGGTCGGCGTCCTGTCCGGCGGAGAGCAGACCCGCCTGGCGCTGGCCAAGCTCCTCGCCGATCCGGCGAACCTGCTGTGCCTCGACGAGCCGACCAACCATCTCGACATCCAGTCGCGCGACGTGCTCGAGGACGCGCTGAACGCGTTCAGCGGCACCATCGTGCTCATCACCCACGACCGCTACCTGATCCGCAGCGTCGCGAACACGATCATCGAGGTCAACGACGGGCAGGCCACCGTCTACCCCGGCGACTTCGAGTACTACGCGGCCAAGCGCGGGGTCGACATCGAGGAGCGCGGTGCGGTCGAGGGCGCGCGGTCGACGCCACGCGGCGTGGTGTCCGCCGCGCCGAAGCCGCGCGAGTCGGCGCGCGAGGCGGCCGAACGGAAGCGCCGCGAGGCCGAGGAGCGCAACGCCCGGCATCGGCGCACGCGCGACCTGCGCACGGCCCTGGCCGATGCGGAGGCGGCAGCCGATGCGGCCGAGCGCGAGCTGGCCGACGTGACCGAGCGCCTGGCCGATCCCTCCCTCTACGCCGATGCGGCCGCGGTGCGTGAGCTCGTCGAGCGCCACAACCACCTGCGCGACGAGGTCGATCGGCTCGCCGGCGAGCGGGAGCGCCTGGCGACGGAGCTCGGAACCGCCGAGTCCGACGCGGTCGCTGTCGGCCGGTGACGGCACCGTCCCGGGCTCCACGCGCCGACCTCGTCGGCGCCGGACTCGTCGCGCTGGCCGCGGCGTGCTTCGGGACGCTCGGTCCGCTGAGCCGCTTCGCGGGCGATGCCGGCGTCGGATCGCTGACGCTCGTCACCTGGCGCGCGGGGATCGGCGCGCTCGTCGTCGTCGCCTTCATCGGCCTCCGACGAGCGGCGGGTCGCGGTGGCGGATCGGCCTGGGGCGGGCTGCGAAGCGTGCCGGTCCGCGACCGCTGGTTCATGGGCGCCGCCGCGGCCGCGAACTGCCTGCTGAACTTCGCCGCCTTCGTGGCGTTCGAGCGCATCGAGATCGCGCTCACGCTCCTCGTGTTCTACCTCTACCCCGCCGGTGTGGCCGTGTCCTCGACGCTGTGGTTCGGCGAGCGGCTCGATCGGTCACGCTGGATCGCGCTGGCGGTCTCGCTGGGGGGCATGGCGCTCGTCATGGCGGGCGCGGGCCAGCTCGGGGAGCTCGACCTCGTCGGCATCGGCCTCGCGTTCCTGGCGGCGCTGTGCCAGGTGTTCTACGTCCTCGCCGCGCGCCACGGGTTCGCCCACGTGCCCGGCCCGCAGGCGGCGGCGTTCACGATGGGCGGGGCCACCATCCTCTACCTCGGCATCGCGGCGGCGACGCTCGCCATCGCCGACCTCGGACAGCCGCTGGCCAGCGCCGCGGCGGCGTGGCCGGTCCTCCTGGCCGGGGTCATCGGCGCCGGCATTCCGACGCTTGCCTTCATCCTCGGCATCCGGCGCCTCGGCGCGCCGCAGGCGGCGATCATCTCGACGCTCGAGCCGGTCGTCGGGGTCGGGCTGGCCGCCTGGCTCCTCGGCGAGCAGCCGACGCCGATCCAGTTCCTCGGCGGCGCCCTCATCCTCGGCTCGGCCGTGATGCTCCAGATCGCGTCGCACACCACCAGCGAGCACGAGGCCGTCGAGGTGGGGGCAACCGAGCGGCCGAAACCGGCCTAGGCACTCACCCGTTTCGACCGCACGCGGCGACCCGTTCGAGCTGCCCGAGGGTGTTGCCCCGCCCCGCGACTGAGACGGACCGATCGCGTCAGGGGCGCGACATGAGCGCGGCGTGAACCGCCTGGGCGGCCGATGCCGCCGCCGTCACCGGCACCTCGGCCCACACGACCCGCATGCCGCCCTCGTCGAACGCGCCCTCGCCGTGGGCCGGGAGCGGCAGCACCTCGGGCGTCAGGTGGGCCGGGCCGACCAGGCTGATCCGCGCCATGCGCTCCTTCTGGTCGACCGCGAGCATGAGGACCCCGTCGTCGCCGCGTGACGCGGGCCGGACGACGGTCTGCGGCGCCTCGTCGTCGAGGGCGCGCACGACGAGGTGCAGCCGGCCGCGACGCGCGCGTCGCACCGCGACCGGGTGGACGATCTCGCTCCCCATCTCGGCCAGCAGCTCGAGCTGGAGCGCGTCGACGGTCGGAAGGAACCGCGCCGCCGGCACGACGTGCGGATCGGCCTCGAGAACGCCACCCACGTCCTTGAACAGCTCGCACCGGGCGGCCCGCAGCGCGACCGCCAGGACGACGGCCGACAGGTCGGTCCCGCCGCGGCCGAGCGTGGTGAGCTCCCCGTGCGTGCCGATGCCCTGGAACCCGGCGACGACCGGGACGATGCCCTCGTTGGTCGCCGCGTGCAGCGGGCGCGACAGGACGCGACGAACCTCCGCGCCGAGATGCGCGGCCGCGGTCCGGATGCCGGCCTCGGCGCCGGAGAACGAACGCGACGGGATGCCGCGCGCCTGGAGGCCGAGGGCGAACAGCGCCGCCGACAGCGCCTCGCCGGTGGCAAGCGCCCGATCGGTCTCACGCGCCAGCCCGGAGTCGGCGGCCTGCCCGGCCTGGCGCAGCCAGGCGCCCTCGTCGGGCAGGAGGACCCGCGCCGCGCCGAGGATCGTGTCGGTCACGCCCTCGAAGGCGCTGACCACGACGACCGGGCGGAGGCCGGCATCGCGCTGACGGACGACGACGTCGACCGCGGCGGCGATGTCCTCCGGGCGACGGAGGACGGAGCCACCGAACTTGTCGACCACGACCTCCTGGCCGGTCTGGCGCATCGGCTGGCAGACC
Organism: Candidatus Limnocylindria bacterium; assembly: GCA_036262075.1. Classification (GTDB taxonomy): domain Bacteria; phylum Chloroflexota; class Limnocylindria; order QHBO01; family QHBO01; genus JACDBZ01. The sequence goes on from DATAJO010000034.1 coordinate 40,768, forward strand.
TCAGGCGGTGGTGGGATCGGCGTCGAGCTCGACCACTCCGCGCGGCAGTGGCCCGCCGGCCCGGACGAGCTCGGGCAGCTCGTCGAGCCCGCGGACGATCCGCACGTCGGTCGGCTCCGGCTCCCCCGCCGGGGTGATCGTCACGCCCTCCGCCCGGTTGAGCCAGGCGGCATCCATGCCGGCGGCCCACGCCCCGCGCACGTCGGCCCGGTACGAGTCGCCGATCATCAGCGCCTCCTCGGGCCGCACGCCCGCCTCCTCGAGGGCGAGGCTGAAGAACGCCGGGTTCGGCTTCGCCACGCCAACGGCGCCGGACGGCAGGACGAAGTCGAGGTACCGATCCAGCTCGAGCTCGGCGAGGATGCCGCGCAGGTTCGACCCCCAGTCGCTGACGACGCCGATGCGGACGTCGCCCATCTCCCGGACCGCCTCGAGGGTGGGCACGACGTCCGGGTACGGCTCCCACGCATCGGCGGCGAACTGGCTGCTCAGGATCCGGTCGAGCACCTCGCGACGAGCCTCGACGCCGAGCCGGCCGAGGATGACGCCGTGGTACCGGCGCCAGTAGTCCTCGATGCGCTCGTCAGCGGTCCAGGTGTCGTTGCCGGGGCGGTGGTACTCGTCCCAGAACCAGCGGTCGGCCTCCTCCCAGGCGGCGTGCAGCTCCTCCTCGGAGACGCCGCGGCCATCCTCGGCCAGCGTCGCTGCCAGCGCATCGGCCAGCGTGCGGCGCGGCGTGAGGAGCGTGAATCCGGCGTCGAGGGCAAGGAGTCGGTAGCCCATGGTCGCCCAACGGTAGCGCACTCGCCGACCCGCGATCCGGCCGCCGATCGCGCTGCTACCCTCGCGACATGGGTGCCGAGCGGCCGTCGAGGGCCGAGCTGGGTCGCGTGCGTCGGGCGGCCCTGGCCTGGTACGACCGCGAGCGCCGATCGTTCCCGTGGCGCGGGCTGCGCGACCCGTACGCCGTCCTCGTCAGCGAGGTCATGCTCCAGCAGACACAGGCCTCGCGCGTCGCCGAGCGCTTCCCGCGCTTCATGCGCCGCTTCCCGACGGCTGCATCGCTGGCCGATGCGCCGGCCGCCGCGGTCCTCGCCGAGTGGAGCGGCCTCGGCTACAACCGCCGCGCCCTCGCCCTGCGCGAGGCGGCGTCGGCCGTCGCGCGCCACGGCTGGCCGGCGGATGTCGCCGGGCTCGAGCGGCTGCCCGGCGTCGGGCCGTACACGGCGCGGGCCGTCGCATCGCTGGCCTTCGGCCAGCCGGTCGGGGTGGTCGACACCAACGTCCGCCGCTGGCTCGTCCGGCGCTTCACCGTGACCGATACGCCTGCGGCGCTCCAGGCGCTCGCCGATCGCCTGGCCACGGCCCTCGACGATGGCCGGGCCGAGGAATGGACGCACGCCACGATGGAGCTCGGCGCGTCCGTGTGCCGCGCCCGGTCACCGCGGTGCGAGGTCTGCCCGATCGCCTCCGGCTGCCCGTCGCGCGGGGCGGCGGCACCGGTCCCGGTCCCGCGCCAGCCGCCGATCGCGGGGTCGGATCGGGCGGTGCGCGGGGCGATCGTGCGGCTGCTGGGGGCCAGCGAGCGGCATCGGCTTCCGGAGAGCGACCTGCGCGAGCGCATGGCGGTGGACGACGACCGCTGGGAGCGCATCCTGGCCGGGCTCGAGCGGGATCGGCTCGTCCATCGGGCCGCCGACGGCATCGGCCTCGGCGCCGCTACAATCGGGCCATGAGCCTGACGGTCGCCATCGGCGACCCCCTTCCATCGGTCGGGCTGCGGGCAACGGACGGATACCTCCTCAACCTCCGCAGCTGGGTGACCAAGCAGCCGGTCCTGCTCGTGTTCTTCGGCGCGCCGACGCTCAAGGGCGGCGCCGCCCGACGCAAGGGCCTGAAGACGATCGAGGCGCTGGTGAACGGATACGAGCGCCTGCGCGAGGCGGGCATCGCCGTCGCCGGGATCAGCACCGATTCGGAGCAGCAGCAGTCCGAGTTCGCCGCGTCCCAGCAGCTCCCGTTCCTCCTCCTCAGCGACGAGCGGCGCAGCGCGGTCGAGGTCCTCGGCGTCGACACCGTGGCCGAGGGCGGGAACGTCAACGTCGCCCGGCCGATCGCCATCGCCGCCGACCGCGACGGGATCGTGCGCCTGATCATCGACCCGGTCGATCCGGAGCGGCTCGTGGACGACACGATCCAGGCGCTGTCGGAGCCGCTGCCTCTCCCCGCCGGAGACGCGCCGGCCGATCGCTGAGCCTTTCGACCGCAGCGATGCGCGCGGTCCGGCTCCACGCCCCCGGCGAGGGGCTGCGCGTCGAGGAGGTCCCGCTCCCCGCGCCGGTGGGCACCGAGGTCCGGATCGCCGTCGCCGGCTGCGGCGTGTGCCACAGCGACGTCCACATCGTCGACGGCGTCCAGCGCCGCGTCCGACTGCCGCTGACGCTCGGCCACGAGGTCGCCGGCCACCTCGACGCGGTCGGGCCGGCAGCCGAGCCACTCCTCGCGGACCTCGGTCTGGCGATCGGCGACCCGGTGCTCGTGTACGGCGGATGGGGCTGCGGCGCCTGCGCCGTGTGCCGCCGCGGCGACGAGCAGCTCTGCCCGCGATCAGAGGCGCCGGGCTTCCAGCGTGACGGCGGATACGCCGAGGCCATGCTCGTCCCGCACCCACGCCAGCTCGTCAGGCTCGACCGCCTGGACCCGGTGGACGCCGCGCCGCTGGCCGATGCGGGCGTCACCTCGTACCGGGCCGTGCGGCGCGCGGAGCCCTGGCTCGTACCAGGCGCGCGGGTCCTCGTCATCGGCGCCGGGGCGCTCGGCCAGTTCGCGATCCAGCTGCTGCGCGCGGTGCCCGCGGCCGGCGGTGACCTCGTCATCGGCGTGCGCGAGGTGAACGAGCCCCGGCTGGCACGGGCGCAGGAGCTCGGCGCCAACGTCACCCTGCTCGGCGGCGCCCCGGCGCAGACGCACGAACAGCTCGGCGGGCCGGCCGACGTCGTGCTCGACCTCGTCGGCAGCGACGAGAGCCTGGCCCACGCTGCCGGAAGCGCCGCCACCGGCGGCATCATCGTCCTCGTCGGCGAGGCGGGCGGCACGCTGCCGTTCGGCCTCGAGCGTCTCGCGCCGGAGGTGACGCTCACGAGCGTCGCGTGGGGATCGCCGTCGGACATGCGGGCCGTCGTCGACCTCGCCGAGCGCGGCGCATTGCGCTGGAACGTCGAGCGCATGCCGCTCGCCCAGGCAACCGAGGCGCACTCGCGCGTGCGAGCCGGGGACGTCGAGGGCCGGATCGTCCTCGTCCCCTGACCCGGCCGAGAAACGGTCAGCCGCCGAAGATGCGGGACAGGATCCCCTTCTGCTGGCCGCGACGCACGTAGAACGGCGCCGCGGTGGCGTCGTAGCGCTCGCGGAGGGCCGGGGCGCGGACGTCGGTCACCGCCAGCAGCCGGCGGGAGCCGAGCTGCTCGGTGGCCACGGCGTGGAGCCGGTTGCGAACGACGTCGAAGTCGCCGAGCTCGGAGTCCGCGTCGAGCTGGATGCCGATGCTCCAGCCCTCGCCGCTGCGCAGCAGCCACGCGCGCTCGACGTGGGGGAGCCCCTCCAGCGCGGCCCGCAGCTCGCTGCCGAACGGCTCGGGCACCTCGTCGGGCGCCTGGAGCGAGGGCATGTCGCCCAGCGGCCGTCGAGCGCGGAGCGCGTCGGGCCGGTTCGGGTCGATCCCCGCCGCGAGGTAGGGCAGGACGCGGGTGCCGAGGTCGACCTGGGTCCGCGCGCCGGGATCGATGACCACCCGTTCACCGGCGGCGTCGGCGCGCTCGAACAGCTCGCGGGCCGCGATGCGGACGTAGTCGCTGCCGGGCGGCCCGTAGTCGCGCAGCACGTCCGGCGACGTGAAGGCCGCCAGGAAGCGCTCGCCGTCCTCATCGGTCCCGTGGCGGAACGCGTCCATGTCGAGGACGTCCGGCGACGGGACCTCGCCCGACGACGAGCGGATGGGCACGAGCAGCTCGGCGTCGACGAGGCCGTCGAGCCGGGGCGCCTGCGATCCGGGCCGCGGCTCGTCGGTCATGCGGGAACCGCGTCGGCCAGCTTGTCGAGCGCGATCCGGATGCGGGCCAGCGCCCGGTCCCGCCCGAGGAGCTCCAGCGAGGCGAACAGCGGCGGGGACACCGGGCGGCCGGTGACGGCGACCCGGATCGGCGAGAAGAAGTCGCCGGCCTTCATGCCGGCCGCATCGGCCGCCTCGCGGGCGCGCTGCTCGAGGAGATCGGCGCTGAAATCGGCGTCGTCGAGCGCTTCGATGAGCCTGGCGGCACCCTCGAGCGCCCGGCGCGCCTCGTCGGGGCCGCCCTTCCTGGGATGCAGCTGTTCGGCGTCGTACCGGCCGGCCACGACCTCGTCGGGCTCCCACAGGAAGCCGATGAGGTCCACCACGTCGCCGAGCTTCACGAGCCGCTCCTTGACGAGCGGCACGATGCGCACGAGGTCCTCGTCGCCGATCGCCTCGGGCACCCACGGGCGCAGCCGGAGCGCGAGCTGCTCGTCGGACAGGGAGCGGATGTAGACGCCGTTGAGGTGGTCGAGGCGCTCGCGGTCGAACACCGCGCCGCCCTTGTGGACCTTGGTGATGTCGAAGCGCTCGACGAGCTCGTCGAGCGAGAAGATCTCCTCCTCCGTGCCCGGCGACCAGCCGAGGAAGGCGAGGAAGTTCACCATCGCCTCGGGCAGGTAGCCCTCCTCGCGGTAGGCGGTCATCGCCGTCTGCGCCTTGCGCTTGCTCATCTTCGACCGATCGGGATTGAGGATGAGCGGGATATGGCCGAAGACCGGCTCGCGGTAGCCGAGGGCCCGCATGAGGGCGATGTGCTTGGGCGTGTTCGACAGGTGGTCCTCGCCACGGATGACGTGGGTGATGAGCATCGCCTCGTCGTCGACGACGACGGTGAAGTGGTACAGCGGCATCCCGTCGTTGCGGACGATGACGAAGTCGCCGAGCAGGGCGTTGTCGAACTCCACCGGACCGCGGATGAGGTCGTCGAAGCGGATCACCTCCGGCTCGACCCTGAAGCGGATCGCGGCCCGGCGCCCCTCGGCCTCGAAGGCGGCGACGTCCGCATCGGTCAGGTTCAGGCAGCGCCGGTTGTAGCGCGGGGCCTCCTTGCGTGCCTCCTGCTCCCTGCGGACCGCCTCGAGCTCCTCGGGAGTGCACCAGCACCGATACGCCGCGCCAGACTCGAGCAGCCGCTTTGCCTCGGCGGCGTACAGGTCCATGCGCTGGCTCTGCCGGTACGGGCCGTGGTCGCCGACGTCCTCCCCACCGGCCACCTGGGGGCCCTCGTCCCACGACAGGCCCAGCCAATGGAGGTTGTCGAGGATGTCGCGCTCGTACTCGGGGGTGCTGCGCGCCAGGTCGGTGTCCTCGATGCGCAGCACGAACGTGCCGCCGGCGTGCCGGGCGGCGAGGTAGTTGTAGAGGCTGGTTCGCGCGGTGCCGATATGGAGCGGCCCGGTCGGGCTCGGCGCCATGCGGACCCGCATCGGCTGGCTCGTGCTCATCGGCTCCGATGCTAGCAGGGGTTCGTCGCTCAGCCTTCAGGTGGCCGATGCGCTGGCGCGCTCGAGCAGCGCGCGCACGACCGGCTCGATGGCGTCCACCCAGCGCGCGTACTGCGCCCCCGACGGGTGGAGGCCGTCGCCGGCGACCAGCCCCGGCTCGGCGGTCACCTCCTGGCTGATCTCGAAGATGTCGGGCACGAACGCTACCCCGCGGCCCTCGCACGTCTCGCGCAGGATCGCGTTGGCGCGCACGATGCCGTCGCTCTGCTCGGCCGGATCGCCGTAGTCGCCGCCGCGCGGCGTGAGCGTGTAGTCCGGCGTGGCGACGCACACGATCCGCTCCCGCGGCAGGCGGCCGAGGAGATCGTCGAGGATGACCGCCACGTTGCCCGCGTACTGGCTGTCGGGCACGCCGCGCACGACGTCGTTGACGCCGACGAGGAGGCTGACGAAGCCCGGCTCCAGCCGATCGAGCTCGGGCAGCTGCGTCTCGATCAGCTCGCCGCTCGTCCGCCCGTCGACGCCCAGGTTGGCCACCAGCTCCAGGTCGCCGAGCCGCTCGGCGAGCTGGTTCGGCCAGCGCTCGGCCTCGGACACCGAGGTGCCGATGGTGTACGAGTCCCCGAGGGCGACGTAGCGCACGAGCTCCCTCTCGCTTCGCATCCGGTCGCTACCCTACATCGCATGCACCGTGCCGAGGCCGCGACCGCGTGTTCCTGACCGGCACGCTCCTCAACGTCGCCACCGTGCTGGCCGGCACGGCCATCGGCCTTCTCCTCGGCGCGCGGATGCCGCAGCGCATGCAGTCGAGCCTCACCACCGGCCTCGGCATGTTCACGCTGCTCATCGCGATCAGCATGGGGCTGCGCATCTTCACCGACCCGAACGTCCAGCCCGGCGACGACCTCGCCGTCCTTGGCGCGGTGCTGGCGGGCGTGGCCGTCGGCGAGCTGCTCGGCCTCCACGACCGTCTCGAGGACCTCGGCGCCTGGTTCCAGCGCCGGCTGGCGCGCGGCTCGCAGCCGAGCCGCATCGCCGAGGGCTTCGTCACCGCCAGCCTCGTGTTCTGCGTCGGCCCGCTCACGATCCTCGGCTCGCTCCAGAACGGGCTGACCGGCGACATCCAGCTCCTGGCGGTGAAGTCGCTCCTCGACGGCGTGGCGTCGATCGCCTTCGCCGCCGCGCTCGGCATCGGCGTCGCGCTCTCGGCGATCACCGTGCTCGTCGTGCAGGGCGGGATCGCGGCGTTCGCGTTCCTGCTGAGCGGCGCCATGGACGACCCGACCATCCTGTCGATCACCTCGGCGGGCGGGATGATCCTCATCGGCATCGCGCTCCGGCTGCTCGACGTGAAGCAGGTGCGGGCCGCGAGCTTCCTGCCGGCGCTCGTCCTCGCCCCACTGTTCATCCGCGTGGCCGATGCGGTGCGCGGGCTGCTCGCCTAGCCGAGCGCCCGGCGGGATCGGCTAGCCGAGGCGGAAGACGGCGCGCACCTCGCCGGTGCGCTCGCCGCGCGGGTCGACGATCGGCGGGTCGGCCAGCTCGGCCAGGGCCGGCGGCAGCGGATCGCTGGCCAGTCCCAGCTGCTGGAGCACCGCGACCGACACGACGTCCCCGGCCCGTCGGGCCGCATTGCCGTCCTCGACCGTGGCGGCCATGCCCAGCGGGCCGTCGCCGAAGGGCGCGTCGCCGGGCAACGCGCCGGGCGGGAAGCCCATGGCCAGCACGCCCTCGGCGCCGCCCTTGCTCACCACGCGCGACCCGAAGGCGCGCATGACGGTGGTGTCGATCCGGCGCCGCTCGCCGGCGACGAGCTCAGGGTGGGCCATCATCGCGTCGCGGATGCGGGTCAGCGCCGACCGGAGCGGCGGGTCGGCCACGGCCGACGGATCGGCGAGGCGGGCGAAGGCGGTGGCGAGGCCGCGCAGCGGCATCCCGAACGTCACCACGCCGCAGCCGTCGACGGCGCACACGATCTCCTCGGCCGGCACGTCGCTCAGGGCGGAGATCGTCTCGAGCGCGAGGCGCTGCACCGGGTGGTCCGGCTCCCAGTAGCCCTCGATCGGCCAGCCCGAGGCCTTCGCGAACAGGACCATGCCGGCGTGCTTGCCGGAGCAGTTGCCGCGCAGCACGGTCGGCTTCTCGCCGTCGCGCAGCAGCCGATGCGCCGTCTCGGTGTCGTACGGCGCGTGGACCTGGTTGTGGAGGACGGCGCTCGTCAGCCCGCCGCGGCGGAGGACCTCCTGCACGAGGCGCACGTGCCGGTCCTCGCCGGAATGGCTGGCCGCCATGATCGCCAGCGCCTCGGAACCGAAGCCGTACTCGTCGAACCGGCCGGACGCGACGAACGGGGCGAGCTGGAACGGCTTGGCCGACGAGCGCGCGAAGGCGAAGGTCTCCGGGTCACCGACCGATGCGACCGGCGACCCGTCGGGCGCGACGACGGCGATCGCGCCGCGATGGACGGACTCGACGCGGCCGCCACGGGTGACCTCGACCAGCGCCGGCGGTGCCGGCGCGGCCGCTCGACGGCTGCGCGTCAACGGTTGCTGGTGGGTCGGCGGCTACTGCCCGCCGCCACCGCCGGCCGGCTGGCCCTCGCGCTCGCCGGACGGAGCGCCCTCGCGGTCGCCCTTGCTGAAGATGCTGCCCGACCCGCCGCTGCGCTGCTGCGCGCCCGACGGCTGCGAGCTGCCGGCACTGCCGGACGGGGCGCTCGACGAGGCCTGCGGACGGGCGCCGGGCTCGCGCGTCATCGTGACGCCGCCTTCCCAGTGAGCGCCCTCCTTGACGACCAGGACCTGGGTCTTGATGTTGCCCTTGACCCGGCCCGTCGAGCCGATCTCGAAGCGTCCGCCACAGTCGACGTCGCCCTCGTAGTCACCGTTGATGATGACGTTGTGGGCCTTGATCGCGCTCCGCACGCGGGCCTGGGGGCTGATGATCAGCGTGCCCTGGCACTCGATCTCGCCCTGGGCCTCGCCCTCGATCCGCAGGTCACGGTCGCTGACGTACTTGCCATTGAACCGGGCGTGCGGGTCGATCACCGACTCGTTGCCGCGGTCGCTCGTCCGGGGAAACTCGCTGGGTGACTGTGCCACGTCGACCTCACTCGTCAGGCTATCCGGATACAGGTTGCCGACCACGTCCTCCCGCGAGAGGCTGTCCGGCTTGGTGTCTCGCTTCGATCCGAAGACCATGCTGCTCTTCGTAACCTCCTGATTCGGGTCCGGCGACGGGCTGGGCACGGTCCGCGTGCGGCTGCTGGCCGCTAGTAGACGAATAGCCTAGCAGCATGGGCCGGTCGCAGGTAGTTCCGACCTCGGATTCCCCGCACGAGCCGTACCAACCCCAACGTGCGCCATTCCGGTCACTTCCGCCGTTCCGCTCAGGTGCGGGCGGCCCCCGTCCGCGAGGCGAGGAGGATGATCGCGCCGGCCACCGGGATGACGCCGAGCGCAATGCGCAGCCCGGCGAGCTCGCCGAGCATCCCGACCAGCGACGGCCCGACCAGGAAGCCGGCATAGCCGATGGTCAGCACGTACGACGCCGCCCGGCCCGCGTAGCCGCCCGCACGGCGCGCGGCGAGGCTCACGACGACCGGCACGACGAACGACGCACCGAGGGCGGCGACGGCCATGCCCGGGATCGCGAGGGCCGGCGCCGGGACGAGGAGCGCGGTCGCCATCCCGGCCGCGGTCATGAGCCCGCCGACGAGGAGCGTCGGCGACGCGCCCAGCGAGCCCGCCACCCCGGCCCCCACCAGCCGCCCGGTAAGCATCGCGGCGTGGAACGCGGCGGGACCGAGCGCGCCGACGAAGGCCGCGGCGCCCAGCTCGGTGCGCAGGTAGATCGCCGACCACGTCTCCATCGAGCCCTCGGCCAGAAACGCGAGGCCGGCGAGAGCCGCCAGGGGGAGCATGGCCAGCGCCACCGCCCGCGGGACCGAGCCCTCGGGCACCGACGCGTGCCAGCGCGTGCTCGCCGCCAGCACGGCGACCGCGAGCAGCGCAACCGCCAGAGCCGGGTAGGCCCAGGCGAACGGGACCGGGCTCGCGACTACCCAGCCGCCGGCGAGCGCGCCGATCACGCCGCCGCCGCTGAACGCGGCGTGCAGCAGGGTCAGCCGCGCCGGCCGCCTCCAGCCATCGTCGCCCATAGCCGCACCGTTGATCGCCACGTCGAAGGCGCCACTGCCGGCGGCCATGAGGATCACGCCCAGCACCAGCACCGGCGACCCGGCCAACGTGCCGACGACGAGCATCCCCGCCGCCATCGTGGCCGCGGTGAGCGCCATGGCGCGCCCTGCCCCGATCCGGTCCACGGCCCGGCCGACGAGGAGCATGGCCGGCAGCGAGACGGCGAAGCCGGCGGTGAGGATGAGCCCGAGCGGCCCGGTCGTCAGCCCGTGGTGGCGCGCGAGGTCGGGCAGGACCGCCTGCCACGCACCCCACACCAGCCCGAAGACGCCGAAGGCGATGGGCAGCAGGGCGGCGGTTCGGCGCATCGGAGCATTGTGCCGGGCCACGACGCACGTAGAATCGGCGCCGATGCCGCTGCACGTGAGCGAGCACCCGCTCGTCGCCCACAAGCTCGCGATCCTCCGTGACAAGCGCACGGAGCCGAAGAAGTTTCGCGAGCTCGTTCGCGAGCTGACGTGGCTCCTCGGCTACGAGGCAATGGCCGACCTCGCCACGACGCCCGTGGAGATCGAGACGCCATTGGAGCCGATGACCGCCGCGCGCCTCGAGCCGAAGGTCGGCCTCATCCCGATCCTGCGCGCCGGCCTCGGCATGGTCGACGCCATGCTCGAGCTGCTGCCGACGGCGGAGGTGTGGCATATCGGCCTCTACCGCGACGAGCGCACGCTGAAGCCAGTCGAGTACTACAACAAGCTGCCCGATGCGGCGACGGTCCAGATCTGCCTCGTCCTCGACCCGATGCTCGCGACCGGAGGCTCGGCGGCGGCGACGATCGATATCCTCAAGCAGTGGGGCGCCGCGCGCGTGAAGCAGGTCTCGCTCATCGCCGCGCCCGAGGGCGTCGCCACGCTGACCGGCGAGCATCCCGACGTCGACATCCACGTCGCGGCGCTCGACTCGCACCTCAACGAGCGCGGCTACATCGTCCCGGGGCTCGGCGACGCCGGCGACCGGCAGTTCGGCACCTTCGCCGGCCCCTCGTCGGAGCCGGGCCACGGGCCCGATGACGAGACGGCCGAGGTCGTCCGTCGCCTCCAGCGCGACCTCAAGGCGCGCTGACGTTCACCCGCCGCTGGTTGCGTCCCCGTCGGCTCGAGCGACGGAGAGTGCCAGCCCGAAGACGCCGAAGACCCAGTAGGCGATCGGCGGTGCGACGAACACCGATGAGGTCAGCGAGCGCACGAGCGTCTCCACGAAGACGAGCAGCGCGCCGAGCAGCAGGACGCGCACGACGAGGCTTCCTCCGAGCGCGGCCGCGCGCCACAGCTCCCAGCCGATTGTCGCGAAGAACAGCCCCGCGCCGATGAGCCCGAGCACGCCGGCCTCGCCGAGGATCATCGGCCAGAAGGTGTCGGTCACCGCGATCGGCCACATCTCGGCGATGCCGTACATGCCGTCCATCCCGTACTCGGCATAGACCGGGCTGTACACCTCGCGGCTCATGTGGCTGCCGAATCGGCCGATGCCCTCGCCGAGCGGGAAGTTGTCGCGCGCGATGGCGACCGAGCCGAGGTAGAGGCCGATGCGCGGCTGCATCGTGCGCAGCACCTGCGGGTCGGGATCGGGGCTGAAGATCTCCCTGATGAGCTCGGGCGGCGCGACGTAGTCGGTCAGCGTGGCGCGCACCTGGCTCGACAGGAACGGCAGGGCCAGGATGGCCGCCAGGACGACGACCGCCCCGACCGCGATCCAGGTCCGCGCCGCGTCACGCCCGACCCGGAGCTGCCGCGCGGCGCCCACCATCAGGCCGGCGACGATGCCGATGAGCGGCGTCCGCCTCCCCGAGATCAGCGTGCCGACGTTCATCAGCAGGGCCAATGGCAGCGCCCACGGCGCGCGGTCGATCGCGAAGCGCGCGTACAGGAACAGGCTCGCGAACGCGGTCAGCCAGCCGTACAGTGCCGGGTGGCGGAAGATCGACGTCACGACCGTCACGTCGCCGCGCTGCTGGGACGACGGCGGCAGCCCGAACGCGCCGCGGACCGTGTCCGGCGCCAGGAATTCGACGAGGCCGATGACGGTGATCGCCAGCGCGAAGCCGAATGCGACCAGCAGGCCGCGGCGCAGCTCGTCGGCGTCGAATCGCAGGCTGACGACGAGGTAGAAGAAGGCGACGCCCTTGGCCAGCAGGACGAGCCCCGGCAGCCAGACGTTGATCGGCACCGCGTTGAGGAAGGTCGACGCCAGGGCGGCGACGAGGAACACCGCCAGCCCGGCCTCGCGCAGCCCGAGCCGCGGCAGCCGGATGCGGCGGTGGTGGATGACGACGTCCGCGACCGCCAGGAGCGGGATCGTGGCCTCGTCGAGGTAGCGGATATCGGCACGCGCCCAGTACTCGACGGTATCGACCAGGAGCGCGGTCAGGAGGAAGGCCAGGAGGCCCTCGAGCGGACGCCACGCGAACGTGGCAGCCAGCACGGCGGCGGCGACCAGCGACGCCGCGACGGCCCCCGAGCCGGGAGCGATGCGGCCGGCCACGACCCCGGCGACGGACGCCAGCAGCACGGCCCCGAGCACGAGGCCGAAGGACGCGAGGGTCTGACGGGGGTTCACCGGGCGTCATCGTAGCGGCCGATCGATCGGCGGGCGGCCGGCGGACCCGACGGGGCGGGGCCGATGAGAACGCCGGGGACAGCGAAATGTCCCGAAGGAACCGCCGTCGGACCGTTGATGCAATCGCTGGTGCCGTTGGCTGCCCCTTCGGGACACCCGAAGCATAGGCGCGGCGCTCGAGCCGCCGCAAGCCCCCTTGTCCACGACATTCCGGCCGTCATGCCGGGTTATCCACATTCTTTCCCCATCGTGGACAACGCGCGGCGTGGGACGACGCCATGGCGTGGACAACGCGCGGCGTGGGACGACGCCATGGCGTGGACAGCGCCCAGCCCGCCGACGCCACCGTCGGCGGTCCCGCTGCTAGGCTCCTCCGATGAGCCGATCGGTCCCGGTCTGCCCGCACTGCGCTCACGCCTCCGAGCGGCCGCTGGTCTGCGACCGCTGCGGATGGCGCTGGTACGCCAACCCGCTGCCCGCCGCGGCCGTCCTGCTCGAGCGGCTCGACGACGAGCGCGGCGAGCCGGCGGTGCTGCTCCTGCGCCGCACGGTCGATCCGGGCCGAGGCGCCTGGGACCTGCCGGCGGGCTACCTGGAGGCGAACGAGTCGTTCGAGGCCGGCGCCCTGCGCGAGGCCCAGGAGGAGACCGGTATCGCCGTGCGGCTCATCGGCCTTGCGGGCGTCTACCACTCCGAGATGGCGAACGCGGTGACCGTCGTCTACCGCGCCCGTGCCATCGACGAGACGGCGCCGGTCGACCCCGACGCCGAGTCCGACGACCACGCCTGGGTCCCGCGCTCGGAGGTCCCGCGCTGGCTGCCGCGCATGGCGTTCCCCTCGATGCGCAATGCCCTGGCCGATTGGGCGGCCGGTCGCATCGGCGGGCCCTCGGTCGAGGATGGCCCGGAGGCTGCGCTACACTCGAACGACCCCTGACCCACCAGGAGAACGACAGGAGAACGATGCCCGACTCTCCCGTGCGCATCGCCGTGACCGGGGCCGCCGGCCAGATCGGCTACGCGCTCCTCTTTCGGCTCGCTTCCGGCCAGGCGCTCGGCCCCGACGTCCCGATCCGGCTCCAGCTTCTCGAGCTGCCCCAGGCGATGAGCGCCCTCGAGGGCGTGCGCATGGAGCTCGACGACTGCGCCTTCCCGCTGCTCGACGACGTCGTCATCACCTCCGACACCGACGAGGCGTTCGACGGCGTGAGCTGGGCCCTCCTCGTCGGCGCCGTGCCGCGCAAGGAGGGCATGGAGCGCAAGGACCTGCTCGGCATCAACGGCGGCATCTTCACCGGCCAGGGCACGTCGCTGGCGATCAACGCGGCCGACGACTGCCGCGTGCTCGTCGTCGGCAACCCCTGCAACACGAACGCGCTCATCGGCTCGACGGCGGCCGCCCGCCATGGGATGCCGAAGGACCGATGGTTCGCGATGACGATGCTCGACGAGAACCGCGCCCGGTCGCAGCTGGCGCGCCGCACGCAGTACCCGGTGGCGGAGGTCCGCGACCTGGCGATCTGGGGCAATCACTCCTCGACCCAGTTCCCGGACGCGTGGCACGCGACCATCGGCGGGCGACCGGCGCCCGAGGTCGTGAACGACGACGCCTGGCTCGAGGGCGACTTCATCACCAGCGTCCAGCAGCGCGGAGCGGCCATCATCAAGGCCCGCGGCCAGAGCTCAGCGGCGAGCGCCGCCAACGCCGTGATCGACACCGTCCGCAACCTCGCGCAGCCGACCGGCGAGCAGTTCAGCGCCGCCATCCCGGCACCGGCCGAGGGCGGCTACGGCATCCCGGAGGGGCTCGTGTTCGGCTACCCGCTGCGCGCGACGGCCGACGGCGTCGAGATCGTCCAGGGCATCGAGCACGGACCCTTCGCCCAGTCGAAGATCGAGGCCACCACGGCCGAGCTGCTCGAGGAACGCGCCGCGGTGGAGGACCTCCTCGGATGACGAACCAGCCGGCCGAACGAGCGGAGGCCGCCGAGCTGCGGATCGCCGACCGGACGGTCGAGCTGCCGATCGTCCCCGGCACCGAGGGCGACGACGGGATCGACATCGGCAAGCTGCGCAGCAGCACCGGCCTGATCACCTACGACCCGGGCTACGGCAACACCGGCGCGGCGAAGAGCGCCATCACCTTCCTCGACGGCGAGAACGGGATCCTCCGCTACCGCGGCTACCCGATCGAGCAGCTCGCGGAGCACTCGACCTTCCTCGAGGTCGCCTACCTGCTCATCTGGGGCGAACTGCCGACGCGTGAGGAGCTCGATCGGTTCGTGGCCGAGGTGACGCATCACACCCTCATCCGGGAGGAGATGCGGTCGTTCTTCGACTCGTTCCCGGCCGATGCGCACCCGATGGCCGTCCTGGCCTCGGGGACGGTCGGCATGAGCACGTTCTACCCCGACAGCCAGAACATCTTCGACGCCGATGCGGTCGAGATCACGATCAATCGGCTCATCGCCAAGCTGCCGACGCTGGCGGCGTGGTCGTTCAAGAAGGCGATCGGCCAGCCCTACGTCTACCCCCGCAACGACCTCGGCTACGCGGCGAACCTGCTGCACATGATGTTCGCCGTCCCCTCCGAGGAGTACGAGGTCCAGCCCGAGGTGGCCGAGGCGCTCGACCTGCTCCTCATCCTCCACGCCGATCACGAGCAGAACGCGTCGACCTCGACGGTCCGCCTCGTCGGAAGCACGCACGCCAACCTGTACGCCTCCATCAGCGCCGGCATCAGCGCCCTGTGGGGTCCGCTCCACGGCGGTGCGAACGAGGCGGTCATCAACACCCTGGAGCGCATCGTGGCCGACGGGGGCGACGTCCAGAAGTGGGTCGACCGCGCCAAGGACCCGAACGACACGTTCCGGCTCGCCGGCTTCGGCCATCGCGTCTACAAGAACTTCGACCCGCGCGCCACGATCATCAAGAAGGCCGCCGAGCGAGTCCTCGCCGCCACCGGCGCCGACGACGAGCTGTTCGAGGTCGCCCAGCGGCTCGAGGAAGTCGCCCTCCGCGACGAGTACTTCGTCAGCCGCAAACTCTACCCCAACGTCGACTTCTACTCGGGGCTGATCTACCGCGCCATCGGTTTCCCGAAGAACATGTTCACCAACTGCTTCGCCATCGGGCGCCTTCCCGGCTGGATCGCACAGTGGAAGGAGATGATCGAGGCCAAGGAGACGAAGATCGGCCGTCCGCGACAGGTCTACGTCGGGCCGGCGGCTCGCGACTACGTCCCGATCGAGCAGCGCTGAATGCGGACCGGATCGGTCCCGATCGAGGCCGATGCGACGCTCTCGCCCGACGAGGTGAATGCCGCGTACGCCTGGGTCGAGTGGCCGCAGCGCGAAGCGTGGCGCATCGAGGCCGTGTCGCGCACCTGCACCTGGTTCGCCGCCCGTGACGCCGACGAGCTGATCGGCATCGCCCGGTTACTGGACGACGGCGGGCTCCACGCCAGCCTGTGGGACGTCATCGTCCGGCCCGATCGGCAGCGGCAGGGCATCGGCACGGCGCTGGTCCGAGCGGCCCTCGCGCGATGCGGCGATCGGCGCCTCGTGGCCCTCGTCAGCACCCCGGCAGCGGTGCCGTTCTTCATTGCGCTTGGCTTCGTTGGCGAGTCACACGGGCATCAGGCCATGTACCTTCGCCCGAACACGTCGCACGAGCATTGAACCGATGCGCCTGACGGTCCTCGGCCGCTCCCCCGCGTCGCCCAACCCCGGCGAGGCCTGCGCGGGCTACCTGGTGGAGGGCGGCGGCGGTCGCGTGCTCCTCGACATCGGCCCCGGCGTCGTCGCGCAGCTGCTGCGCCACCATCATCCCGACGAGCTCGACGCCGTCGTCGTGAGCCACATGCATGCCGACCACATGCTCGACCTCGTCACCCTGCGCTACGTGTACCCGTGGCGCGCGCGGCCGAAGGAGCAGCGGCTGCGGGTCATCATGCCGCCCGGGTCCGCCGACCAGCTGCTCGACCTCGCCAAGGGCGTCGGCAACGCCCGCCATTTCGAGGACACGTTCCGGGTCAGCGAGCACGACGGCCGCAACCCGGCCCAGCTCGGCGGCCTGACCCTGACGCCGATCGAGACCGTCCACTACATCCCGTGCTGGGGCTTCCGGGTCGAGGCCGACGGCCGGCGCCTGGGCTACACCGCCGACACCGGCCCGACCGACAGCGTGGCCGAAATCGGCGACGGCGCCGACCTGCTCCTGTCCGAGGCGACGCTCCGCTCGCTCGACGAGGACGCGCGGCCGCCCGAGCGTCGCGGCCACCTCACCCCGGCCGAAGCGGGCGCCTATGCGCGCGACGCGGGCGCGAAACGGCTGCTCCTCACCCATCTCCCGATCAACGGGGACGGCAGCTGGGCGACCACCGCTGCGGCCGACGCCTTCGGCGCCGAGGTCGAGGTCGCCACCCCGCAGCGCGCCTACGAGATCTGAGGGTTCCTCAACCCTCGGTCGGCGGTCCCTCGGTCGGCGGCTCCTCGGCAGGCGGCTCCTCGAGGCGGGCGCGCGCGATCCATCGGTCCGCGGCCCACGTCGCCACCGCCCAGATCTGGCTGAGGATGAGTGCCGCGACCACGAGCAGCCCGCCGATGGCCACGGCCCCCTGCCCGGGCAGCGAGTTGGCCATGACGAGCGTCAGCGCCGTGACGACGAGCACGATGAACCCGGCCATGACGAGCGCGATCTTCGCCGCGGTCCAGGCGAACCAGCCGAGCGAGTGTCCCTGCGCCCGCCCGGCGAGCCACAGCACGCAGGGCCCGGTGGCGCCGGCCAGCGCGGTGTAGAACCCGAAGCCGCCGAACAGCGCATCGGCTCCAAGGCGCTCGCCGGTGACCTGCCAGTACAGCAGCCAGGCCGCCAGCAGGGTCGACAGTGCGCCGACGCCGATGAGCCAGACGAGGAGGACCGTCGCCGTCCCACCGGACAGGCGCTCGACCAGCTCGCCGCCCTCGGTCTCGACGAGCTCGGTGGGCCCGTCCTCGCGCGGTCGCTCGTCCGCCGGGGGTCGTTCTTGGCTCACGCGCTCGCGGCGAACGCCTGCTCGAGGTCGGCGCGCAGGTCCTCGACCGCCTCGATCCCGACGCTGATGCGGACGAGCGTGGGCGGCACCGCGAGCGGCGAGTCGGCCACCGAGGCGTGGGTCATCGGCGCCGGCAGCTCGATGAGCGACTCGACCGCGCCGAGCGACTCGGCGAGGGTGAACAGCCGCACGGCCGCAACGAAGCGACGGGCTCGCGCCTCGTCGCCGCGCAGGACGAAGCTGAGCATCGCCCCCGGCAGCCGCATCTGGCGCTTGACGATCTCCGCGGCCGGATGATTCGGGAGGCCCGGGTAGTTGACCGATTCGACCTCGTCGCGCTCGGCGAGCCACAGCGCGAGATCGCAGGCACTGGCCGATGCCCGATCCATCCGTACCGCCAGCGTCCGGATGCCGCGCATGACGAGGAAGCAGTCGAACGGGCTCGGCACCGCGCCGGCTGCGTTCTGGTGGAAGCGGAGCCGCTCGGCGAGCTCCTCGTTGCGCGTGACGACCAGGCCGCCGATGACGTCGGAGTGCCCGCCGAGGTATTTCGTGGCCGAGTGGACGACGAGGTCGGCACCGAGCTCGAGCGGCCGCTGGAGGTACGGCGTGGCGAACGTGTTGTCGACCACGGTCAGCGCGCCGGCATCGGCCGCCATGCGGGCCACCGCGGCGATGTCGACGATCTTCAGCAGCGGGTTCGACGGCGACTCGATCCACACCATCCTCGGCTGCCGATCGCCGGTCAGCGCGGCGCCGACCGCGTCGAGGTCGCGGAGGTCGACCGGATCGGTCTCGATGCCGTACCGGCGCCAGACCTTGTCGGCCAGCCGCCACGTGCCGCCGTACACGTCGTCGCTCATGAGGACCCGGTCGCCCGGATCGAGCAGGAAGCCGATCGTCTGGGTCGCCGCCAGGCCCGACGCGAAGGCGAACCCGTGGGCCCCACTCTCGAGCTCGGCGATCGTCGCCTCCAGCGCCGCGCGGGTCGGGTTGCCGGAACGGCCGTACTCGTAGCCGCCGCGCAGCCCGCCGACGCCGTCCTGCTTGAACGTCGTGCTCAGCTGGATCGCCGGCACGACCGCGCCGGTCTGCGGGTCGGGCTCCGCGCCGGCGTGGACCGCCAGCGTCTCGAATCGATCGGTCATGTCCCGCCATTCTGGCACGACCGTGCGCGGCGCTCCGATGTGGCCGCGAGGGACGGCTCGGGAATCACACCATCTCGATCGGCTCGTCCTCGGCCAGGCCCTCCCAGTGCAGCCTGCCGTCGACCATGATGAACGGGTCGAGCGCGAGCGGATGCGGGTCCATGGCCTCCGACTGGACCGTGATCTCCGCGATCGCTCGGGTCGGCGTCCCCGGGCCGAAGGCCAACAGGCAGTTCCGCGCCGGCACCGTGAAGACCGCGTCGCGCACGCCGAAGATGCGGATCAGCTCGGCGTCGCCGGCGAGAACCACGGACGACGCCCAGCCTTCGGGACGGCCGAGGACTCGGAAGAAGTGGCCCTGGTGCACGACCGACTGGAGGTCCCCACGGCCGAGGCCGGCGACGACCTCGGCGAGATGGGCGAACGACGCATGTTCGATCTGCTCGATCGACGCCTCCCAGCGCTCCGCCATGGAGCGCGTCACCCGCCCGATGCACGGCCCAAAGTCGATGCCGTAGCCGATCCCGATCCCGAGGTGACTGATCGAGTTCACCATCGGATCGCCGGGGAAGCCTTCGGTGTAGCCACGCTCGAAGACCGGGATCAACCGGCTCGACGCCCAGTCCCACGTGAGCTCCTCCGGAACGCCGGCCAGGGCGGCGTCGATCTCCTCGGGTGAGGGGTACTGCGCCCCGTCCTCGTCGAGGTCGGCACCGGGGACGAAGGTCATGGTGCGGTCGCCCGCCCGAATCACACGGTGCGAACGCCGCTGGTGCGACTTGCTCCTGCGAGAGCGGATCCGAATTGCCATGCCGGAAGCATGCACATCGGCCCTTACCGCCCGCTTATCGGTGGCTTATCGGCGGCGATGGCCTCAGCGGGTGCGCGGGAAGCCGAGGTCGACGCTGCTCGTGCCGGGATCGGGCCAGCGGGCGGTGACGACCTTGGAGCGCGTGTAGAACTGGATGCCCTCCGGCCCGTACATGTGCAGGTCGCCGAACAGCGACGCCTTCCAGCCGCCGAAGCTGTAGTAGGCCACCGGCACCGGGATCGGCACGTTGATGCCGACCATCCCGACGTTGACGTCGAACTGGTACTGGCGCGCCGCGCCTCCGTCCCGGGTGAAGATGGCGGTGCCGTTGCCGTATTGGTTGTCGTTGACCAGCTTCAGCGCCGTCGGATAGTCGGGCACGCGCACGACCTCCAGCACCGGGCCGAAGATCTCGTTCTGGTAGCACTCCATGTCGGGCGTGACGTTGTCCAGCAGGCTGACGCCCAGGAAGAACCCGCCGCTCTCCTTGTCGTACAGGACGTGCTGACGGCCATCCGCGCGCACGGTGGCCCCGTGGCTTGCGGCATGCTCGACGTACGAGGCCACCTTGTCGCGGTGCTCGCGCGTGATGAGCGGGCCCATCTCCGAGCCTTCCTCGTGGCCCGGACCGATCTTGATCTTGGGAAGGCGCTGCTCGAGGGCCTCGACCAACGGATCGGCGACGTCACCGACCGCCACGACCACGCTGATCGCCATGCAGCGCTCGCCGGCGGAGCCGTAGGCGGCGGAGACGGCGGCATCGGCGGCCATGCCGATATCGGCGTCCGGCAGGACGATCATGTGGTTCTTCGCGCCACCCAGGGCCTGGACGCGCTTCCCGTTCTTCGTGCCGGTCTCGTAGATGTAGCGCGCGATCGGCGTGCTGCCGACGAAGCTGACGGCGGCGATGTCGGGGTGCTCGAGGATCCGATCCACCGCCACCTTGTCGCCGTGGATGACGTTGAACACGCCATCCGGCAGCCCAGCCTCCTTCAGGAGCTCCGCGAGATAGACCGATGCGGACGGGTCCTTCTCGCTCGGCTTCAGCACGAACGTGTTCCCGCAGGCGATGGCGTTGGCGAACATCCACATCGGGACCATGGCCGGGAAGTTGAACGGCGTGATGCCGGCCACCACGCCCAGCGGCTGGCGGATCTGGTACACGTCGATGCCGGTGCTGACCTGCTCGCTGAAGCCGCCCTTGAGCAGGTGCGGGATGCCGGTCGCGAACTCGAGGTTCTCGAGGCCGCGCGCCACCTCACCCAGCGCATCGCTGCGGACCTTGCCGTGCTCGCGGGTCAGGTGCGCCGCGATCTCCTCGCGATGCTGGTCCACGAGGTTGCGGATCCGGAACATGATCTCGGTCCGCCGGCTGATGCTCGTGGCGCGCCATGCCGGGAACGCCTCGCTGGCGGCCCTGACGGCCGCGTCGACCTCCTCGACCGATGCGAAGTCGACCTCCCGCGCCACCTCGCCCGTGGCCGGGTTGTAGACCGGGCCGCTCCGGCCGCTCGTGCCGGCCACGCGGGCGCCGTTGATCCAGTGGTTGACTCGCTCGCGCTCGGTCGCCCGCTGATCGGCGGTGGCCGGCGGCTCTGCGACGTGCGTCATCGCGCTTCCTTTCTCAGGGTCCGTCTCGGTGCCGCAACCATACTCCCCGGCCGCTCCCCCGTCAGGGGGCCGCTCGGTTTTCCCGTCCGGGCAGTGCCCGCGCGCTCGCTGTGGCGAGAGGAATTCACCGGAGGGCGTTCTGGCGTTGCGTTTTCGCGCTGTGGCGAGAGCCGGCACGCACGAACGGCACGCCGACGCGCCGCTCACGCTCACCGGTGCTCGCTCCAGTCGACAATCGGCACGTGGGCGGTGCTTCCGGTGCATTCCTCTCGCTGTGGCGCCACCGGGCGCGACCCGGCTCGGTGTGGCGGGAGGAATTCACCGGGGGGCGTTGTGGCGTTGCGTTTTCGCGCTGTGGCGAGAGCCGGCACGCACGAACGGCGCGCCGACGCGCACCTCACGCTCACCGGTGCTCGCTCCAGTCGACAATCGGCACCTGGGCGGCGCTTCCGGTGCATTTCTCTCGCTGTGGCGCGCACCGGGCCGGCCCGACCCGGTGACACGGGTGGCATCCGTCGTGCGTGGTTCACGCGCCATGAACGAGCGAACCATCGACCAACCGGAGAACCCACCGATCGACGAGTCGACGTACGGGGGCAGCTCGGCCGAGACCGGCGGCCTCTACCAGGACGAGGGCCCGACGACCGCCAACGAGCAGGGCGACACGATGTCGGAGCGCGAGGAAGAGGAAGGCGGCGGCGGGCCGGAGAGCCACACCGACGGGTAGGCCCGCCCCTCAGCGAGGAGCGGTGACCGCGGCGGGCCGCGGCGGGTCCGGTGCCCGCACGCCGGCCGCCCACGCCGCGACCTCCGTGCGTCGGGCGACACCGAGCTTGGCGAGGATGTGCTCCACGTGGGCGCTGACGGTCTTCGGCGACACGGTGAGCGCCGCGGCGATCTCGGCGTTCGTCATGCCCTCGGCGATGAGTCGCGCCACCTCGAACTCGCGAACGGTAAGGGGACGCCACGGCTCGCGATCGCTCCCGCGGCCGCGGCTCGCCTTGCGCAGCTCCTCGGCGCGGGCGAGCATCGGCGCGCTTCCCATCCCGTCAGCGCGGGCGCGGGCTCGCTCGACGACATCGGCGGCGTCGCCGTAGCGGTTCATCCGGAGCAGGCACTGGGCCAGGTCGAGCTGTGCGGACATCTGCTCCCAGCCCCGGCCACGCTCCTCCCAGCCGCGGATGGCGCGCTCGAGCGCCTCGCGCGCGGCCGACAGCGATCCGCCAGCCAGCCTGACGAGCCCCTCGCCGTGGCTGAGCGCCGGAGCCGCGATCGAATCCCAGCCGGCGAGGAACGCACGCGCCTCGTCGAGCCAGCGGGTCGCCTCGTCCGGCCGGCGCGCTGCGAGGCAGCTGCGGACGCCGGTGACGACGAACGGGATGAACAGGGCGCGCTCCTCGGCCGCCACGGCCACCGCGCGCGCCTCCTCGCAGCGCTCCGCGGCGCGATCGGCCTGGCCGTCCTGGAGATCGGCTTCGGCCAGGCCCCACAGCGGCGTGAGGACGAGGTCGGGCTGGCCGATCTGCCGCGCCGTCTCGATCGACGCCTCGAACCACCGACGCGCGTCCGGCTGGCAGCCGCGCCCGAGCGCGACGAGGCCGACGACGTCCTGGCCGCCGATCATGCCGCGCCGGCACCCGCGATCGACGAGCTCCTGCCGCGCCCGCTCGTCGGCGCGATCCCAGTTGCCCGCGCCCCACTCGAGCATGCCGGCCGTCGTTCCCATCATCTGGCGGCAATGCGACTGCTCGATCGCATCGGCGTACTCGAGGCCTTCCTCGATGGCGGAGGCCGCGGCCTGGGGATCCATGATCCGTGCTGCCAGGATGGCCAGGTTCCGATAGCCGGTCACGCCGACGCCCTCGTAACCGGCGTCGCGAGCCTCGCGCGCGGCCCGCATCCCGTCACGCATGCCGCTCTCGTAGCGCCCGGCGACGATGTCGATGCGCGCGAGCGTGAGCTCGGCGTCGAGCACGGTCTCCCGGTCACCCCGGGCTGCGGCCATGTCCCGAGCCTGCTGCGCCATCTCGTGGGCACGCTCGAGATCCGATCGGAGGAAGTGGCATTCCGCCTCGGACAGCCGCACCCACGTCCGGACCTGCTCGCGCTCCCGGCCCTCCGGCAGATCTGAGATCTCCGCGAGCGTCTGGTCGAGGTAGCCCTGGAGGACGTCGATCGGCTCACCGCGCCGGAACGCAGCTGCGAAGAAGTTCAGGAGCTGCGCCGCGGCGTCCAGTGGCCTCCCTGCGTCGAGGTAGAGCTCCCGGGCCCGGGTGGCGGCCGACAGCATGTCGTCGTTCTGCTCGACGGCCCCGGCCGCATCGGCGAACCGTTCGTGGAGCTCCGCCTGCTCCGCGACCGGGAGGCCCGCGGGCATGTTCGCGATCGCGCGCTGGTAGAGCTCGTACGCCTCCTGCCGTGCGGAGATGCGGCTGGCCTCGGCTGCGGCCGCCATCGAGGCCCGATACGCCTCCGATCGCAACCCCGCATGCTCGTAGTGGCGTGATGCGTGGACGACGCTCGACGCCTCGAGGGTCATGACGAACTCCGCGGCCTGGGCGTGGAAGCGGCGCAGCTCGGACGGCGGGACCGAGTCGTAGATCGCATCGCGCAGCAGCTGGTGCCGGAAGTCGTAGTAGCCGTTGTCGACGTACTGGAAGGGATAGAGGAACGCTGCGTCGTGGAGCTCCTGGATCGCCGGCTCGAGCTCCGCGAATGGCCGATCGAGCACGCCGGCCAGCACGTCCGGGCTGAAGCATCGGCCGATCACCGATCCGGCGCGAGCGATGATCCGCGCGTCCTCGGACAGCCGCGACAGCCGCACGAGCACCGCGTCGCCGATCGTGTCGGGGACGTGCGCCTCGCGAATCCGGCGCCCGTCCGTGCGGGCGTCGTCGTCCAGGGCCGCGAGGAGCTCCTCGATATGGAGCGGGATCCCGTTCGTCCGTTCGTGGACGGCCTCGACCACGTCGCGCGGGGCCGGCAGCTCGCCGCCGAGGATAAGCGTCGTGGCGATCGCCGTCTCGTCGACGTTCAGCGGCCGCAGCCGCACCTCGTCGGCGTGCCGCTGGCCGAGCATGCGCGACCGCCACTCGCGATGGATGCCATCGGCCGGGAACTCGTCGGGCCGATAGCCGCCGACGAGCAGGAGCGGGCGATCCTCGGCGTGACGGGCCAGCTCGCCGACCACCTCGAGGCTCATCTCGTCGGTCCAGTGCAGGTCGTCGAAGACGAGCATCGTGGGCCGATCGATCGCCTCGAGCATGCGATCGGCCGCGGCACGGACGATCAGCCGGCGCGCACCGAGCGCGTCGCCGTCGTGCCGGCCGTCGATCGCCAGCAGGTCGGCCGACAGGCTGCCCCAGTCCGCGTCGCCGCGCATGCCGACGGCCATCTCGCGGATCGAGGCGAGCGCCACCTGGTGGTCCTGCGGCGCCACCGAGCCGCCGTTGACGCGCAGGCCGACCGCCTCGGCCTTGCGGATGGCGGCACGGATGAGCCGGGTCTTGCCGAGGCCCGCCGGCCCCGCCAGGAACACCGTGCTGCCGCGCCCCTTGTGAGCCTCGTCGATCAACCCGTCGAACAGCTCGAGGAGATCGTCGCGGCCGACGAGGATCGGGCACTGAACCGGGCCCGTGCTACTCACCGCTGGAGTCTACGACCGGCCGTCCACCGGTCCGCATCGGTCGAACGACCGATGGGGACGCCGTTCCGTGTTCGAACGCCGGACGAGGCGCCGGCAATCGGAGCCAGCCCATCGGCCAACCACACGAGGTCCTCGAGCGCGACGCACCGGTCCCCGCCGGCAACTCGGCTCGCTGTGGCGAGAGGAATTCACCGGACGGCGTTCTGGCGTTGCGTTTTCGCGCTGTGGCGAGAGCCGGCACGCACGAACGGCGCGCCGACGCGCACCTCACGCTCACCGGTGCTCGCTCCAGTCGACAATCGGCACGTGGGCGGTGCTTCCGGTGCATTCCTCTCGCTGTGGCGCGCACGGCGCCGGCCCGACCCGGGACGCCGGCTGCCGACGCGAGTGGTCACCGGGGGCGCTGACCGCAGCGCTCAACCGGGGCATACACTCGGGCCGTGGAGCTTCTGGAGCGCGACGCGCTCATCGACGACCTCCGCGAAGCGATCCTGGCGGCGACGCGCGGCGAGGGCCGGGTCATCGTGCTCGAGGGCGAGGCCGGGGTCGGCAAGTCCTCGGTCCTGCGCGCGCTGACGGTGCGGCCCGGCGCGGACGTCAGGGTGCTGTGGGGCGCCTGCGACGCCCTGGCCACGCCGCGGCCGCTCGGCCCGTTGGCCGACATGGCGGCCCGAGGCGCGGCGGCGACGGCAGCGCGCCTGTCCGCCGGCGCGTCGATTCACGAGGTGTTCGACGCGTTCCTCGAGGACCTCCGAACGCCGACCGTCGCCGTGATGGAGGACCTCCACTGGGCGGACGAGGCGACGCTCGACCTGCTGCGATTCGTCGGCCGGCGCATCGCCGACACGCGCTCGCTGCTGCTCGGGTCGCTGCGGGCCGACGAGGTCGATGCGACGCACCCGCTCCGCGTCGTGCTCGGCGACCTCGCCACGACCGGCATCGTCCGCACGGGGATCGAGCCCCTCTCCGTCGACTCCGTGCGGCGGCTGGCGACCGGGCACGACGTCGATGCCGCGGAGCTGCACCTGGTGACGGGGGGGAATCCGTTCTACGTGACGGAGGTGCTGGCCGCGCCCGCCGCCGGCGTGCCGCGCACGGTGCGCGACGCCGTCCTCGCCCGCGCCGGACGGCTCACGCCCGCCGCGCAGGAGCTCCTCGAGCTCGCCTCGGTCGAGCCGGGCGGCGTCGAGCGATCCCTGCTTCGCTCGCTCGGGGTTTCGGACCGGTCGGTCGACGAGGCCGTCGGCGCTGCCGTCCTCGTCGACGACGGCATCGTCCTGCGCTTCCGGCACGACCTGGCGCGGCAGGCGGTCGAGGCCGGCCTGTCCGGCGACCGGGCGCGCACGCTCCATCGGCGCATGCTCGATGCGCTCGCCGACGTCCCGGGTGTCGACGCCGCGCGACTGGCCCATCACGCCGCGGCCAGCGGCGATGCGGCCGAGAGCGTCCGGTGGTCACGGATCGCCGGCGAGGCCGCCGTGCGAGCGAGCGCGCACCGCGAGGCCGTCGAGCACTACGCGGCGGCGGCGGCACACGTCGACCTCCTGCCCCCGGACGAGGCGGTGTCCGTCCTCGTGCGCTATGCGGAGGAGCTGGCGATCGTCGAGCAGCCGGCTCGCGGCGTCCGCGTCCTGGAGGACGCACTGGCACGCGTGCTGGCCACCGGCGACGAGCGTGGGGTGCTGATCCTCCGCACTCGGCTGGCGCGGGCGCTGTGGCAGGCCGGCCGTGGGACCGAGGGTCGGGCCCTCCTCGCGCGGCTGATCGACGAGCTCGAGGCGAGCGACGGGCGCCTGGAGCCATTCGCCGCCGACACGTACGCCGTCATGGCGTACTTCAGCATGCTGAGCCGACGCTCGGACGAGGCCGTGACGACGGCGCGGCGAGCGATTCGGCTGGCCGAGGCATCCGGCAACCGCGCCGCCCTCGTCCTCGCCCTGAACTCGCTGGGCTCGGCTCGCATCGTCGGGTTCGACGACGTGGGTGGGGTGGCGGACCTCGAGCGTTCCGGCAGCGTGGCGGCGGAGCTCGGCGACCATCGCGGCATCGGGAACAGCCTGTCGAACATCGGCTCGGCGCTCGGCGAGATCCGCCGTTACGACCTGGCGGTGCCCGCGCTGGAAGCCGGCATTCGCCTGGCGCTGGCGCGCGACCTCGATGCGGCGCGGCACTACATGGTGGCCTGGCTGTCGCGCGTCCGGTTCGAGCAGGGCCGATGGGTCGAGGCCGAGGCGCTCGCCTCCGAGGCGCTCGGGGACGGCGAGTGGTCGCCCATCTCGCCGATGGTGGCGCTGACCGTGCTCGGGCGCATCCGGGCGCGGCGCGGGGCGACCGAGGCGCGCCCGCCGCTGGAGGCGGCCTGGGAGCAGGCGAGCCGCTCGGAGGACCTCCAACGCACGTGGCCGGCGATCAGCGGCCTGGCCGAGGCGGCATGGCTGGGCGGCTGGGAGCCGTCGGCGACCGAGCGCATCGCCGACGCGCTCGAGGTCGTGCTCGGTGACGCGCGCCGGCTCCGCCTGCCGTGGGCCATCGGCGAGCTCGCATTCTGGCTGGAGCGGCTGGGGCGTGGCCCGGTGGATGGCTCCGGCGCCGCGGCGCCATGGCAGGCCAGCCTCGCGGGCGACCATCGTCGCGCCGCGGACGCCTGGGGCGCGATCGGGTGCCCGTACGAGGCCGCCTCGGCGCTCACGGACGTCGACGAGGAGCCCGCGCTTCGGGAGGCGCTCGACACCTTCATGGGCCTCGGCGCCGAGCCGATGGCCGCCCGCGTCAGGCGCCGGCTTCGCGCGCTCGGGGCGACCGGCATCCCGAGCGGGCCGCGACGCACGACCGCCAGCTCGCCATCCGGGCTCACCGCGCGCGAGACGGAGGTCCTCGAGCTCCTCGCCGGCGGCCTGACCGATCGCGAGATCGCCGAACGGCTGGTCCTCTCCCCGAGGACGGTCAGCCACCACGTGTCGGCGATCCTGGGCAAGCTCGGCGTGCGGCGCAGGACCGAGGCGATCGCCCTCGCCCGCTCGACGGGCCGGGTCGAGCCGGAGATCGCGTCCGAAAGATAGGTAGGCGCCCGAGGGAAGGTAGGTAGGGCGCCCGATGCGGGCCGCGGCGCGCCGCCGTCACGCTGCATCTCCGAAAGGAGGAGCCGCATGACGCTCTACATGGACGTTCACACCATCGACGGCGGGGTCGCGCTCAATGACGTGGCCCAGGCCCACATGGCGGACCTGCAGACCCAGGAGCAGTACGGCGTTCGCTACCTGCGCTACTGGGTCGACGAGGCCAACGGCAAGGTCTTCTGCCTGGTCGACTCCCCGGACGCCGAGGCCGCCAACCGCGTGCATCGCGAGGCGCACGGGCTCGTCGCCGACGAGATCTTCCCGGTGCAGGAGGGGACGTGATGAAGCGCCTGCCAGTCACCGTCCCCGTCGCGATCGCGCTGGTCGCCCTCCTCGTCCCGGCCATCGTCGCCGCGCGCGGGCCCGGCAACGGCCCGATCCTGGCGCAGATCCGGGCGGCGACGGCCCAGTACCACCAGCTCGACCGAGCGACGAACGACGGCTACGGGCCGCTCCACACCTGCACCGACCACGAGGGCGGGCTCGGCGCCATGGGCCAGCACTACGTCGCCGGCGACGCGGTCGACGACACCGACTTCGACCTGTCCCGGCCCGAGGTGCTCGTCTACGAGCCGATGCCGAACGGCACGAGCCGGCTCGTGGCGGTCGAGTTCGTCGTCTTCGCCGATGCCTGGGCACAGGTCTCCGACGACCCGCCGCGGCTGTTCGGCCGGGACCTCGCGCTCGTCGAGGCGCCGAACCGGTACGGCGTGCCGGCCTTCTGGCAGATCCACGTCTGGCTGTGGCGCAACAACCCGTCGGGGACGTTCTCCGACTGGAACCCGAAGGTGTCGTGCCACGGGATGGGCGACGACGCCTGACCGGCCGGCACCGCTCGACGGGATCGGACGGGGTCGGCGGCAGCGCCGGCCCCGTTCCGCATCGGCCTCGTCAGCCGGCTCCGTTCGGCCGATCCCTCAGCCGGCCGAGTCGGGTCGCGGGACCTCGTCGCCGCGCAGGACGACGTCGGGGCGGGTCGATCGCCAGTCGTAGGCGATCGGGTCCTCGTTCTTGCCGAGCAGCCCGTGCTCACGGAGCCAGCGGTTGCTGTACAGCTTGCCGACGTAGTTGCGGCCCGAGTCGGGCAGGATGACGACCATGAGCGCGTCGGGATCGTCGATCTCGCGCGCCCACTGGAGCGCGGCCCACAGCGCCGTCCCGGCCGACTCGCCCATGAGGATCCCCTCCCGCGCCGTCGCGACGCGGGCGGTCAGCATCGAGTCGCGGTCGCTGACGCGGATGACGACGTCGCACATCCTCGGGTCGTAGGTCGTCGGCCAGAAGTCCTCGCCGATGCCCTCGGTCAGGTACGGCCGCGGCGAGTCGCCGGAGTAGACCGATCCGGCGGGATCGGCCCCGACGACCTGGAGCGAGGGATTGCGCTCCTTGAGATAGCGGCCGGTCCCGGTCACCGTGCCGCCGGTGCCGAGCGACACGACGAGGTGCGTGATGCGCCCCTCGGTCGCCTCCCAGATCTCCGGCCCGGTGGACCGGTAGTGGGCCTCCGGGTTCGCGGGGTTCGCGTACTGGTCGGGCTTCCAGGCGCCGGGGATCTCGCGCGCCAGGCGGTCGGAGACGCGGTAGTAGGAGCGCTCGTCGTCGGGCGGCACGTCGGTCGGGCACACGACCACCTCGGCGCCGTAGGCGCGCAGCAGGGCGCGCTTCTCCTCCGACTGCTTGTCGGCCATGACGAAGATGCACCGATAGCCCCTCACCGCGGCTGCCTGCGCCAGCCCGACGCCGGTGTTGCCCGAGGTCGGCTCGACGATCGTGCCGCCCGGCTTCAGCAGCCCGGCCCGCTCGGCGGCCTCGATCATCGGCACCGCGATCCGGTCCTTGACCGAGCCGCCCGGGTTCATGTGCTCGAGCTTGGCGACGATCCGCGGCCGCACGTCGGCCGCGAGGCGGTCGAGGGCGACGAGCGGCGTGTCGCCGATCGCGGCGGTGACGTCCGGCAGGATCCCGCCGCGCCGCTCAGCCAGCGGGGGCCTCCGGCTCGGGCGACTCGGGCCCCGAAGCCTCCGCGGTCTCGGCGGGCGCATCGGGCCGGATCATCGGCGAGCCCCAGCCCCGGCGGTGGCGGTACCAGAACCAGGCGGCGGACAGGACGACGGCGAGGATGCCGATCCACATCGCGGTCGGCAGGCCGGCGATGGTCCAGTTGTTGACCCGATACGTCTCGAGCGCCGTCCGCACCGTGCCGTACCACATGAGGTACATCAGCACGGCGTCGCCGGCGAACAGGCGCGCGCCGTATCGGCGCATGACGAACAGGATGACCGCCATGCCGATGAGGTTGAGGACCGCCTCGTAGGCGAAGAGCGGCACGAACGTCGTCGTCTCGGGCGGGAACGTCGCGGCGTCCCACGGCGTCCCGGCGCGATGCTGGGCGTCGACCTGGATGCCCCACGGCAGGCAGGGCGGGAACTCGGTGCCGCACAGCGAGGTCGGCGGGCCGAACAGCTCCTGGTTGACGAAGTTCCCGAGCCGGCCGATGGCCTGGCCCAGCAGCAGGGCCGGCGCGAAGACGTCCATCCAGCGCGCCGGGTTCAGGCCCCGCGCCCGGGTGTAGATGAAGATGCCGAGCGCCCCGCCCGCCACGCCGCCCGGGATGCCGAGCCCGCCGCGCCAGATCTGCGGGATCAGGGCCGGGTCCTTGGCGTACACGTCGTTCCACAGGTGGACGACGTGGTACAGCCGCGCACCGATGACGGCGAGGACGATGACGAGCAGCAGCATCGACCAGCCGTCCTCGGGGTCCTCGTTCAGCCATCGCGCCACCCGGGTCCCGAGCGCGCCGGCGACGAGCACCGCGCTGGCGATGATGATCCCGTACCAGTGGACCTGGATCGGGCCGATCTCGATGGCGACGGGGTCGATCACCGGCCGATTCTAGCGCTCGCGGCGTCCGGCTCCGGTCCCGGCATCGGCTCGGGCTCGCGCTGCGCGATCGGCTCCGGGGTCCGGTCGAGGTCGCGGATGTCCGGGAACAGCCGTGCCCAGAGGCCGGCGACG
Source organism: Candidatus Limnocylindria bacterium (assembly GCA_036262075.1). Classification (GTDB taxonomy): domain Bacteria; phylum Chloroflexota; class Limnocylindria; order QHBO01; family QHBO01; genus JACDBZ01. Next base: position 71,461 of record DATAJO010000034.1, read on the forward strand.
AGGATCGTGACGCCACCACCCACGACGACGGCGGGCACGATCCCCCACCAGGCCGCGGTGACGCCCGACTCGAACTGGCCGAGCTCGTTCGACGCGCCGATGAACACCGAGTTCACGGCGCTCACCCGGCCGCGAATGACGTCCGGCGTCTCGAGCTGGACGAGCAGGTGCCGGATGTAGACGCTGACCATGTCCCCGGCGCCCATGATCACGAGCGCCGCGAGGCTGAGCGCGAAGCTCGTCGACAGTCCGAAGACGATCGTCGCCACGCCGAAGACGCCGACGCCGCCGAACATCCACGCGCCGAGGTGCCGGCGCAGCGGACGAACGGTGAGGTGGGCGGCGAGGAGCGCCGCCCCGACGGCCGGGGCGGCACGCATGACCCCGAGGCCGGCCGGGCCGACGCCGAGGATCTCGCCGGCGTAGATCGGCAGGAGCGCCTCGGCCCCGCCGAACAGGACGGCGAACAGGTCGAGCGAGATCGAGCCGAGGACGACCGGCCGCGATCGCACGAAGCGGACGCCGGACAGGAGCGCCTCCCACGACACCGGCTCGCGCGACGTCTCGGTCCGCCCGCCGGCCTTCAGGCCGGAGACGAGGACGACGGCCACGACAAGCAGCGCGAGCGCGACGCCGTAGGCGAGCTCGACGCCGAAGATGATGAGCACGCCGCCGAACGCCGGCCCGGCGATGGTCGCGATCTGCTGGAGGCTCGACTGGAAGGCGACCGCGCGCGGGAACGCGTCGCCGGGCGCGAGGTTCGGCAGGAGTGCCTGGCCGACCGGCTGGTTGAAGGCGCGCGCCACGCCGAACAGGCTGGAGACCGCGAAGATCGGCCACACGTCCTCGGCGCCGCCGAGCGCGAGGGCGAACAGCGCCGCCGAGCAGACGGCCAGGATCACGTACGTGACGAGCTGGATCCGCCGACGGTCGTAGTGGTCGGCGACGTGCCCGGCGGGAAGGATGAGCACGATGAACGGCAGGAACTGCGACAGCGCCACGAGGCCGAGGTCGAACGGGTTGCCGCTGACGCTGAACACCTGCCAGCCGACGGCAACGGTCTGGACCTGCGTCGCCACGAGGGCGATGAACCGCGCCGCCAGGAAGCGGCGCAGGTCCGGGAGACGCAGGACGATGAGCCGGCCGTCCGCCGGATCCGGTGACATGGGAGCGGAAGCGTACTGCCTCGTCGATTCGTCTATCCGCCGGCGCTCGCGCGGCGCATGATCCATCGCGCCGGCCGTCCCGGCATCCGGCGAGCAGCGGAGGAGGCCCGAGCATGACCCTCGCAGGCGGCCCAGGACCGATCCCGGTGGCTGCGCGCGATCGGCTGCCGTTGAGCCAGCTCGTCACCCTGTCGATCTACTGGCTCGGCATCCAGACGATCTGGGGCGGGCTGAACATCGTCATCCTGCCCGGCCGCGCCGACGACATGAGCCGCGAGACGGCCGGCACGCTCCTGGCCCTGATCTTCGTCGTCGGGGCCATCGCGCCGATCCTCGTCCAGCCGACGGTCGGCGTCATCAGCGACTACACGATGACCCGCTGGGGCCGGCGCAAGCCGTACATCGTCATCGGCTCGATCCTCGACCTCGTCTTCCTGGCCGGGATCGCGACCTCGAACGACATCGTCGCCCTCATCGCGTTCTATTTCCTGCTCCAGGTCAGCTCGAACTTCGCCCAGGGCCCCTTCCAGGGCTACGTGCCCGACCTCGTGCCGGCGAAGCAGGTCGGGACGGCGTCCGGGCTGATGGGCCTGATGCTCACCGTCGGCACGATCGCGGGGGTCGGGATCGCGACCGTCATCGGCGACATGGTGCTCGCGACCATGGCCCTCGGCGTCGTCGAGCTGGCGACGATGGCCGTGCTCGTGGCCACCGTCGACGAGGGCACGGCGGCGCCCCCGCGCACCCGGTCGTGGACCGAGATCGCGTTCTCGGCGTGGGGACGCGACATCCTCGAGCAGCGCGACGTGCTGTGGCTGCTCCTCGTCCGGCTCCTGTTCCTCGGCGCCTACAACGCCACCTCCATCGCGCTCGGCTACTTCAGACGCTCCCACGGCATGCCGGACGCCGATGCGGACGGCATCGTCTTCATCGCCACGGTCATCGTCGGCGTCTCGACCGCGCTGGCCGCCATCCCGGGCGGCCGGCTGTCCGATCGGTTCGGCCGGCGACCGGTGATCTGGGCCGCGGCGGCCATCGCCACCGTCGGACTGGCCGGCGTGGCGGTCGCTCCGACGCCGGAGCTCGCCGTGGCCGCCTGGGTGCCGTTCGGCATCGGCATGGGCACGTTCCTGTCCGCCGATTGGGCGCTCATGGCCGACGTCATCCCCAAGGAGACCGCGGGCCGCTACATGGGCATCCTCAACGCCGGGACGGCCATGGCCGGGCCGGCCTTCATCCTCGTCGCCGGGCCGATCCAGGACATCGTCGCGCGGGCGGTGAGCGATCCGGTCGGGCCACGGGCGGCGATGGGCGTCGGCGCCGCGTTCGTCGTCCTCGCCGCGCTCACGCTCACGCGCGTCAACCCGCGCCGGCGGGAGATCGAGACGCCGTTGACGAGCGCATCGAGCGCATCGAGCGCATCGGCCGCATGAGCGCGCAGGCCGATCGCGCGCGCCGGACCGGGCCGCGCGAGCTGAGCGTCAAGGTCACCTGGCGCTATCGGCTCATGTGGTGGCTCGTGCGGCTCATGGTGCGGCCGCTGTTCGACGTGCGGGCCACCGGCCTCGAGCACTGGCCGCGGCCACCGTTCGTGCTCGTCGCCAACCATCACAACGGCTGGGACCCGCTGCTCGTCATCGCCGTGGTGCCGCTCGAGCCGCGCATCACCTGGTTCGGGCCGAAGGAGGCCGACTTCAGCCGCGGCTTCAAGAACCGGGTCATGGCCTTCTTCGGCGGCGTGATCCCGTACGACCCGGAGCGGACGACGCTGACGAGCGCCGTGCGCGCCGTGCGGCGCGTGCTCGAGGCCGATGGCGTGCTCGGCATCTTCGCCGAGGGCCGGGTCGGCTTTCGCGAGTCCGAGCTCCTGCCGTTCGAGGACGGCGCCGCGGCGTTCGCGGCGATGGGCGGCGTGCCGGTCGTGCCGTGCGCCATCGTCGGCTCCACGCGGCTGTGGTTCCGCAAGCGGGTCGAGATCCGCTTCGGCCCGCCGATCCCCGCCGGCGAGGAGCGCGGCAAGGGGGCGCGCGAGGCGCTCGAACACCGGATTCGCGAGGCGATCCGCGCCATGCTCCCGGCCGAGGAGCCCCGACTCCCGCGCCGACGGCCGCTCGAGAACCTCCTGACCGACCTGTTCAACGGCGCCGAGGACGCCGCGCGGCGACGGGAGCTTGGCTAGCATCGGCGCATGGTCCTGCCGATCGTCTGGGGCGTCTTCGTCATCCTCGCCGTGGGCGGCTTCCTGATGATCGCCGCCTACTGGCTCGACGTGCAGGATCGGCCCGACCTGTCGACCCGCGGCCGCATCGGCTGGTCGGCGGCGGTGCTCCTGTTCCCGATCACGATCCCGATCTACGCCCTCGCCGGCGGCGCCGGCTGGCCGCGCTTCCTGCGGTTCGCGAGCGTCGTGCCCGCCATCGCGGTGGCGCTGTTCCTCGGCTTCGTCTTCGGCGCCTTCGACTAGAAGGCCCGCGTCAGGCGACCGTGTCCCCGCGGCGGAAGGCGAGGAGCGAGACGAGCCCGACGAGGAGCAACGCGCCGAGGCCGACGAGGATCGGCACCGGCACGCTCATCGGCTCCCCGGACGTCGAGCCCGGGCCGACGGGCGTGGCCACGAGCTCCTCGACCGTCGCGAGCGTGGCGGGCGGCGCGCCGTCGAGGAGGAGGTTCTGCATGCAGCCGTCCGTCTCGAGCCGGCCCTCCGCCTCGTGGGCCAGGACGAGCCACCGACCGTCGCCGAACGTCATGCCGCAGTTCGCGCCGTCGTCGGGCCAGGCCACGATCTCGACCACGTCGCCGTTGATCGGGTCACGCGACCGCTCCACCGCCCACGTGTAGCGGACCGGCTCGACCGCGCGCATCCCGGGCTCGGCCTCGGAGGCACCCATGCCGGCCAGCCTGCCGATGATCGCGACTTCGGCCTCGGCGATTGCCTGTGGCAGCGGGCTGACCGCACAGTCGCAGGCCGCAACCTGGCGGATCGGCACGAAGGTGGCGAGCAGGGCCAGGGATGCCGCGAGCAGCCGTGCGGTGGATCGCATGCGCGCAGGACGCCATCGGTCGCCGATCGGTTGCGCGCCTATCATCGGTCGCATGAGCAGCCAGACCGATGCCGCCGCCTCCGTGGACGCGGCTCTCGCCCATCTCCGCGACCACGACGCGGAGCACCTCGCGCAGCTCGACGAGCTGCTGGGCATCCCGAGCGTCTCGGCCGATCCGGCACACGACGCCGACGTGCGCCGCGCCGCGCAGTGGATCGTCGACGAGCTGACGCGCGTCGGGATCGAGCGCGCCACGATCCACGAGACCGATCGCCACCCGATCGTCACGGCGGAGTGGATGCACGCCGGTCTCGACGCGCCGACGGTGCTCGTCTACTGCCACTACGATGTGCAGCCGCCCGATCCGCTCGAGGAGTGGGTGCGGCCGCCGTTCGAGCCGCGCCACGAGGACGACCGCGTCTACGCGCGCGGCGCCGGCGACGACAAGGGCCAGCTGTTCATGCACCTCAAGGCGGCCGAGGCGTGGATGGCGGCCGCCGGCCGGCTGCCGATCAACCTGCGCTTCTTCTTCGAGGGCGACGAGGAGGTCGGCTCGGAGCCGATCGAGCGGTTCATCGCGGAACACCCCGAGCTGCTGGCCGCCGACGTCTGCGTCGTGTCGGACGGCGATACGTTCGACGACGACGGCACGCCCGCCATCGGCTACGGCCTGCGCGGGATCGCGTACTGGGAGGTGCGCGTCCGCGGGCCGCGCCAGGACGTCCACTCCGGCCAGTACGGCGGCGGCGTCGACAACCCGGCCAACGTCCTCGTCCGGATGCTCGCCTCGATGGTCGACGACAACGGCCGGGTCACCGTGCCGGGCTTCTACGACCGGGTGCGCGATCTGACCGACGAGGAGCGCCGGGCCTACGCGGACCTTCCGTTCGACGAGCGGGAGTGGGCCGAGGAGACCGGCGTCCCGGCACCGATGGCCGGCGAGACGGGCTGGACGCTGAAGGAGCGGCTCTCGGCGCGGCCGACGTTCGACATCAACGGCATCTGGGGCGGCTACACCGGCGAGGGCGCGAAGACGATCATCCCGGCCTGGGCCGCGGCGAAGATCTCGACCCGCCTCGTGCCCGACCAGGACTACCGCGAGATCGAGCAGGCGATGAAGGCGCACCTCGAGGCGATCGCGCCGCCGACGGTATCGGTCGAGGTCCGGATCATCCACGGCGGCGCGCCGGTCATCACGCCGCTCGACCACCCCGGCGTCGGACCGGCGAAGCGCGCGCTGACCGCCGCGTTCGGCCGCGAGCCGCTGTTCACCCGCTCGGGCGGATCGGTCCCGGTCGTGGCGGCGCTCGACGCGCAGCTGGGCCTGAAGACGCTGATGATCGGCTTCGCCAACCCGACCGGCAACTTCCATGCACCGAACGAGTGGATGAGCCTGCGGAACATCCGCGACGGGATGGCGGCCATCGTGCGCCTGTGGGGCGAGCTCGGCGGGATGCGGGCGGAGGACCTTCGCCGCTGAGGGAGCTCGCAACACCGGAGGAAGAGGCAGCGTCCATCGGTCCAACCGTCTCATCCGTTCCAGCCGCCGAGGGGATCACATGTCGGCCACCGCCCGCGCGCTCCGCATCCTCTTCCTCCTCTCAATCCTCGCGTCGCTCGTCGCCCTCGGCGCCGCGCCGGTGGCGGCCACCCATCCCGGCAGCAGCGGCACGCTGGCCGTCGCCTGCGAGGACGGGCTCTACACGGTCGACGCCGATGGCACCGATTGGGCGCTCCTGAGCGCCGGCGAGTTCCTGAACCCATCGTGGTCGCCGGGCGGCAAGTTCATCGCCTTCAGCCGGCGCGCCTCGAACACGACGGTGAGCCTGTGGACGATGAACGCGGATGGCTCCGGCAAGCATCGGCACACGTTCACCCAGGGAAGCGACCTCGACCCGGAGTGGACGGCCGACGGGACCAAGATCCTCTTCGCCTCGGACAAGGAGGTGTTCGGACCCGACGGATTCATCATCTGGGGACTGCGGCCATCCTTCGAAAGCAGCCCGCTGCAGGTAAACAACGACCATGCGTACGAGCCCGCAGCGGCGCCTGACAACGTGCGCATCGCTTACGTGCTGAAGCGCACGGGCGAACCCCAGGCCGTCTGGATCTCGGAGGAGTTCGTCGAGACCAATGTCGTGATGCCGCCTCCTGGCGCCGCCGACGAGGCGCCGGACTGGGCACCAACCGGGGATCGGTACCTCTTCGTCCGCGTCGAGGGAGGCGTGCGGAGCGTGTGGGCCGTCGACACCGACGGCAGCGACCTGCACCGCCTGACCGATGAGTCGCTCGACGTCCTCTCGCCGCGCTGGTCGCCCGACGGCTCGACGATCGCCTTCCTCGCCCGGCCGGCCGGGGATGCCGGCACCGATGCCTACGGCCTGTGGACGATGGAGGCCGACGGGCAGAACCAGGACGAGGTGCTCGGCGACCTGGCATGCTCCCACGTCACCTGGCAGCCGATCCCCGTCTTCCCGCTCGTCGACGCGAAGTTCACGCCGTTCCGGGCCGAGATCGAGTGGCTCTACAACGCGGGCATCACCGGTGGGTGCAGCGCAGAGCGATTCTGCCCGTGGAATGGGGTCTCGCGCGAGCAGATGGCGAGCTTCCTGGCGCGGGCGCTCGACCTGCCGCCGGCGGTCGCCGATCACTTCACCGATGACGAGGACTCGATCCACGAGGAGAACATCAATCGCATCGCCGATGCGGGCATCACCGGTGGCTGCGGCGATGGCACGAGGTTCTGCCCCGGCTCGCGGATCAGTCGCGAGCAGATGGCGAGCTTCCTCGCCAGGGCGCTCGACCTGCCGCCGGCGGTCGCCGATCACTTCACCGATGACGAGGACTCGATCCACGAGGCGAACATCAACCGCCTCGCCGAAGCCAGCATCACCGGTGGCTGCGCCGCCGACAGGTTCTGTCCGACGCACACCGTTCAGCGCCAACAGATGGCCGCCTTCCTCTATCGGGCGCTCGCCGAGGACTGACGCCGGATCGGGGCACATCGGCCCGGCCGGGCGCCACCCGGCCGGGCTTCGTGCTGTTTGACGCTCCATCACGGCACCGCTAGCGTGGCCGGGCGAGATTTCGGAGATTCTTCCGTGCCCGACCGACCGACGCCCGACAGACCGACGACGCCCCCCGATCCCGACGACCCGTGGCTGCCGCTCGGCGCCGCGTCACGCCTCGTCGGCGTGGGGCCGGACACGCTCCGCCGCTGGGCCGATAGCGGGCGGGTGCAGAGCTACCAGACGCCGGGCGGCCATCGGCGCTTCCTGCGCTCGAGCCTGGAGGCGATGGTCAACGCGCCGCGCCGGCAGCGCTACGGGATCGAGCGCCTGGCGGGAAGCACGCAGACGATGGCCGGGGAGCTGCATCGGCGCGTGCAGCGCAGCGGGAGCGCGGCGCAGCCATGGCAGTCGCGCCTGACCGCCGAGCAGCGCGACGAGTTCCGGCGCTGGGGCCAGCGGACCTTCCAGCTCGTGATCGAGTACGTGGCGGCCTCGAAACGCTCGGAGCGGCAGCTGCTGCTCGAGGAGGCCGAGCGCATGGGCGGCCTGTACGGGAGCGAGGCGTCGCAGGCCGGGCTCACCCTGGCCGAGACGGTCGAGGCCTTCCTGTTCTATCGGTCTCCCGTGCTCGACGCGATCACCGGCCACCTCCGTCGGCGTGCGGCGGAGGTCAGCGAGGTCACGAGCGCATTCCACGAGGCGAACGCGGCGATCGACCGGGTCCTGACCGCGGTCGTCGCCTCGCACCGCGACCGGACGCCGCATTAGGCGGCTCCGGCCGGCGCACTACTCGACGATCGCGAGCTCGGTGGAGGTCGTGTTCAGGCGCTCCGGGCCCGTATCGGTGCAGACCACGATGTCCTCGATCCGCGCGCCCCATGTGTCGCGGATGTAGATCCCGGGCTCGACGCTGAACGCGTTGCCCGGCACGAGCGGCTCGTGGTTCGAGGCCACGATGTACGGCTCCTCGTGCGTCTCCATGCCGATGCCGTGGCCGGTCCGGTGGAGGAAGGCGTCGCCGTAGCCGGCGTCGGCGATGATCGAGCGCGCCACGGCGTCGAGCTCGGCGCCGGTGATCCCCGGTTCGGCGGCACGGCAGGCCGCGGACTGCGCCTGCTGGAGCACGGCGTACAGCGCCGCGAAGTCGGCCGGCGGCTCGCCGACGAACGCGGTGCGCGACGTGTCGCTGGCGTAGCCGTCCCGCGTGCCGCCGATATCGAGCACGATCGCATCGCCGGCCTGGATGACGCGGTCGCCGGGCGAGTGATGGGGTGACGCCGCGTTCGGTCCCGACGCGACGATGCCGAACTCGGCCGTCTGGTGCCCGTGCTCGAGGAGCAGCTCGCGGATCCGGCTGCTGACCTCGGCCTCGGTGCGGCCCGCGAGCCGCTCGCCGACGATCGCCGTCATCGCGGCGTCGGCCGCCCGTGCCGCCGCGCGGAGCCGATCGATCTCCTCGGGCTCCTTCACGCGGCGCAGCGCGCTCATCGCCGGTCCGGCCTCGACGAGCTCGGCGGGGTCGAGGATGGCGCGCAGGCGGAGGACGAAGCGCGCCCACATCTGGTCCTGCACGCCGACGCGCATGACGTTCCCGAGCAGCGATCGAACGAGCTGCACCGGGTCATCGGTCTCGTCCCAGGTGAGGATCTCGATCTCGTCGGCGAGATCGCCGAGCTCGTGGCGGGCGAGGGGCTCCTCCAGACGTGGCACGACGAGTGCAGGATCGCCGTCGGCCGGCACGACGAGACAGGTCAGGCGCTCCATGGCCGGGGCGCGGTAGCCGAGGAGATACGCATAGTCCGGTGAGGGCGTGATGAGGAGGGCATCGATGCTCCGCGCCGCCGCGGCGGCGGCGGCCCTGGCGAGCCGGGCGCGGTGCGTCGCTACGGGGAACCGAGCGGTCGACGACAGGATGGCCATCGGTGCGAGCCTACCACCGAAGGGACCATTGACTCCGGCGTTCGTCAGGCGATCATCGTGCCTGGTCGTCGTGTGACAATGTCACACGACCCGTCATACGCGTCACCTCGCACGGGAGGCCTGGCAACGCACATCGACCGGGGGGTCGGGAGCCGCAGGCCCTCGACCCGAACACGACGCCGCCTGCTGCTCGCGGCCCTGGCCGCCGTCCTCGCCATGGGCGGTCCGCTGCCCGCGACGTCCAGCGCTGCCGAGCCGGACGCGGCTGCCGCCGCCCGCGAGCTGAGCCGGACCCGTGGCGGCTCGCCCGCTGACTTCGGCCTCCTCGCCGAGCGCGTCGTGGCCGACGACCCCGACGTGGTGTGGGCCGGCAAGCTCGTCGACGAGCGGACCGGCGACGTCATCCCCTACTACCGCTTCGCCGATGGCTCGATGGGCGACGCGTCCGTCCTCGCCGCCCGTCGCGAGGCGGCGCTCGAGTCGCTCGACGCCCTGACCGCCAAGGCCGATCCGGCCCTGCTCGAGGCGGTGCGCGTGACCGATGCCCCCGATCTGCTGCCGGTCGCGATCTGGATGCCCGTCGACACGAGTGCGGCCATCGCCACCGTCCGGGATCGCCATCCCGAGGTCGAGTGGATCGGCGGCCGCCCGGTGCCGACGACCCTCGAGCAGGCGCGCGCCCTCCGCGCCGAGCTGTGGGCCGCGCAGCGTGACGTCTACGCCGCCGCGGCCGAGGATCTCCGCCCGGCGGTCGAGGCGGCCGGCGGGACGGTCGCCTACGTCAGCACCGCCGCCCCGCTCGCGTTCGTCGACGTCCCGGCCGGCGCGGTCGCGGAGCTGGCGGGGCGGGCCGATGTCCAGAGCATCGGCCTCGAGGGACGCTGGGAGCAGCAGATGTCGTCGGCCGGTCGCACGGTGCGCGCCGACTGGACGTCCGGCTCGGGCGACCAGGGCAACGGCGTGCGCGTCGGCGTGGTCGAGTACCTCAACGTCCGCACCAGTGGCGACATGTCGGGCCAGGTGGTGAAGAGCTACAGCACCACCGGCACGCTGCGCTACGGCACCGGCGCGGGAGACCACCCGACCTGGGTGGCGGGCGCGATCGCCAGCCGATCGGGAACGTATCGCGGCAGCGCGCCCGGCGCGGACATCGTGTCGGCGTCGACCGGCGGCTACTCGCCCAGCCTGGCCACCGACCGCGCGATCATCCGCGCCTCCGACTGGGCCATCGCGTCGAGCGGCGGCGACGCCGACATCCTCAACCTCAGCCTGGGCCAGGACACGTCACAGGGCTCGGAGGAGGCGCGGCGCTACTTCGACGCCGTCGGCTGGGAGGCGAACCGGCTGGTCGTGGCGGCGTCGGGCAACTTCGGCACGTTCGGCCACTGGAACGTCGTGTCACCCGGCACGGGCCACAACGTCCTCACCGTCGGCGGCGTGAACGATCGGAACACGTCCGGCTGGGGCGACGACATCCTGTGGTACGGCTCGAACGGCGCGAGCTACCGCGACCCGACGAACACGTCGTGGAACAGCCACGGCGACTTCAACAAGCCGAACCTGTCGGCGCCGGCGGTGAGCGTCCGCACGGCGAACGGCATGTACGGCGACGGGACGAGCGTGGCGACCCCGATCGTGGCCGGCATCGCGGCCCAGCTCTACGCGCGGGCGCCGGGCCTCTCGAGCTGGCCGGAGGCCGCCCGGGCGGTGCTCATGGCCGGGGCGCTGCGCCGCACGCCGATGCCGGGCGGTGGCCTGAGCGCGGATCACGAGGGCGTCGGCACCGCCGACGCGACCTGGTCGAACCGCATCCTCAACAACGGCAGCTTCGGCGGCTACCGCTTCGGCTCGATGACCGAGGGCCAGGTGCCGTCGTACGAGGTGGACGTCGTGGCCGGCCAGCGCGTCCGCGTCGTGCTCGCCTGGAGCAGCCACACCTCGGGCTCGAATATCTTCGGCAAGAGCGACGCGCTGACGGCCGACCTCGACGTGCGGGTCATCGGCCCGAACGGCGCCGTCCGCTGGGGCGCGACGTACGACAACGCCTACGAGTGGCTCGACGTGACGGCCGCCACGAGCGGGACGATGCGCATCGAGATCCGCTCGGCCCGCTTCGACGCCTCGTCCGAGCCGTACGGCCTGGCATGGGCCATCAGCGGGCCGTATTTCGACGCCGACGACTCGATCTTCCGCAACGACATCATCTGGGCCCACGAGGAGAACATCACCGGCGGCTGCGGCGCCGGCCGCTACTGCCCGAACAGCGCCGTCACGCGGGCGCAGATGGCCTCGTTCCTCGTTCGCGCCGCCGACCTGCCGCCGTCGAGCCACGACGCGTTCGCCGACGACGACAGCAGCATCCACGAGGCCGATATCAACGCGCTCGCCGCGGCCCATGTCACCGGCGGCTGCGACCCGATCCGCTACTGCCCGAACCGCGGGGTGACGCGCGGCGAGCTGGCCTCGTTCCTCGTCCGGCTGCTCGATCTGCCGCCGACGTCGCACGACTACTTCGACGACGACGACAGCAGCATGCACGAGGCGAACATCAACGCCATCGCCGCGGCCGGCATCACCGGCGGCTGCACGGAGGACGATTTCTGTCCGAGGTCGAGGGTGAGCCGGGCGCAGATGGCCGCGTTCCTCCATCGGGCCTTCGAGCGGTAGTGCGACCGGACTCCCGGCGCGGCGTCGTCGCCGTGCTCCTCATCGTCGCCGTGCTCCTGGTCGGGTGCGGCATGGACCGTCCCGGCCCGAGCCGGCCGCCGGCAAGCGGCGCAGCGTCCGCGGCCCCATCGGCGGCGGCCTCGGGAGTCACCGCGCTCGACGTGCCGCCGCCGGGCCTGCCCTATGGCGCCGACGAGATCCTGACCGCCATGCGCGAGTCGCGACGGCCGGACGGCGTGCCCGACGAGCTCGAGACGACCGAGATCGCGACCGCCGTGGCGGAGTCGGTCTGGACGCTCGGTGGGGAGCCGTGGGCCGTGATGGCCATCGGCGGCTCGTGCGGCGCGCAGTCGTGCGAGCTCGAGGTCGCCGGCGCTCCGGCCAACGGTGCCGGCGAGGACCTCTACGTCTTCGCAGTCGACCCCGACACGGGGAACGTCGAGCTCGTGCAGGCGCTGCTCCTCGGCCTCGAGCCGCGGCACGTCCGGGCGCTCGACGAGCTCGCCCGCGACCGATGGAGCGGCGACCTCGAGGGCCTGGCCCTGGCCGCCGCGCGCTGGCTGCCGCCACCCGACGACGGGCGCTTCGTGCTCTCGTATCGGTCCGGTGGCGAGGAGGGCACCCCGGGCGTGGACCTGCTCGTCGACCTCGAGGCCGGCACGGTCGAGGAGATGCCCGCCTCCTAGCGCGCTGAGAGCAGCTGCTCTACAGGAGCGTCAGGCTGACCTCGGTCGACTCGCCGTCGCGGATGCGCCAGGCGCGGAGCGACTCCGCCGGCGTCGCGCCCGGATCGGCCAGCGTGACGAGCAGGTAGAAGGCGTCGGGGTACATCGCCTGCCGCCGGTCGGTCGGCGACGGCACCGCCGGCGTGTGGGTGTGCGAATGGAAGATCGCCAGCAGATCCTCGCCCGCGTCCTCGATGGCGAACACGATGCGCACGAGGTCGTCGGGGTGGACGGTGTACACGTACGGGCTGGCATCGGCGTTACGCGCCGGGTGGTAGGCGGTCGCCACGCCCGTCGCCAGGTCGCCGGACAGGATGCCGCAGGCCTCGTTCGGGACCTCGGACTTCGCGTGGGCGATGAGCTCCTCGGCGAGCGCCAGCGGTAGGGTCAGGCCGGACGCGCTCACCACAGCAGCGATCCCTCGAGCTCGTCCTCGAGCGCGTCGAGGTCGGCGCTCCACAGGTCCGTCGACAGGTACTTCCAGCCGCCATCGGCGAGGAGCACGACGACCGAGCCGCGCTCCATCTCGCGCGCCTCGCGGACGGCGACGGCCACCGCGGCGCCCGACGACAGGCCGGCGAAGATGCCCTCCTCGTCGAGCAGGCGGCGGACGCCGATGACCGCGTCCCGGTTCGCGACGAGAAGCTTGTCGTCGAGGACCGATGCGTCGAGCACCGGCGGCACGAAACCCTCGTCGAGCGATCGCAGGCCCTGGACCCGCTCCCCGGGCAGCGGCTCGGCCGCAACGATGCGCACGCCGGGCTTCGATCGCTTCAGGAAGCGACCGACGCCGGTCAGCGTGCCGCCGGTCCCGAGGCCGGCGACGAAGAGGTCGACGTCGGGCACCTGCGCCAGGATCTCGGGACCGGTCGTCGCCTCGTGCGCCCCCGGGTTCGCGTCGTTGCCGTACTGGTACGGCATGAACAGGCTCGGATCCTCGGCGGCAAGCCGCTGCGCCATCCGCACGGCGCCGTTCGAGCCCTCCTCGCCGGGCGAGTGGACGATCTCGGCGCCGTACAGGCGAAGGAGCTGCTCGCGCTCGGGGGTCGTGTTGTCGGGCATGACGACGCGGACCGGGTGGCCGAGCAGCCGCCCGACGAGCGCCAGGCTGATGCCGGTGTTGCCGCTCGTCGGCTCGAGGATCGTCTGGCCCGGCTGGAGCGCGCCGGAGTCGCGGGCGTTCCGGACCATGGCCAGCGCGATCCGATCCTTGACGCTGCCGGTCGGGTTCGCGCCCTCGAGCTTGGCGTAGAGGCGGATGCCGTCGTGCGGGGCGAGGTGGCGCAGCTCGACCATCGGCGTGTTGCCGATGGTGGCCAGCAGGTCGGGCGCCGTCCCGGCGACGTGCGCCGGCATCGACTCGGCCGTCACCCTCCCGCCATGGCGGGCAGGAGGATGATCGTGTCCCCCTCGCCGACCGGCGTGTCGAGGCCCTCGCGGTACCGGACGTCGCGGTCGTTGACGTAGACGTTGATGAACTCGGACAGCTTCCCGTCGGTCGTCACCCGGTCGCGGAGCGACGGGTGCTGCGCGAACAGGTCCTCGAGCGCCTCGTTGACGGTCGAGCCGGTGACCTCGACCTGCCGGGCGCCGCCGGTGTTCTCGCGCAGGACGGGCGGGATGCGGACGGCCGTCATCGGACCGCCACCTCCTGCGCCGTCGCGCCCACGCTCTGCGCGGGCTCCGCACGGGAGGCCGATGCGCCCTCGCCGCAGACCGGGCAGCTCGGGTCGCGCCAGATGCGGACCTCGTCGAACGTCGTGCCCATGGCGTCGAACATGAGCAGCCGGCCGGCGAGCGTGTCGCCGACGCCGAGGACGAGCTTGAAGACCTCGTTGGCCTGGAGCATGCCGACGATGCCGGGCAGCACGCCGAGGACGCCGGCCACGCTGCACGCGGGAGCGAGCTCGGGCGGCGGCTGGGTCGGGTACATGCAGCGGTAGCACGGGCCCTCGAACGGCACGAAGGTCGTGATCTGGCCGTCCCATCGGTAGATCGAGCCATGGATGACGGGCTTGCGCAGCTTCACGGCCGCGTCGTTGAGGACGTAGCGGGTGTCGAAGTTGTCGGTCCCGTCGACGATGACGTCGTAGCCGGCGATGAGGCGCTCGACGTTGTCGGCGCCCATCCGCTCGACGTGCTTGATGACCTTCGTCTCGGGATTCAGCGCCCTGATCGTCCGCTCGGCCGACTCGGCCTTGAGCGAGCCGACGTCGTCGACGCCGTGGAGCACCTGGCGCTGGAGGTTCGACTCGTCGACCACGTCGTCGTCGACGAGGCCGATGGTCCCGATCCCCGAGGCCGCGAGGTAGAGGGCGATCGGCGAGCCGAGGCCGCCGGCGCCGATGAGCAGGACCTTCGCGTCGAGCAGCGTGCGCTGGCCCTGCTCGCCGATCTCGGGGATGAGGACCTGGCGGGCGTATCGGCGCTGCTGGCTCGGGGTGAGCGAGGACTTCGGCTCCTCCCAGTCGCCGCCGACGTCCTTCCAGCGGCTGATCGGCGCCTTCACGTTAACGACGTTCGTGTAGCCCATCTGCTCGAGCCAGGCGGTCGCCTTCGTCGAGCGGCCACCGACCGCGCAGTGGACGACGAGCGGGGTGTCGCGGTCGGGGACGACCTCGGCGATCCGCTGCGGCACCTCGCCCAGCGGCACGAGCGTCGCCCCGGCGACGTGGCCGGTATCCCACTCGTTCTGCTCACGCACGTCGATGACGCGGTAGCCCTCGCGCGCGAGCGCGACCGCCTCGTCGATGTTCACATCGCGCACGCTCACGGCGCGGAACCTCCTTCGTTGGCGCCGGCGAGGACCTCCGTCTCGTCCGGCCAGCGCGCCTCGGCGCCGATGACGGCACCCTGCAGCACCTTGTACGACAGCAGCGCGCACTTCAAGCGGGCCGGACCGATCGGCACGCCCAGCGACTCGAGCACGTCGCGCGGATCGATGTTCCTCAGCTCGTCGACCGTCATGCCGCGCAGCTCGTCGGTGAGGATCGAGGCCGAGGCCTGGCTGATCGCGCAGCCACGCCCGTCGTGGGCGACGTCGACGACGCGCTGCTTCGCCTCGTCGAGGCGGATCGTCATCGACAGCTCGTCGCCGCAAGTCGGGTTCGAATCGGCGAAGTGCAGGTCGTGCGGCTCGAGCACGCCCCGGTTATGGGGCTCGCGGTAGTGCTCGAGGATGAAGTCGCGGTACAGGTTGTCCATGGTCAGGCTCCGAAGACGCGACGCACCGCGGCGATCGCATCGGTCAGGCGCGCGACGTCGTCGAGGTCGTTGTACACGTAGAAGCTCGCCCGCGTCGTGGCCGGCAGGTCGTAGCGCTGCATGACCGGCTGCGCACAGTGGTGCCCGGCGCGGACCGCGACCGCCTCGGCGTCGAAGATCGTGGCCACGTCGTGCGGGTGGACGCCGTCGAGGACGAAGCTGATGACCCCCGCGTGCTCGTCCGGGTCGTCCGGGCCGAGGCGTCGCAGCCCGTCGATCTCGCCGAGGGTCGACCATGCGGCGCTGAACAGCGCGCGCTCGTGGGCACGCACGTTCGCCATGCCGAGGTTGGCGAGGTAGTCGATCGCCGCGTGCAGCCCGGCCGCCTCGGCGATGGCCGGCGTGCCGGCCTCGAACTTCCACGGCACCTCGTTCCACTCGGTGCCCTCGAGCGTGACCCTGGTGATCATGCTGCCGCCGGTCAGGAAGGGCGGCATCGCGTCGAGCAGCTCGCGGCGGGCCCATAGGGCGCCGATGCCGGACGGGCCGAGCATCTTGTGCCCGGACAGGGCCAGGAAGTCCACGCCGAGCGCGGCCACGTCGACCGGCATGTGCGGCACGCTCTGCGCCGCATCGAGGACGACGAGGGCGCCGGCGGCGTGGGCCTCGGCCGTGATCTCGGCCACGGGGTTGATCGTGCCGAGCGAGTTGCTCACGTGACCGACCGCGAACAGCCGGGGACCGCGGGCGAGCTTCTCGCGCAGGTCGTCACGATCGAGCCGGCCGTCGTCGGTGAGCCGGACGTAGTCGATCGCCGCCCCGGTCGCCGCGGCCACCTGCTGCCACGGCACGAGGTTGGCGTGGTGCTCCATCTCGGTGGCCAGGATCCGGTCGCCCGGACCGAGGTTCGATCGGCCCCAGCTGTAGGCCACGAGGTTGAGCGCCTCGGTCGCGTTGCGGACGAAGACGATCTCGCGGTCGCTCGGCGCGCCGATGAACCGGGCCAGCGCCTTGCGCGCCGCCTCGTAGCGGGCCGTGGCGTCCTCGCTCAGCTCGTAGATCCCGCGATGGACGTTGGCGTAGTGATGGGCGTAGGCATCGGCGATCGCATCGATCACGACCCGCGGCTTCGGAGAGGACGCGGCCGAGTCGAGGTACGCGAGCGGCCGGCCGGACCGATGCGGGCGGTCGAAGACCGGGAAGTCGGCGCGCAGCGCCGTCCCGTCGAGGCCCGTGGACCGTGCCTGCTCGATGGCCATCGGTGCGTGCGTCGCTTCCGTCAGTGCGAGCTGACCGGCTCGGGCGCCGCGGCCGAGTCGCCGGTGCCGGCCGGCAGGCCGACCTGCTCGCGAACCCAGTCGTAGCCGTTGGCCTCGAGCTGATGGCTCAGCTCCTCGCCGCCGGACATCACGATCCGTCCGTCGAGCAGGACGTGGACGAACTGCGGCTTCACGTAGTTCAGCATGCGCTGGTAGTGGGTGATCATCAGCACGCCCATCTCGGGGTTGAGCGTCGCGTTGATCCCCTCGGCCACGTTCTTCAGCGCGTCGATGTCGAGGCCCGAGTCCGTCTCGTCGAGGATCGCCATCTGGGGGTTGAGGATGGCCATCTGGAGCATCTCGAGCCGCTTCTTCTCACCGCCCGAGAAGCCGTCGTTGACGTAGCGCGTCGCGAATGACGGGTCCATGCGGAGGAGCGCCATCTTCTCCTCCAGCAGCTTGCGGAACTTCGCGAGCGGGATGCCCGTGTACTTCACGCTCGCCTCACCGGTCTCGTCGGCCGGCTTGGGGTGATGGACGGCGTTGTAGATGTTGCGCAGGAAGCTCGCCACCGTCACGCCCGGGATGGCGCTCGGGTACTGGAAGGCGAGGAACAGGCCGAGCCGCGCCCGCTTGTCGGGCGGGAGCGTCAGCAGGTCCTCACCGCGCCAGGTGACGCTGCCGGCGTCCACGGTGTAGTCGGGATGCCCCATGAGCGTGTACGCCAGCGAGGTCTTGCCGGAGCCGTTCGGGCCCATGAGGGCATGCACCTCGCCCTGGCGGACGGTGAGGTCGAGGCCCTTGAGGATCTTCTTGCCTCCGATGCTCACCTCGAGCCCGGAGATCACGAGTTCGTCGGTCATGCGTTCCTTGCTGTTCCTTGCGTGCTGCTGAGGGTGTGGGCCGCGGCGCGTCGGCGCCGGACCTCGACCGGGTAGGGCGGGCCGCCGGCCGTGGACACGACGTCGGCGAGCGACGTCGCGCCGAGCGACAGGCTGAGCGACTCGTAAACGCGCTGGAAGACCTCGTGCACGCTGCACGGCTGCGGCCGGTCGCAGTGCTCGAGGTCCTCGGAGCCGGCGCACGGCATCTCGAGGAGCGGTCCCTCGAGCGCGCGCACCGCATCGGTCATGTGAATCTCGGAGGCCGGGCGAGCGAGCCGGTAGCCGCCCGCCTGCCCGCGCGTGGCGGTGACGAGGTCGGCGCGTCGAAGATCGCCCACGAGCTGCTCGAGGTAGGCGTGCGGCAGCTTTTCGCGCTTCGCGATCTCAGTCAGCGACAGGCAGCGATCGGCGTCGCTGCGCGCCAGCGCGATGAGGACGCGAATCCCGTATTCGGTGCGAGTGCTGATCTTCATCGACGCGCCACCTCCCTCATCCGAGCCGGACCCGGACCTCGTCGCCCTCGACGACGGTGTCGTAGGCGGTCACCGGCCGAACCGGCGGCAGCGCCAGCACGCGTCCGGTGAAGAGGTCGAAGCGGCCACCGTGGCGCGGGCACTCGACCGCCGAATCGTCGAGCTCGCCCTCACCGAGCGTGCCGCCGTCATGGGTGCACACGTTGTCGATCGCGCCCCACTCGCCGTCCTCGGTCCGGCCGAGGCAGATCGAGCGGCCGTCGACCTCGACGACGCGGACGGTACCGGGCTGGACGTCGCCGACGCGGGCCACGGTCACGAACCCGCTGGCCGGCTGGCCGAGGGCGGTCATGCGGCCGCCTCCTCATCGGAGAAGCCGATGCGCCGCGCGAGCGCGGCGAGGACCTCGGCGCGGATCGTCTCGTCGTGGACCTGCCCGACCACCTGCTCGAAGAAGCCACGCACGATCATCCGCTCCGCCGCCGCGGCATCGAGGCCGCGCGACTGGGCGTAGAACAGCTGGATCGGGTCGATCGCCCCGGCCGTCGCGCCGTGGCCGCAGCGCAGGATGTCGTTCGTCTCGATCTCGAGGACCGGGATCGGCTCCGCGCCGGCCTGCGAGCTGAGCAGCAGGTTGCGGCATTCCTGGTACGAGCTCGTCTGCTTCGACCCGGCCCTGACCTTGGTCACCCCGTAGAAGGCGGCCCTCGCCCGGTCGTAGAGGGCCGACAGGTAGAGCAGGTCGCTCGTCGCGTAGCTGGCGTGCAGGTCCTGCACCGAGTTGATGTCGATGTGCTGGTCGTCGCCCGCGGCGAGCAGGCCGAGCAGCTTCGAGGTGCCGCCCTTGCCGGTCATCTGGACGTCGAGCCCGACCTTCGTGACCTTCGAGCCGACCTCGGCGTTGAGCGTGGTGACCTCGGCGTCCTGGCCGACGTCGACCCGCTGCGAGCCGACGTTCCACGCCGCGTCGCCGAGGCGCTGCAGGTTCGCATAGCGCACCCGCGCGCCCTGGCCGGCGACGACCTCGACGATCCCGCCGAACCACGTGCTCACGCCGTCCGGCGACTCGACGTCCTCGAGGATCGCCACGTCGGCGCCCTCCTCGGCGACGACGAGCGTCACCGGCAGGTAGGTCGAGGCAGCAGGGGGCAGGACGGTGCGGACGACGATCGTGCCGTCCACGGCCACGCCGCGCGGGACGTAGGCGAACACTCCGCCGGTCCACGCCGCCTGGGCGAGGGCCCAGAAGTGGGCGTGCGAGGCCTGCCCCTCCTGCGTGCCGAGGTGTCGGCGCACGAGGTCGGCGTGGTCGCGCGCCGCGTCGCGCAGGTCGGCCACCACGACGCCCGCCTCGGCGGCGCCCGCCGGCAGCGAGACCTCGACCCGCGGTGCCTCGACGAGCAGCTGGCCGTCGCGGGGCAGCCCGGCGAGGTTGGTCCGTCGCCATTCCTCCTCCAGGCCGGTCGGCGGAGGCGTGGACTCGGCCTTCGCCCACCACGCGGCGCGGTGGTCGCGGAGCCAGTCCGGCTCGTTGAGCTGGTCGCTGATGCGCCCGATCGCCGCGGCGTCGAGCGTGGCCGCGGAAGGCGTCGTGTTGGTCGTCGTCGTCATGCTCATGTGCAGTGGCCCCCAAGCTCCCCTGCGATATCTCGGGGGTTGGTGGCCCCCGCGATATATCGGGGGTTTGTGGCCCAGGCAGCTGCTTCGGGCGACGTATCGCCGAAATATCGGTAGGCCTGTGGCCTGGATGGCGCCAAACCATCCCCTCGAGCGCTGGATGCACCCATAAATCGAACAGGCGTCGCCCGAAGCGGGGTTCTGGCGACATTCCGCCGATTTATCGAAGAGGGCCGTGGCGAGGCCACGAGCCGAACGGACCCCGTCGCCCGAAGCGCGGTTCTGGCGACATTCCGCCGATTTATCGAAGAGGGCCGATGCATCGAAGAGGGCCGACGTATCGAAGAGGGCCGATGCATCGAAGAGGGCCGATCTATCAAAGAGGGCCGTGGCGAGGCCACGAACCGAACGGACCCCGTCACCCGACGGCGCCTTCCATCTGGAGCTGGATGAGGCGGTTCATCTCGACCGCGTACTCCATCGGCAGCTCCTTGACGATCGGCTCGATGAAGCCGTTCACGATCATCGCGCTCGCCTCCGCCTCGGAGAGCCCGCGGCTCATGAGGTAGAAGAGCTGCTCGGAGCCGACCTTCGAGACCGTCGCCTCGTGGCCGATGGTGACGTCCTCCTCGTCGATCTCCATGTACGGGTACGTGTCGGAGCGGGCCTCCTCGTCGAGGATGAGCGCGTCGCATCGGACGGTCGACTTCGACTTCTCGCAGCCGGGATACACCTTGACCAGGCCGCGGTACGAGGTGCGGCCGGTGCCCTTGCTGATCGACTTGCTGGTGATGAGCGAGGTCGTGTTCGGCGCGGCGTGGATGACCTTGCCGCCGGCGTCCTGGTGCTGATCGTCGCCGGCGAAGGCGATGGACAGCACCTCGCCGTGCGCCCGCTCGCCGAGCAGGTAGATCGACGGGTACTTCATCGTCACCTTCGAGCCGAGGTTGCCGTCGACCCACTCCATGACCGCGTCCTCGTGGGCCACGGCGCGCTTGGTGACGAGGTTGTAGACGTTGTGGCTCCAGTTCTGGATCGTCGTGTACCGGACGCGGGCGCCCTTCTTGACGATGATCTCGACGACGGCGCTATGGAGCGAGGCGGTCGAGTACGTCGGGGCGGTGCAGCCCTCCACGTAATGCACGCTGGAGCCCTCGTCCGCGATGATCAGCGTCCGCTCGAACTGGCCCATGTTCTCGGTGTTGATCCGGAAGTAGGCCTGCAGCGGCAGCTCGACGTGGACGCCCGGCGGCACGTAGATGAACGAGCCACCCGACCAGACCGCGGTGTTCAGCGCCGCGAGCTTGTTGTCGTTCGCCGGGATGACCGTCCCGAAGTGCTCCTGGAAGATCTCCGGGTACTTCTTCAGCGCCTCATCGGTGCCGAGGAAGATGACGCCCTGCTTCTCGAGGTCGGAGCGGATGTTGTGGTAGATGACCTCGGAGTCGTACTGCCCGCCCACGCCGGCGAGGTACTTCTTCTCCGCCTCCGGGATGCCGAGGCGGTCGTACGTGCGGCGGATGTACTCCGGCACGTCGTCCCAGGACTGCGCGGCCTTGTCGGTCGGCGCGATGTAGTAGTAGATGTCCTGGAAATCGATCCCCGACAGGTCGGCGCCCCACTGCGGCATCGGCCGCGACTCGAAGTGCCGATACGCCTTGAGGCGCAGCTTCGTCATCCACTCCGGCTCGCCCTTGAAGCGGCTGATCTCCTCGACGATCTCCGCCGACAGGCCCTTGCGGGCGATGTTGATCGGCTTCGCCTCGGGATCGTGCCAGCCGTACTTGTAGCCGCCGGGGATCTGGTCCAGGGCAGGATTCGGAAGTGCCATGCGCTCCTCGTGGGGTCTCGCTCGCGCTGCGTGTCGGGACCGTTCGTGGAATCCCGACTGAAATAGTCGGTGTTACGCCCGCATTGTCCCCCGAACGGCGCGGACGGTCAACCGAAGGGGCCGATGCACTGGCCCCCTAGCCGATGGCCTGCGCCGCCGTGCGCAGGCCGTCGAGGCCGATGCCCTCGGCCACCAGGCGTCGCAGGACCTCGACCGGCGCCGCCGCGTCGATCGATGCCACCTGGACCACCCGATCGCCGTCGAGGTGGGCGAGCAGCCGATCCGGCACGACCCATGTCTCGCGGCCCCACGCGTCGGGCGCGCCGACGACGTCGATCTGGTGCCCCGCGACGTCGGAGAAGACCCACGGCGCCGGGTCCGAGCCGATGTCCGCGCCGAGCATCGCGCGCGCCGCGCGCTCGCCGCCCTCGCGCGCCGCGTGCCAGTGCTCGATCCGCCGTCCGGTCCGGCGCGCGACGTCGCCCGCCGCCCAGATCGCCGGATGGCTCGTGCGATGCGTGGCGTCGGTCACGATGCCGTCCTCGGTCTCGAGGCCGGCGCTGGCCGCCAGCCCGTCGCGGGGCACGACACCGATGCCCGCGACCACGAAGGCCGCCGGCACGCGCTCGGTCCCGACCCAGGCGGCGCCCTGCTCGACGCGGCTCACCCCGGCGCCCAGCCGCACCTCCACCCCGTTGGTGGCGAGCGCCCAGACCGCCCATCGGGAGAGCTCCTCGCCCATCGAGCCGGCCCAGAGGTGCTGCCCGAGCTCGACGACCGCCGGTCGCAGGCCGAGCGTCGCCAGCGACGAGGCGACCTCGAGGCCGATGAACCCGCCGCCCACGACCACGACCTCGGCGTCGCGGCCGGCGCGGACCGCCGCCTCGCGGATGCGTCGCGCATCGGCCAGCGTGCGCAGCATGAGCGCGTGCTCGGCACCGGGGACCGGGAGCTTCCTGGGCTCGGCGCCGGTGGCGAGGAGGCATCGGTCGAACCGGATGGTCGAGCCATCCTCCAGCGTCGCGCTGCGCGCATCGGGGTCGAGCGCGACGACGCGCGCATCGGTCCGCAGCTCGATCCCCCGCCGCTCGTACCACGAGGGTGGCTCGGCGAGGACGAGGTCGTCGGGCAGGTCGTCGCGCAGGAGCTCCTTGCTCAGCGGCGGGCGGTTGTACGGCGGCATCGGCTCGTCGCCGACGAGGAGGATCCGGCCGTCGAAGCCGTCCCTGCGAAGCTGTCGTGCGCACCGCGCCGATGCGACGCCGCCACCGATGAGGAGGATGTCGGTCTCGATGTCGGCCACGCGACCATGCTAGCCGGGAAGCGGCGCTGGCCACCTCCCGTAGACTCCGGACGATGCGAGCACCAGCCGACGTCGCGCTCCGCGACGCCACCCCGGACGACCTGCCGGCCATCGTCGCGATGCGCGGCGCCGCGGAGTGGAGCCTCCACCAGTGGGCCATGGCCTGGCTGGTCGACGAGCCGACCGCGTCATTCGTGGTCGCCGAGGAGCGGGACGGCGAGCTCGTGGCAATGGGCTCGGGGATCGTGTACCGCCCGTCGCTCGGGTTCATCGGCAACATGGTCGTGGCCGAGAGCCACCGGCGGCGCGGGCTCGGCTCCGCGATCCTGTCCACGATCCTCGACCGGCTGACCGCCGCCGGCTGCACCCGCTTCGAGCTCAACGCCACCGACCAGGGCCGCCCGCTCTACGAGCGCCACGGCTTCACGAGCCGAGGCACGAGCCTGCCGGCCGGCATCGCGCGTCGAGCCCTGCGTCGGCTGGGCGAGGGGACGCCCGCGAGGCCGATGCGCACCGACGACATCGACCGGATCGTCGACTACGACCCGCCGCGATCCGGCGGCGACCGTTCGGCGCTCCTGCGGCTGCTCGCGACCGATGCCCTGGCCCGCGGCTTCGTCGTCGAGCGCGACGGCGCCCTGGCCGGCTTCGCGTTCCTCCAGCACGAGGAACGGCGCGTGGGCCCGATGCTGGCCGACACGCCGGAGGACGCCGCCGGGCTGGTCGCGGCCATGTTCGAGGCCGAGCCCGACCTCGAGGACGTCCGCCTCAACCTGCCGCCCGGCAACGTCGCGGGCGCGGAGTGGCTGAAGCGCGCCCGTGTGGCCACGGCGGCCTGGGACGGGCGGATGGCGCGCGGCCCGGACGTGCCGCGCCGCGACGACGCGATCTACCAGATGACGGTGGGTCCGCTCGGGTGAGCACCACGGCCGGCCTCGTGCTCCGCGCGCGGTCCGGCTTCTACACGATCAGGACGGACGAGGGCGACCTGCTCGAGGCGCGCCTCCGCGGCCGCGTGAAGAAGGAGCGGCAGTCTTCGGACCTCGCCGTCATCGGCGACCGGGTGGTCGTCGAGCGGCTGCCGGACGGCACCGGCGCGATCGAATCGGTCGAGCCGCGCAGGCGGAAGTTCAGCCGCCGCCAGCCCGGCCCGCGCGGCCAGTGGCGCGAGGACGTCATGGTCGCCAATCCCGACCTCGTCGTGCCGGTCTTCGCCGTCGACCGGCCACCGCCCAACCCGCGGCTCATCGACCGCTTCCTCGTCGTGGCCGAGTACAACGAGGTGCCGGTGCTCCTCGTCGCCAACAAGGTCGACCTCGTGGAGGCCGATGCGGCGCGCGCCACCTTCGAGCCCTACCGGCGCATCGGCTACGACGTGATCTACGCCAGCGCCAAGCAGGGCATCGGCATCGACGAGCTGCGCGAGCGGATCGCCGGGCAATTGTCGATCGTCACCGGCCCGTCCGGGGTCGGGAAGTCGACGCTGCTCAACGCGCTCCAGCCGGGCCTCCTCCTCGCCACCGGCGAAGTGTCCGAGGCGCTGAAGAAGGGCCGGCATACGACGACGCACGCCGAGCTCCTGCCGCTCCACCACCCGCGCGGCGGCTACGTGGCCGATACGCCCGGCATCCGCGAGCTCGGCCTGTGGGAGATCCCGCCGTCCGAGCTGGCGTGGTCGTTCCCCGAGTTCCGCGACCACCTCGGCGGCTGCGCCTTCAACGACTGCACCCACGTCCACGAGCCGCGCTGCGGCCTGCGGTCGGCGGTCGACGCGGGCGCGGTCAGCGCCGAGCGCTACGACTCGTACGTTCGGATGCTGACCGGCGAGCCGGCCGCCTGATCGTCCCGGTGCCGGACTCGCGTGAGGGCCGGGTCTCGCGGTAGAATCGCGACCCTGCCGGGCGGGAGTAGCTCAGTTGGCAGAGCGCGACCTTCCCAAGGTTGAGGCCGCGGGTTCGACCCCCGTCTCCCGCTCCATCATCATCGACCGTCGTCAGGCCGGGCGGATGTTCTGGTTGCGCCGGAACACGTTGTAGCGGTCGTAGCGGCGCTTGATCGCGGCCAGCCGCTCGTAGGTCCCGTTCGGATACGCCGCCCGAACGCGCGACTCGCCCTCGTCCTCGAGGAAGTTCACGTACACGCCCGTCGCGGCCGGCTCGAGCGCCGCGTACAGCGCGCGGTTCCAGGCGAGGGCGGCATCGGTCGCATCCGGCTCGGCGAACATGTTGATGATCGTGACCTGGGCGGCCGCCGCCCGGTGCGGGAAGGCCGTCGCGTCCGCCGGGACGCGGCTCAGCGCGCCACCGAAGCCGCGAACCTGGACCATCGTGCCGGCCGGCGCCGTCTCGAGGGCGGCCATGATCGCGTCGACCGACGCGTCGTCGACGGCGTCGAGGAACAGCGAGCGGACGGTGTGCGGCCCGGGGGCCTCGGCCTCGCGCGTCAGCTCGTAGATGCCCGCGTACGGCATCGGCTGGACGACCTCGGCGATCGGGGTGGCCACCGCCCGGAATGGCGCGATGGCCGCCTGGCCATCGGCCGGGTCGCCGGCGTACACGAACAGGAGCATGACCGTCGGCGTGCCGACGCTGTCCTCCGGCACGAACGGCAGGGGCGGCATGTGCATGACGTTGGCGATGACGGTCAGCTCCTCGGGAGCACTGGTCGCGATCGGCACGAGGCTGCGCAGGACGTCGCGCGTGGCCGGCATGAACAGCGCGCCCGCCAGGACCGCCTCGCCCACCGGCGACAGCCGGTAGCAGAAGCGCGTGACGATGCCGAAGTTGCCGCCGCCACCGCGCAGCGCCCAGAACAGGTCGGGATGCTCGGTGGCCGATGCCATGCGCACCTCGCCGTCGGCCGTGACGATCTCCACCGCCACCAGCGAGTCGACGGTGAGCCCGTACTTGCGCGCCAGGAAGCCGATGCCGCCGCCGAGCGTGATGCCGCCGATGCCGACCGACGCCGTGTCGCCGAAGGGCACGGCCATGCCGTGCGGCGCGAGCGCCGCCGTCACATTCCCGGCCGTCAGGCCGGCGCCGGCCCACACCACGCCCTCGGCGAGGTCGACGTGCAGCCCGCGCAGCTCGCGCGTGTCGATGACGAGGACGCCGTCGCCGGTGCTGTGGCCGGCGAGGCTGTGCCCGCCCGACCGGACGGCGATCTCGTAGTCGTTGCGGCAGGCGAAGGCGATGGCCGCCGCCACGTCCTGGGCGTCGGCGACGCGCACGATCGCAGCGGGACGCGCCGCGAAGGCCGTGTTCCAGATACCCGCCGTCGCGTCGAACCGGTCGTCGTCGGGCCGGATCAGCGTGCCGCGCAGCTGCGCCGCAAAGGTGTCGAGGTCGGAGGCGTCGGGCGCGACGCGGAGGGTGATGGCGGCGTCCATGGCGGGCGGGCTCCTGTTCGGAATGGATGGGCTGATGACCGCCCCATCGTCGGGCAGCAGCGGGCGCGGTCCATCGGATGGACGGCGTGATCGGTGACCGCGCAACCGTCGCGCGCGCTCCTACGTCGTCCGGCCGAGCCGGTCTATCCTCGCCGCATGGCCAGCGAGCCCCATCGCCCCGACCCGTGGCGCTTCACGATGCGCCACGCCGTCCGGCAGTACGAGCTCGACGTCCTCGGCCATGTGAACAACGCCGTGTACCTCAACTGGATCGAGCAGGCGGCCATCGACCACGTCGAGGCCCTCGGCTTCGGCCGGGACTGGTCGGCCGCGCAGGGCGGCGTCTGGGTCGTCCGCGAGCACCGCATCACCTACCTGCGGCCGGTCGAGTACGGCGACACGGTCCTCATCACCACGCTGCCCCAGGAGCTGCGCGGCGTGCGCGGGACGCGGCGCACGGAGATCCATCGCGAGTCGGACGGCGCGCTCACCACCGAGGCCGTCACCGAGTGGATCTGGGTCCGATCCGCCGACGGCCGCCCGGGCCGGGTGCCGCCCGAGCTGATCGCCCTCTTCACGCGCGAGCCATGAAGCCGATGGAGCCGATGGACTAGGGCTCCGGCGCGATGAAGGCGAGCGTGGCGATGACGAGGACCGTCGCCGCGATGAGAGAGACGAGCTCGGGCAGTGCCATGCCCGTCAGACGCCGGAGGCGTCGCTCCGGATCCGCGCTCCCGCCGGACAATCGACGTACCCGGACGTCGGACGAGCGTCCGGCCTAGTCGTCCCCGCCGCCTCCGCCGCCCGGGCCGGAGTTGTCGTCGTCGCTCGGCTCGGGCGTCTCGAAGTCGTCGTCCCCGCCACCGCCTCCGCCGCCCGGGCCGGAGTTGTCGTCGTCGCTCGGCTCGGGCGTCTCCAGCTCGTCGTCGTCACTCGGCGTCGGGGTGGCCGGCTCGACGGTCGGCGACTCGCTCGCGCTCGGCGATGGCGACGGCGTCTCGCTCGGCGACGGGCTGACCGACGGCGACTCGACCTCCGACGGCGCCGCCGGCACCGACGGGCTCGGCGAGGCGCCGACGTTGGTGCGGGTCGCGTCGGCGAGCATCGAGAACGCGACCGCCACGACGACCGCGGCGGCAACCACGGCGGCCGCGGCCGCGCCGCGCCCGATCCCGCGGAGCGGCGCGAACCAGCCGGCGACGCGCGCGCGCCAGCCGACCTGGTCGGGCTCGGCGTCGACCGCGTCGAGGATGCGCGACATGAGGTCGCCCGCCGGCGCCGGCGACGTGGATGCGGCGTACGACTCGAGGCGCTCGGCGAGCTGCTCGAGCTCCGGGTCCTCGCGGTCCAGCTCGCTCGGGTCGAAGTGGTTCAGGGTCATCGGTCGGGTGCCTCGGTCGGCTCGAGGATCGGGCGCAGCCGCTCGAGCCCGCGGCGGAGGTGCGTCTTCACGGTGTTCAGCGGCCGCCCGGTCGTCTCGGCCACGTCGGCCAGCGAGAGGTCGCCGAGGAAGCGGAGGGCGACGGTCTCGCGGTACGGCTCCGGCAGGCCGGCGATCGCGTCGCGCACCGCCCGGTCGCGCTCGGCCGCCACCACGGCGCGCGCCGGCTCCGTCGACCGATCGCCGAGGCGCGCCTCGGCGACGTCGGCGAGATCGACGGCCTCGCGCCGCTGGGAGAGCCTGCGGAACGCGATGCGCGAGGCGATCCGGATGAGCCACGCGCGCGGGCTGCCCTCGCCCCGGTAGCCGCGGAGCGATCGGAACGCCGCCACGAAGGCCTCCTGGGTCACGTCCTCGGCGTCCGCCGCGCGGCCGAGGATGCGGTACGCCGCCTGGTAGACGGAGCGGGTCTCGCGCTGGACGAGGATGGTGAACGCCCTCCGGTCGCCGGAGCGAAGCGCATCGATGAGGGCGTGGTCCTCCACGCCCTCATCGTGCCATGGGGCCGAGGCGAAATCGGCCACCGACCGCATCGGTCAGTCGTCGTGGTCGTCCGGACCGTCGTCATGACCCGACCGGCCGCTGTGGTCGTCGTCGTCATCGTCGCCGTTGCCCGGTCCGGAGTTGTCGTCATCGTCGTCGTCGTCGGCGTTCCCCGGGCCGGAGTTGTCGTCATCGTCGGCGTTCCCCGGGCCGGAGTTGTCGTCGTCGTCGTCGCGATCGTCGAACGAGGCGCTGGCCGAGGCCGAAGCCGAAGCCGCAGCCGATGTGGTGGCCGATGCGCCCGCGCCGATGCAATCGTCGTCGCCCTCGGCCAGGTCCTCGGCGTCACAGTCGTCGTCGCGATCGTCGTCGTCGCGGTCACCGCCGCGGTCGTCGAGCGACGGGCTCGCCTCGGGCGAGGCGGAGGCCGATGCAGAGGCCGATGCGGAGGCAGTGGCCGATGCCGAGGCGGCATCGGAGAACAGGGCGCCACCGGCGGTGTCCGACGCGGATGCCGATGGGCTGGCGCCGTCGTCACCCGGCTCGTTGGCGGTGGCGAGCGCGGTGCCGGCCAGGATCAGCAGGCCGGCGGCGAGGACTGGGCCTCGGAAGGATCGAAACAGGTTCACGTTCAGGCTCCCGACGGTTCTCGATTCGGCCACTCCGCGTGGCCCTCACCCCTATCGAGACAGTCGGGAGCCCGAAGGTTTCAGTCGTGCTCGTCCTCGAGCGTGGCGTGGACGGTGATCTCGACGTTGCCGGCCAGCGCGCGGGAGATGGGGCAGTTGTCCTTCGCGCCCTGCGCCGCGGTCTCGAACGCGGCCTCATCGGCTCCCGGGACGACGCCGACGACGTCGAGCTCGGAGCGCGTGACCGTCCACTTCTCGTCGACGCGGTCGAACGTGACGGAGGCCGAGACGTGGAGATGGTCCGGGGGCGTGCCGTTCCGCGCCAGCTGCCCGGACAGCGCCATGGCGAAGCACGACGCGTGGGCGGCGGCGAGCAGCTCCTCCGGCGACGTGCGTCCGTCGGCGGATTCGGTGCGCGATGCCCACGAGACGGGGAGATCGGTGAACAGCTCACTCGTGCCGGCGCTGACGGAGCCCGACCCCTCGGCGAGCGAGCCGGTCCAGGTGACGGTTGCGGTTCGTATGGCGGCCATGGATGCGGTCCCTCTCTTCGCTAGACTCGGGCCAGGTGGAGAGCGTACCGGAACGCCGCCCGATGATCCGCGGCGAGCACGTCTACCTGCGTCCGGCCGAGCGGACCGACCTCCCGGCGTTCGTCCGCTGGCTGAGCGACGCCGACGTGACGCGCAACCTCGCGCTGCGAGCGCCGATCAGCCTCGCGTTCGAGGAGGGCTGGTTCGAGCGCATGCTCGACGCCCAGGGCACGACCGACTACCACTTCGTCATCTGCCTCCTCGCCGACGACCGCCCGATCGGCACCATCGGCCTCCACGCCGTCGACACCCTGAACGGCAGCGCCGAGTTCGGCATCGCCATCGGCGAGACCTCGGAGTGGGGCAAGGGCTACGGGACCGATGCGACCCGCGCCATCCGCGACTTCGCCTTCGCCGAGCTCCGCCTCGAGCGCCTCAGCCTGGAGGTCTACGTTGGCAACGATCGCGGCAAGCGCGCATACGCAAAGGCAGGCTTCGTGCACGAGGCGACCCTGCGCCACGCTCGCTACCAGCGCGGCGCGTACGAGGACGTCGAGATCATGAGCATCGTGCGCGACGAGTGGCTGGCGCTCACCCGGCGGGACGGAACGGACCGCTGAGCCACATCGCCGATCTGCCGGCACGGGTCGCCGGCCTCGAGGGGGTGGCAGCCGAACGTGCCGCGCGGCTGCTCGCCGTCGAGCCGATCGATGGGCGGACCGACCCGCCGCCCGGCCTCGAGCCCTGGCTGGAGCGCACGTTCGGGTCCGCCGACGCCGTGCGCGAGCAGCACCTCGTGCGCGTGACGAACCTCATGACGCTCGACAGCACCGTCTTCGCCGGCCTCCGCTCGCGACGTCCGATGGACACGCGGGCGACCGCGGACCTCGCCGCCGAGATCGAGCGCACCCGTGGCGACGCGTTCTGCCACCCCGAGGCGGAGACGCCGGCCAACGCCTTCGGCCGGGTCCGTGGCCGCCGCATGGTGAGCGGCGCGAACGCCGCCATGGCCGATGCGCACCACGGGGTCCTCGTCTTCGACGAGCACGATCCGCTCGCCTTCGACGCCGATCTCGTCGCCGACCTGCTCGACACCGGCCGCGCCTGGGCCGAGCTCGCTCGTGAGGCCGATCCGGCCGCCGTGGAGTACCTCCTCATCTGGAACTGCCTGTGGCGCGCCGGCGGCTCGATCGTCCACGGCCACGCGCAGGTGCTCGCCGGCGATCGACCGCACGCGCGGCTGGGCCGCTTCCGCGGCGACGCCGATGCGTACCTGGCCGTCACCGGGGCCAGCCTGATCGCCGACCTCGTCGACGTCCACGCCGACCTCGGCCTGGCGATCCGACCCGCGCGGGACGTCGCCGTGCTGGCCCACCTCACGCCGATGAAGGAGCGCGAGATCCTCGTCGTCGGTGAGCCGGGGATGGACGAGCGCGCCCCGGCCTTCGCCGATGCCGTCGGCCGCATCGTCGTCGCCTTCCGCGATCGGCTCGGCGTCCGCTCCTTCAACCTCGCCCTGTGGCGCCCGCCGCTCGACGCCACGAACGACCCGATGCCGCCCGTCGTCCGGCTCGTCGACCGCGGCGCGCCGTCGGTCCGGCCGTCGGATATCGGCGCCATGGAGCTGTACGGCTCCCCGATCGTCGGCAGCGACCCGTACGAGGTCATCGAGGCCCTTCGCGACCTCCGCTGAGCGTGGCGGGCCATCGAGTACGATGCCGCCGTGTTCGAGCTGCGCCGCGACCCGGTGACCGGCTGGTGGTCGGCGATCGTGGCCGATCGGGCGTTCGAGCGCGAGGCGTTCATGGTCGAGGCCCAGCCGGTCGAGGGCACCCACTGCCGGCACTGCGACGAGGCGCCCGAGGGCGGCCCGCCGCACCTCGTGCGACGCATCGCCCTCCGCTCCCAGGCGTTCCACCTCATCGACTCGTCGAAGGCGCGCGCCGCCCAGCTGTCCCTGAGCGAGGTCGAGCGCGCCACCGGGTCGTGGGAGATCCTCGTCGGCCCGCGCGACCACCACGAGCGCTTCAGCGACGCGGCCCCGCAGCTGGCGAACGCGTTCCTGCGCGCGGCGCGCGACGCGATGCGCGCCATCGGCTCCGACCCGCGGCCGAACGACGCCGACGGCCGCCCCGAGCCGCTGTACATCCAGCTCGTCCAGAGCTACGGCATGCAGGCCGGGTCGCGCAGCCAGCACCTGAACTTCGAGCTCTACGCCATCCCGCAGATCCCCCACTGGGTGGCCGAGGAGATCGGCGGCGGGGCGCGGCAGGTGATCAAGGCCCGCCGCTGCGTGTGGTGCGCCCTCGCCGAGGCCGAGGAGGCGAGCGGCGAGCGGCTCGTGTTCGCGGATCACCACGCCGTCGTGTTCGCGCCGGCGGCCAGCCGATCGGCCTTCGAGCTCATGGTCGTGCCGCGCGCGCACGGCGCCGACTTCACCGTCCTCGACGACGAGGGCCTGGCCGATGCGACCGCCACGCTCCAGCGCACGCTCCGCGCGCTCGAGGCGCTCGGCGATCCGCCCTACAACGTCTTCCTGCACACTGCCCCGTGCGGGGAGCGGCTCGAGAGCACGTTCCACTGGCACTGGGAGATCCACCCACGCCTGCGCGTCATCGCCGGGCTGGAGCGGGCGACGGCGCTGGCAGTCAACCCCGCGGCACCCGAGTACGCCGCGGAAGTGCTGCGCGCGCACCTCGCCGAGTAACACAATCGCGCAGTCATGCGTCAGGGGCGGGTCGAGGGGGATTCGATGGTTTGGAGGTCGAGGTGTATTCGATGGCGGTGCCCGGGGGCATCCCATGGGGAGACACCACGGTGAGCGCTCGCCCGGCTGACCGCGAACGGGAATTCGCCCTCCTCTTCGAGGAGTACTCGGCGCCCATCTACAACTACGTGCTGCGCATGGTCGGCGATCACGACCGCGCGGCCGACATCACGCAGGACACGTTCATCAAGGCCTATCGCAAGCTCGACACCGTGACTGAAGCAACCTCCACGCGCTCGTGGCTGTACCGCATCGCCACGAACACGGCCATCGACGACATGCGTCGCCGGAAGCCGCTCGTCCGCGTCACCGATGACGAGGACCAGCCGGCCTTCGCGAACCAGCCCGACCTCGGGCCGGGCCCCGAGGCGCAGGTCCTGGCCGGCACGCTCGACGAGCGCGTGCAGCGGGCCCTGATGACGCTTCGCCCGAACCATCGGCAGTGCCTCCTCCTCAGCGACCTCGAGGACATGGCGCCGCAGCAGATCGGCGAGGTCATGGGCATCTCGTACGCCGCCGTCCGAACGCTCCTGTGCCGAGCCCGCGGTGAGATGCGGCGGGCGCTCGCCGCCGAGGGCTTCCAGCGATGACCATCGATCGCAGCCGCCACGAGGCCTGGGAAGAGCTCGTCAGCGCCGCCGTCACCGGCGACGTGACTCCCGACGAGCGCCGCCGGGTCGAGGCGCACCTCGCCGACTGCGCCACCTGCCGCGCCACCTGGGACGCCTTCGTCGCCAACCGCAAGATCGTCGGCGGACTGCGGCACTACGCGCCGCCGCGCGACCTGTACGCACGCGTTCGCGGCGGGATCGAGACCGGTCGATTCGCCCGCACCCCGTGGTGGCGCAAGCCACCGGCGATCTTCGCCGGCGTCACCGGCGGCCTCGCCGTCGTCGCGGGCGCGCTCCTCGGGCTCGTCCTCCTCGACAGCCAGCAGCCCGAGGTCGGCCGGGCCACCCCGACGCCGATCGTCTCGGTCGCGCCGTCGCCATCCGTCGACGAGACGCCGCGGGTCCAGCCGTCGGCATCCGTGGCGCCGGAGACTCCCGCGCCGACCCCGATCAGCCTTCCGCCGGCCTCGCCGGATCCCGACGCCACCCCGGCGCCCGAGCCGACCGATCCGCCGGCGCTCGCCTCGTCGCCCGAGCCGGACATGTTCCTCGCGCTCAGCGGCGACTCGGACAACCAGGCGCTGACGTTCCGCGAGGGCGCCTCCGGCGAGCCGATCGGCGAGGCCGCCACGCCGGCCGAGGCCCCGATCGCCGCCTCGATGACCGACGACGGCGAATGGCTGGCGTTCATCACCAAGGACCAGTTCCGCGGCCTCCAGACGTTCCGCCTCAGCCGGCTGGAGCGTCCCGCCGACGACGGGAGCGTCGAGATCGCCGACACCATGGAGCTCGCCACTGAGGCCGACGGCGTCGAGAACCCGTTCCTCGACCGGCTCGATTGGTCGCATGACGGTCGGTACCTGGCCTACACCGTTGCCGACCCCGAGACCGGCGCCACCGATGCCTGGGTCTTCGACACCGAGCTCGGCGAGCCGCGCCAGCTCACGAGCACCGGCAACGCGTTCGCCGGGTCCTTCCTCGTGCCCCGGGACCCGGAGGACACCACCGCCCGGCTGTGGGTCAGCACGGCCGGCGAAACGCCGATGAGCTACGTCGTCGACATCGCCGATGGCGCGCTCGAGGACTGGCAGCCGATCGATCCGGCCGAGCTCGACACCCAGGCCTTCGAGGACGTCTTCCAGCCGCTCGTCAGCCCGAACGGCGGGCTCGTCATCTACTGGAACGGCCGCATGGATCCCGAGTCCAGCCAGCCGATGTTCCTCGAGGGCGGCTCGCCGCAGCTGGCCGAGCTCCACGATGGGGGCTCCGAGTCCGGCGAGGTGAGCATCGACAACGCCCGGAACCTGTTCGGCGACGTGATGGTCGAGCAGAACGCGTTCTCGTCGGCCGGGATCACCTGGGGCCCCGACGGCCTGTCGATCGCGGTCTGGGCCACGCAGTGGACCGGGGAGCCGCAGGCGGCCGAGGGGCTGTACCCCGACCCGGGGCAGGTCTACTTCGTGCGCGCCACCGAGCCCGGCGGCGTGACGCAGGCGCGGGCGGTCGACGGGATCGACCAGCTCGACCTGCCCGAGGACGCACGGATCATCGACGTGAAGATCTCGCCGACGCTGCGGCACCTGCTGGTGACGGTCGCGTACTCGGTTCCGGGCGACCTCGCCGCCCCGCGGGCCGATCTCTTCCTCGTCGAGGTCGTCCGCGACGGTCCCGACGACGTCATTCGCCTCGGTGACGATGTCGAGGGCTGGGTCGGCCCGGCGGCCTTCAGCGCACCCGAACCGGACAGCAGCCAGGCGCCCTGACGGCATCGGGTATCCTGTCGCGCGAGCCCTTTAACGCGGTCCGGCGAGGCCGCCAAGGAGAGATCGCATGAGCGAACGCCGCATCCTGGGCGCCGACGAGGTGCGCCGCGCCCTCACCCGCATCGCGCACGAGATCGTCGAGCGCGACGGCGTCGACGCCCTCGTTCTCGTCGGCATCCGGAGCCGCGGCGTCCCGATCGCACAGCGCCTGGCGAGCCTCATCGAGCAGCACGAGGGCGTCGCCGTCCCCGTCGGCTCGCTCGACATCACGTACTACCGCGACGACCTGACGCGCATGGCCCACGCGCCGATCGTGAAGCGCTCCGACCTCGAGGCCGAGGTCGCCGGGCGGACCGTCGTCCTCGTCGACGACGTCCTGTACACCGGTCGAACCGTCCGCGCCGCGCTCGACGCCCTCACCGATCACGGGCGGCCGCGCGCCGTGCGGCTGGCGGTCCTCGTCGACCGCGGGCATCGCGAGCTGCCGATCCGCGCCGACTTCGTCGGCAAGAACATGCCGACGAGCGCGACTGAGGTCGTCCACGTCCGCCTGCGCGAGACCGACGAGGTGGACGAGGTCGTCATCGAGCATCCCGGCGCCGGGGGAGCGGGAGCGGCGGCGTGACCCTCGCAGCGCCCGTCCGGACGTGGGCGCATCGGCACATGTTGGACGTCGACATCCTCAGCCGGCCCGATATCGAGCGCATCCTCGAGCTCTCGGAGGCGATGCGCATGTCGCGCGAGACGCGTGAGCATCGGTCGCTGCTCGACCTCGAGACCGTCGCGCTCTGCTTCTACGAGCCGTCGACCCGCACGCGGGTGAGCTTCGAGCTCGCCGCCAAGGCCCTCGGCGCGACGGTCGTCGACCTCGCCGTCGAGCGCAGCAGCGCGGGGAAGGGCGAGTCGCTGGTCGACACGCTGCGCACGCTGCGACGCGTCGGCGCCACGATCGCCGTCCTGCGTCACCCGTCGTCGGGCGCCCCGTACCTCGCCGCTCGCGAGACCGACCTGTCGATCGTCAACGGCGGCGACGGGACGCATGCCCACCCGACCCAGGCGCTCCTCGACGCCGCCACGCTGCGCGAGGCGCTCGGCACGCTGTCGGGGAAGACGATCGCGATCGTCGGCGACGTGGCCCACTCGCGGGTCGCGCGCTCGAACGCGCACCTCCTCCCCAAGCTCGGCGCCCGGGTGCGGGTCGGCGGGCCGGCCGCCTGGGTCGCCGGCTTCGACGATTGGCCCGACGTCGAGGTCGCCACGACGCTGGCCGATGCGCTCGACGGCGCCGATGCGGTCATGGCGCTCCGCGTCCAGTCCGAGCGCGGCGCGGTCTCCGGCGCCGGCACGCTGGCCGAGTACATCCGCGACTGGCGGCTCGACGACGAGCGCATGGAGCTGGCCGCGCCCGGCGCGCCGGTCCTCCATCCGGGGCCAACGAACGAGGGCGTCGAGCTGACCCACGATCTCGCCAACGGCCTGCGCAGCCTCATCGGCCGCCAGGTCGAGCACGGCGTCGCGGTCCGGATGGCCGTCCTCGCCCTCGTCGCCGGCGTCGCGTGATCCGCGCTGGCTTCGGCCGGCCCTCCGATCCGCCGGCCGCGCTCCTCGTCGCCGGTGTCAGGGTCGTCGACCCCTCGACCGCGACCGATGCCGTGGCCGACCTGGGCGTCGCCGACGGGCACATCGTCCAGGCATCCGACGTCCCGGCCGATGCGCCGCGCATCGACGGCCGCGGGCTCGTCGCCGCGCCGGGCTTCTGCGACCTCGGGCCGCACCTCGGTGACGCGGACGACCCGGCGGCCGAGACCATCGAGTCCGGTGCCCGGGCGGCGGCGCACGGTGGCTACACCACGGTCGCGGCCGCCGCAGCGGTCGCCCCGGACCTCGCGTGCCGGGTGCTCAGCATCGGGCCCGCGGCGGGCGACGGCGTGGTCGCCCTCACGGCGACGGGAGTCGCGACCGACGTGCTGGCGCGACAGGCATGCGAGGCGGACCTGCCGCTCATCGTGCGGCCCGACGATGCGGGCGGCGTCGTGCGCGCCGGACCGACGGCCGTGCGCCTGGGCCTGCCGGGCTGGCCGCCGGAGATCGAGCTGGAGAACGTCGGGCAGCTGATCGCGCTCGCGCGCAGGACGGGCGCGCGGATCCACGTCGCCCACGTGTCGACCGCGGCCGCCGCGGAGGCCGTGCGTACGGCCCGCGCGGAGGGGGTGCGCGTGACCGCCGACGTGACGCCGCACCACCTGGCGCTGCCCGACACCTGGGTCGCCGGCGATCGGCGCTTCGCGTGGCAGGAGCCGGGGCCGGCGGATCCGGCCCTGGCCTACGACGGGTCGAGTCGGGTCAGCCCGCCGCTCGCCACGCGCGAGGACGCCGCAGCGCTTGCCGCCGCCGTCGAGGACGGCACGGTCGACGCGATCGCCACCGACCATGCTCCCCGGCCGCCGGAGCGGACGATCGTGCCGTTCGACCAGGCCGCGGGCGGCATCGCCGGGCTCGAGACGGCGCTGTCCATCGGCCTTGCGGCCGTCCAGGCCGGCGTGCTCAGCCTGACGACCCTGGTCCGGGCACTCTCCACCGGGCCGGCGGGGATCATCGGCCAATGGCGCGGCCTCGCCATCGGCTCCGTGGCGGACCTCGTCGTCTTCGACCCGAACGCCCGTTGGCGGGTGACCCCGACCGCCCTCGCGTCACGAGCACGGAACACGCCCCTGCTGGGGATGGAGCTGCCGGGCGTCGTGCGCCTCACGATCGCCGATGGGCGGGTGACCTACCGCGCCTGACCTACCGTGCCCGAAAATGTGGGACCATGCGGGGCGCCACTCGCCTGAAGGCTCCACCATTCGAGGAATGGCTTGTCGATTCGGTACAACGAGGACCTGGATCCCAACGAGGGCCCCGGGTTCGGCTGCTTCGTCACCCAGGCGATCCTGTTCGCGCTCATCCTGCTGCTCATTCCGGTCGGCCTGTTCGTCTTCAACTGGCCGGTCTGGCTGCTCGCCGTCCTCCTGTTCATCGATCTCTTCCTGCTGTTCTTCGTGAGCATGACGAGCGTGTTCCTGCTGCGCGTCTTCTTCGCCGACCGCCGTCGCGGGCGTGGCCGCCAGACCGGCGTCGCGAAGCAGCCCACCCGTGTGATCACCACCGACGAGGAGGCGACCGATGAATGACCGCCGCACGGTGACGATCGGCGGCTGGATGGCAATCGGGATCGGCGTGGGGGTGGCGCTGGGGGTGGCGCTGAACAACCTGGCGCTGTGGATGCCGATCGGCCTGGTGCTCGGCCTGGTCATCGGCTCCGCGATGGGCCGGAACCGAAGGGGAGATGCCTGAATGCCGTTGATGGTGACCTTCTTCAACGTGCGCAAGGGCCGAGACGCGATCTTCAAGCGCGGCATGCGCCACCTGTTCCCGCGCACCGCGCGGCAGACGGAGGAGAAGTACGGCGTCCGGTTCGTCGGCTGGTTCAACGTGACCGAGGGGTCGACCTGGAACAACGTGATCATCCTCGACCTGCCGAACTACGCCGTCCTCGACCAGCTGTACGCGGATCCGTCGATGCGCGGCTTCGGACATCGGGTGGCCGAGTCGATCTTCGACTCGAAGCACACGATCTTCCTCCGCGAGCGGATGGGCCCGGACTTCGTGTACAAGCCGTGAGCGCCGGATCGCCCAGGCTGACCGCCCTGCGCGAGCTGGCGGCGGAGGCCGATCTCGAGCGGCGCGATTTCCTGTACGAGGCCACCGAGCAGCTGCGCCGGTTCGTCGAGGCGAACCGCGAGCGGCTGGCCGAGATCGGCCCCATCAAGCTCGTCGACGATGAGCAGGACTACCTCGTCTACCACCCGGTCGACGACACGTGGCAGACGCGACTGACCTACCAGGACCCCGCCGACAACGAGTGGTACGACGAGGAGCAGGTGATCGACACCGTCTCCGAGCTCGTCGAGCTCTACAACCCGGCCGATATCTTCGCCTGGCTCATCGAGGCGGCGAGGGATCCGCTCGAGCACCTCGTCGCGGCCGACGAGCTCGAGCGCGAGGAGGAGCTCGTCGAGCCGGGCGAGGACGACTGGCAGTCCGGCCTGCCGCCATCGCAGCAGGAGACGCTCGCCGCACAGCGCCTCTGGCAGCTGGCCGATGCCTACCGCGGGCAGCTCGCCACGGCCCAGGCGCAGCTCCTGCGCGAGTTCGTGGCCAACGCCGAGGACGCGCTGGAGCGCACCGGCGACCTCGACCTGCTCGACGAGCCGGACGACACCCTCGTCCTGCGCTCCGACGGCCGGTTCGAGACGTCGCTCGACCTGTCCGACCGTCCCTCGGACGTGGCGGGCGAGCTCGAGCCGCGACGCTCGGGCATGGCGGTCACGAGCGCGAAGGTCATCGCCGAGTTCTACGACCCAGCCGACGTGCTCCACTGGGTGACCGATGCGCTCGCCGAGCGCTACCCGGCGGTCGACTTCACCGCCGTCTACGAGTAGCCCCTACTCGACTCCGGGCCCCGCGGGGACCCCTCCCCCGGGCCGATGCGCCGCGTCGGGACGCTCGACCGGCTCCTGCCAGTTGACCTCGGTGATCCGCGCCGGCGGCCACTCCCCGTCGGGCGGGACGATCCCCTCCTCGGCCTCCAGCGGGATGCCGATCGGGGCCACGAGGTAGCGGCCGGCCAGCCGGCGCGCCTCGCGGTCGAGGGCGAAGCCCGCCTTGGCGCGGTGGAACGTGACCGTCACATCGGCCTCGACGACGGGCGTCGAGCGGGCACCGCCGGTCATGTCGATCCGGGTCGGCGTGTCGACCGCCACGACCGCGAACGGGCGACCGGCCGCCCGGGCGTGGGCACGGGTCGCGTTGACGAGGTCGACCGCCGTCGAGATCGGCTCGCGCAGCGGGCCCGACGCCCCCGAGCCGAGCAGCGCGTCGACGATCAGCGATGCCTCGGCGATCCGCTCGCGCAGGCGGAGGAGGAGCTCCGGCGTCGGGGCCACGAACATCTCGAGCGAGCCGCCGGCCGCCATCGCCTGGAGCACCGCCCAGTTGTGGCCGGCCGCGCCATTGCCGATGCGCGAGGCATCGGCGACGAGGACGCAGGTCACCCGGCGACCGGCCGCGGCGAGGCGCCGGGCCACGACGAAGCCGTCGCCGCCGTTGTTCCCCGGCCCGCACAGCACGACGACGAGCGGCGGACGCGCGAGCGGGCCGGCCGGTCCGCGCACGCCCTCGGCGAGGCGGTTGAGCTCGGCGTGGGCGACCTCGGTGACGGCCTGCCCGGCGGACTCCATGAGGGCGTCCTGCGACAGCCCGAGGCGCTGCGCGGCCTCGTCAATGCGGGCCATCTCATCGGCCCCGATGAGGACGGGGACCGATCGCTGGACCGGGCCCCCCGGATCAGTCACGGGACGTCCGGCGGCCTACGGGAGCGACTCGAGGTACTCCACGATGAGGTCGAGCTCTTCCTCGCTGAACTGGTCCCCGAATTCCGGCATGCCCATGCGGTCGATGCCTTCGGTCTCGGGCGCGCCGGCGATCCAGAGCTGGGCCCAGTTGTCCGGGTACTCGGCGGCGAGCTCCTGGAGGTTCTCGCTGACCGGCCCGTTCTCGATGTCGTGGAGGCTCGGGAACGTCGCCTGGCCGCCCAGGTCGGCGCCGTGGCAGGCGGTGCACTGCGGGTTGGCGCGCTGCACGAGCGCGGCGCCGGCGTCCGCTCCGCTCGGCGCCGCCGCGGGCGCGCTCTCGCCGGGGATGGCGAGCGGCGGGTTCTCGCCCTGGAGGTTGGCCACCAGGTACACGCCGCCGATGAGAAGGACGAGCGCGGTGAGGAGCAGCGCCCAGCCCGGGACGCCGGACGATCGGCTCTCGATGGGGGTGTGAACGGTCATCGGTCCCTCAGTGTCCGGCGGCCGCCGGCGCGGACTGGCCGGGCACGATGTACTCGGCCGGCGCGGCGGAGGTGTAGGCAAGGAAGAGGTTCACGAGCGAGGCGAGCCCGCCGAGCGCGGCGAGCCCGATGCCCAGGAACGCGCCGACCAGGTACGGCAGGAGGCCGCTGGCCACGACGTCGGCTGCCGCGCCCTGGGTGCGGAACGCGCCCTCGGCCAGGCCGGCGCCCATGAGCGACAGGCCGGCGATCGTCGCGCCGCCGAACAGCAGGCCGAGCTGCGCTCCGGAGAGGACGCCGCCGCCCCACGCCCGCTTCAGGAGCCGCGGCAGCTCGTGCTCGAGCATGCCGAGGGCGGCGACCCCGAAGGCGCCGTAGGCGGCCCACACGAACCAGCCCTGCTCCCAGACGGTGCCACCCACGTACGCGGTCACGGCGCCGATGGCGAAGATCGCGTCGAGCAGCGCCACGGCGAGGAGGAACGTCACCGCCACCGCCGCGAACGCCACCGGGCTGACCCCGGTGAGGAGCACCAGGCGGGACGAGATCGTCTGCCACAGGTTCACGGCCGCGAGCGAGACCGGGGCGAGCAGGAGCATCGTGGCGACCGAGCCGACGGTCGTCACCGCGTACGGGACGGCCGGGTCGACGAGGGCGCCGAGGCCCGAGAGTGGCGCGAAGGCCAGCCACAGGAGCCAGGTCAGGATCGCGAGGCCGCTCGACGCCAGCGGCAGGTCGGCCGCCCGCGGCACGACGTAGTGGAGCACCGCGTAGGTCATGCCGAGCAGCCAGACGCTGATGATCAGGCGCTCGACGGCGACCGACACGAGCCCGATCGCCAGCGGCGGAATGTCGAGGAACACGTCGCCGAGGTTGATCGCCGCCGCCAGGCCGGTCAGGCCCAGCAGGCCGAGGAGCGCGATGCCGGCGAACCAGATCGACACGTAGGCCGATACGACCGAGCTGCCGACGGTGGCGAGGAACGAGCCGGTGACGATGAGCGCCGCGAAGGCAAGGCCGCCCGTGAACAGCCAGTGCATGGCGGTGAGGTGGGCGTTCGGGCCGAGGTCGAAGACGTAGAGCGCCCCGATCCCGCCGAGCAGGGCGAGGTTCCAGATCGCGACGGCCAGGCTGACGAGCGGCTCCGCGGCGAGCCGCCGACCCATGAGGCGCGGCGTCATGAACGTGATCGCCGACAGCCCGGCGTTGCCCAGGAAGCCGTAGACCGTGGCGTTCGCGAACGCCGCGTCCACGCGCCGCTGGGTGAACTCGAAGCTCAGGTCGAACAATCCGAGCGGCTGCGACAGCTCGAACGAGATGATCCGGGCGCCGATGGCCAGCGCGCCGATCCCGAGCGCCGCGGCCAGCCACAGGATGGCGGCCACGAGGAAGCCGGTCGCCGCACTGTCGGGTCCACCGGGCAGCAGCGGGCGTCGCTGCTTGGGCGGCTCGGTGTACGGGCGCAACTTCTTGGGGTTCGGCTTGACCGTCATCGGGTGCGTCCAGGCCTCCGGCGCGTCGGCGTGGGGCGGAGAGTAGGCCGCCGCATTGTACCGAACGTGCCCACCACGCCGCCCGACTCGGGCGCCTCCGGCCGTCACCAAGCGGACGGCACCATCCGCACGTACCGCGCGTGGCGCGGACTTAGGTACTCGGGACGGACCCGGCCGGGCCTGCGATCCTTGCCAATGACAAGTATTTCGCAGGTGACTCATCCGTGTCGTTCGATCCCAACCTCGTCGTCGTCGCTCTCGTCATCGGGGCGCTCGGCTATGCCCTGCTTATCGCGCGGCGTGGCCGGGAGCGTCGGTTCTGGGCGCAGTTCTGGCGTCGCGTCAACGGTTGATCACATTGCCCGGCGCGGGGCCGGCTAGCCAGACGCTGCGTCAACAGCGAACACTGGTCCGCATGGCGGATGACCTAGCCCGTGGCTGCACCTTGGAAGTTTGGTTGGCTGAGTTCGACGGCATAGTCGAGCAGACCGTTGACCCAAGTCCACCCTTCGCCGCGCTCGCATCGTGGCGGGAACCGTATGAGTTGCTGGACCGCGTAGCTGAAACACTCGGGGTGCCCATAGCGGCGGTGCGTAGCTTCACCTCGGCCGATGTT
Source organism: Candidatus Limnocylindria bacterium (assembly GCA_036262075.1). Taxonomy (GTDB): domain Bacteria; phylum Chloroflexota; class Limnocylindria; order QHBO01; family QHBO01; genus JACDBZ01. The sequence continues at coordinate 114,161 of DATAJO010000034.1, forward strand.
GCCTTGTTGCGGCAGGCGGACCGGTTGTTGAGAGGCAAGGTCGTCTACGCAGACGGCGGCGGTGAACTGAATCTTGTCGCGACAGAGGACATCCGGGAGCAACTGGCGGCGGGCGCTAACCGCCGTGGTGAGTTTGGAATCACGCAACACCGGCCGGACTGGCCGGTAGAGCTCTCCTTCGGCGCCATCGACCTAGGCCCGGTATGGGTCCAAGTCCACGCCGACTTCGCGTTCCGGAGACGATCGAGGAGGTACCTAACGGGTACCGCATCAGAGTGCCGATCCCGCCAGGTGTACGTATCCGCGTGTCTAAGAAACCACCGGCGGGCTACGCCTAATACACCAATCGACCGTCTGGTGTAGGCCGCGCTGCACTCGAGAAGCTTGTGATCTATCCGCCCCGATAAGACCGAGCCTGGAGCAGGGTGCGTTGCGCGTGATGACGACCCGTCATTCATCAGGGAGCGCCGTACTCGATGATCGACCACAAAGCGGGGATGCGAGGCATGGTCACTCGGTCGCGACCGCAGCCTCTTCATAGTCCCACCGCTCTTCCGCATGGCCCCGTTCGAGTTGCGATCGCACGCGGGCTAGATCGGCGCTAGGCGGGACGTCGATCGCGATTAGTCTCGAGTTCGACATGGACTCCGTCGCACATCCGAGAAGGTGAAACTCCTCGCGGACCTTAGCGACCTCCTCGGCATCGTAGACAATCACCCGCATGGTGGAGTGCCCTGAGGGCTGTAGCAGGCGCAAGAAGGTGGGCATTTCGTCGCCGGAGGTTGCCTCAACGACGTCATCGACTGCGATGCCACGAACGAAGAACGGAATATTGTCGACCCGGTAGCGACCTTCCCCCAGCTCTTCACTCCAGAGTGTTTCCTCCGACGCGGGTGGATAGTGAACCGTTTCGCGGGCGAGCGGAAACCGAACGCGGACTAATCGGGTGGTGTTCTGTGTCACGGCCACGGCCACTTATCGCTCTTCTGGAGGTTGCAGGTCCGACATAGGACTTGGCCGTTGACGGCGCTCCTGCGCCGCCCTGCGAACGTGGACGGACGTGGTCTACGTGCGCCTCGTTGCCGGGCGGCGTCTGTCCAGCCGTGGACCTCGTGCCCGGCACGACTTCAATGCCGCAGTTCGTGCAACGAGTCATGCCTCCATTCCGGGCCGCGTTATCTGCGAGAACCTCGGCTCGTCCGCGTGGCGTGAACGGCCTGCCTGCTCTGTCCGCGTCTGCAAGGTCGTCGGCTACCCGCAACGTCCGACTGACCGCACCCATCCCAGCGCCACATGGAATGAAGACGCCTCCTGAGCAGGGCCTACCGGGACAGCACGAAAACCGGCTGGCGGGAGCCGGGTTTCGTTCAGGAATGCGTGGTTGCGGGGGACGGATTCGAACCGCCGACCTTCGGGTTATGAGCCCGACGAGCTACCACTGCTCCACCCCGCGGCCTCCAATGGTAATGAGGGTCTTCGAACTGGTCAAACGCCCCTCACCGCCCGCGCCCCTGGGCCGCTGCAAGCGACCTCGTGAGCGCGGACCGGCGCCGTCTACGAACGTCGCCTGAGGATCGAACGCAGGACGAGGAGCGCCACGATCGCGACGATCTGCCCGCCGAGGATGATCCGGTTCAGGTCGAGCACCGGCTGCCACGTCGCCGTGCCGTTGCGGATGATGTACATGCCGGCCGGCTTCGCGGTCAGGCCGAACCCGCCGCCACCGTTGCCCGCGTTGTCGCCACCGGCGCCGCCACCGCCGCGAACCTTGGCGACCGGGAGGAACAGGGCGCCATCGCGCTCGATCGGCTGGCCGAAGACCTGCTTCGCGTCCATGCCGCCGATCGTCTGGCGCAGGACCTCGTCGAACGCTTCTGTGCCCGGTCGGGCCGTCGGCGTCTCGTCGGCGGTGGTCGTCTCCGACGTCGCCGCCGTTTCCTCGAATGTCGTCGTCATCGTCGCTTCCTCCTGGGGTGCCGTGGCCTGGGTGCCGTGGCCTGGGTGCCGTGGCCGTCCAGTATCCGCCTCGGCGCGCCGGAGGGCGACCCCGCGGTCCGGTGGGTCCACTGGGCGCTTGCCGGTAGTGCACCCATCGGCTCCACATGCGCCGATGCGGTCACCCAGTGGCACGGACGGCCCCGTATGGCCATGTTCGGGCCGCTCGTGAGCCGATGCGGTCACGGGGCGCACAAGTCAGCGCGGCGTGCGCCGTTATGGTCACCGGCGGCACATCACCCGAGCCCCCCGGCGCCAGCGCCCGCGGATCAGTCTGCGGGCGGAGCCCAATCGTCGGGCACTGACATTTCCACCAGGCCCGTCGGGTTGTCGTCCATCCACGACACGCAGAGCATCCGTTGCGGCGCTCGATGGATCTCGCCCACGGCCGGCGGCTCCTGGCCGTCGGCCGCCATACGCTGAGCCGCGGCCCGTGCTGCGGCTTCGGCATCCTCGAGGGCCGCGTCCAGTGGCACCGGATCTCGAGTGACCCAGAATCGACCGGGTCGATCGAAGTCCGAGTCGAACTGGTTCATGGCGTTTCCGAATCCCAGGCCGCGGAGCGTCGACGAACCGGCGAAGGAAAATTCATCCACGCCCGCACACGCGCCCGGCGCTGGGTCGGTGGGGAGAACGAGTGTGCACGCGGACAGCAGAGCACTCCCGAGGAGGATCGCGTGTGCCCGAGCCGTCCGGTTCACGCGCGAATGCTACGTCGGCCGGTGCGCCCCCGGCTCCATCTCGACCACGGCGTGGTGGATGCCGTGCAGGTCCAGCAGGCCCAGGTACGGGTCGGGGTCGAACGCCTCGGGACCCAGGACGCCGGCACCGGACCAGGCGCCGGTGGCGAGCAGCTCCATGGCGATGGTCGGGTTGAAGCCGGTCTGCCAGCCCACGACCTGGAGGCCGAACTCGCGCCAGACCTCCTCCGCGTCGCACATCTGGTAGGCGAAGGTCTCCCGGGCCTGGCCGTCCTTGACGCCCAAGACCCACGTGCCCACCACCGCGCGGCCGCGGAACTTGTCGCCCAGGCTGATCGGGTCGGGGGTGATGGCGGCCAGGACGTCGCGCGGCGCGACCTCGACGCCCTTGACCGACACGCGATCGGTGCGGTCCATGCCGAGGGCGTGGATGGTCTTCAGCTTGTCGATGAAGTCGTCGCCGAGCGCGTACTTGAACGTCGTGCGACGGTTGTCGATCCAGCGCGGGACCAGGAGCACCTCCTCGTGCTCGACGTTGACGCACTCGACCGGGCCGATGCCCTCCGGGAACGGGAAGGCCTCCGGGCCGCTGAACGGCTCCGTCGTGTGCCACTCGCCCGAGTCCCAGATGACGGGCGGGTTGAGGCACTCCTCGATCGTGGTCCAGATGCTGAACACCGGCGCGAAGGCGTAGCCGGGGATCTCCAGGTCACCGCCGTCGCGGGCGTGGACCTCATGGACCTCGTCGAAGTCGTTCTTGGCGGCGTGGGCGGCGAAGACATCGGTCAGCCCGGGGTCCATGCCCATGCCGACGAGCGCGAGCTTGCCGCGTGACTCCCATTCGCCGGCCATGGCGAACTGCTCGTCGCCGAGCTTCACGCCGGGGAGCTCGAAGGGCCGATCCGGATGCGGCTTCGACAGCGACATCGCCATGTCCATGTAGTGCGCATCGGCCTCGAGGGCGCCGCGGAAGATCGGCATCACGAACTGCGGGTCGACGGCGTTCATGACGAGGTCGACCCGATGTGCCCGGGCCAGCTCCGCGACCGCCGATGCATCGCGCGCATCGATGCGCGCGGCCGGGAAGCGAGGCGCGCCGCCGAGCGCATCGGCGAGGGTGCGGGCGCGCGATTCGTCGTAGTCGGCCAGGACCATGGTCTCCAGCCAATCCGCGGGAGCGGAGATCCGGGCGATGGCCTCGCCCACGGTGCCGACACCGACCAGCAGGACTCGCATGGGTCACCTGAACGTGCGTGTTGATCAACAGGCACGCGTCTGCGCAACAGGATCTCGAGTGCCGACGACTAGCGATTCCGTGGCCGAACGGGGCACATCCAGCGCGGTCGGTGGTCGATGGCCGATCCTAGCACGGAACCAGCCACCCGTAGCCGTTGCGGTGGATGCACGATCGGCCTCGCGAACCCTTGACCACGCGATCCGCGTTCCCCGCCTGGTACCGCTCAGGACAGTTCGTTGAAGGCGCGGCACTGCGGACACCGGACGCCGAAGCCTCGCGGTAGCTGTCGGCGGCGGAGGCCCAAGACGAAGTGCAACCTGCCAATGAATCGTTCTCGGCAATAGCCGCACGTCACGTCGTAGACCGCCGCCCGCGTGAACCAGTCCAACGCGCTGACGGGAAAGACTTGCGTGGCCCAGTGGGCGCGGACCCGAAGATCATCGGTCTGGCGGCGTCGAAACACTTCTCAAGCCTTCATGCTCTGAAGCCAACGATGTCGATCTCCAACACCGGCGGATGGCTCTCCCTGTCGCTATGTCGGCCGACGGCGCTGCACGAACGCGAGCGCCACAGTTGCAGCTGCCAGGGACGCCACCACGAGGACCGCGATCTCGCGGGCGACGTACAGGTTGAACGCTTCCGGCGGCACGATCTTCCAGACCGATGTCATGCCCGGCGGGCCGCCCTCGCCGGTCATCTCGTCAAAGGAGTCCGGGAACCTGTTGTATGCCTCGTCCCAGCTGATGACCTCGCCGGTCGCATCGGATCGGAAGCCGCTGTCGAAGACCATGTGGACGATCTCGGACTGCTCACCGTTCGGCCGCCAGACCGCCTCCTCGCGCATCAGCAGGTCACGGCCGATCGACATGCCGCCAACGATCGCCACCGTGGCGAGCGCCGTCACCAGCAGTGCCGGCAGGACCCGGCCGACGACCAATCCGACGAGCACGCCGAGGCCGAAGATCGCGAGGCCGCGCGCGGCGAGTATCGGTCCGAACATGCCGTAGTGGCGGAAGCCGAGGTCGGCTTCCTCGACCGTCTCGAGCGCGAAGGCGCTTGCCTGACCCAGGACGAGGAGGACCATCACCAGCGCCAGCAGCAGCGGGCCGGTCCTCCAGACCAGCCAGGCAGCGCGCGACGGACTGAGCGACCAGGCCATGGGTGCGGTGCGGTGCTCGATCTCGCGCGACAGCAGCGGCGCCCCCAGGAAGACGCCGGCGGCGAACGGCGTGACGGTCGTGACCGCCACGAGGATGCCCTGCGCTCCGGCGAGTGTGTTGCCCCAGTCGATGGCGGATCGGCACTCCGCCGACAGCGTCTCGAAGGGCTGCTCATAGCAGGCCAGCATGGTGTCGCGCGATGCCGCGATCTGCCACGCCACGATCCCGAGGGCCACCGACAGCAGCAGCGCGCCGCCGATGAAGAAGGTGGCCTCCCATCGGTGCATGCGCCACAGGAGCCGCAGCTGCGTCGACATCATGCCGGCCGGCGCCGGACGACGACGGCCGCACTCAAAGCCAGCGCCAGGAGGCCGACGGCGACCGCAACAGCGGAGTCCCGGAGGACCAGCAGCGGGTACTTCTCGCCCGGAATCACGAGCATCGCGTCGCGTCCGATGGGATCGCCCGAGCGAAGGTCTTCCTCCGACTCGAAGACCTGGCCGTTCTCATCGGTGAAGTTCGGGTTCAGCCCGCGCTCGAAGGCTTCGGTGTACGTCATGAACTGGCCGTCGGTTCGCTCGATGCCGAAGTCGACCTGCATTCCCGCCACGTCGAACTGCTGCGGCACGCCGGGGCCGGCGTACATGGGCCGAAGCGTCGCCTCGGCGCGATTCACCTGGTCCAGCGCCAGGCTCATGCCCGTGAATGCCAGGCCGATGACGAGGATCGAGACCAGCACCGCCGGCAGGACCCGACCGATGACCGCGCCGACCAGCACGCCCAGCAGGATCGCGCCGACGCCGCGAGCCACGATGGGCACGCCGCGGCGGCCGAACCACACGAAGTCTTCGCCCAGGGTGCGATCGGGGAAGATCGCCGCCGTCAGGAGCTCGCTGCCGACGGCGATGATGGCCAGCAGCCCCAGGCCCAGCAGCGTCACGAACGCGATGCGCCGAAGCAGCCAGCCGACGCGCGATCGGCTCAGCGACCAGGCCAGCTGAGCGGTCCCGCCGTCGATCTCGCGCGCCACCAGCGGCGCGCCGAGCACGACGCCCATCCCGAACGGAGCGACCCACGCCAGGGTCGTGAGATTCGACGCCCAGTTCTCGAGCCCGTAGTACTCGGTCAGGAACGCCTGGCAGGCGGCCGGTGGACCTTCCTCCGCGGGCGACGCGAAGCCGGGCGACAGTCCGGCGAGGCACTCGGGGCTGGCCTCGCGCAGCGCGGTGAGCGTGGTGGCGAACCAGACCATCCCGGCCGTCAAGCCGACCACGCCGATGACGACCAGCAGCAGCTCCCACTTCTGCTGCCGGTACGAGAGGCGCGCCCAGGTCAGCGCGCCGGTCACGCCGCGGCCGCCGGCGTCGCCGTCGATCGGCCGGAGGCGAGGTAGCCGAGGACGACCTCGTCCAGCGTGGCCGGTCGCTCGCCGGTGCCACGGACGAGCCAGATGCGCGAGCCGTCCGGCGCGCCGAAGCTGGCGACCGCGCCCGGATGCTCGGAAGAGGAGATGGAGTGCGCCGACATGGCATCGGCCACGGTGTCGTGGAGCAGGACCTTGCCGACGCCAAGCACGACGAGCCGGTCGCATGCCTGCTCGACGTCGGTGACGATGTGGCTGGAGAGGAGCGCGGTGGCGCCGTCGCTGCGGACCGCATCGGTCAGGACGTGGAGGAACTCGCGCCGGGCCAAGGGGTCCAGGGAGGCGAGTGGCTCGTCGAGCAGGAGGATCGGCGCGCGGGTGCCGAGGGCGATGGCGAGGGCGACCTGCGCCTGCTGGCCGCCGGAAAGGTCACGGGCACCCCGATCCGCCGGAATGTCGAGCTGGGCCAGGCGGCTGCGGGCGTAGTCGCGGTCGAAGCTCGGCCGCAGCTGGCGCGCCAGGTCGAGATGGTCCTCGACCGACAGGCCGTCGTACAGCGCCGGCGATTGCGGGACATAGCCGAGGTGCGCCAGCGCAGCGGATCGGTCCTTCCAGGGGTCGATCCCGGCCACCCGGACCGATCCGCGCGTCGGCCGCTCGAAGCCGACCCAGGTCTTGATGAGCGTCGACTTGCCGGCCGCGTTCGGCCCGACCAGGGCGGTGATGCCGCCGGAGGGAATCTCGAGGTCGATGCCCTGGAGCGCCCAGACGCCGCGCCGATAGCGCTTGGCGAGCTCGCGCGTCTCGAGGATCGGATCAGCCACGGTCATGCCCCCGCTCCGATGATCACGGAGAGTACCGCCACCAGCAGGGCCAGGAAGACGAATGGCAGCGCGATGGCCGAGGCGCGAAGGGTCTGCATCGGGTCACCTCCTTGGTAGGAGATGCTCGGTCGCTCACCGAGGTTGCGCTATCCGGCACCTCACGCGACCGAGTTGCGTGATCTCCCGCATTGGTTGGCGACACACCCTCTGATACCTTCGAGCCCGATGCGAATCTCTCGCGCCGACGTTCTGGCGCTGCTCATCGTTCTCGGCGCTGCGATCACGGGCGTCGTGGTCTGGAACCACGGCACCGTCGACCTCGGCATGACCCTGCGCGTCATCGAAGGCACCGAGGCTTGGGAGCGGGGCATCGCCGAGGCAGATGCCGGGCCTGTCGTCATCGTCGACGACGTCACGCCGGGTGGCAACGCCCAGCGAAACGGCTTCTATCCGGAGACCCGGATCATCGGGCTGACGAGAACCGATGAGCGACCCGTCGCCGGTGGCGAGCCGCTCGACCCGGTGGTGGAGTCGTGCCCCGATCCCGATATGGACCCCTACATGTGCGGGTACCAGGAGGCATTCCCATGGGACCCGGCGATGGGCCCGTATGTCGAGGGACCGGTCGAGGGGTACCGGCTGCCGATCGAGGCCGCGCCGGCCAACGCGATCGCGACCGCGACCGCGGGGCAGGTGGATTCGGAGACGAGCTGGCTGTATGGGTTCGCTGCGATTGACCGAGCCTGGATCGAGTACGCCCTCGACCAGTCGATCTGGCTGTCGGTCCTGAGCCTCCTCGCGGGCGTTCTCGCCTGGCGGTTCATGGCACATGGGTTGGCCGGGCCCTTCGGCCGTGACCACGCACTCGTCGTCGCTTCGGCGGTGGCGGTTCCCGGGCTCATCCTGCCGGCCGTCCAGGTCGGCACGGCGGCCGGGATCGCCGCCGGACTGCTCGTCCCCGGCGCCGTTGCGCTCGTGCTGGGCGTCTCGCTGGCGCGCAGCCATCCCGACGAGGCCTGGGTCCACACCGCCATCGCCGCATCGCTCGTCGCCGTCGCCCTTGCCGTCGTGATCGTCGTGCGGTCGCTGACCAGCCCGTCGCTGGGGTCCGGAGACTTCGGAATTGCCGTGCTCGTCGTTGCGCTGATCGCATTGGCGCCGGCTGCCGTGTCCGCATCGGCGCCGGGCCGCAGTGCCCGGGAGCGCGCGAGCCTCCTCACCCTTGGCCTCGTCCCGGGGGCTGCGCTGCTTGTCACCGGACCCCAGCGATTCGACCCGGTGCTGCCGCTGGTGCTGGTGGGGCTCCTGCTCGCGTGGTACGTGCTGCCGTTCGAGCGAGTCCTGGGTGCGGTGGGTGGCGGGCTATCGCGCGTCCGATCGACGGCTCCGATCGGATCGGCGACTGGCGGCTCCGCCGACACGAGCTCGCTTCCGGTCGTCGGCGAGCCGATCGTGCCAGCGAATCTGCGTGACCTGGCGACGATCGCCCTCTTCACCGTCGTCGTCCTCGTCGCGCTCTTCCGCCAGGACTCGTCCCTGGCCGTCCTGGGAGTCCTGCTGGCCGGCATGGTCGGGGTCGCGGTGCGAGCCGGCGCCCTCGGCGAGCACTGGGCCGACGCGGCAATTCCACTGGGGGCCGCGGTCGGGCTGCCCGTCGCGGTCAGCGGGTACTCGTCCAGCTTCTACGACGCCACGGCGGGCGGGCTCACCGCAGCGATCGCCCTGGTCGGCCTGAGCGTCGCCGATGTCCTCGCCTCACGTCACTCGGACCCGCTGTGGCGCCAGCGCCTCATGTACTGGTCCATCGGCCTCGCCGCCGTACCGGTCATCCTGTGGCTCGTGTCAGGTGGTGGCGGGATGCCGCTCCTGATCGCGATGGCCAGCCTCGTGCCGCTCGTGCCGGGCCTGCCGGTCGCATTCGCGGACGATCACGATGAGCCTCGCGCCATCTCGACCCGCCTCGAGACCCTCGTCGTGGCCCTGACGCTGTTCGTCTCGACGCTCGTCCTGACACCCCTTGCCTGGGTGCCACTGGTGGCGTGGTTCATCGCCATCGTCGTGTGGCGCCGCTTCACCCTGGCCCCGCTCCTCGGTCTCGCGCAGCGCACGCAGCTCCAGCGCGACGTGGCCGTCGCGGCGGCCGAGACGGAGCGGGCGCGGCTGGCGGCCGACCTCCACGACGACGCGCTCCAGCAGCTGACGATGCTCGTTCGGACGCTCGACGAGGGCGGCCACGAGAAGGAGGCGGCCGAGGCGCGCGAGATCGCCACGAAGCTGCGGAGCGTCGTCGGCGACCTGCGACTGCCGATCCTCGACGACCTGGGAGCCGGCGCCGCGCTCGAGTGGCTCGTCGAGCGGGTCGAGCCGCTGGCCGGCGGGCCGGTGCGCCTCGAGCGCTCCGACGAGACCCGACCACCGGCGAACGTCGAGCTCGCCGTGTTCCGCGTGGCGCAGGAGGCGCTGACGAACGCGATCAAGCACGGCAGGCCGCCCATCGCGGTCCGCTACGACGTGCGCAGCGACGGCCGGGTGACGCTGGCGATCGACGACGCCGGCCAGGGCATCGGCTCCGATGCGGCCGAGGAGGCGCCGAAGGCCGGGCATTTCGGCCTGGTGAACATGCAGCAGCGGGCGGAGCAGATCGGCGCGCTGCTCGACGTGCGCCGATGGCCGGCGGGCGGCACGCGCGTCGCCCTGGAGTGGCGCCCGCAGTGATCGCCGCATGATCCGGGTCGCCGTCGTCGACGACCATCCCCTCGTCCGCGAGGGCACGGCCGCGATCGTCGACCGCGCCGAGGACATGGAGATCGCCGGGACGGCGGGCTCGCTCGACGAGCTGCGGCCGCTCCTCGACGGGTCGATCGACGTGCTCCTCCTCGACCTGCGCCTCGGCCAGGAGTCCGGCTTCGACCTCCTGCGCAACGACGCCACGCCGATGCCGGCGGTCGTCGTCCTCACCTCGTACGACTACCCCCAGTACGCCGATGCGGCCCTGCGCCTCGGCGCGGCCGGGTTCGTGGTGAAGACCGCCCCCACCGCCGAGCTGCTCGACGCGATCCGTCGCGCGGCCGCGGGTGGGCTCGCGTTCGGCGTGCGACCCGGGAACGGCGTGGCGCTCTCGCCGCGCGAGCGGGAGGTCCTGCGCCTCGTGGTGGACGGCGCGTCGAACGACGAGATCGGCGGCCGGCTCGGGATCAGCTCGCGGACGGTCGAGTCGCACCTGCGGCGGCTGTTCGAGCGGCTCGACGTCGCGTCGCGGACCGAGCTTGCCGGACGGGCCCTGCGCGAGGGTTGGCTCGAGGACGTCGGCTGAGCATCGGCTCCATCGGCTCCATCGGCGGACTGGCCGACAATGAAGGCGTGATCTTCGTCATCGGCCTGCTCATCGCCATCTTCATCGTGCCCGATCCCTGGACCGTGCCGGTCATCGTCGGGGCGGCCGCGCTCGAGATCACCGAGACGCTCGGGACGTGGTGGTGGTCGCGTCGCGGCGCCCCGAAGGTCGGGCCGGAGACGCTCATCGGCGCCGCCGGTCGCGTGCTGGAGCCGTGCCGGCCCGACGGGACCGTGCGGGTCAACGGCGAGGTGTGGCGCGCCCGGTGCGACCCCGGCGCGGAGCGGGACGCGCCGGTTCGGGTGGTCGGCCGCGACGGGCTCGTCCTGCTCGTGGAGCCCGCGGACCAGGCCTAGCGGCGCCAGCCTCCCCGTGGTCGCGGGGCCGATGCGCGCGCGACGCGCGACAGGCGCGGTGCGAACGCGTAGGCGAGGAGCAGGAAGGCCGCACCCCACATCACGTACGAGATGGGCGGGATGCCGGCGCCCGATGCCGGTGCCGGCAGTGCCGTGTTCGGCTGCTCGCCCCCGGCGACGTGACCGCCGTCGTGACTCGATGCCGGAGCAACAGCCGCCGACGCAGCAGGCGCCTGGGACGCCGTGGTCGCGGGAGCCGGGGCCGATGCGGCCTCCACCACGATCGTCGCCCGCATCTCCGAGTGGTACTCGCACAGGTAGTCGTACGTTCCCGCCTGGGTGAAGGTGAACGAGAACGTCCCGCCCTCGTCGATATTGCCCGAGTCGAAGCTGCCGTCCTGGCCGGTGACGGTGTGCGGCCTGTCGTCGACGTTCGTCCACGTCACCGTGTCCCCGACCCGGACCGTGAGGACCGGCGTGGCGAAGGCCGAATCGGTGATCTGGACGGTGTGGGTGGCCGCCGCGACGGGTGCGGGCGGCGACAGGAGGGCGCCGAAGGACGCGAGCGCGACGGAGAGTCCGGAGACGGCAACGAGTCGGGCGATGGAGCGCATGGATCCCTCGAGTGTTGTGTCGACACCGGTATCGAGGCACCCATCGGCGCAAAGGTTTCACCGAGGGCGCGACTGAGCCGATCCGGAAGCCGCGAATACACTGGGGGCGGGCCGTTAGCTCAGCGGTTAGAGCAGGGGACTTTTAATCCTCGTGTCGTGGGTTCGAATCCCACACGGCCCTCACGTTCAGCTCCCGTCACTCCCTCCTCACCGATGAGCCCGGCGGCGAACGCCGGTCAGAGAGGCTAGGACCCCAGCCAATCCCGGAGAAGGAGTGACCGATGAAGCTGACGAGCATGCTCTTCCTGAGCCTCGACGGCGTGTACCAGGGCCCGGGCGGGCCGGACGAGGATCGCCGCAACGGGTTCGACCGAGGCGGCTGGCTGGCGCCCTACGGCCACCAGGAGCTGTGGGAGTTCATCACCTCGGTCTACGAGCGTGCCGACGCGCTGCTCCTCGGCCGCGTGACGTGGCAGATCTGGGAGGCGTACTGGCCGCACCACGACGCCGGCGACCCGGTCTCGCACGGCATCAACGTCCTGCCGAAGTACGTGCCGTCGACGACGCTGAAGGATCCGGCGTGGCAGAACACCCACGTCCTCGACGGCGACGTCGAGGCGAAGGTGCGCGAGCTGAAGGCGCAGCCGGGTCGCGAGCTCCAGGTCCACGGCAGCGGCGCGCTCCTCCGCTGGCTCCTCGAGCGCGACCTCGTCGACGAGCTCAACCTCGTCATCCATCCGGTGGTGATCGGCGACGGCCTGCGCCTCTTCCCGGAGGCCGGGACGACGCAGGACATGGAGCTGCTCGGCACGCGGACGACGCCCACCGGCGTGACGATGCTCACCTACCGGCCACGCGGCCGCGCGACATTCGGCAGCGTCGGGGACTGATCGCCTAGGCGCCGGACGGGCTCGGCCGCCAGCGCAGCGCCGGAGCCGATGCGACGCGCTGCGCCATCCGGGCCGGCGACGGGATCGGCAGGCCGAGGACGAGCACCAGGCTGACCATCACCAGGCCGAAGCCGGCGATCAGCTCGGGGCCGATCGGCTCCGCCAGGACGAGGGCGCCCCACAGGATCCCGAAGGCCGGGACGACGAACGTCGCGGTGCTCGCCACCGTTGGCGTGGTGCGCGCCGAGACCCGGAAGAAGATCGGCCAGGCCAGCGCGGTCGACATCGTCGCGAGGCCGATGAGCGACGCGATCGCATCGGTGCCGAGGGCCGGCAGCGGGCCGGTCAGCAGGGCGAGTGGCAGGAGGATGAGCGCGCCGCTCGTCAGCTGGCCGGCGGCGACGTCGACCCCGCGCATGCCGGTCAGGTAGCGGCGTACGAGGGTCCCACCGACGGCGTAGCTCAGGGCCGCGGCCAGCGCCGCCGCCACGGCGACGAGCGTCCCGGTCGAGACCGGCAGCGGCGACCACCCGACGAGGACGAGCACGGCGACGATGCCGAGGCCCATGCCCGCAACCGCGCGCCGGGTGAGCGGCAGGCCGATGAAGGCCGCGGCGACGAGCGCCGTGAACATCGGCGTCGCAGCATTGAGCAGCGCCGCCAGGCCGGTCGGCAGGGTCAGGGTCGCGAACGAGATGAGGCTGAACGGAATGGCCGAGAACGTCAGGCCCACGGCGGCGACGGGCAGCGCCCGGCCGCGGATCGTGCGCCAGGTCCGGGGTCCGGTGACGGCCAGCAGGATGATCGCCGCCAGGCCGATGCGGATCTCCGCCGTCCACAGCGGTCCCGCCTGCGGCGCGGCGACGCGCATGAACAGGTAGGCGCCGCCCCACACCGCGCCGAGGAACAGGAGCAGCCCGAGGTCGCGCCCCGAGACCGCATTCGTCGTCCCCCGGTCGTTCGTCGTCATGCGACCAGCGTGCGCGCCCGGGGCGGCGGAGGCATCGGCCGTGGGTGGCGAGCCGGGGTACGTCGTTCTGCCGCGAGCGATCGGTCGCCCGCAGCAGGGTCGTGGCCGATCCGGCATCCTGTCCGCTCATGCGTGACGACGTGCGTGCCGCCTCGATCCGACCCCTGGCCGCGGGCATCGCGGCCACGACGGCGGTGGCGCTCCCGACGCTGCTCGTCGGCGGGCTGTCGGTCCTCATCCAGCGCGACCTCGACTTCGGCGAGGCCGAGCTCGGGTCGGCGATCGCCACCGCGTTCATCGGCGCGGCGCTCGTCGCCGTCCCGGCCGGACGGCTGGCGGAGCGGTACGGGCCGCGGGCGGTCGTCCTCGCCGGGCTGGCATCGGCCGCCGCGTCGCTCGTCGGCATCGGGGCGCTGGCGTCGTCGTCGCTGACGCTGGCGGCCTTCCTCGTCCTCGCCGGCATCGCGGTCACGCTCGTGCAGGTCGGGGTCAACGTCATCCTCGCGCGGCTCGTGAGCGCCGAGCACCAGGGGCTCGCCTTCGGCGCGAAGCAGGCCGCGGTGCCGCTGGCCTCGCTGCTCGCCGGCCTGGCGCTGCCGGTCATCGGCGTCACGCTCGGCTGGCAGGCAGCGTTCCTCATCGCCGCGGCCGCGATCCCGATCATCGCGCTCGCCATGCCGGACGCCCCGCGGCCGACGGCCGAGCGCCAGGCGGCGGCGCGCAACGGCGGCGGGTCGTCGCGCGCGCTGTACCTGCTCGCGCTCGGCGCGCTGCTCGGCTCGGCCGGCGGCAACTCCACGCCGGCGTTCATCGTCGCCTCGTCCGCCGATCGCGGGCTCGGGTTCACCGAGGCGGGGCTCGTCCTGTCGGCCGGCAGCCTCGTCGGCATCGTGGCGCGGGTCGGCAGCGGCTGGATCGCGGATCGGCTCGGCCGCGGGTCGCTCCTCCTCGTGGCGGGACTGCTCGGGATCGGCACCATCGGCTTCATCGTGCTCGCCGTGGCCGACCATCCGGCCCTCATCTTCCTGGGCAGCGCGCTCGCCTTCGGCGGCGGCTGGGGCTGGGGCGGCCTCCTGGCGCTCGCCGTCTCGCGCTCGCAGCAGGGCGGAATCGGCCGCGCGATGGGCATCGTCCAGGTCGGGCCGATGGCGGGCGCGGTCGTCGGCCCGTTCCTGTTCGGGATGCTCGCCGAACGCTTCTCCTTCACGGCCGGCTGGCTGGCGCTCGCGGGCCTCGCCACGGCGGCGGCCCTGACGTTCCTCGCCGCGCGGCGCGAGATCCTCCGCGAGCGCGAGGCCGCCGGCGAGGCTGCGGGCTGATGGGCATGACCCGGGACGTGACGCCGCCCGAGGAGATGGGCACGCCCATCCGCTTCGAGATGCGCGCCGGGGCGCTGACCGCCATCCCGCTCGCCATCGCGGTCGGGCTGTTCGGCGTGTCGTTCGGCGTGCTGTCCGTGTCCGGCGACGGCATGGGGCTCCTGCCGGCGCTGACGATGAGCGCGATCACGTTCGCCGGCAGCGCCCAGTTCGCGGTCGCCTCGGTGCTCGGGGCGGGCGGCCAGCCCGCGGCCGCGATCGCGGCCGCGCTGCTCCTCAACGCCCGCTACCTCCCGATCGGGGTCAGCGTGGCGCGGGCACTCACCGGCCCGGCGCCGCTGCGCTTCCTCAAGGCCCAGCTCGTCGTCGACGAGTCGTGGGCCATCGCCGCACGCGGCAAGGGCGAGTTCGACGCCGGCCGGCTCATCGGCGCCGGGATCGTCCTGTGGCTTGCCTGGGTCGGCGGCACGCTCGTCGGGGCAATCGGCGGCGAGCGGCTCGGCGACCCGGCCACGCTCGGGCTCGACGCCGCGTTCCCGGCGCTGTTCCTCGCGCTCCTCCTCACCCAGCTCCGCTCGCGGGCCGCGGTCAGTGCCGCGATCCTCGGCGCGGCCGTGGCGCTCGTCCTCGTGCCGTTCACGCCGCCCGGCGTGCCGATCGTCGCCGCGGCCCTCGCCGCGCTCGTGGGGCTCGTGCGCCGATGAGCGAGACCTGGCTCATCGTGCTGGCCGTGGGCGCCGGCACGATGGCGATCAAGGCCGCCGGACCGGTGCTGCTCGGCAGCCGCGCACTGCCGCCGCCGGTCCAGTCCGTCGTCGGATTGCTCGCGCCGGCGCTGCTCGCGGCGCTCGTGGCGACGACGACGTTCGGCAGGGGCCAGGCGCTCGTCCTCGACGAGCGAGTCGCCGGCGTGGCGGTCGCGGCCATCGCCCTTGCGCTCCGCGCGCCGGTCCTCGTGGTCGTCCTGCTGGCGGCCGCCGCCGCGGCGCTGGTGCGCTTCGCCGGCATCGGCCAGGCATAGCCGCTACGCTGTCCGTCGGCGAGTGCCGATGGAGAGGCCACCGGCATGAGTCGCCCGCTCGGGGCAACCCCAACACCGATGCGCCTACCGTTCATCCCGCGCGAAGAGAAGTTCTTCGACCTGTTCGTCGAGGACGCGCAGAACGTCCTCGCCGGCGCACGCCTCCTCGAAGAGATGTTCCGCTCCTACGACCAGCGCGAGCGGATCGCCAGCCAGCTGCGTGACCTCGAGCGCAAGGGCGACGGCCTGAGCCACTCCATCGGCCAGAAGCTCGAGAAGACGTTCGTCACGCCGTTCGACCGCGAGGACATCCACCAGCTCATCAGCCGCCTCGACGACGTCCTGGACTTCATCGAGGAGGTCGCCGACACCTGCATCCTCTACAAGGTCGAGGATCCGTCACCGCAGCTCGCGGAGCAGGCCGTGATCGTCGTCAAGCAGGTCGAGGAGATCGTGCGGGCCCTCGAGAAGCTGCGCGGCTTCAAGGGCGTGCAGCCACACTGGATCGAGATCCATCGGCTGGAGAACGAGGGGGACCGGGTCGCCCGCCAGGCGGTGGCCGACCTGTTCACGAACGGGACCGATCCGGTCGACGTCATCAAGCTGAAGGATCTCTACGCGCTCCTCGAGGACACGATCGACGCCTGCGAGGACGTCGCCAACGTGATCGAGCGCATCGTCGTCAAGCATGCCTGAGGGCCTCCTTCCGGAGGGCTGGACGCTCGCGCTCCTCGTCGTTCTCGTCCTCGCCGTCGCCTTCGACTACATCAACGGCTTCCACGACACGGCGAACGCGATCGCCACCAGCGTGAGCACGCGCGCGCTCGCCCCGCAGTGGGCGATCGGCATGTCGGCCGTCGCGAACTTCACCGGCGCCCTCATCGGCACCGAGGTCGCGAAGACGGTCGGCTCGGGGCTCATCGACACGAACGTCGAGTCGCAGACGGTCATCGCCGCGGCGCTCGTGGGCGCGATCACCTGGAACCTCATCACCTGGCGCCTCGCGATCCCGTCGAGCTCGAGCCACGCGCTCATCGGGGGCCTGCTGGGAGCGGCCCTCGTCAGCGCCGGGTTCGGCGCCTGGCAGGTCGACGGCATCGTCGGCAAGGTCCTGCTCCCGCTCGTTGCCTCGCCGCTCATCGGCTTCACGCTGGGCCTGCTCTTCATGGCCCTCCTGTTCAACCTGTTCCGGCGGGCGCATCCGGCGCGGCTCAACGCCGGGTTCCGGCGGCTCCAGGTGCTGTCGGCGGCGTACATGGCGTTCAGCCACGGCAGCAACGACGCCCAGAAGACGATGGGCATCATGACCCTCGCCCTCGTGTCGGCCGGCATCCAGAGCACGTTCGACCCGCCGCTGTGGGTCATCCTCACCGCGGCCGGCGCGATCAGCCTCGGAACCGCGGCCGGCGGCTGGCGGATCATCAAGACGATGGGCACGAAGGTCGTGAAGCTCGACCCGGTCCACGGCTTCGCAGCCGAGACGACGGCCGCGTCGGTGATCTTCACCGCCTCGCATTTCGGGATGCCGGTCAGCACGACCCACATCATCAGCTCCGCGATCATGGGCGTCGGCTCGTCGGACCGGCTGAAGACCGTGCGCTGGGCCGTGGCGCGCAGCATCGTCGCCGCCTGGGTCCTCACCCTGCCGGCGTCCGGCTTCACGGCCGCCGTCGCCTACTTCGTCCTGCGCCCGATCATGGGCTGAGGCGCCTCCCGTGACCGACGCGCCGCGCTCCACCAGGCTGCGCGAGCTGATCGTCGTGTTCGGGACGCTCGGCATCATCGGCTTCGGCGGCCCGGCGGCGCATATCGCGCTCATGCGCCGCGACGTCGTCGAACGGCGGCGCTGGCTGACCGATGCGCAGCTGGTCGACCTCGTCGGATTCGCGAACCTCATCCCGGGACCGAATTCGACCGAGCTGGCGATGCTCGTCGGCCGTCAGCGGGCCGGGCGGCTCGGCCTCGTCGTGGCCGGGCTGTCGTTCATCCTGCCGGCCGCGCTCATCGTCCTCGGGTTGGCGTGGGCGTACGTCGCGTACGGCACTACACCGACCGGCGAGGCGCTGCTGTACGGCGTGAAGCCGGTGATCGTCGCCATCGTGGGGGCGGCCCTCGTCGCCTTCGCCCGCACGACGCTGATCCGACCGTTGCGCGTCATCGTGGCCGTCGCGGCCGGGCTGCTGTGGCTGGCCGGCGTCAACGAGCTCGTGCTCCTCGCTGGCGGGGCGCTGCTGGTCGCGACGCTGCGCCTCGGTGCCCGTGTGCCGTGGGCGGCCGCGGGCATCGTGCTGCCGGGCGCCGCTGGCGGTGCGGGCGCGGCCGGTGGTGCGGCGGCCGCGTCATCGATCGACCTGCTCACGCTCGGCGCGGTCTTCCTCAAGGCCGGCGCATTCCTCTACGGCTCGGGCTACGTGCTCCTCGCGTTCCTGCGCGCCGACCTCGTCGAGCGCCTCGGCTGGCTGACCGATGCGCAGCTGCTCGACGCCGTCGCCATCGGCCAGGTCACGCCCGGACCGCTGTTCACGACCGCGACGTTCGTCGGCTACGTCCTGGCCGGGATCCCGGGCGCAGTGGTCGCCACGGTCGCGATCTTCGCGCCGGCGTTCGTGCTCGTCGCCGCCTTCGGCCACCTCGTCGAGCACGCGCGGAAGCGCCCGTTGACCGGGGCGCTGCTCGACGGCGTGAACGCCGCGGCCATCGGCCTCATGGCGGCGGTGTCGATCCAGCTCGGCCTGTCGGCCGTCCGCGACCCGCTCACCGTCGCGCTGCTGCTCGGCGCGGTCGTGGCGCTGTGGGCATGCGTTCCGTCGGTCGTCATCGTGGCCGCCGGCGCGGCCATCGGTTTCGCGGCCCTGGCCGTCGGCATCGGCCCTTAACACACCGTTGACCCCACGCTAAGGCTGCGTTGAGGGGCGCCTCCGAACCTGTGCCCATGAGCAGGTATGGGGAAGCCGGATTGAACAGCCAGGTGCGGCCGCGGGGCCGATGGGTCGCAATCGCCGCCGTCACGTCGCTCGCCCTCGCGGGGTGCGTCACCCCCGGAAGCGCCGGCGAGAGTGACGGCGCGGTCGAGGGCCAGACCGTCGTGGTGTCCGGCTCGTCCACGGTCGAGCCGATCAGCTCGCTCGTGGCCGAGGACTACGCCGCAGAGACCGATGGCTTCGAGTACGAGGTCGACGGACCCGGGACCGGCGACGGCTTCGCCCGCTTCTGCGAGGGCGAGACCGATATCAGCGACGCGTCGCGCCGGATCTCGGAGGACGAGGCGGGGGCATGCGAGGACGGCGGCGTCCCCTGGGTCGAGCTGAAGATCGGCGTCGACGGGATCACCGTCCTGACGTCGACGGCCAACGACGCCGTCTCGTGCCTGTCGTTCGGCGACCTGTACGCGCTGCTCGGTCCGGAATCCCAGGGGTTCGAAACGTGGGACGCGGCCAACGACCTCGCCGCGGAGCTCGACGGCACCTACGGCGCGTCGGCCGGCCCGTTCGCGCCGGCACCGCTGGAGGTCACGGCACCCGGTGAGGAGTCGGGCACGTACGACAGCTTCGTCGAGATCGTGTTCGGCGACATCGCCGAGGAACGCGGCCAGGACGAGGTGGCGCGGCCCGACTACACGGCATCGGGCGACGACAACGTGATCATCGAGGGCATCTCCGGCGCCGATACCTCCCTGGGTTGGGTCGGCTTCGCCTTCTCCGAGCACAACACCGATCGCGCGGCGGCCCTCGAGGTCGACGGCGGGGACGGGTGCGTGGCCCCGACGACCGAGACGATCGCGAGCAACGAGTATCCGATCAGCCGCGACCTGTACATCTACGTCAACACCGATCACGCCGCGGAGAGCCCGGACGTCGCCGGATACGTCGACTTCTACCTCTCGGACGAGGGCATCGCGCTCGTCGAGGAGGCCGGCTATGTCGCGCTCACTCCCGAGGCGCTCGAGGCGACGCGCGCCGCCTGGGAGGGTCGGTGACCTTCGGCGGACTCGAACGATGACGGCCGTCGCCCGCCGACCACGTGCCGCCCTCACCGTCGCCGACCTCCGCATCGACGCGAGGCGGCGGCGGCGCGAGGCGGCGCTGCGCGCCGTCTTCCTGTCGGCGGCGGCGCTGTCGATCGTCATCAGCGTGGCGATCATCCTCACGCTGTCGGGCAACGCGCTGAGCTTCGTCGTCCAGGTCGATCCCGGCGCGCTCGTCACCGACGGCTGGTTCCCGCGGCGCGGGCTGTACGACCTCGCCACGCCGATCGCCGGGACGCTCCTGATCTCGGTCATCGGCATGGCCATTGCCGCGCCGCTCGGCATCGGTGCCGCGATCTACCTCTCGGAGGTCGCCTCGGCTCGCGCGCGCCGCGTGCTCAAGCCGATGGTCGAGGTCCTCGCCGCGATCCCGTCGGTCGTCCTGGGCTTCTTCGCCCTGGCCTGGATCAGCCCGACGATCGTGCAGCCGCTGTTCGGCGCTCCGCTGTTCACCATGCTGGCCGCCGGCATCGCGGTCGGGATCCTCATCACGCCGCTCGTGGCGTCGATCGCCGAGGACGCGCTGCATGCCGTCCCGCGGGAGCTGCGCGAGGCCGCGTATGGCCTCGGGGCACGGCGCCGGACGACGAGCCTCCGCGTCGTCGTGCCGGCAGCGGTGTCGGGCATCGTCGCCGCGCTGATCCTCGGCGTCAGCCGCGCCATCGGTGAGACGATGATCGTGTCGATGGTGGCGGGCGCCACCGGCGGATCGCTGTTCAGCCTCAACCCGCTCGACCAGGGCCAGACGATGACCGCGGCGATGACCGCGCTCGCCATCGGCTCCGACCGGGTCCGCGGCGCCGAGCTGACGTTCGAAAGCCTCTACTTCCTCGGCTTCCTCCTGTTCCTCATGACCTTCGCCCTCAACCTCGTGTCCGACGCGTTCGTGCGCCGGGTGCGGAGGCGCTACTGATGAGGTGCTGCTGATGGCGGCGCGCGACCAGGCGCAGCGCACGCGGGAGCTCGTCGCCGGCCGGCTGCGGAGCGGCGGAACGGACTGGCGCGGCGTCGCCATCGAGGGGCTGCTGCTGCTCAGCCTGCTCGCCTCGCTCGCCGTCCTCGTCGTCCTCCTGGCCGATACGGTCGTGAAGGCGCTGCCGGTCCTCGCCGATCGCCCGCTCGAATTCCTCGGCTCGCCGCTGTCGGCCAGGCCCGAGCGCGCCGGCATCGTGCAGGCCGTCATCGGCTCGGTCACGGTCACGCTCGTCGTCGTCGTCATCGCGCTGCCGCTCGGCATCGGCGCCGCGGTCTACCTCGAGGAGTACGCCCGCGACACCCGCTGGGCGCGGCTCATCCGCACGAACATCCGCAACCTCGCGGGCGTGCCGGCCATCGTGTACGGCCTGCTCGGCCTGGCCGTCTTCTCGACCGCGCTCGGCCTCGGCAGCACGGCGCTCGTCGGCGGGCTGACGCTCGCCACCCTCGTCCTGCCGATCGTGGTGATCACCACCATGGAGGCGCTGAGCGCCGTTCCGGTCGCCATCCGCGAGGCGGCATACGGGGTGGGCGCGACCCGATGGGAGACGATCCGCAGCCACGTCCTGCCGTACGCGGCGCCGGGGATCCTGACCGGCACGATCCTGTCGCTGGCGCGGGCCTTCGGCGAGACGGCGCCGCTGCTCATGGTCGGGGCCATCGCCGGCACGTTCAGCTTCGTGGGTGCTCCCTGGGACCAGCTCGTCGCCGGCTATACGACGCTGCCCACCATCGTCTTCCATTGGGCCGGCTATCCCCAGGCCGACTACCGCGCCCTCGGGGCGGCGGCGATCGTCGTGCTGCTCGGCGTGATCCTGTTGGCCAACGCGACGGCCATCGTGCTGCGGAACCGATATGACCGAAGGTGGTGACCCGATGACCCTCGACACCCGGCCCGCTCCGATGGGCGTGGACGAGCGCCGGGACGGCGCAGGGGCGACAATGCGACTCGTGACCGTCTCGCCGATGCTCGATGGGCCCGAGCGGGCTGTCAACGGGGATGCCCCCGGCCTCCGGTTCGCGCCGGAGGAGGTCGTGTTCGAGCTGGATCGGCTGTCGTGCTACTACGGCGACGTCCGGGTCGTGCGCGACGTCAGCCTCCAGGTCCCGAGCCGGGCCATCACCGCCATCATCGGCCCGTCCGGGTCCGGCAAGAGCACGCTGCTGCGCAGCCTGAATCGGATGAACGACCTGGTCGACGGCGCGCGCATCACCGGAGCGATCCGCTACCACGGCGTCGACCTGTACGCCGACGGCGTGGACCCGGTCGAGGTGCGGCGGCGCATCGGCATGGTGTTCCAGAAGCCGAACCCGTTTCCGAAGTCGATCTACGACAACGTCGCCTTCGGCCCGCGCGTCGCCGGGTTCCGCGGCGACATGGACGAGCTCGTCGAGCGCTCGCTGCGTCGCGCGGCACTGTGGGACGAGGTGAAGGACAAGCTCCGCACGCCCGGGACGGCGCTGTCGGGCGGCCAGCAGCAGCGCCTGTGCATCGCGCGGGCGATCGCCGTCGAGCCGGACGTCATCCTCATGGACGAGCCGTGCTCGGCCCTCGATCCGATCGCGACGCTGCGGATCGAGGAGCTCATGCGCGAGCTGGCCGAGAGCTACACGATCGTCATCGTGACCCACAACATGCAGCAGGCGGCCCGGGCCAGCGACTCCACCGCCTTCCTCACCATGGGCGAGGACCGGGCCGGCTACCTGGTCGAGATGGCGCCGACGAAGGACCTGTTCACGCGGCCCGCCAACCGGCTGACCGAGGACTACATCACCGGCCGCTTCGGCTAGGCGAGAGCAGGGCATGAACGACGCCAGGGACGACGAGGTGAGAGCGGCCGATGCGGCAGCGCCCGAGCACACCGGCCCGCGCGCCACGTTCGAGCGCGAGCTCGACACGGTCAAGGACGACGTCCTGCGGCTCGGCGCTCGGGTCGAGGAGGCGCTCGAGCGCGCGGGACGCGCGTTGATCGAGCGCGATGCCGATCTCGCCGACCGGGTCCGCTGGGACGACGCCGAGGTCAACGAGCTCCAGCGCCAGGTGAACACCGTCATCGCGCAGCTCATCGCCACCCAGGCGCCCGTGGCGCGCGACGCCCGCGAGCTCCTCGCCCTCTACCACGCGGCGGCCGAGCTCGAGCGCATGGGCGACTACGCCACGAACATCGCCAAGCTCGCCCAGCAGCTGGCGTCGGAGCCCGAGACGCCGATCCTCAAGCAGCTCCCCCGCATGGAGCAGATCTGCCGCGAGCAGCTCCGTGCCGCGATGCGAGCCCTGGTGGACGTCAGCGAGCACGACGCCCGCCGCGTCTGCCTCCGCGACGACGAGCTCGACGCGCTCTACTCGAGCGTGTACGAGGACGCCACCCAGATCATGGCCGCTTCCCCGGAGCGCGCTCGCCAGGCGACCCACATGCTCTTCGCCGCCCACCACCTCGAGCGCCTCGGCGACCGCGTGACGAACATCGCCGAGGACGTGGTCTACCTGGCGACCGGCCAGATCGAGGATCTCAACAACTAGGCGTGGGAGGCCAGGGACCGATGCGACGGCGGCTCCTCGTGGTCGAGGACGACGCCACCCTGCGCCAGACGCTGGCCTTCAACCTCGTCCGCGAGGGCTACGAGGTGAGCGTCGCGGCCGACGGCGAGGCGGCGCTCGAGGCGGCCCGCGGCGGACGGCTCGACCTCATCCTCCTCGACGTCATGCTCCCCGGCATGAGCGGCGTCGAGGTGCTGCGCGTCCTCCGCGGGGAGGGCGTGAGCACGCCGGTGATCATCCTGTCGGCCAAGGGCGACGAGATCGACCGCGTGGTCGGCCTCAAGGTCGGCGCCGACGACTACGTCGCCAAGCCCTTCAGCCGCCCGGAGCTCCTCGCACGCATCGAGGCGGTCCTGCGCCGCCAGCGCCGCGCCGACACGACCGACGGATCGGAGCCGGGCGACGTGCGCGAGTACGGCCCGGTCCGGATCGACGTGGCGCGGCGCGAGGTCACCGTCGACGGCGCGCCGATCCACCTCACGACCAAGGAGTTCGACCTCCTCGCCCATATGGCCGCCTCGCCGGGACGGATCTTCACCCGGGACCAGCTCCTCGCCCGCGTCTGGGGCTACGACTACGCCGGCGACGGCCGGACCGTCGACGTCCACGTCTCGTGGCTGCGCGGCAAGCTGCGCGGCCAGAGCGGGCACGACTTCTTCCGCACCGTGCGCGGCGTCGGCTACGCCTTCCAGCCGGAGGCCACGTGACCGATCCGACGCCGGCGGAGGCGTTCGAGGCGCTGCTCCGCCATCGCGGCGGCGACGCGATCGTCGTCGTCGACCGCGAGCTGCGCGTCGTGCGGGCCGGCGCCGAGGCGGCGGCCCTCGCCGAGCGCGACGAGGAGGAGCTGGTCGGGATGAGCGTCATCGCGGCCTTCGGCTCGGCGGCGCTCGACGCCATCGCCCGGCGCGCGATCACCGGCGCCGGCGTGGCGACCGGCGAGGCCGACCTCGGCCACCTCGGGGCGCGGCGCTTCACCGTCGACGCGGTCCCGCTGCGCGACGGGCTCGTCCTCGCCCTCCACGACGTCACCGCCCTGCGCCGCATCGAGCGCGTGCGGCGCGACTTCGTGGCCAACATCGGCCATGAGCTGCGGACGCCGCTGACCTCGATCAAGCTCCTCGCCGAGACCCTCTCGTCCGGTGCCGTCGACGACGTCGCCACCCTGCGCGACTTCGCCACCCAGGTCGAACGCGAGACCGATCACCTCGCCCAGCTCGTCGACGAGCTGCTCGACCTGTCGGCAATCGAGTCCGGCGAGACACGGCTCGAGCTCGCCGCCATCGACCCGGAGGTGGTCGTGGCCGAGTGCCTGGAGCGCGTCGGCCCGGTCGCGGAGCGGCGCGCCATCACGGTGCGGGCGATCGGCGGCGGCAAGCCGGGCGTTCGTGCCAGGGCCGATGCGAAGCGCCTCGGGCAGGCGCTGCTCAACCTCGCCCACAACGCGGTGAAGTACAGCCACCACGGCGGAGAGGTCCGCATCGGCTGGGAGGCGGATGGCAGCCGCGTGCGCTTCAGCGTGGCCGATGACGGGATCGGCGTGCCGGAGGGTCACCAGGCACGGATCTTCGAGCGCTTCTACAAGGTCGATCGCGCCCGGTCACGCGAGCGGGGCGACGAGGCGCCGACCGGGAGCGCGGGGCTCGGGCTGGCGATCGTGCGCCACATCGCCGAGGCCCACGGCGGCTCGGTGGGGCTCACGTCCGAGGAGGGAGTCGGCTCGACGTTCTGGATCGAGGTTTCGCGCGCCGGCGCCTGATCAGGTCACGGCCGATGCCCCGGCGGGCCGGGCGCATCGGCCGTCCGTGCGCGAATGTCTCAGGCGGCGACGTCGGAGCGCTCGCCGGACGTGTCGGCGTCGGTGGCGTCGCCGGACTGCTCGCCCGCGGTCTCGAGGGCGACGAGCTCGATCTCGATCTTGATGTCGCGGCTGACGAGCCAGCCACCCTGCTCGAGGGCGACGTTCCAGGTCAGGCCCCAGTCCTCGCGGTTGATCGTGGTCGAGGCCGTGAACGAGGCGCGACGGCCGCCGCCCTTCCAGTCCGGCACGACGCCGACGAGCTCGGCATCGAGGACGACGGGGCGGGTGACGCCGTGAATGGTCAGGTCGCCGTGGAGGGCGTAGCGGTTGTCCCCCTTCGGCTCGACCTTCGTCGACACGAAGTCGATGGTCGGGTAGTTCTCGACGTCGAGGAAGTCTGCCGATCGAAGGTGGTTGTCCCGCATCGGCTGGCCGGTGTCGATCGAGGCGGCGTCGAGGCTGACGCGCACGCTCGAGGCCTCAGGATGCTCGGGATCGAAGTTCAGCTCAACGTCGCGGATCGCGAGCGAGCCGCGTACCGTGGTGAGCATCATGTGCTTGGCGCTGAATGTGACGGCAGAATGGTCGAGATCGACTGTCCAGGTCATCGCTGTGTCGGCTCCATTGGTCGCTGGGATGGGTCGCTATGATTGACTCCGCAACTATATCGGCTTATCGTTGCGTGTGCAACAACAGTGCGCTGGATCCGTGCCCCGCATGACGACGACCATCACTCCGACCGACCCCCGGCTCGCCGCCTGGCGAGCGTTCCTCCTCACCCACGCCCGGCTCATCCGGACCCTCGAGCGCGAGCTCCAGGACGAGCAGGACCTGGCCCTGACCGACTACGACGTCCTCGTGCAGCTCGCGGCCGCCGAGGAACGACGCTTGCGGATGAGCGATCTCGCCGATCGGCTGCTCCTGTCGCGCTCGGGCGCAACCCGGCTGGTCGACCGGCTCGTGGCCGATGGGCTCGTCGAGCGTGTGACCTGCGAGTCGGACCGTCGCGGCCAGTGGGCCCAGCTCACCGACGCCGGCATGCAGCGCCTGCGGGCCGCGACCCCGACCCATCTGCGTGGTGTGGCCGAGCATTTCGTCGACCGGCTCGAGGCCCAGGAGCTGGGCGAGCTCCTGCGCATGCTCGAGCGCATCCTCACGCCGGAGCCCGCCGGGGTTCGCTGAGCCCGGGCTACTCCCCCGCCGCGGCGTCCTCGCGCAGGCCGCGGATCATCGGCACGCGCGCGTCGTCGGGCGCCAGCTCGAGGAAGCGGTCGAAGGCCTCGATGGCCGCTTCCCGGTCTGCTTCGCCCTGCAGCGCGATGAGCCCGTCGAGGAAGGCGACCTCGACCGGGTCGGCCGACTCGATCGTCTCGTAGCTGTCGAGCGCGGCGCGCGCGTTGGCGTGGTCGCCGCCGCGGATGTAGGCGCTGACCACGCGCTCGTAGGCGCTCGCGTTCTCCGGCTCGTACTCCAGGAGCAGCTGAAGGATCCGCACCGCGGCGACGAGGTCGGTGTCCGAGGTCCCGGCCAGGTACGCGTCGGCGAGGTCGGAGAGGGTCGCGGTGTCGCTCGGGTCGGCGACGAGGGCGTCGGTCAGCTCGCGGATGCGCGCCTGGCGCGCCTCCTCGGTCGCCTGGCGCTCGGCCAGCGCCTGATCGACGACGGTCCGGTTCGCCACCCCGGTCGCCGGCAGCGCCGATCCCGCGAGGAGCGCCAGGCCGATGACCGCCGCCGCGCCGGTCGCCAGGCGCCGAGCGCGTCCGTCCGGTCGTGGGACGTCGTCGCCCGCGCGGGCGTGCAGCGCGGCCCGGGTCTCCGAGGCGCGCCGCTCGGCGGCGGCGAGCTCGCGGGCGTACGCCTCGTCGTCGAGCGTCCCGGCCCGATAGTCGGCCTCGACCTCGTTGAGGGCCTCGAGCGCCGCGCGGTGACGGACGAGCGCGCCCTCGTCGGGGAGCGGCGGCTCGTCGGAGCCACCACGGCGCAGCGGGAGGAGGACGACCGCCGCGGCGATGGCCAGGCCCAGGGCGACGAGGATCGGCTCAGGCATCGAGCGCCTCCGCCTCCTCGTGGATGCGGCGCCGCTCCGCCTCGCTCAACGGAGCCGCCTCGGGTGCCGGAGCATGCCGGCGGCCGAGGACCCAGACGACGAGCCCCGCGGCACCGACGGCCACGACGGCGAACGGAACGATCCAGACCAGCGGCGACGTCGGCGCGAGGAGGATCCACTCCCCGTAGCGGGCGGTGAAATGGGCGCGGACCCCGTCGTCGGTCGCGCCGGCGGCGAGGAGCGCCTCGATCTGGCGCCGGATCTCGGCCGCGGCGGCCGTCGGCGAGTCGGCCACCGACAGGCCCTCGCAGTCCGGGCAGCGCAGCTCGGCGGCGAGGGCATCGGCGCGCGCCTCGAGGTTCGCCGACTGGGCCGGCCGCAGCGCGACGGCCGCGACGACCGCGACGACCGCCAGCACGGCGACGACCGCGAGCACGGCGACCCGGTTCATCGGCGCAGCCCCGCCGCGGGCATGACCGCGGCCAGGCGCTGCGCGAGCAGCGCATCGGTCAGGGGTCCGACCTGCCGGTCGCGCACGATCCCGTCGGCGTCGACGAAGAACGTCTCGGGCGGCCCGGTGACCCCGAAGTCGACGGCGAGCGTCCCGTTCGGGTCGAGGACGTGGGGATAGCCGGCGTCGCCGTAGCGGGCCAGGAAGTCGCGGGCGCCATCGGCCCCGTCCTGGTAGAGCACCCCGACGATCATCAGCTCGCCCTCCTGCGAGGCCCAGGCCGAGCCGAGGACCGGGTGCTCGTCGACGCACGACGGGATGCACCAGCTGGCCCAGAAGTTCACGAGGTACGGCCGGCCGGCGAGGTCCTCGCTCGACAGCGTGTCGCCGTCGAGCGTCGCCAGCTCCCACGCGGGCGCCGGCTGGCCGATGAGCGGCGAGGCGACCTCACGCGGGTCGCGGCCGAAGCCGGTGAACAGCAGCCAGCCGAGCGGCACGACGAGGATCGGGATGGCGAGCCAGCGCAGGGTCCGCATCGGCTCAGGCTCCCTCGAGCGGCGGCGTCGGCGCCGGTGCCGGGCTCGGCGCGCGGGCGGCCTCGGTCACGGCCACCTCGCCACGGCGTCGCTCCGGCCAGATGGCGAACGCGGAGCCGATGCCGACGATGGCCCCGCCGATCCAGATCCAGGCCACGAGCGGCCGGACGAGGACATGGAGGGTCACGGCGCCGGTCTCGGGGTCGGAGGCGTGGAGCGTGACGTACAGGTCCTCGCCGAGCGACGTCCTGACGGCCGGCGTGGCGACCGCGGCCGCCGAGTTCGGGTAGTCGCGCAGGGCCGTGCCGAGCTGGCCCGACTGCGGCCCGGCGTACGTGACCTCGGCGCGCGTCTCGATCACGCGCGGGTCGTCGGGCAGCCGCTCGACGACGAGCTCGTCGTGGGTCAGCGTGTAGGCCCCGATCGTGGCGCTCTCGCCGGGGGCGAGCGTCACGGTGCGATCGGTGACGAGGGCCGACGAGACGGCGATGCCGACGGCCATGACGAGCACGCCGAGGTGGACGACGTAGCCGCCGTAGCGCCGCCGGTTGCGGGTCGCGAGGCGCCAGGTGGCCGTCGCCGGGTCCTCGTCGCGGCCGCGGACCCGGGCGCGCGCCCCGCGCACGACCTCCTCGAGCATGACCGTGCCGACGAGGACGGCGAGGCCGACGATGCCGAGCGTGCCCGGCTCGCGCATGCCGAGCAGCGCGACGACCGCGACGACCGCCGTGGCGACGATGGCCGGCAGGGTGAACCGCTCGCGCAGGGTGCGGAACGAGGCGGCGCCCCACGGCAGCGCCGGCCCGATGCCCATGAGGAACAGGAGCGCGACGAGCATCGGGACGGTGACGCGGTTGTACCAGGGCGCGCCAATGCTGATCGTCTCGCCGGTGGCGATGCTCCAGCCCCACGGCAGGAGCGTGCCGAACAGGACGGCGATCGTGATCGCGACGAACAGGACGTTGTTGAACAGGAACGCCGACTCGCGGCTGAGGAGCGACGACGGCCGGCCGCCGCCGCCGAGGTCCGGCAGGCGCCAGACGAGGAGCGTCAGCCCGACGGTCGCGGCGACGATGATGGCGGCGAAGAACCACTGGCCGATCGACGACAGCGTGAACGAGTGGACGCTGAGGACCACGCCCGAGCGGGTGAGGAACGTGCCGAGCAGGGTGAGGACGAACGTCGTCAGCACGAGGAGGCTGGTCCAGATGCGGAGGCCGCCACGACGCTCGGCGACGATCGCGGAGTGGACGAAGGCGGTGGCCGTGAGCCACGGCAGGAGCGCCGCGTTCTCGACCGGGTCCCAGGCCCAGTAGCCGCCCCAGCCGAGGACCTCGTAGCTCCACCACGCCCCGGCCACGATGCCGAGCGTGAGGAACGTCCACGGCACGAGCGTCCAGCGTCGCACCACGCGCAGCCACTCGACGTCGAGCCGCCGCGTGATGAGCGCCGCGACGCCGAAGGCGAACGGCACCGCCAGGCCGGTGTAGCCGAGGTACAGGAGCGGCGGATGGAGCGCCATGAACGGGTGGTTCTGGAGCAGCGCGTTCGGGCCGGTGCCCTCGGTCCCGGCCGGCGTCACGCGCACGAACGGGTTGCCCGGCCAGACGAGGACGGCGAAGAAGAACAGGTTGACCGATGCGAGCGTCGCGCCCACCCACGGCATGAGCTGCCGATGCCGCCCGCGCTGCCGATGCAGGACGAGCGCCGCCCACCCGGTGGCGAGGAGTGCCCAGAACAGGATCGAGCCCTCGAGCGCCGCCCACAGGCTGATGGCGCCGATGAACGGCGGCGTGGTGGTCGCGTTGTTCTCGGCGACGTAGAGCACGCTGAAGTCGTGGGCCAGCAGCGACGCGACCATCGCCAGGCAGGCGACGCCCGCGGCGGCGAACGAGGCGGTCACCGCGCGCCGCCCGGTCGCCTCGAGCCCGGCGTCCCCGCGCCGCGCGGCGAGGATGAAGGCGACGACGGCGTAGGCCGTGAGCGCCAGGCCGACGACGATCGCCGCGTGCCCGATCGTCGGGGTCACCGATCCTCCCCCGGGTCGAAATAGCGCTCCGAGGGCACGGCGCCCTCGGTCGGGGCGACGTAGTTCTCGTCGTGCTTGACGATGACCTGCGTCGCCTCGAACACGCCGTCGGCACCGAGCGAGCCCTCCACCACGGCGCCGCTCCCCTCGCGGAACGAGCGCGTCGGCGCCACGGTCGAGTGGACCGGGACCTCGGCCTCACCGTCGGTGAGGATGAAGCGCAGGTCGGTCGCGGGACCCTCGACGCTGCCGGGCTTCACGATCCCGCCCAGCCGCATGACCTCGCCGACCGGCTCGTCGAGGGCGAGGAGCTCGCTCGGCGTGCGGTAGTAGACGAGCGCGTTGCCGACGCTGCTGAACGCGAGCCAGGCGACGACGCCGATCACCACCGCCACCAGGATGAGGATGCCCCAGGGCCGCCGTCGCGGCGGCAGGATGGGCTCCGGGGGCGTGGCGACCGTCATCGCGCCTCGTCGTCGTCGGACGTCGCGCGGCGCAGGCGCCGCCACAGCGTCACGACGTACGCGGCGAGCCCGCCGAGGACGACGGCGTAGGCGGCGATGACGTACTCGACGTCGGTCATCGGGCCGCCTCCGTCGGCTGCCCCGGCTGCGCCGGCTGCGTCGGCTGCGCGCGCTCGAACGCGGATCGGGCGCTCGCGATCCGGGCCAGGCGCACGCGCTCCTCGCGCGCCAGCTCGGCGCGGGCGAGCTGGTAGCGGCGGACGATCAGGTACAGCCAGGTGAGCGTGAACGCGGCCATCATCCCGAGCAGGGTGGCGACGAAGATCCCTGGCGCCGCCGGGTCCATGATCCGATCGGGCGAGCCGATCGTCGGCGTCTGGTGCAGGCCGCGCCACCACTCGACGCTGAAATGGATGATCGGGATGTCGAGCACGGCGACGATGCCGACGACCGCGGCACGGGTCGCGCGCCGCTCGGGATCATCGGTCAGGCGCCGGAAGAGGAGGTAGCCGGCGTACAGGGCGAGGAGCAGCGCGGTCGTCGCCAGCCGCGGGTCCTCCCACTGCCAGAACACGCCCCACACCGGGCGGGCCCACATCATCCCGGCCCAGATCGTGAAGGCGGTGAACACGACGCCGATCTCGGCCCCCGCGAGCGCCACGGCGTCGAAGCGCAGGTCCCGCTTGATGAGCCAGCCGATGCCGGCGGCGGCCGTCACGCCGAACGACAGGTACGACACCCAGGCCGCGGCGGGGTGGATGTAGAAGATCCGCTGCGCGTCGCCCTGGTTGAGGTCGGCGGGCACGACGAACAGCGCGGTGTAGGTGGCGGCGACCACCGCCACGAGCGCCACGATGCCGAGGATTCGCGTCCGCATCAGTCCTCCAGCAGGTACCCGTACGTCGCCGCCCCGGCGACGAGCATGACGAGGTCGAAGGCGACGATGAGCTGGAGCCACGCCCCGAGCTCGCCGAACGGGTCGCCGGCCAGGGCCGCGACCGTGGCCTTCACCGCGCCGAGCAGGAGCGGGGCGAGGACCGGCAGCATGAGCAGCGGCAGCATGACCTCGCGCGCCCGCAGGCGAACGGTGACGCCCGCGTAGAACGTGCCGACCGCGGCGACGCCGATCGCCCCGAGCACGATCGTCACGAGCAGCGCGGGGGCGGCGGCCAGCACGTCGACGGCGAACAGGATCCCGACGGCGGCGAGGACGAGGAGGCCGATGACGAGCATGACCCCGAAGCCGGCGAGCGCCTTGCCGGCGTAGATCGCGCGGCGGCTGACCGGGTAGCGGGCGAGCTGGTCGAGCGCGTCGTCATCGGTCTCGAGGAGGTGGAGCCGCCCGACGGCCAGGACGCCGCTGAACACGATCGCCAGCCACAGCAGGCCGGGAGCGGCGGCCGCCAGCCGTGCGGCATCGGGCCCGAGCGAGAAGCCGAACAGGAGCAGAACGACGGCCGAGAAGAACAGCGTGCTCACGATCGCCTGGCGCCCGCGCAGCTCGGCCAGCGCGTCCTTGCGGGCGATGGCCACGGCGATCCGGGCGTCGCGGCGCACGGCGCTCATCGGCGCACCTCGGCGTGCGCCGGCTGCGCGGCCGGTGCCGGCTTCGCGGCCGGTGCCGGCTGCGAGGCGGGTGGCGCGGGCGGTGACGCCGCCACACCCTCGCCCTCCACGGCCATGACGAGGCCTCGCTCGAGCATGACGCGGCCGTCGAGGAACGGCTCGAGCCGGTCGGTGGCGTGGGCGGCAACGACGACGGCGACCCCCGCCCCGTGCCAGGCGGCGAGGAGCGCGTCGACGACGCCCATGCCCTCGGCGTCGAGCGCGGCGTACGGCTCGTCGAGCAGCACGAGCGACGGGGCGCCGAGGAGGATGCGGCCGAGGGCCAGGCGCTTGCGCATGCCGGCCGAGAACCCACCCACCCGGTCGTTCGCGCGCTCGCCGAGGCCGACGTCGGCGAGGGCGCGCTCGACGCGCTCGTGCGCGTCCGGGGTGCCGAGCATCGTGGCGGCGAAGCGGAGGTTCTCGCGGGCGGTGAGGTCGTCGTACAGGCCGGTCGCGTGCGACAGGTAGGCCACTCGCTCGCGGACCGCCTCCACGTCGCGCACGACGTCCAGGCCGTCGACCCGGGCGCGCCCGTACGAGGGCTTGATGGCCGTGGCCACCAGCCGCAGGAGCGTCGTCTTCCCCGCCCCGTTGGGCCCGAGCAGCGCCACGGTCCGCCCGCCGTCGATGCGCAGCGACACGCCGGCCAGCGCCGGGACGCCGGCGAACAGCCGGGCGAGGTCATCGGTCTCGACGGCCGGCGGGCGAGTATCGGGGGCCCCGAGAGAACGGGGGGAGACGTAGATCGTGGTCTGCGGCATGCTCGACCCGGGGGCGAAGGGAGGCACGAGCACTATGCGGTGCCCGCTGGGGAGCGTCAAACGCGCCGAGGCGTAACCGGCGACGTACCTTGGGACGGATTCGGCACCCATCCAGCCCCACACGAGGACGACCCCATGACACGCCTCATGCGCGCTCGACCCATGCTCCTGGCCGCCAGCCTCCTCCTCGTCCTTGCCGCGTGCAGCAGCGGCGGCGACGGTGGTGGCGACAGCGGCGGTGGCGGTGGCGGTGGCGGCTCGAGCGACGGCGGTGGCGGTGGCGGCTCCGGCACCGAGGTGTCGCTCACCGGATTCGCCTTCTCGCCCGCCTCGATCACCGTCAGCTCCGGCGACACGGTCACGTTCGTCAACGGCGACTCCGCGCCGCACACCGTGACCGAGGGCCAGAACGGCGAGGCGGTGGACGACCCGATCGTCGACGAGGAGGTCGCCGGCAACAGCGAGATCCAGGTCACGTTCGACGAGCCGGGCACGTACCAGATCACCTGCCTGTTCCACTCGAACATGAACATGACGGTGACCGTCGAGGGCTGACCGAGCACTGACCGATGCGGCCCCTGGCCGATCGGTTGATCGGCTCAGGGGCCGGTGCTAGGGTTCGCGTCCTGATGGACGCGACCGCCCTCCCACACGCGCTGCCGCGCTCGCGCGCCGAGCGTCGCGCCGCCGCGCAGGCCGCCGAATGCGCGGCCACGGCCGCGCTGACCGTGCTCGGCCAGAAGTGGGTCATGCGCATCGTCCGCGAGCTCGGCGACCGGACGCAGCGCTTCTGCGAGCTCCAGGACGCGCTGGGCGGGGCCAACTCGGCGACGCTGTCGCAGCGGCTCAAGCTGCTCGAGGACGAGGGGCTCGTCGAGCGGCGCGAGATCAGCGCGACGCCCCCGTGGGTCGAGTACTCGCTCACCGCCAAGGGCACCGAGCTGCGGGCCGCGATCGCCAGCATCGATCGCTGGGCCGAGCGCTGGGCGAGCGTGCAGTGAGCCACCCGATCCTGGCCGAGGAGCCGATCGTGAGCCACGGCGACACCCTGAACCTCGTGCGGGCGGCGATCGCCGGGGCGCCGGATCCCGCCTCCGCGGCCCAGCGGGCGGTGGACACGCTCCACGAGCGGCTGCCCAAGTACGACTGGATCGGCATCTACTGGGTCGAGGGCAACGACCTCGTCCTCGGGCCGTGGGTCGGGCCGGAGGCGACGGAGCACACCCGCATCCCGATCGGCACCGGCGTGTGCGGCGCCGCGGCGGCATCGGGCCGGACCGAGATCGTGCCGGACGTCGACGCCGACCCGCGCTACCTGTCGTGCTTCGCGAGCACGAAGAGCGAGATCGTGGTGCCGATCTTCCACGAGAACGAGGTCGTTGGCGAGATCGACGTCGACGGCTCGGACCTCGGCGCCTTCGACGAGGCTGATGCGCGCTTCCTCGAGGAAGTGGCCGCGCTCCTCGCCCCGCTGCGCCCGCGCCAGTAACGGCGTAACGGCAGCCGTACCGCATCGGTGAGATGGCCACCGATCCGGGTCCATTCGAACGCATCTACGACCGGCACGCGGTGGGGATCTACCGGTTCATCTACGCCCGCGTCGGGAACCAGCCGGACGCCGAGGACCTTACCGCCCAGGTCTTCGCGCGCGCCGTCGAGCAGCTCGACACGGACCGAGCGCCGGGACAGATCGCCGCCTGGCTGTACCGCGTCGCGCACAACGCCACGGCCGACTACTGGCGCGCCTTCTACCGCCTGCCGGTCATCGGTGCCGAGCAGGTCGCGCCCGGCTGGGAGCCGGTCGACGACGAGAGCCCGGCCCGCGCCGAGGCCGATGCGCAGGGCGAGGCCCGTGCCCGCGCCCGGGTGGACGCTCTCCTTCGCCGCCTGCCCGAGCAGTACCGCCGCGTCCTCGAGCTCCGCTTCCTCGAGCGCCGCAGCGTGGCCGAGACCGCCAGCCTGCTCGGCATCACCAGCGGCAACGCCCGCGTCCTCCAGTACCGCGCGCTGCGCCGCGCGGCGCTCCTCGAGGAGGTGCCGGCCGATGGCTGACGAGCAGCGCCGCCTGCGCGACGCGGCCGACCGCTTCGACGGCTATCTCGACGCCCTCCTCGGCGGTGGACGGCCCTCGGCCGACACCGTCGGCGACCGGGACGAGGCCGAGATGGCGCGTCTCGCCGCCGAGCTCGCCGCGGCCGCCGGTGGCGGCAGGGCCGACCCCGATCCCGCCTTCCTCGATCAGCTTCGTCGTCGCATGCGCGAGGCCGACGCGGGGATCGCCGCGGTCCGCACCCCGCCCCCGGTCCGCGAGCCGGTGGTGCCGGGCGGGGTGCACCGCTGGCGACTCACCCGCCGCCAGGTGCTCCAGGCCGGCATCGGCGCGGCGGCGGGACTCGCGGCGGGCATGGTCGGCGCCGTGCTCCGGCCGGCGCGCGACCTCGGGACCCCGGTCCCCGACGACCAGCCGCTCGTCTCCGGCGAGGGGTTCTGGATCGAGGTCGCACGCGTCGACGAGCTGCCACCGGGCACGGCGCTGCGCTTCACGACCATGGCGTTCGACGGGTTCGTCGTGAACGACGGCGGCACGGTCCGGGCGCTGTCGTCGCGCTGCACCCACATGGGCTGCACGCTCGCCTTCCGCCCCGACTGGCACGACCTGCGCTGCCCGTGCCACGGGGCGAGCTTCGACCTCGCCGGCCGGCTGGCGAACGGCCGCAGCGCGTGGCGCGAGGACGAGGGCTACCCCGGCGACGCGCGGGCCTACCCGATCGACCTGCCCGACCTGCCGCGGCCCAAGGTGAAGGTCGCCGACGGCGCGATCCTGGTCTGGACCGCCCAGGCCTGAGCCTCCTCGGGCGACCCCGTCAGAAGACGCGGTCGAGGAGGACGGCCGCGATATTCGGGATGGCGGCGATGAGCAGGATGATGGCGAGGACGAGCCCGACGTAGAGGAACGGCCGCAGGTCCGGTGGACCGGCGCGCTCGGGCGGCGGCGTCAGCCGCTTCGGGAGGTGCGACGGGCGCTGCGGCCGCCGATGCTCGTACTTCTTCGGCTGCGACAGGTCCGGCAGCTT
Source organism: Candidatus Limnocylindria bacterium (assembly GCA_036262075.1). Taxonomy (GTDB): domain Bacteria; phylum Chloroflexota; class Limnocylindria; order QHBO01; family QHBO01; genus JACDBZ01. The sequence continues at coordinate 150,254 of DATAJO010000034.1, forward strand.
GAGCTGCGGCAGCCGTGATCGGGTGTCAGGCACGGGGCGCGTCGTACACCTCCGGGTTGATCGGCGTCGGCAGCCGCTCGCCGCGGATGCCGGCCAGGACGTTCGCCGCCGCCATCGCCGCCATCTTCCCGCGGGTCACGCGCGACGCCGATGCGATGTGCGGCACGACGATGCAGTTCGGCAACCCCACCAGCCGATGGTCTGCCGGCAGCGGCTCGGGGTCGGTGACGTCGAGCCCGGCGGCGAAGATCTCCCCCGCCTCGAGGGCATCGGCCAGGGCCTCGCTGTCGACCACCGGCCCGCGCGAGGTGTTGACGAGGACGGCGGTCGGCTTCATCGCGCGCAGCGCATCGGCGTTGATGAGGTGACGCGTCTCGTCGGTGAGGTTGACGTGGAGGCTGATGAAGTCAGACTCCCGCAGGAGCCGTTCCATGTCGACGCGCTCCGCCCCGAGCTCGCGCTCCTCCTCGGGCGTGGCCGGATGGACGTCGTGGTAGAGGATCCGCATCCCGAAGCCGCGCCCGCGACGCGCCAGCTCACGGCCGATGCGCCCGAAGCCCACGATGCCGAGCGTCCCGCCGTGGAGGTCGACGCCCATGAGGAGCATCGGCCCCCAGGTCTTCCAGTGACCGTCGCGGACGTAGTCGACGCCCTCCGGCACGCGACGGGCGGCCGCCGCGATGAGCGTGAAGGCGAAGTCGGCCGTCGTCTCGGTCAGGACGCCGGGCGTGTTGCCGGCCGGGATGCCGCGGCGGGTGCAGGCGGCGACGTCGATATTGTCGAAGCCGACCGCGAAGTTGCTCACCACCTTGAGCTGCGGCCCGGCGGCGTCGAGCAGCTCGTCGTCGACGCGATCGGTGAGGAGGCTGAGCAGCCCGTCGACGCCGGCCACGCGGCGCAGGAGCTCGTCGCGCGGCGGCGGGAGCTCGTCCTCCCACAGGTCGACCGCGCACGCCTCGCGCAGCGGGTGGAGCCCCTCGTCCGGGATGACCCGGGTGACGAGCACGCGCGGGCGACCGCCATCGGTCACGAGGCGGCCCCGACGAGCTGGCCGGTGCGCTCGAGCTTGGCGAGCGACTCGCCGATGCGCTCGAGCGCCGCGCCCAGGTTCTCGCGCGAGTTCGCGTAGCTGAAGCGCAGGTAGCCCTCGCCGTGCCGGCCGAAGGCGGTGCCCGACAGGCCGCACACGCCGGCGTCGTAGAGCAGGTGATCGGCGATCTCGCTGCTCGTCCGGCCGAAGGAGCCGATGTTCGGGAACGTGTAGAACGCGCCGTGCGGCATGATGCAGCTCACGCCGGGGATGGCGTTCAGGCCGTCGACCATGAGCTGGCGGCGCGCCATGAACTCGGCCCGCATCGCATCGGCGGCGTCCTGCGGCCCGGTGAGCGCCTCGATCGCCCCGTACTGGGCGAACGCGTTCGTGCAGCTCACGCTGTTGATGACGAGGCGGCTGAACGACGGCACGAGCCAGTCGGGCACGATCCCGTACCCGAGGCGCCAGCCGGTCATCGCGAACGTCTTGCTGAACCCGTCGAGCGTGATCGTGCGCTCCGCCATGCCGGGCAGCGTGGCGATCGACAGCGGCTCCCCGGAGTACTGGAGGCGGGCGTAGATCTCATCGGCCAGGACGACGAGGTCGTGCTCGACGGCGAGCTCCGCGAGGCGGCGGATGTCCGCATCGGTCAGGACCGAGCCGGTCGGGTTGTGCGGGGTGTTGAGGACGATGAGCCGGGTGCGCGGCGTGATGAGCGAGGCGACCTCCTCGACGTCCATCCGGAAGTCGGCCTCCTCGCGCAGCGGCGCGGGCACCGGCACGCCGCCGACGTAGCGGGCCATCGACTCGTAGATCGGGAATCCGGGGTTCGGATAGATGACCTCGTCACCCTCCTCGACGAGGGCGAGCATCGTGTAGAACATGATCGGCTTCGCGCCGGGCGTGACGACGACCTGGTCCGGATTCGCCTCGATCCCCTTCCAGCGCTTCACGTCCGCGGCGATCGCCTCGCGCAGCGGGAGGATGCCGGTGGCCGGGGTGTAGTGCGTCGCCCCGTCCTCGAGGAGCGCGTGGGCCGCGGCCTCCGAGACGTTGCGCGGGGTGTCGAAATCGGGCTCGCCGAGCTCGAGGTGGATGACGTGACGCCCGGTCGCCTCGAGCGCCCGTGCGCGGGCAGCGGCCTCGAAGGCGGTCTCGGTACCGATGCGGTCCATGCGGGCGGCGAGTCTCACGTCGGCTCCTCCCTGAATCCAGGCTCCGGCTTGCCAGTGTAGCGGCGAGGCTGCTCGGTGGCCGCACGCCGGCGCCAGAGGTACGGGTTCGGAGGCAGGCAGGGTGGCTGCTATACTTTCCAGAGCGAATCCGACCACACCGATGCGCCTCCGGGCGCGAGGAGAGCGAATCCCGATGACGATGTCCGAGACGCCCCGCGAGCCGATCTCCCTCACCGGCCCGGCACCGTCCGCCGAGGCCCTGGTCACCGTGACCGAGGCAGCGGCCAAGAAGGTGATGGAGCTGCGCTCGCGCGAGGGGAAGGACGACGCCCGCCTCCGCCTGTTCGTGAAGAGCGGCGGCTGCTCCGGCTTCAGCTACGGCCTCGCCTTCGACGACAAGCTCAACGAGGGCGACAAGATCGAGGATCACGCCGGCGTGCCGGTCGTGATCGACCAGTTCAGCCAGCAGTACGTCGACGGCGCCGAGATCGACTACGTCGACTCGCTCATGGGCTCGGGCTTCGCGATCAACAACCCGAACGCCGTGAGCAGCTGCGCCTGCGGCTCGTCGTTCAACACCGACGGCTCGCCCGCTCGCGCAGGCGGCTGCGCCCACTGACCTCTCGCCGTTCACCTGGCGTCACGAAGCCCCGGCCACGCGCCGGGGCTTCTTCGTTGTCCGGCCCGTGACGGCTGGCGTCGGTCCCATCACATGTGGCGTCGGTCCAGTGAAAGCTGGCGTCGGTCCCATGACAGCCTTGCGTGGCGTATGTCCGTGGCGTGACGGGTGGCGTGGCGTATGTCCGTCCGCGTGTGCTCGCTCCAGCGAGAGGAATGCACCGGAAGGCCGATCCGCGCGGCGTTTTCGCGCTGTGGCGAGCACCGGCACGCACGAACCGCACGCCGATGCGCCCCTCACGCTAACAAGCGCTCGCCCCAGTCGACAAACGACACGCCGGGAGGGCTTCCGGTGAAATCTGCTCGCTCCAGCGCGAACCGCCACGCACGAGCCCGTCGATGCTCGCCACGGCGAGAGGAATGCACGGGAAGGCCGATCCGCGCGGCGTTTGCGCGCTGTGGCGAGCACCCGCACGCACGAACCGCACGCCGATGCGCCCCTCACGCTCACCGGCGCTCGCTGCAGTCGACAAACGACACGCCGCCAACCCTTCCGGGGATCAACGCTCGCTCCAGCGCGAACGGTGCGGTGTGTGCCTGCGTGTCGCCGCTTGTGCTCGCCACGGCGAGAGGAATGCACGGGAAGCCCGATCCGCGCGGCGTTTTCGCGCTGTGGCGAGCACCCGCACGCACGAACCGCACGCCGATGCGCCCCTCACGCTCACCAGCGCTCGCCCCAGTCGACAAACGACACGCCAGCGAGGCTTCCGGTGAAAGGCTCTCGCTGTAGCCCGATACCGCGCGGTAACATGCTCCCATGAGTAGCACGTTTCCCCACGGGCAGCATAGGCAGTCCGGCCAGCACGGGCACCACGGGCAGCACGCGCAGCCCGGCGAGGAGGTCTCGCAGGCCGAGCGGCTGCGCCGATCCTTCGCCATGGCCTGGGGCGACATCGGCGCCGCGTGGGGCGTGGCACCCTCGACGGCCACGGTGCAGGGCTACCTGCTCGTCTCGGACGGGCCGCTCTCGGAGCCGGAGGTGCGGCGCGCGCTGGGGATGAGCCATCGGGCGGCGAGCCTGGCGCTCGCGCAGTGCGAGGAATGGGGATTGATCGAGCGGGCCGAGGCGCCGAGGCGCTCCGGGCAGCGCGGCCCGGCGGCGGCGGCCTGGACCGTGGTCGGCGACCACTGGGAGTGGTTCCGCCGGGTCGCCGCGGCGCGGAAGCAGCGCGAGACCGATCCGGTCCTGCCGGTCATCGCCCGCTGCGCGGCGGACGCGCGCCAGGCGGCGGCGGAGCGCGACGGCGACCCGGAGCTCGAGCGCCTCGGCCAGCGTCTCGACGCGCTCCTGGCGTTCGTGCGGCGCTTCGACCGCGGCGTGGAGGTGTTCGTCCGCGGCGACGCGCGGGCGATCGAGGGCCTGTTCGTCGCACTGGACCGGCTCGACACGGAGACGGTGGATCGGCTGTGGTCGCTCCTCGCCGAGCTCGAGCCGGACGAGGTGGCCGGGGCGCTGACGGCGCTCGCGAAGCTGCCGCCGAAGGCGGTGCGCCGGCTCGTGGCCCTCGCCGATCAGCCGGTGCTGCAGCGCCTCATCGGCCTGGGGTGACGCGGTCGGCGACGACCACCTGGTCGCCGCCGGCGTCGCAGAAGCCGGTCACCATGCCCCAGTAGCCGTCGGCGCCACCGGGAAGGTCCGCGGCGAGAACGAGCCGCCCCTCGAGGGTCACCTCGTCGCCGTCGGCAAGCTCGGTCCCGTCCGGCAGGCGCACGGGGTCGGACAGCTGGCTGCCGGACGGCCACACGACGAGCCGCGGCTGGTCACCGAGCAGGTAGACGCAGCCGTCCTGCGCGACCCACACCGTGCCGGCGACGGTGGCGGCCGGCCCGGGATACGTCTCGCCCTCGAACTGCTGCGGCACCCCCATGCCGCCCAGCGCCTCGTCGGTCGGGGCGGCCGAGGGCGACGGCGACAGGAACGAGCACGCGGCGAGCATCGGCGCGACGAGCGCCACGGAGGCCCGGGCCGCGCGGCGCCTACTCGCCAGAGCCGTCGTCCTCGAAGACAGATGCGCCCGCCACGGCGGCCGCCTGGGCACGACCACCGAGCGAGGTTGGCAGCGGACGCGACACCGGCACCGGGGTCACGTAGCGGTCCACGAGCTCGCGGGTGCCGCCGATGCGGAGCTCGTCGAACAGGAGCGCGAACTTCGCAAAGAGGTTGGCGGCGACCTGCTCGGCCGCATCGGCCGGCATCGTCCACAGCCGGCGCTTGAACGGGCCGATCGCCTTCTTGCGGGTCCTGTACAGGAACTGCTCCTCGGTCTCGCCCTCCTTGCGCTCGTCGGCGCAGTTCGCACGGCACCACTGGAGCATCTCGGCGCGGAGGTCGGCCGGCAGGCCGGGCTGGTCGTAGAGGATGTTCTGGAAGCCGGTGGCGAGGTGGACCTCGGCCGTCTCGTGGTCCGGGAAGTTGTTGAACGCGTCGTCGGGCAGGGTGGAGGCGCCGTGCTGGACGCAGCCGGCGAGCCCGTACTCCTCGCGCGCCACTCGCGACAGGCGCCGCAGCGTGTCGAAGTCGAGCTTCACCTCGGCCACGCCGCCGCCCGGCAGCGGGACGCCGCCGTGGCTCGTGCCGGTCTGGACGCTCACCTTGCTGACGCCGACGAGCTCGTCGCCGAGCGCCTCGCGGTACTCGTCGAGGTAGGTGCGCAGCTCCTCCTCGGTCGAGTTCTCCTTGCCGACCTCGCCGATCTCCCCGCCGATCGAGATCGTCACGCCCTCGGGCTCGAGCGACCGGATGAGCCGGGTGAGCTCGGCGGTGTTCTCCGCGTTGACGCGCTGCTGCTCGGCGACCGTCGGCTGCGAGAGGTCGACCAGGGTCGAGCTGTCGATGTCGATGTTCTGGAAGCCGGCCGCGATCGCCTCGCGGGTCAGGTCGCGCAGGCCCTCCATCTCGGCGTCCGGATCGGTCGCCCACTTCGTGCGGTTGAACTGGAAATGGTCGCCCTGGAGGAAGACCGGCGTGCGCCAGCCCTCGCGCAGGGCGGCGGCCAGGATGACGGCGGCGTACTCGGCCGGACGCTGGTCGGTGTACGCCATCTCGGATTTCGCGATCTCGAAGATCACCGTCGCCGCGTCACGCTCGAGCGCGGCGCGGAACGCCTGGCGCGCCGTCAGGTACGTCACGGCGCGGACGTTGATGGCCGGCACGGTGAAGCGCGTGGGCTCGAACTCGCCCCGGCCGCGGGCCATGTACAGGTCGTGGATCGAGGCCGATGGGCAGCCGAGCGCCTGCGACGCGCTCCAGATCACCCAGCGCGCCGCCTCGCGGACCTCCTCGTCGCCGAAGACGGCGGCGAAGACGAGGTCGTCCACCAGCTCACCCCGGAATCGGCCCTCGTCGGCCACCTCGAGGCCTGCGTCGGTGATCGTGGCGATGCCCGCGAGACGGGCCTGGAGGTCGGAGACGGTGGCGATGCTCATGGCGTCATGCTACCGAAGGGCCGAGACGAGCGTGAACGACAGCATCGGCGCCACGACGAGGCCGATGGCGGCCGCGAGCAGGTACCAGTCGCGCGCCGCGCGCGCATCGGCGACGCCGCGTCGCTGGAGGCCGACGGTCCACCACCGCACCCCGCTCAGCGCCACGGCATAGAGGACGGCCGCCAGGCCGACGACGCCGATGGCGAACGGGCGGACCCGGTCGCAGCTGCCGAAGGCCAGCGGGCCGCCCGGCGGGCAGTCCGCGGCGAGCTCGAGGCCGATGAGGACGGCCGCCAGGCCGAGGACCGCCCCGACCCAGGCGACGTGGAGGAGGAGCGACCGGGTCAGCGCCGGGCGAGCGCCGTGCTGCGCGCCAGGGCCTCGTCGCGCTCGCGGCCGGTGATGCGGCGGTACTCGAACCAGAGGTACACGCAGGCCATCGCGCCGAGGCCGGCGACGATCACCCCGAAGCCGATGGCCTGGAGCGGGAAGCGCGGCGGCCACAGCGACCCGCCGGCCAGGTTGAAGGCCATGCCCGGGATGATGAGCAGCACGGTCAGCAGGTAGTTCAGCCCAACGAAGATGCGGATGAAGCTCCAGCCGAAGCCCCGCCGCCCGCGACCGGCCTGGACGAGGATGCCGACCACCACGATGAGGGCGAGGTTCGTCATCCCGACCCCGTTCGCCACGAGGAACCCGACGTCGTCGCTGAAGCGCAGGAACGGGATCTCGACGGTGACGAGGTAGTAGAGGTAGTTCGGGATGTAGAAGATCACGAAGTACATGAACAGGAAGAAGGGCACGCCCTTCAGCACGGCCACGAGCCATGTCTCGTAGCCGTACAGCAGCCAGTTCATAAAGTCGTCGGCCGCGCCGAACGTGCGGCTCAGCATGTTCCGCGGTCGGTAGGTCGGATAGGCGCTCATCTACTCACCCGTCTGCGTCAGGAGGAAGGTGATGAGCGCCTGGAGCGCGCTGTCGCTGAGGGCGCCCTCGGGATGCGGCGGCATCTGGGTCGACTGGCCGTCGTTGTAGTTCGTGGCCGAGTCGCGGATCCACTTCTCGAGGAACATCCGCGGGTCTTCCTCGTAGTCGGCCTGCATCTGGTCGAGGCCGCTCGGCACGACCCACCGGTCGAGTTCGGTGACGAGCCCGGAGCCGATGGTCGAGATGTCCGGGCCTGCCGCCGTGCCCTTGAGATCGGCGCCGTGGCAGCTCTGGCAGCCGGCGCTGGCGAACACCTCGGCCCCCGCCTCGGGCGTGTTCGGGACCTCCTCGGCCGGCTCCGCCTCGGTAGCCCACTTCTCGACCAGCGCGACGACGGCCTCGATCTGCTGCTCGTTCAGCGGACCGCCGACCTCGGCGCCCCACGCCGGCATCGGCGAGTTGACGTTGCCGGACGCGACGACGCCGCCGTAGGTGACGACCAGCCGCACGTAGTTCGGGTTGGCGCGCAGCTTGTTGGCAATGCTGGCCGAATGGAGGTTCGGCCCCTGGACCTGCGCGTCCGGGCCGCCACCGGTGCCGTCCTCACCGTGGCAGTTGGCGCAGCCCGCCGCCGCCGGCTCGGTGCTGTCGTTCGAGAAGATGATCTCGCCGAAGTGGAGCAGCTCCTCCTCCTGCTCGGCGGCGATCGCCGTCCGGCGCGGCGCATCGGTCAGCCAGTACAGGACGGTGAACACCGCCATTGCCGAGACCAGGATGACGCCGATCGTCTTCAGTCGCATCGGCTCACCCGCTGCAGTGCGGAATCTGGGAGGACACGCGGTCGTCGAACGTGACCTGGCCGACGGGGGCGCCGGAGATCACCTCGCGCGTGCGGACGACGTACTGGCCGTCCTCGACGGCGACCGCGAAGCGATCCATGCCACGCGGCGCGGGGCCGTCGCGCTTCTCGCCGAGGATCGTGTACTTGCTGCCGTGGCACAGGCACTCGAACCACTGGCTCTGGTCGCACAGCTGCGGGATCTGGCAGCCGAGATGCGGGCACTTGCGCCAGAAGGCGAGCACCGAGCGATCGGGCAGCGGCAGCTCCTCATCGACGTCGGTGCCCGGATCGGGGATCGGCTGCGAGACCGTGCCGTTGCCCTCGACGCGCGCCTTGCCGGCCGGGACGTTGACGAAGAACAGGTTCGCCTGGTTGTAGATGTACGGCAGCCCCTCGGCCCACTCCGGGAAGTTTGACACGATGTCGTCGGCGGAGCCGAGCGAGATGTCGGCCCCGAGGCCCTCGCTCAGGTTCGGCCACAGGAACGCGAACGTGCCGCCCAGGAACTCGAGGGACAGGATGCCGATGCCCACCCCGAGCATGCGGCGCATGAAGCTGCGCCGCGTCATCTCGCGGATGGGCGGCCCGGGCACGGGGCCGTAGGCTGGCTTCTGGGTCATAGCGTGAAGTACAGCCCTTCCCACGGCCAGACCCAGTTCCAGCCGGGTCCGCGGAAGAACGAGCCGATGAAGGTCACGATCAGGCCGCCGATCATCAGGCTCATGAACACGACCCACAGGAACTTCCGGTCACGGACCGCCTTGTACGGGCTGCGGTCGACGTACGGCACGATGAGCAGGCCGCCGAGGTAGACCGGCACGACGAGGACGCCGGCCACGGTCGTGTTGAAGTAGCTCAGCAGCTCCTGCAGGCCGAGGAAGTACCACGGCGCCTTGGCCACGTGCGGCGTCACGGCCGGGTTCGCCATCTCCTCGAGTGGCGCCCGGATGAACACGGAGGTCACGACGAGCAGCCCGGTGATGAGCATGGCCATCACGAACTCGGCGCGCAGGAGGTGCGGCCAGGTCAGGACGGTCTCGTCGGGCCGCTTGTCGACGCGGACCATCGACTCCTGCTTGACGTAGGCGAGGAGCCGGAAGCGCTCGGTGCCGGGCACGCCCGGCGGTCCGGGCAGCTTCGGCCCGGTGCCCGGCGCCGGGATCGGCGCGCGTTCCGGCGCCTGCGTCGGCGCGTTCTTGTCGGCGGTGGCGTTCGGTCGCTTTTCGATCGTCATCGGTCGCTCAATAAGCCTACACGGGGCCCGAGATGCCGCCGTCCTTCCTGATGCGCCAGAAGTGGACGATCATCAGGATCGCGGCGAGGAGCGGGAACAGGATCACGTGGGCGACGTAGAACCGCAGCAGCGTGTTCTGCCCGACCTGGATCCCGCCGAGGAGCATGAACGACGTCTCGTCCGACACGACCGGGAAGTACGTCGCCATCTGCGTCCCGACGGTGATGGCCCAGAACGCGATCTGGTCCCACGGCAGGAGGTAGCCGGAGAAGCTCAGCGCCAGGGTGAAGAACAGGAGCAGGATCCCGATCACCCAGTTGAACTCTCGCGGCGGCTTGTACGCGCCGTGGTAGAAGACGCGGATCATGTGGAGGAACACGGTCAGCACCATGAGGTGCGCGGCCCAGCGGTGCATGTTGCGCACGAGCGAGCCGAACGCGACCGATGCCTCGATGGCCTGGATGTCCTGGTAGGCGCGCGTCACCGACGGCACGTAGAAGAACATCAGGTACAGGCCGGTGACCGTGAGCGCGAGGAACAGGAAGAAGCTGATCCCGCCCAGGCAGAACGTGTACGTGTAGCGCACCGCGTGGCGCTTGACCCGCACCGGGTGGAGGTGGAGGAACACGTTGTTCATCACCGCCAGCGCGCGGGTGCGGCTGGTGGTCGGGTAGGGTTGGCGGAACAGGCTGCGCCATGCCGCCGACTCCTTGATCCAGCGGGTCACGGCGTTGCCGCCCTCGCCGGGACGTCCGTCGGTCATCGGTCCACCGCCATGCCGGCCTGCTGGCCGACCTGTCCGAGCACGTTGTCCTTGTAGCTCTCCAACAGAACCTTCCCGTCAGGCGTGAACCGCTCGAGCTCGAGCCGGTCCATCGTGATGCAGTTGGTTGGGCACCGCTCGACGCAGAGGTTGCAGCGAATGCACCGCTCCTCGTCGATGACCATGGCGATTCCGCGCGGCCACGACTGGAAGAGGTCCTGCTCCGGGTCGTCGCCGCCGACCTGCGCCTTGTCGATCATGTAGATCACGCCCTCGGGGCAGACGTCGGCGCAGAGCCCGCACAGGATACAGCGCGGTCCGTCGATGTTGATGTTGTGGTTGCACTGGAGGCAGCGCGAGCCCTCGGCGATCGCGCCGCGCGTGTCGTAGCCGACCTCGACGAGCGAGACGAAATCGCGGCGCAGCTCCGGCGGCGCCATCGGGATCTCCTGGCGCGGCGTGGCCTCGTAGAAGCGCGGCATGTCGTGCTCGAGCGACTGGGTGATGACCGCGCGGTTGATGACCGGCAGCTCCTCGAGCTCCTCGCCGCGCAGCCCGGCGAGCCAGCGGTCGACGCTGCGGGCGCATCGGCGGCCGAGGCCGGCGGCCTCGATGATCGTTGCCGGGCCGGTGACGAAGTCGCCGACCGCGAAGATGCCGTCGCTCGACGTCCCGAACGTATCGGCGTTGATGCTCACGTAGCCGCGCTTGAATTCGAACTGCAGGTCGTTCATCGGCCGGCCGTCGGCGTCCTTCGGCGTGCTGCCGTTGAGCGGCGGCTTGCGCCAGCTCGACACCGAGCCGCCCTCGACCACGCTGCGCGTGTCGGTCACGCCCATGTGCCGATTGAGCTTCGCGCCGTACGCGCCGAGGACGTTGTTGTCGGCCGCCTGGCTGGTGCAGGGGATGACCATGTCGCACGGCACGACGAAGTCGGAGCCGGGGATCGGCTCGGCGCTGCGGCGGCCGGTCGCGTCCGGCGGACCCAGGCGGGTGCGGACGAATCGGACCCCGGCGACCTTGCCGTCGGGCCCGGCGATGATCTCCTCCGGCGAGCTGAAGTACTCGAACTGCACGCCCTCGAAGCGGGTCTCGTGCTGCTCCTCCTCGTCGACGACCATCTCGTCCGGGCCGCGGCGGTAGACGATGGTGCTCGTCTTGGCGCCGAGGCGGAGCGCGGTGCGCGAGGAGTCCATGGCGGTGTAGCCGCCGCCGATGATGACGACGTGCTCGCCGACCCACTGCGGCTGCCCGAGGTTGGCGCGCTTCAGGAAGTCGACGCCGTAGATGACGCCGTCGAGCTCCTCGCCCGGAACGTTCATGGCGACCGGGAACATGCAGCCGGTGGCGACGACGACCGCGTCGTGCTGCGCGCGGAGCTGGTCGAGGGTGATGTCGCGGCCGATCTCGATGTTGTAGTGGAACTGCACGCCGTGCTTGGCGACCCAGTTGACGTCGAGCTCGATGACGTCGCGCGGCAGGCGGAAGGCCGGGACGCCGATGAGGGTCGTGCCGCCACCCGACGGCAGCGCCTCGTAGACGTGGACCTCATGGCCCCAGCTGGCGAGCTCCTTCGCGGCGGCGAGGCCGGCGGGCCCGGCGCCCACGATCGCCACGCGGCGGCCGGTCGGCGGCTGGACCACGACGTTGTCCGGCATGTTGTTGCCGTAGTGCCAGTCGACGAGGAAGCGCTTCATGGCGCGGATGGCGAGCGGCTTGTCGATGTCCGCGCGGCGGCACGCCTTCTCACACGGGGCGCTGCACACGTAGCCGCAGATCGCCGCCACCGGGTTCGGGTCGCGGGCGAGGATGTAGCCCTCCTCGAAGCGCCCTTCCGCGGCGAGCATCAGGTAGCCCCGGCAGTTCGTGTTGACCGGGCAACCTTCCTGGCACTCGATGTTGCACTGGAGCCAGTCGACGCCGACCTCGGCCGTCTGGAATCTCAGTGGAATCGCGGTATCGCTGATCACGGCGGGGTGGTCGCTCTCCGGGCGGCTTTGACCCAAGGGGCTTACAAGGAGCGGCGCGTCGATGCTACCCGTTCCGTCTCGGCCCGTGCAAGGCGAGGCGGCCCGCGGGGGGTGGTCGTCGGTGGTCTGTGGGCTCCGCTGGGCCCGAAAGATCGGCCACGTCGCGCCGCAGCGGGCACCAGGGACGGTTCGCGATTCGCGGCTCGCGGTGCGCGGTTCGCGGATCGGGGGTTCGCGGTTCGCGCTAGGGCGAGCATTCTTCACCGGAGGCCCGTGCGGCGTGTCGTTTGTCGACTGTGGCGAGAGCTGGTGAGCGTGAGGGGTGCATCGGCGTGCGGTTCGTGCGTGCGGGTGCTCGCCACAGCGCGTAAACGCAGCGTGGATCGGCCTCTGCGTGAAATCCTCTCGCCACAGCGAGCAGCGACGGGCTGGTGCGTGCCCGTTCGCGCCAGGGCGAGCATTCTTCACCGGAAGCGTTGGTGTCGTGTCGTTTGTCGACTGCAGCGAGCGCTGGTGAGCGTGAGTGGCGCATCGGCGTGCGGTTCGTGCGTGCCGGTGCTCGCCACAGCGCGAAAACGCCACGTGGACCGGCCTTCCGGTGAAATCCTCTCGCCACAGCGAGCAACCGGCGTCGCGTGCGCCGGCTCGTGCGTCAGTCGGCCGTACCACTCGCCTTCCCCTCGTGCCGGTGACAAGCAGGCGGACCGAGCTCCCCCGGGGTCAATCGGCGAAGTGCGCGGCCATGACGCGACGGACGAGCGGCGCCGCGTCCGAGCCGCCGGTCCCGAGCGCGATGTACGGCAGCACCGTGGCCACCGCGATCGTCGGGTCGGCGGCCGGGGCGAAGGCCGGGAACCAGGCGTGCGGGTCCGGGGTGCCGGTCTCGGCGGTGCCCGATTTGCCGGCCACCGGGATCCCGAAGCCGGAGAACGCTGCCGTGCCGGTGCCGTATGGCAGGGTCGTGACGGCCACGAGCGTATCGGTGATGAAGGCGAGGTCCCCGTCGCCGAGGCTGATCTCCCGGATCGGGGTGGGCTCGAAGGCGGCCAGCTCCTCGCCGTCGGGGAGCGTCGCGCGCCGGACGAGGCGCGGCTGCCACAGCGTCCCGCCGTTGCCGATGGCGGCGTAGGCGTTCGCCAGCTGGAGCGGCGTGCCGAGGAACGCCCCCTGGCCGATCGACAGCTGGATTTGCTCGAAGCCGGAGTAGCCGCCGCGGCCGTTCGCCGCCAGCCACTCGTCGTCGGGCACGATCCCGGTCTCCTCGATCACGAAGCCGATGCCGGTCGCCGCGCCGAAGCCGAACTCCTTCAGCGTATCGGTCAATGCCGTCTCGTTGGCCTGGTAGACCTCGTACGACAGCGGCATGTACGTCGTGTTGCAGCTGAAGGCCATCGCCTCGCGCAGGCCGACGAGCCCCGGCAGCGAATGGTTCATGTAGTTGCGGAACGTGCGGTCGTTGTACTGCCAGGTCGGCGGGCAGGAGACCAGGCTGTCCGGCTCCACCACGCCGACCTTGAGCGCCGCGGCGAGCCCGAACGGCTTCATGGCCGATCCGCCCGGGTACGCGGCGAGCACGGCCTTGTTGAAGATCTGGGCCGATCCGGCCGGGGCGAGCGCGATCCCGTCGAGGGTCGTGCCGAGCGTCATGGCGTTCGGGTTGAAGGCCGGCTGGCTGGCGAGCGCCCACACGTCGCCGGTCTGCGGGTCGATCACCGCCGTCGCCGCCTGCGCGTACGGCGCGATGGCGTTCTGCGCGGCCGCCTGGATCTCGGGACGGATGGTGATGAGGACGTCGGCGCCGGGCACCATCTCGGTCTCGGCCAGGACCGTCTCGGTCCCGCCGTCGCCGACCGCCACGAGCCGCCAGCCGGGCGTGCCCCTGAGGAGGCCCTCGGCACCGGCCTCGAGGCCGCTGCGGCCGACGACGTCGCCGGCGCGGTAGCCCTCGGCCTCGAGCGTGTCGAGGTCCTCGGCCGTCACCTCGCTCACGTAGCCGATCGTCTGGCCGGCGAGCGCCTCCTGCGGGTAGACGCGCACGCCGTCGTCGCGGGTCATGGCCCACACCAGCCCGTTGTCGCCGACGATCCGGCCGCGCGGCCCGAGCTCGCGATCGAGGCGCAGCGTCCCGGCCTCGCCGAGCTCGGGGAACAGGGTCGCCGGCGACCAGCGCAGCTGCCAGCCGTCGCGTCCCTCGACCCAGGTCAGGTCACGCTCGAGCGCCAGGTCGCCGAAGCGTGGCGACCCCAGCGTGGCGTCGAGCGGCACGGCCAGGCCGGGCACCGGGCCGGGGAGCGGCGCGTCGGGATCGATGCTCGGCGCCGGCGTCGGCTCCTGCTCGGGTGAGGCGGACGCCTCGGCCGAGGCCGACGGGTCGACCGTCGGGACGGGCGTGGGCGAGGGCGGCGGGAAGTCCTCCGGACGAGGCTCCGGCGGGAGCGCGACGACGTGCGCCGTCCCCACCGACCCGGTGAGCGCCTCGAGCTGGGTCGCCTCGGCCAGCGCGACGTGGAGCGCGGTGAACGTCTCGAGCGGGTAGCGCTCCCGCGTCGCCGGGTCGAGCATGGCGTGCATGGCGGCGTAGTCGCCGGCCGCCCACGCGTCGAGGTAGGCGCTCGAGGCCGCCTCCGCCTCGCCGGCCGGGGCGCGCGGGAACGTCGTGGGGACCGGCGTCGGCTCGGGGGTCGGATCGGCCGAGCAGGCGGCGGCGAGGACGAGCAGGAGCGCGATGCCCGGGAGCCGATTCATCAGCGCGCCAGCGTCACCCGCCGGAAGCCCTCGGCCGCGCGGTAGCCCACCCGCTCCCCGAGCTCCTCGCTCCGGCGGCGCACCCAGCGCTCGACCTCGGGGAAGGAGCGGAACTGGCTGGCGTGGCGCGACAGCGCGGCAACCTTGCGATCGATCGTGTCCCCGATGTCGACGATCTGGTTCGCCTCGTTCGTGCTCCACAGGTACAGCTCGGCGACCTTCCACGGACCGAGACCCGCGTCGAGGTGCTCGCGGAAGTTCAGCGGGTCGCGCGCCGTCGGGAACACGGCGTCCACGGTCACCTGGCCCACGGCCCGGTGGTCGGGGTGGTTCACCCACTCGTTGTTCACGAACAGGACGGTCGGGTCGTGGGTCATCACGATCTCGGGCCGGAAGGCGCGGATGGCGGACGTCACTCGCTCGCGCAGGGCGAGCGTCGGCTCGACCTGGCCGTCCGGCTCGTCGAGGAAGTCGACGCCCTCGACGCCGATCTCCGCGGCGGCGGCGCGCTGCTCGGCCTCGCGCTGGCGGACGAGCTGCGTCACGTCGGCATCGGGGTCGTCGCTGCCCTTGTCTCCGCGCGTGACGAGGAGGAAGCGGACGGTGGCGCCCTCGGCGACCCATCGGGCGACCGTGCCGGCCGCCCCGAACTCGATGTCGTCCGGGTGCGCGGCCACCACGAGCACGCGGTCGGGAGTGGGCAGCGCGTCGTCAGCCATCGGGTGGCGGTGATGCTAGCAGCGGCGCGTCCGGCTCAACCGAGGGTCACGGTCCGGGTCCCATCGGCGTCGAGGAGCTTCGCCGTCCACGGATGGCAGGTGAAGTACAGGACCTGGTGCCGCTCCGCGAGCGACCGGATGGCCGATGCGGCCCGCGCCGCCCGCTGGGCGTCGAAGTTCACGAGGATGTCGTCCATCACGACCGGCAGCGGCTCGGCGTGGGCCGCGAACTCCTCGATGAGCCCGAAGCGCAGGGCGAGGTACAGCTGCTCGGCGGTGCCGCGGGACAGTTCGTCCGTCATCCGGCTCTCGCCGCCCTCGGTCTCGACCCGTACGGCCGCCTCGCCCGGCGGGGCGATGATGCGGGCGTAGCGTCCGTCGGTGATGCGCGCGAAATGCGTCTCCGCGGCGCGCACCACGTCGGGCTGGCGTTCCCGCTCGTGGCGGGCGCGGGTCGCCGACAGCAGCCGCAGGGTCAGGGCCCGCACCGCCCAGCGACGGGCGAGCTCCGCGGCCTGGCCCTCGAGCACCGCGAGCTCCTGGCGCCGGTCGCCCAGCTCGGCGGTGGCCTCGAGCTGCGCGATCCGGGCGTCCGTGGCGCCGATTGCCGCGGTGGCGTCGCGCTCGCGGGCCTCGACCTCCTCCAGCCGGGCGGCCGTCTCGGCGGCCATGGCCTCGAGGGCCGCCGGGTCCGCGCGACGGGCCTCGGCCTCGATCTCCCCCACCCGCTCGACGCCGACGAGGCCGGCCAGCCGGAGCCGATGCTCGCGCGCCGTCGCGCGCAGCCCCCGCCGCTCCGCGGCCGATGCGGCCCGCCGGCGCAGGGTCTCGACGTCGGGCGCCCCGAGCCGGCTGAGCTCGCCGGCCAGCGCGGCCTCGGCGGCCTCGACCTCGGCCGATGCCGGCGCGCGCCGCTCGGCGAGCTGTGCCAGGCGGGCGTCGAGCTCCGCGGCGCGGCGGCTCGCGTCGCGGGCGGTCTCCAGCCGTTCGGCGAGGCCGAGGAGCCGGGCGTCGCGGGACGCCCCGTCCTCCGGCGCCGGCAGCCCGAGCGAGACGACGAGCGCATCGGCCCGCGCGGCGAACGCGGCGTCATCGGCATCGAGGCTGGCGAGCCCCTCCCGCGCCGCATCCCGTTCCGTGGCGGCACGTCGGGCCGTGGCGGCGGCGCCGAGCACCTGGCGGGCGGCCTCCGGCGACAGGCTGCCGGGCAGGGACCGCGCGGCGAGCCACGCGCACCAGGCCGTCTCGGCCTCGCGGACCGCGGCCTCGGCGACCGTCACGTCCTGCTCACGGGCGGCGACCCGGGCGCGTCGTGCCTCGGTCCGCGACCCGTCGGCGGCGGCGAGGTCGCGACGCGCGCGGGCCGCGGCGAGCTCCTCGCCGACGGCCGCGATCTCCTGCGGCGCCGGGCTCGCCGGCAGGCCGAGGACCCGGCAGGCGGCCGCCCAGCGCTCGGCGTCGGGCTCGGGCGTCCCGCCCGCGCGGCGCCCGAGGAGCAGGACCGCGGCGCCGAGGACGAGGCCCACCGCCGCGCCGGCGAACGGTGCGCCGAGCTGGGCGCCGAGGAGGACGGCGACGAGGAAGGCCGCCACGCCGCCGACCAGCGACCACGGCGCCAGGGGCGCACCGGCGGCGCCGATGCGGGCGATGCGCAGCGCCTCGAGCTCGCGGAAGGCGGCGAGCCGGGCGTCGAGGTCGCGGTCCGCGTCGACAGGGGCGGCACCCGCGCCGGCCTCGACGTCGACGAGGGCGCGGAGCCTGGCCTCGGCCTCGGCCTGCGCGGCCCGGGCGCGGGCCAGCGTGGCATCGTGCTCGCGGATCGCCTCGAGCGTCGGGATCGAATGGTCGAGGGCGAGCAGCGCCGCCTCGGTCATGCCGCCCGACTGCGCGACCTGCTCGTCGACGATCCCCGCCGCGCGCTGCGTCGTGGCCAGCAGGTCCGCGCGGCGCTCGCCGGCGGCCCGGCGCCGGCCCCGCTCGTCGACGAGGGCCGCGAGCTCGGCGGCGACCGCGAGGATCGGCTCGTCGACGGCCAGGCCCTCGCGGGTCCGCGTCGCCTCGCGCACGTCGTCGTCGATCGTGGCCAGGACGGCCCGCGCCTTCTCGAGCGCGGCGACGCGTCGCTCGACGGCGGGAACCGCGTCCTCGGGCAGGTCGTCGAGCGTCGGGTCGCCGGCGGCGAGCTCGGTGTCGACCGCGTCGAGGGCCGCGACGATCGGGGCGGCCTCGCGGAGCGTCCGCACCCGGACGAGGTCCTCGCGCAGCCGGCGCGCCTCGTGGCGCGCCGCATCGGCCTCGGCGACCAGGCGCTCGCGCTCGCGATGCGCCTCGGCGTGCTCCTCCGGCTGGCGGGAGAGTGCCGCGATCTCCGCCCGCAGGCTCTCGATGCGGGCGAGGAGCGCGTTCAGCGGCCGCTTGCTGCCGCTCGGCAGGAAGTCCGAGTCCATCTCCTGCCGCAGCCGGCGCTCGAGGTCGATCGCGCTCGTCCCGCCCAGCCCGGCGCGCGCACCGTAGATCCGGCCGCGCACGCCCTCGGCGTTCAGGCTGGCGAACGTCTGGAGCTCGCCGAGCCCGAAGGCGAAGATGTTCGTGAACAGGTCCTTGTCGGCCTCGTGGAGCAGCCGATCGAGCGTCTCCTGCCCGCCCTGGTTGCCGTTCGGCGCCCGCACCGCCAGCGCGCCGGCACCACCCCGGTCGCCATGGCGCTCGACGACCCAGCGCTCGTTCTGCCCGGTCGCGAGCACGAGGCGGCCGCCTCGCCGGCCCCCGGCCAGCGGCGCATACCACGCGCGTCCGTCGCGGCTCGACTCGAAGCCGAACAGCAGCGCGCGCAGCGCGTTGAGCAGCGTCGTCTTGCCGGCCTCGTTCGCGCCGAGGAGGACGGTCAGGCCCGGCGACAGGTCCCAGCTCGCCGCGTGGAAGCGGCCGAATCCGTCGATCTCGACGCGCTCGATGCGCATCAGCGCGACTCTTCGGCCGCGACGAGGAGGTCGATCCCGAGCGCCTCGGCCTCCTCGAGCAGCTCGCCGACGAGGTCGTCGTCGGTGGGCCGGACGTCCATGAGGAGGCGGCGGCCACGTGCCGACTCGTCGAACAGCGGGTCCACGGCGGCCCGCAGCTCGCCCAGCCAGCGCTCGTGCTCCTCCGGATCCGTCGTTCGCCCGCTCCGGCGGGCCGCGGCCACCGTGCGCAGGAAGTCGCCGACGAAATCCGGCGCGTCGCGGCGGGCCTCGATGTCGACGGCGGCGCGCGTCGCGTCCCGGATGGACTCGACCCAGGCGAAGGGCGCGACCGGCGAGCGCTCGTCGTTCAGGAGGAGCCGCAGGTCCTCGAGGTAGCCGGGGCGGCGGATCGCGGCATGCAGCGGCCCGCGGCCGGTGAGGACCATGCGCACGACGAGCGAGCGGCCATCGGCCTCGTCGGTCGCTGTGCCGATCGCGTCGCGCGCGGCGCGCCCGAGCGCCTCGTCGTCGGCCAGCGCCTCGATCCCGATCTCGATCGGGTGCCAGCGCACGACGTCGGTGGCGACGAACCGGCTCGTGATACCGCGCGCCGGATCCACCTCGACCAGCCGGCAGCCGCGGGCGCCGAGCTCGCCGGGATCCCGGCCCTGGGGGATGCCGCAGTACGCCGCCAGCGGGTCCTCGCCGATGACGCCGGGCTGGTGGATGTGCCCGAGCGCCCAGTAGTCCATCCCGGCGGCGCGCAGGTCGTCGATCGAGCACGGCGCGTAATTCCCGAACCCGGGGCGGTCGCCGACGTTGGTGTGGAGCAGGCCGATCGAGAACGGCGCGCCGGGCCGGGCGCGGAACGCGGCCGCGTAGTTGTCGCGCACCGCGGCGCGCGGGTACGAGCGACCGTGGACGTGGGCGACGACCTCGCCGTCGCGCTCGTGGGCGACCCATTCGCCCGCATCGGTCCCGAAGCGGTGGACCGCGTCCGGCCAGGCCAGCGACGGGGCCCAGGATCGGCCGTCCAGCGGATCGTGGTTGCCGTGGACGACGTACGACCGGATGCCGGCGGCGCCGAGCTCCGCGAGGCCGTCGCGGAACCGCGTCTGGCCGAGGAGCGTCGGGCTGGCGGCCTCGAACACGTCGCCCGCGACGAGGAGGAAGTCGACCCGCTCGTCGAGCGCCGTGCGGACGACGTTGCGCCAGGCCCGGGTCGTGGCGTCGCGCAGAACGGCGAGGACCTCGGGAGGCGCCTCGGTGATCAGCCCGGTGACGGGGCTGTCGAGGTGGAGGTCACCGGTGTGCAGGAAGCGGAGGGCGGTGGATGGCACGGCCCGCCCAGCGTAGCCGATGGCCGTGACAGCTCATCGGTCGCAAGGCGGGCCGGTGATTGCGATGGGATCGCGCCGGCGACCGCGATTCGGGCCGCCGTGCAGTGCTGCGCAGTCGCTAGACCGCTCGTCGCCCCGTCAGCAGCTGGTAGATGAGCACGATGGCGGCGATGACGAGCAGCAGGTGAATGAAACCAGGCAGCACGCCGCCGATGAGCCCGAGCAGCCAGAGCACGAGCAGGATGACGATGATCGTCCAGAGCATCGAGTTCTCCTCAGTCCGTTGAGTCCCTCCACTCGGACGCCGAGGCGCCCGCGCCGACCTCTATCGCACGTCGCGTGCCAGTTCGGCCTGCGGGCGCTCTCTCGCTCACCGAACGACCGGCCGAACGGCCGGCGCGACCCGGGCCGGGACGCGCTAGGGGATCGGGTCAAGGAGGACGACGAGGGCCAGGACGCCGAGGACGATGAGGAGCAGGATCGAGGCGATGATCGCGCTCATCGCCGCGATCGGTGCCCGCTCGTCCCTCATGCGGCGGCCCCGCTGAGGACCTCGAGCAGCTGGTCGGCGTGCTCCGCCGGCTTCACCTGCGGCAGGACGTGCTCGATGCGCCCGTCGGGTCCGATGACGAACGTCGTGCGCTCGACGCCCATGTACGTCTTGCCGGCGAACGTCTTCTCGACCCACACGCCGAGCGCCTCGGCCAGCCTGTGCCCCTCGTCCGACAGGAGCCGATACGGCAGCCCGTACTTCTCGCGGAACTTCACGTGGCTCTTCACGCTGTCCGGCGACACGCCGAAGACCTCGATGCCGGTGTCGGCCACGCGGTCCCAGCTGTCGCGCAGCCCGCACGCCTGCGCCGTGCAGCCCGGCGTGTCGTCCTTCGGGTAGAAATAGAGGACGTACCGCTTCCCGCGCAGGCCCTCGCTCGCGACGACGGTCCCGTCGTCTGCCGGCAGCTCGAAGGGCGGTACCGGATCACCCACGTTCGCTCGACTCATGGGTCCGAGTCTAGCGTCCGCCGCCCATCTCCTCGATCGCGACGAGAACCGGCGGCAGCTCGCGCGGCTGCATGCGCGCCACGAGGTCGTCGGCGAAGGCGCCGATGCGGCCGTCATCGGCCTCGTCCAGGTCGTGGCCCGCGCCGTCGACCAGCCGGAGCTGCGGCTCGTTGCCGGCCTCGCGCAGCGTGCCGGCCAGGAGGCGCGACTCCTCGGCATCGGCCCAGGCGTCGGCACGGCCATGGAGGAGGACGACCGGCCGATGGAGCATGGTGGCCAGCGCCAGCGGCGGGGTGTGGATGCCCTGCTCCCAGGCGGCGAGGTCGAGCGTCACCGCGTCCCCCGTCGCCAGACGGAGCGTCAGCTGCCGCTCGCCGCGCTCGGCGCGCTCAATGAGCTCCTCGGAGGCCGCGTCGAGGGCGGCGACGAGGGGATGCCCCCGATCGGTCCCGGTCCGGTCGCGCGCCGCGACCCCCGCCCGCAGGACGGTCCGCAGCGAGCGTGCCCAGGCGCCGATCAGCCCCACCGCCCCGATGGCCGGGTCGCCGATCGCCACGCTCAGCGCGACGGCCGCGCCCTCGCCGTGGCCGACGATCGCCGTGCGGCGCAGATCGAGCTCAGGCCGCGAGCGCATGGCGCCGATCGCGTCGCGTGCGTCGTCGATGCGGGTGAACAGCGAGGTCGTCTCCCACGCGCCGCCGGACGCGCCCGTTCCGCGCCCGTCGAGGCGCAGGCTCGCCACGCCGCGCTCGGCGAGCGCATCGGCAAGGCGGGCGAGGAGGCCGGGGCGCGTGGTCGACGGCCGTGCGAACCAGGAGGGGTGCCCGGCGTGGTCGAGCTCACCGTCGCGGGTGCGAGGGAGCCAGGAGCCGACGAGGAGGACCCACGGGCGTCGCCCGTCGGCCGGCGGCAGCGTCAGCGTCCCGGCCAGCGTGACGTCGCCGGCGCGCATCCTGACCTCGTCCTCCTCGATCACGCGCCGATGGTACGCGCCCGGCCGGTCAGGGCCCATCAGCCGAGGAGCGGGCGCCACGTGCCGAGCGCGACGCTGACCGCGACCGCGAGCGCGCCCAATGCCGCGGCGCCGGCGATCCAGCCCCGGTCGCCGGCCCGCAGGCGGTGGACGCGGGCCGACGTGCGGCACGACATCGCCCCGAAGCCGCGCGCCTCCATGGCCTGCGCCATCCGCGTGCCGCGGCGGATCGACGCCACGAGCATGGCGAGCAGCTGTCCGCCGAACAGGCGGACGGCGGCGATCGGCGAGCGGCCGGCGTCGACCCCGCGGGCGCGGCGCGCCATCGACAGCATCTGCCATTCCTGCGAGAGGAGCGGCAGGAGGCGCATCGCGGCCAGCGCGCCGATCGCGAAGCGCGGCGAGACGCGCAGCTGCTGGACGAGCGCGTCGGCGAGGTCGGTCGGATCGGTCGTCGTCGTCGCCAGCAGCCCGGCGAGGAGGATGGCGAGCAGCCGCAGGCTCATGCCGATGCCGGCGACGAGCGTCTCGGAGCCGATGCGGAGCGGCCCGACGGCCACGATCGTGGGCCCGAGCTGCTCGGCGGCGAAGATGACGTTGAAGACGCCGATGGCGACCGCCGCGACGAGGAGCGGCCACGTCCGGCGCAGCAGCGTCCACGGGCCGATGCCGCTGGCCGGGAACGCCGCGGCCAGCCCGACGAGGACGACGCTGGCCGTCACCCAGTCGAGCGAGGCGAACAGGACGACGAGCAGGAGCGCCGCGGCGGCGAGCTTGGCGACCGGGTTGGCCCGGGCCAGCGGCGCGCTGGCGACCGGCACGATCGGCGTGAGCAGCTGCATCAGGCCCGCCCGCCCGGCATGACGAACGTCCGATCGGCCAGCGCGTGGGCGAACGGCCGGTCGTGGGTGACGAAGCACACCCCGCGGCCCTGGTCGCGGAGCGAGGCGAGGAGGTGGAGCAGCTCGGTCCAGGTCCGGCGATCCTGGCCGAACGTCGGCTCGTCGAGCACGAGCAGGTCCGGCGCCGTCGCCAGCGCGGTGGCCACCGACAGGCGGCGCTTCTCCCCGCCCGACAGCGTGTACGGGTTCGCCGCGGCGAGCGGGGCGAGATGGAGCCGCTCGAGCAGCTCGTCCGCGCGGCGGGCGGCGTCCGCCTCGCTCAGCCCGGCGCGCCGCGGGCCGAGGAGCAGCTCCTCGCGCACCGACGAGGCGAGGAACTGGTGCTCCGGGTCCTGGAACACCGTGCCGATGCGCCGCACGAGCACGCGCGCCGGCCAGGTGGCGATCGGCTCGCGGCCGTGGCCGGCGAGGAGCGCCTCGCCCGACGTCACGCTGCCCCGGCTCGGCGCGAGGAGCCCGGCGAGCATCAGCGCCAGCGTCGACTTGCCGCTGCCGTTCGGCCCGACGATGGCGAACGCCTCGGCCGATCGGACCTGGAGGTCGATATCGGCGACCGCGTCGACCGTGGCGCCCGGATAGCGGAACGTGGCGCGGTCGGCGATGACGAGCGCGGCCGACGCCGGCGGGTCGCGGCGGGCCGGCGCCGCCGGCGGGTGGTCCGGGACCCAGACGCCGGCCGCGGCGAGCTCGGTGCCGTGGTCGCTGAACACGGCCCGCGGCGTCCCGTCGGCCACGACCCCGCCCCCGGCCTCGATGACGACGACGCGGTCGACGAGCGCCACCGCCTCGTCGACGCGGTGCTCGACGAGGACCATCGTCGCGCCGGTCCGCTCGAGCGCGAGGTCGAGGACGCGCCGCACCTCGGCGGCGCCGTCGGGGTCGAGGTTGGCGGTCGGCTCGTCGAGGAGGAGCAGGCCCGGGTTGAGCGCGAGCGTGCCGGCCAGGGCCAACCGCTGCTGCTCGCCACCGGAGAGCGCGTGGGTCGGCCGGTCGCGACCGTACGGGAAGGCGACGGCGGCGAGCGCGGCGTCGACCCGCGGCCAGATCGCGTCCGTCGGGACGCATCGGTTCTCCAGGCCGAACGCGACGTCGTCGCCCGCCCTGGCCATGACGATCTGCGACTCCGGGTCCTGGAACAGCATCCCGCTCCGGTCGCGGGCCTCGCGGGCGTCGCGGCCGTCGACGAGCAGCGTGCCCTCCATCTCGCCGCCGCCGCTGGGGTCGAGCAGCCCGGCGAGCGCGAGGAGCAGCGTCGACTTGCCCGCGCCGGACGGACCGAGCAGCAGGACCCGCTCGCCCGGCTCGATGACGAGGTCGACGCCCCGCACGGCCCAGGCCCGACGGCCGGCATGCCGGTAGCCCCAGCCGCGAGCCTCGACCCGGGCCGCGTGGGTCGAGGCCGGTGGTGCCTCTTCGGACGCCGTCGCCATCAGGTCATTGTCGGCGACGCATCAGACCTCGCGCTGCTCCCGGCCCGCCGCGAACGGCGCGAGCACGCCGGTCGGCACGAGCCGCCGGAGGAGGTACCACGAACCGATGCCGGCGATGACGACCGCGCTCACGAGGAGCGTGGCCCCGTACACGATCCAGTACGCGACGCCGAGGTTCGCGTAGTAGACCGCGATGTCGTGGACGATCGCGCCGACCCCCGACAGCAGCGCGGCGCCGATCGCCGTCGGCAGGTTCCAGGTCCGGTACAGGCCGAGCGCGAAGGCGAGCTCGGCGCCGCCACCCTGGAGCGCCCCGGAGACGATCGTGTCGAGCCCCCACTGGGAGCCGATGAGGGCCGAGACGCTGGCCGACAGGATGCCGGCGAACAGCGCCGCGCCCGGCCGGCGGACGATGAGCCCGACGAGCACGCCGGGCAGCAGCCAGACGCCGTAGATGATCGCCTGGGCGGCCGGGACGGCGGCGAAGAGCGGCGTCGTGAACCCCCACAACGCGTTCCAGGCGACGAACACGACGCCGAAGGCGACGGACAGGACGGCGGCGACGACGATGTCGACGACCCGCCATCCGCGGATCGATTGCGCGATGGTCATGCGTGGGCTCCGTGACTGCTGGTTCGGATGACGAGGAGGAGGCCGTCGGCCAACGACACCGATGCAGGCAGTGCCACGACCTCGTTCGAGAGGCCCCGCGAGCGGCCGACCCGGAGCGTCGCGTCCGTCAACGGCCAGCGCAGGCCGTCGGTCGTGACGCCGCCCGCGTCGCCGCCGAGGGGAAGGAGCGTGACGAGGTCGCCGGCCTCGGCCTGGAGGTCGAGCGGCGCTCCCGGGCGCAGGACCCGGACCGTCGTCCCGCCGCGCACCGCGGTGACCGGGACATCGGCGAGGTCCGGATCGGCGAGGAGCAGGAGGTTCGCCAGCTCGTGGTCGAGCCGATTCCCGGCGAGCGCCCCGACGAGCACGATCTCGGTCGCGCCGCGCGACCGCGCGGCGAGGAGGGCGAGCTCGGTGTCCGAGGCCTCCTTGTCGGTCGGATGGCGCTCGACCTCGGTCCCGGCCCCGGCGAGGCGCTCGACGAGAGACCCGTCGATCGAGTCGAGGTCGCCGACGAGCAGGTCCGGCCGTCGCCCGAGGCGGTCGAGCCAGGCACCGCCGCCGTCGGCCGCGACGACGAGGTCGGCGCCGTCGAGCCATGCCGCATCGGCGGCCATCGGCTCACCCGACGCCACGATCACCACTCTCACGTGCTGCCTCCTCGTGAGCTGCGCTCGACCCTGGAACGACAGCGGCGCCCTCCGGGGCCCGAGGGGCCCGTGGAGCGCGCCGTGGCACGAGTGGCTGCGACTTCCTTCGCCGGCATGACCCGGATCAGGTTCGAGGGTCTGCGGCTCCGCCCGATGCGGACCGCACTCTCAGCGCACCAGCGCTCCCCTGTCGTTGGATGGGTTGTCCGTCGAGCCTAGCACGCCCCGTATGATCGGTCGATGCACCCCAACGTCGACCGCGTGACCGCGGCTGCCACCCGGGCGGGCCTGACGATCGAGGTCCGCCACTATCCCGAGGGCGCCCGAACCGCCGCCGATGCCGCCGCCGCCATCGGCTGCGACGTCGCCCAGATCGTGAAATCGCTCGTCTTCATGGCCGACGAGGCACCGATCCTCGCCCTCGTCTCGGGCGCCAACCTGGCCGACACCGATGCGCTGGCCCGCGAGCTCGGCGCGCACGAGGTCCGGCGCGCCACCGGCAAGGAGGCGCGCGAGGCGACGTCGTACGCCATCGGCGGCGTTCCGCCGTTCGGCCATCCGGAGCAGCTGGCGGTAGTCATCGACCGTGACCTGACGAGCTACGACGTCGTGTGGGCCGCCGCCGGGTTGCCGGACGCCTGCTTCCCGATCGCGCCCGACGACCTCGTGCGCGTCACCGGCGGCCGGGTCGCGGACATCGGCGTGGCCGGCTGACCCGCGTCCATGCCGCCCGGAATCGCCTTCGCGCTCCTCGTCCTCGTCGGCCTCGTCGTCGCCGCCGCGTCGTACGTCGCCATCCGCGCCTCGGGTGGCAGCCCGGGACGCGGGCGCCGGCTGGCCGGGCCGCCGGAGGTCCGCGTCGGCGAGCTGCTGGAGGCCGATGCGCTGCCGTTGCGCGCCGTCCGGGTCACGGGGCGCATCCGCTGCCGCGAGCCGCTCGAGCTCGGCGACGGTGAGCGGCTCGTCGCCTTCCATCGCGACGTCGAGGTCCATGCCGGCGGCCGCTGGCGGAGCGTGGAGCGCATGCGCGAGACGCGCTCGTTCGACCTGTGGGACCACGACGGCTCGATCCCGATCGACCCGGCCGAGGCCGCCGAGCCGCTCGTCACGATCCCCGGCGTGTGGCGTGGCGGCGTCGCGGAGCTCGAGGAGCCGCACGCCTCGGCCGCCGCGGCCATCGCGGCGCGCCACGGCACGCCGCGCGGTGCCCGCGCCATCACGCGGACGATCAACGTCACCGATCGGCTCTTCGTCGTCGGCATCCCGCGCCGCGACGAGGACGGCCGCGTGCGCCTCGACCCGCCACCGGGCGGCTACCTGGTCACGAACCTCGCCCTGCCCGACGCGATGCGGACGCTGGGCGGCCGCCGGCCGCGGCTGGCGGCGGCGGGGGTCATCGGCCTCGGGATGGCCACCGCCCTCGTGGTCGTCGGGGGCATCGGCGCCTTCCTCTCCGCCTTCCTTCGCTAGCCGGAACGCCGGCGCGAACAGCCGAGGACAAGCCGCCGGTCGGATGGGCCGACCCGGACCATCGGGCCATCGTTGGCCGATCCCACCATTTCTACCATCGGCTGCACGGGACCTACCGGAAGCTCCATTTCGCTCCAGATGGATCCGGGGGAGCCCGCGAAAGGACGATCGATGCCTCGTGGGGACGCCGATGGCGGCCTGCTGAGCGTCGCCCAGGCGGCGGCGCTGCTCGGCGTGCACCCGAACACGATCCGCCAGTGGACCGATGCCGGCCGGCTGACCGCGTACCGCATCAACCCCCGCGGCGACCGCCGCTTCCGCCGCTCCGACGTCGAGCACCTGCTGGTCGAGACCTCGACCGGCGCCCACGCCGCCTCCGACGTCGAGGCCCGCATCCGGGGCGGCGAGCTCCGCATCTTCGGCCGCATCGCCTCGGGCCTGTCGACGACGCCCGCGCCGATGGCCGTGGCCCGCGTCATCGTCGAGGCCGTGCGCACCGAGCTCGACGCCGAGCGAGTCGCCGTCTACCGCCTCGAGGACGAGGTCCTGAAGCTCGCCGCCCACGCCGGATGGACCGAGCCGCCGCCCGCCGAGCGCGAGCCCGGCACGGTCGCCGATGCCGGACCCGACCTCGAGATCGAGCTCGTCACCCGCCGCGGCCAGGCGGGGCTCCTCGTCGTCGACCGCGACTGCCTGGTCGATCGGTCGCCGGAGATGCTCGCCTCGCTGCGGGCCGCGTGCGCCACGGCGCTCGCCGGGGCGCGCCTGCTCGAGCACGCCCGACGCCAGCTGGCCCGCACCCGCGCGCTCGGCCAGGTGACGAAGGAGCTCGTCGGCGACCTCGACCTCGATCGCGTCCTGGCCGACATCATCGAGCGCACCCGGACGCTGTTCGGCGCCGACCGTGCCGGGCTGTGGCTGTTCGACGAGAGCCCGCACCCGGTCCCGCTCGTGACCCGCAGCCTGAGCGAGGCGTTCCTGGCCGCCACCCGGGCACTCACCCCCGACACCGACACGATCGGCCTCCGGGCGCAGCGGGCGGCCCGGGCGACCTGGGCGCGACGGGCGGACACGGACCCGTCGATCGGCGCGATGCGCGAGGCGTACCAGCGCGAGGGCATTCGCACCGTGGCCATCGTGCCGCTCCTCCAGGGCGGGCGCGCCATCGGCGTCCTCGCGCTCTACCACGACAGCGACCGCAGCTGGCCGGCCGAGGAGCTCGAGCTGGCGCAGGCGTTCGCCGACCAGGCGGCCGTCGCCCTGCGCAACGCCCGCCTGTACCGATCGGTATCCGATGCGGCGGCCCGCATGCGCTCGATCCAGGAGCTGTCGACGCGGCTGAATCGGCTCACCGACGTGCGGGCCATCGCCGAGGCCATCGTCAGCGAGGCGCGCACGCTGGCCGACTACCACGACATCCGGATCTACCGCGTCCACCACGACCGCGGCGAGCGGGGCATCTGCGAGCCGATCGCCTTCACCCGCGAGATGATCGACGCCCACGCCGAGGACCCGGCCGCGCTGCTGCGGGTCGAGGTCGGCGAGGGCTTCACCGGCTGGGTCGCCGAGCACGGCGAGCCGCTGCTCATCAACAACGCCCTCGACGACCCGCGTGGCGAGACGATCGAGGGCACCGACGACGTGCCCGAGTCGATGCTCGTGGTGCCGATGCTGTACGAGGGCCAGACCGTCGGCGTCATCGTCCTCAGCCAGCTCGGCTTCGACCGGTTCACCGAGAGCGACCTCCAGACGATGACGATCTTCGCCGGCTACGCCGCCCAGGCCATGGCGAACGCCGCCACGTACGAGCAGCTCGTGACGCAGTCGACCGAGCTCGCCCGCCGCGCCGACTCGCAGCGCCGGCTGCTGGAGGTCAGCGAGCGGCTCGTCTCGACCCTCGACCCGCACGACGTGCTCGAGACGATCGCCGACGGCCTCCGCGACGTCGTGAGCTACGACAACCTGTCGATCTACCGCGCCGACTACCAGCAGCGCCTCATGGTCCCCGTCCTGACCCGCGAGTCGCACGCGGAGGAGGTGAGCCGCTACCTCATCCCGTTCGGGCGCGGCCTCATGGGCTGGGCCGTCGAGCACGGCCAGCCGATCCTGGCCAACGACGCCCTCGCCGATCCCCGCGCCCTCCAGATCCCGGGCACGCCCGCCGATCCCGAGGCGGTCGTCGTCGTGCCGCTCATCGCCGACGGCGAGGTCCTCGGCTCGCTCAACGTCTCGCGCGTCGGCGGACCGGAGGTCGCCTTCAGCACGAGCGACTTCGAGCTCATCCAGCTCTTCGCCGCCCAGGCCGGCATCGCGCTCCGCAACGCCGACACCCACCACGCCGTGAGCCTCCGCGCCGAGACCGATGCGCTCACCGGCCTCGCCAACCACGGCGCCTTCCAGCGCGACCTGGCCGAGATGATCGGCGCGCTGCCGGCCGGCCACCGCGGCCCGGACGGCCGGCTCGCGCTCCTCATGTGCGACCTCGACAACTTCAAGGCCTACAACGACCGATACGGGCATCCCGCCGGCGACGCGCTGCTCCACCGCATCGCGACCACGATCTACGGCGCGGCGCGCAGCGACGACCGGGTCTTCCGCTACGGCGGCGACGAGTTCGCGGTCATCCTGCCGCGCGCGACCGTGGCCGGCGCCGCCCGGGCCGCGAACCGGCTGCGCGCCGCGGTGGCGGCCCTGACCGAGGACGACCCGTCGCCGGTCACGATCACGGTCGGCGTGGCCGGCATGCCGGCCGACGCCCACGACCGCGCCGGGCTGATCGCCATCGCCGACGCGGCGCTGTACTACGGCAAGCGCGCCGGCGAGGACCGCGTCGTGCGCAGCGACCAGCTGCCGCCGGACGTCGGCGAGCTGCGCGGCACGCTCGAGGAGCTCGCGGCCGCGGCGGTGCGCGACGAGGACGACGGCCGGGCGGTCGGCCAGCTCGTCGAGCGGGCGTCGATGCTCGCGGCCGGCGCCGGCGATCCCGACGCCCTCCATGACGCGCTGCTCGTCGTGTCGCGCTCGATCGCGACGGCCGACGGCGCCGATGGCGGCCATCTCGACCGGGTCGTGCGCCTGGCCGGGGCGATCTCGACCGAGCTCGGCCTTCCGGCCGCCGATCGGCACGCCATCGAGCTCGCCGCGCGACTGCACGCCCTCGACGAGCCGAGCGTCGCCGAGCTGCACGAGATCCCGGCGCTCGCCGACGTCTGCGAGCTCGTCATCGGCCAGGCCCGCCTGCGCACCGACGGCCTGCGGCGCCGGCGACGCCTGTCCCGGGCGCGCGGCCGCGCCGGGTCCCACGTCATCGCCGTGGCGCGCGCCTACGACGCCGCGGTCACGGCCGCCGGCGAGCGGCGCCTCGGGCGCCGCGAGGCGCTCGAGAAGCTGCGCACCGACCCCGCCACGTACCGCCAGGACGTGCTCGATGCGCTCGGCCGCGTGGTCGGCGCCGCGGGCGATGCGGGACGGCGGCGGCGCGCCGAGGACGCGATGCGGGAGGAGGCGCGAGGAGCGGCCTGAGGTATCATGCCGCGGCCGTGACGACCCTTCGCCTCGCTTCGCTGCGCCCGGCTGCCTCCGGGATCCTGGCGCTCGCGGTGAGCATGACCGCCGCCGCCTGCGGCACGAGCACGACGTCCCCCACGCCGCAGCCCACCGCGGCCGCCCCGAGCGAGGCGGCGACGCCGACGCCCGAGGTCACGCCGGTCCCCACCCCGTCTCCGGAGCCGACGCCGCGCTACACGAACGAGCCGGACGCCGAGCTCACCGGGCTCATCCCGACCGAGGTGAACGGCGTCCCCGTCGTCGTGCCGGACACCGAGGAGTTCGCGCTCACGCCGGGCGACGTGGGCCTGGCCTACGGCGAGATCGGCGACCGGTTCTCGTCGCTCGTCGTCGCCTACGTCGAGCAGCCGCGGACGTCGCTGTACGCGATGCGCGTCGACGGCGAGCCTGTCACGACCGAGGACCTCGAGCCGCACCTCGCCACGGCCGGCCGCTACGTCGGCATCGCCGGCCTCGACCCCGAGCCGTGGGAGCGCGCCAGCGTCGGCGGTCATGTCGTCTGGGTCCGCCCCGAGGACAACGCCACCGCGCTCGGCACGATGATCTACACCTGGTCGAGCGGCGAGTTCGTGTTCCTCCTCATCGGCGTCGACGACACGGTGAACCGCGCGATCATCGAGGCGCTGCCCGGCGAGGCGGCCCCGACCCCGACGCCCGTGCCGTCGGCCAGCGCCCGCGCCAGCACCAGCGGGGATGCGAGCGCCGCCCCATCGGGGAGCGCCGCGCCGTAGGGCCCGCGCCGGCCACGGCTATCATCGGCTCCGTGCTGCGACTGCCCGCTCCGGTCGTCGGCGTCGACTGGCTCCGTGAGCACCTCGATCACCCGTCGCTCCGCGTCGTCGACGCCCGCTGGTCCCTCGCCGGTCCGGCGGGCCGCGAGCTGTACGCCGCCGGCCACCTGCCGGGCGCGACCTTCGTCGACGCCGATACCGAGCTCTCGTCGCCGGGCGAGGGTCCCGGTCGCCATCCGGTGCCGAGCGCCGAGAAGCTGGCGCGCGTCCTGGGCTCGCGCGGCATCGGCGACGAGCACGCCGTGGTGGCCTACGACGACGCCGGCGGCAGCATCGCCGCCCGGCTGTGGTGGCTCTACCGCCATTACGGCAGGTCCGGGAAGGCCGCCGTCCTCGACGGCGGCATCGGCGCCTGGACGCAGGCCGGGCTGCCGCTGACGACCGAGGTGCCCGACCACCCGCCGGCGGTCTGGACCGCGGGCGAGCCACGCGACGACGTCGTCGGCACCCACGAGGTGCTCGGCATGCTCGGCGGCGAGCCGGTGCTGCTCGACGCCCGTGCCGGCGAGCGCTACCGCGGCGAGACGGAGCCCGTCGATCCGCGGGCCGGCCACATCCCGGGCGCCCTCAGCGCGCCGTGGTCCGACAACCTCGGTGCGGACGGCCGCTTCCTGGCCGCCGAGGCCCTGCGCGAGCGGTACGCGGCCCTCGGCGCCGGCGCGCGGCCGGTCGTCGCCTACTGCGGCTCGTCGCTGACGGCCACCCATGACCTCCTGGCCCTGGAGCTCGCCGGCGTGGACGGCGCACGGCTGTACGAGGGCTCGTGGAGCCACTGGTCATCCGATCCCGAGCGGCCGATCGCCACCGGGCCGAACCCATGAGCGCGGACGACGACCGCGAGCGCGACGAGCGCCTCGAGGACGACGACTGGGGCGGCTGGGACGAGGCGGGCGCGGTCGACCGCATCGGCCGCAAGCGGGACCGCCTGGCCCGGCTGCTCAACGTCGCCTCGATCCTGTACTCGAAGGGCGGCACCGAGGCCGGCGTGCCGGTGGCCGAGATCGCGCGCCTGACCGGCATGACGACGCGGACGGTGTACCGCGACATCAACGCCCTCGACGAGGAGCTGGGGGTGCCGGTGTTCCAGGCCGGCCGCGGGCGGTACGGCATCGACCGCAAGTTCTTCCTGCCGCCGCTGCGCCTCAGCGTGCCCGAGGCGATCGTGCTGTTCCTCGCGTCCCGCCTCATCGCGCGCTGGTCGGACCAGTACGACGCCGCCGTCGTCAGCGCGTTCACCAAGCTCGCCGATGCGCTGCCCCAGCCCATCGCCCGCCACGTGGCGGCCACGATGCTCGCCGTCGGCGAGCACGACCCGAACGAGCCGTTCAGCCGCACGTTCTCGGCGGTCGCGCGCGGCTGGGCCGAGGGCCGTGTGGTCGAGATCGACTACGACCCGGGCACCGCGCCACCGAAGCGGACGCGCGTGCGGCCGTACTTCCTCGAGCCCGATGCGGCGCTGCGCAGCGTGTACCTCATCGGCTTCGACGAGCCGGCCGAGGCGATGCGCACGTACAAGGTCGAGCGCATCCGGTCGGCGACGCTGACGACCGACCGCTACGAGATCCCCGACGACTTCGACCCCGACCGCTGGCTCGCGAACTCGTGGGGCATCTGGTCCTCGGACGGCACGCCCACCGTCCGGATCCGGCTGCGCTTCGACGCCTCGATCGCGCACCGCGTGCGGGAGGCCGTGTGGCACCGGTCGCAGGAGCTGGTGGAGCTCGAGGGGGGCGGGGTCGAGCTCGCCGTCACCGTGGCCGGGACGGTCGAGATCCGGCCCTGGATCCTGTCCTGGGGCGACGGGGTCGAGGTCCTCGAGCCGGCGGAGCTGCGCGACGCCATCGCGGCGACCGTGCGCGCCGCCGCCGCCCGCTATGGCGACTGAGGTCGAGGCCCGGTTCCGAGCCACCGATCCCGGCGCACTGGAGGAGCTGGCGGAGGTGCCGCGTCTCGGGCCGGCGACGCTCGGGCCGGGCCGCACGTTCGACGAGGTCGACACGTACCTCGACACCGGGGCCGGCGATCTCGCCGCCGAACGCTGGGCGTGCCGGCTGCGGACCCGCGGCCAGGGCCACGTCGTCTCGCTCAAGGGGCCGCGCGAGCCGGTCGGCGACGGGACGATCCACCGCCGCCCGGAGCTCGAGGGCCCGGCCACGGCGGCGTGGGATCCCGCCGAGTGGCCGCCGTCCGAGGCGCGTGACCTCGTCGGCCGGCTGCGGCGCGGAGCCCCGCTCGAGGAGCGCCTGACCCTGCGCCAGGTCCGGACCGAGCGGCCCGTGCTGGTCGACGGGCGACGGATCGCGACGCTGTCGCTCGACACCGTCACCGTCGTCCACGCCGGCGCCGAGCACGGCACGTTCGCCGTGGTCGAGGTCGAGCTCGGCGGCGACGGGCCGGAGGCCGAGGCCACGCTGGCCGAGATCGCGGCGGCGCTCGCCGCCCGGCCGGACCTCGGAGCGGAGCATCGGTCGAAGCTCGCGCACGCGCTCGAGCTCATCGGGGCGACGTGAGCGGCGGCGTGCGGGGGTGGGTTGCGGAGCGGTCGGCGCTCGAGTGGCTGGCCCTCGGCGCGGGCCTCGCCTGCTTCGGCGGCCTCGGCTGGGACTCCGCGCTGTGGGACCCGCGGCTCCAGCTCGCCCTCCACCTGGTCGGCGTCGGGACCGTGGTCGGCGTCGTCCTCCTCGCCTGGCGCGGGCGGATCGAGGTCGCGCGCACGCCGGTCGACCTGCCGGTCCTGGCCCTCGTCGCATGCTTCGCGCTGGCCACGGCCTCGGCCATGAACGTCGGCATGAGCCTGCGCGCCATGGCCGCCGTCGCGGGCTACGCCCTCATGCTGCCCGCCGCGCTGATCGCGATCCGTCGCCACCCGTCGTGGGTCGGCGCCATCGCCGGCGGCTCGGTGCTGCTCCTCTCGATCCCGACCCTCGTCTCGCTCCTCGTGCGCCGCGTCGAGTGGGTCCTCGCCGGCGGGCCCGGCGTGCCGCCGCTGCGCCTGGGCGGCGAGGGCACGCCGTTCGGATCGGTGGCGGTGCCGCCGTTCGTCATCTGGCCGGCCTGGGCGCTCGCCGGCCTCATCGAGCATCCGGGCTGGCGGCGGCTCATCCGCACCGGCCTCGTCGTCGTCGGCGTGCCGCTCACCGTCCTGTCCGGCTCCCGGTCGGCGTGGCTGGCGATCGGCGTGACGGTCCTCGTCGCCGGCGTGCCGTGGCTGTGGCGCCGCCGCCGGGTCCTGCGCTCGCGGCTGCGGCTCACGCCGGCCGGGCTGCTGTACGCGGTCGGTACCGTCGTCGTGGCGGGCATCGTCGTCGCGGTCGCCCTGCCGCGGCTGCTCGCCGTCACCTCGCTCCTGTACCGGGTCAGCCTGTGGCGCGACACGCTGACCGCCTGGGCCACCGATCCGCTGCTCGGGATCGGTCCCGGGTTCATGCCGATCGCCCGGCAGGCGGCCGCGCCGGACTTCAGCTTCCCGGTCCGCCAGCCGCACTCCCACAACCTGCCGCTCGGCGTGCTCGGCGACGCGGGGATCCTCGGCCTGCTGGCCGGCATCGCCCTCGTCGCCACCCTCGTCTGGGTCGCCGGGCCATGGCGCTCCCGCACCCGCGTCGGGCGGCAGGCGGCGTTCGTCCTCCTCGGGATCGGCATCGGCAGCCTGTTCGAGGACGTCACGTTCGAGCCGAACTTCAGCCTCCTCGCCATCGGGCTCGTCGCCCTGGCGCTGACCGATGCCGGCGTCGTGCGCTGGACCCGGCTTCCGGCACGCCCCGCGCCGCGCCTCGCGCTCGCGTCGGGTGGCCTCGTCGCGGGCGCCGTCCTCGCGGCCGGGATGGTGACCTCGGACGCCGGCGGGGTCGCCTACCGGGCGGGGATCGATGCGGTGCTGGCCGACGACTGGGGCCCGGCGACCGAGTGGTTCGAGCGCTCCGTGGCGATCGACCCGTGGCACCCGGCCGGCCCGAAGGCGCTCGCCGTGGCGGCCGACGTCGTCGGCGACCGCGAGCTCGCCCGGGAGGCGGCGCGCGGGGCGACCGGCCTCAACCCGGGCGACGCCGCCTCGTGGACGAACCTCGCCCTGCTGTGCGAGGCGGCCGGCGACCTCGAGTGCGCTGCCGCGGCGGCCGAGCGGGCGGTGGTGACGACGCCGTTCGGCGAGCCGCACCCGTACAACGCCGCGCGCATCCTCGACCGCATCGGCTGGACCGAGTCGGCCGATGCCGCCTACCTGCGCTCGCTGCTCACGAACCGGCTCACCGCCTTCGCCGACCCGTGGCCGCGCCCGGTGCGCTGGGAGCCCGACGAGCCGGACATCCGGCCGGCCGACGAGGTGGCCGAGCTCGACGACCTCAACCAGCTCCTGGCCTGGTGGAAGCTCGACCACCCGATCCGGCCCGACGCCCTGACCGATCCCGCCGTCCGCGCCCTGGCCCACGCCATGCTCGGTGAGGCCGATGCGGCCGATGCCGCGCTGGCCGCCGCGATCGCGGCCCAGCCCGACGACCTGCTGACGTGGGAGATCGCGACGATCCTCCACCGCCACCGCGGCGACGAGGCGGCCGCGGCGCGGGCGCAGCGCATCGGCGAGGTCGTGCGGGGCAGGCCGTTCACCTCACCAGACGTCATTCCCGACGTGCCGGTCGCGACGTGGGACATCGCCACCTTCCGGCGCTACCCGCGCGACGAGCTCGTCATGGAGGCCGAGCGCCTGTTCACGCGGCCGCCGTTCCCCTGGGCGCTGGAGCGGACGTTGCCCTAGCCCGCGGCGGCCGAGTCGTCGAACGGCAGCTTCTGGATCAACGCCAGGCGCGGCCGTTCGGGCCGCAGCGTCGGGGCCACCGGCACCCGCAGCCAGGCGTCGCCGGCCGGCCCGGCGCGGTACCGCGCCTCGAGGTTGCGGGCCGAGATGGCCTCGAGCCCGAAGCGCGCGAGCGCCTCGGCGAGGAGCGTGCCCTCGCCCCGCAGGGCGTGCGACACGACGCATCGGTCGCCGTCGCGGAGGACCGCCTCGAGGTGCTGGCGGCGCGCGGCGAACGGACGCCGCGTCCACGGAGCGCGCTCGGCGTAGAGGAGATCGGTGGCGACGAACGCCGGACGGCCGGCTCGGCGATCACCGGCCAGGCGACGGCGGAGCAGCTCCGCGTCGAGCCAGCCGCCCTCGTCGAGGGCGAGCAGCCAGCCGTCGAGGACGACGCCGTCCTCCATGAGCCGCTCGGGCAGCTCCTCGGCGAGCTCGCCGAAGGCGGCGAGCGCATCGGCCAGTCCCTCGGCCTGGAGTCGGGTCAGCGCGCCATCCTCGACCCAGGCCAGCGCCCGGACGCCGGGCCACCACGGCTCGAACAGGTACTCGTCGTCGTCGAACGGCGCGAAGCCGGGCGACGGATGCATCGGCGCCACGCGCGCCGGGAGACGATCGGCGGCCGGGTCCCCGGCGGTCTCGGCGCCGACCTCGATCGAGAGCGGAAGCTGCTCGCGCGGCACGACCCGCGTCAGGCGGTCTTCCGGCGCCGCTTCGGCTTCTCGGCGGCCTCCGCCTCCGCATCGGCCGATGCTTCGGCCTTCTTGCCCGCCCGGCGCTCCTGGCGGGCCGCGGCGACCGAGGCCTCGAGGGCGGCCATGAGGTCGGTGATGTTCGTCGGCTCGGCCTTCGCGGCGGGCTCGGGCTTCTCGCCGGCGACCTTGCGCTCGATCACCGCCATGAGCGCCTCGCGGTAGTTGTCGCGGTACTCGGCGGGGTTGAACTCGCCGGTCATCGACGCCACGAGCTGCTCGGCCATCTTCTTCTCGGACGGCTTGATCTCGATCTGGTCCTCGGGCAGGTACAGCTCCTCGGTGGAGCGCACCTCATCCGGCCAGTGGAGCGTGGTGAGGAGCAGCGTCTTGCTGAACGGGTTGAGCGCGGCGAGCTGCTCGCGATCCTTGAGCACGATCTTCGCGATCGCCGTCTTGCTCTGCTCGGCGAGGACGGTCTTCAGCAGGTAGAACGCCTTGGCGCCGACCTGCTCCGGCTCGAGGTAGTACGCCTGCTTCACGAACTCGGTGCCGCCGTTGTCGCGATCGGCGTTGATGAACTGCTCGATCTCGATGGCCCGCATCGTCTTGAGCGGGATGGAGTCGAGGTCCTCCTCGGTCACGACGACGTACTTGCCCTTCGCGTACTCGTAGCCACGCACCGTCTCGGAGCGCGGAACGACCTCGTCGTGGTACGGGCAGTAGATCTTCATCTGGATCCGGTTCAGGCAGCTGGCATGGAGCAGGTTGAAGCCGATGCCTCCCTGCTCGGTGGCCAGGTAGAGCTTCACCGGGATGGTGACGAGCCCGAACTGGATCGCGCCCCGCCACATCGATCGCGCCATTGGACGTGTCTGCTCCTCTTCGGACGCCCGCGATCGCCGCCGTGCCCTGCGACGAAACCGCACGCGGACGCCGATGGTACACCGGCCCCGCAACCGCACCCCACCGGGAGGAAGGTCCCCCGGAAGTACCACGCGCATAGGTCATGGACCATGGCCACCGACTGCGCCAGACTCCGCCCGATGGTTCAGCCCACCGACCCCATGCTTCGTGCCTACGTCCTCGAGGACGACCCCGACATCGCCGCGCTCGAGGCGGACGTCCTTCGTGAGATGGGCTTCGCCGTGGTGACCTGCGCCCGCATCGTCGAGCTCGGCGACCTCATGGACCTTTCCCTGCCGCACCTGCTCGTCGTCGACGTCATGCTTCCCGACGGCGACGGCGGCGACATCACCGAGCTGCTGCAGACCGCCTGGCCGGGCATCCCGGCCGTCATCGTGTCGGCCGCCAGCCGCGAGCGGCTGGCCGAGCTCGAGCCGATCGGCCCCGTCGTCGCCAAGCCGTTCGACCTCGACGCCTTCCGCGGCGCCGTGGCCGAGGCGCTCGATGGAGCGCAGGAGCTGCGCACCGCCTCGTGACGCATCGGCCGCGCCTACAGGACCTGGCTGCCCTCCGGTCCGGTGACGGCCACCAGCGCGTGCTGCTCGCGACCATCGGCCCCCGTGAGGCGGTACCAGTGCTCGATGCGCACCGACGCCGAGAGCATCGCGCTGACCGGGCAGTAGCGCGTCGACGACAGCTCCACCGATCGCCGCAGCGCCTCGGGCTCGACGGCGCCCATGACCCGATGCTCGACCGTGATCGACGTGAACACCCGCGGGTGCTCCTCGGCCGATTCGGCGCTCACCGCGACCTCGTACGCGGTCGCCGACTGCCGCTTCTTGCGGAGCAGGCTGGCGACGTCCATCGCGCCGCAGCCGGCGAGCGCGGCGAGGACGAGCTCCTTCGGTCCCGGAGCCGTGTCCTCGCCGATCGGCGGCGAGGTGTCCATCGCCACGCTGTGGCCACGGCTGTCGGTCGCCCGCACGCGGCTCGAGGCCGGGTCGATGGTGGCGAGGATCGTCATCGGCATGCGGCCAGCCTAGCCGACCATCGGACCGACCGATGCGCGTGATCCGGCCGAGCGCCCTCGGAGCCGCCGAGCGGCGGCGGACGATGCTGCTGGCGACCGGCATGCTCGTCACCGGTGCGGTGTCGAGCGCGCTGGCCGTCCTCGGCGTCGGCGCCGGGACCGGTGCCGGTGCGGCCTTCGCCGCCGTCGGCGCCATCGGCCTCGGGATCGGCGCCGCCTGGCTCATCCGCGTCCTGCGACCTAACCGGACGCGCGAGCTGACCGGCGCGCTCGTCGAGCGGCTGTCGAGCGCGTTCGACGACAGCTACACCCTCGTCGTCGCGCCCCGCCTGCCGATCCGCGACACGCTCCGTCTCGACGGCATCCTCGTCGGCCCCGGTGGCGTGCGCGTCCTCACCGCCCGGAGCTGGGACGGCCGCTACCGGGTGCGCGGCAAGACCTGGGAGTTCGACGCCGGCCGGCGCGGCTGGATCCGGTGCCGGACGAACCCGAGCTTCGACGTCGTCGCCCTGGCCGATGGCGTCGCGCACTGGGCGGCCGACCACGGCTTCGGCGAGCTGCCGCTGCGCGGCACGATCGCCTTCCCGCTGCGTCGCTCGAAGCTCGTCCTCGAGGAGCCGTCCGACGAGATCCTGACCTCCGACAACGCCCCGTGGTGGGCGAACTCGATCGGCCGCGTGAAGCGCCTCGACACGGCGGTCGGCGCGCAGCTGCTCGAGGCGATCCTCGACGCCGCCGAGCATCAGTCGGCCAGCGGCCGTCGCGCCCCGGCGGCCCCCGCTTCCTAGCGCTCCTTACCCTTCCTCGCGCGGGCGGAGCCAGCGCTCGGCCGTCTGCTCGTCGAGCACGTCGGACAGGAGCTGATCCGGGCGCTCGTCGTCGACGACGAGGAGCACGTGCGCCCGATCGCGGCGCATCGCGACCGCCACGGCCGAGCGATCGAGCTGCGGGTAGCGGGCCGAGGTCAGCGTGACCTCCGTCATCGGCAGGAACCGATCGTGGGCGTTGAGCAGGCCGTCCACCGGCCGCGAGCCGATCGGGACGTGGACCAGGCCGGTCACCCGGAACGGCGGGATGGCGAGGAGCGCCCGCACCGGCCGCTTCTCGATCCGCATGTCGGAGCGACCCTCGCCCTCGAGCTGGGGCGCAACCATGAGGAGGATCTCGTCGAGCGCGATGAGCGCCGAGGGCGCGGAGATCGGGCTCGATTCGTCGGCATGCTCGCTCAGCGTGGCGCGCTCGATCGGCAGGTGGCCGGCCGGCAGCTGGTTGAGGATCTCGGCCACTCGCGAGAACGGGGTGCGCACCGTGCCGGAGATCCGGTACGTATCGGTGTAGACGTCGACGGCCACCTCGCGCGGCGCGGTGAAGCCGTCGATGCCGAAGGCGCTCATGGGATGAGGGAGGGCGGCTCGTTCATGGCGCCGCATCGTACTCGTCGCGCGCCGCCCTCCGTCAGCCCTCGGCGCCGGCTCCGCCGCCGCTTGCCGCGATCCGCTCCGTCTCGCCGGCCGTCCCCGTGGCGAGGAGGATGCGGCCGGATGCCTGCTCCCCGAACAGCGCCTCGACCGTGGCCAGCGTGTCGATCTCGGCGGGCGTCTTGTCGTCGCGGATGCGCACGATGCGCGGGAAGCGCATCGCGAACCCCGAGCGGTGGCGGCCGGAGCGCATGATCCGGTCGAAGGCGATCTCGACGACCACCTCGGGGACGACGGTGCGGTAGCGGCCGAAGTCCTCGAGGGTGATGGCCGTGAAGCGCTCGGTCATCTCGGCGATCTCCGCATCGGTCAGGCCGGTGTAGGCCTTTCCGATGGTGAGCAGGCGGGCGTCGGGCGCATCGGTCTCGCGCACGGCGAACGTGTAGTCGGAGAGGACCCCGCGGCGCTTGCCGTGGCCCCACTCGACCCCGACGACGACGCAGTCCAGGGTCGCCAGCGCCTTCTTCAGCTTCAGCCAGCCGAGGCCGCGGCGACCCGGCTCGTACGTCGAGCCGGGGTCCTTGACCATGAGCCCCTCGTTGCGCCGATCCCGCGCGTCGTCGAACGCGGCGTCGACCTCGGCCGCGGAGCGCGCGGTGTCGAGGTGCGAGAGGAGCATCCGCTCGCCGGATCGCTCGGGCAGGTCCAGGCCCTGGAGCGCGGCGCGGCGCTCGCGCAGCGGTCGCTCGAGCAGGTCGGTCCCGGCGCGATGGAGCAGGTCGAAGGCGACGAGCACGACCGGCACCTCGGCCAGCAGCTCCGCGCTCGGCCGCACCCGGCCGAGCCGCGTCTGGAGCGACGCGAAGTCGAGGACCGATCCCTCGCGCCACGGCACGAGCTCGCCATCGATGACCAGCGGCGCCTCGTCCGCGAGACCGGCGGCCGCCTCGACGACCTCGGGGAACGAGCGGGTGACGTCGTTGAGGTCGCGGCTGAACAGGCGGGCGGCGCCATCGGCCGTCAGGTGGAGCTGGGCGCGGATGCCGTCGTACTTGTCCTCGATCCAGGCCTCGTCGCCGACGCGGCGCATGACCTCGCCCGCATCGGCCACCGGGGAGGCGAGCATGAAGCGGATCGGCCGGCCGACATGGAGCGCCGCTTCCGACAGCCATCCCTCGCGCGCGAGGACCGCCGTCTCGCCGATCTCCCCGGTCAGCATGTGCGCCCGTCGCACGTCGTCCAGGCTCGCCTCGAATGCCGCCGCCACGGCCTCCTCGAGCAGCCCCTCCCGCAGGCCGATGCGGGTCTCGCGCGACACGATGCGCCCGATCATCCGCGCCTCCTCGGCATCGGCTCGGCCGAAGGGGTCGGCCATGCGCCTCACGCGCTCGTCCGCGGATGAGGCCCCGGCAACGGACGCGAAGGCGGCCACCA
Source organism: Candidatus Limnocylindria bacterium (assembly GCA_036262075.1). Taxonomy (GTDB): domain Bacteria; phylum Chloroflexota; class Limnocylindria; order QHBO01; family QHBO01; genus JACDBZ01. Next base: position 191,713 of record DATAJO010000034.1, read on the forward strand.
CGTCGGCGATCGTCAGCGGCGGCTCCGGGCGGGGCCGATCGCCCACGAGCTCCGCCGCCGCGTCACCGAAGTCCGAGTGGCGCAGGTACGCGGCGCGCAGCTTCTCCTCCTCGGCGCCGGTTGCGCGGGCCAGGGCCGCGCCCTGCTGGACCCAGCCCGTTCCGAGCTTGGCGGTCGGGTCGAGCAGCGGCCGCCCGGCGAAGAACACGACCGCCGGCGCCAGGTCCGCGGCGGGCAACGAGCGCAGGTACGCGGCGAGGAGGTCGCGCTTCGCGTTCTTGCTGCGCGTGGCGCCGACCGCCGCGGCGGTGGCGGCGAGGTCGGCGAACGGGCTCGACGGATCGGGCGTGGCCATCGGCTCGGAGTCTAGGACGCCGACGCTCGAGGCTCGACCGGGGTTCGAGGCTCGACCGGGGTTCGAGGCTTGACCGAGGCGCTGGCAGCGCCGATGCTGCGGCCATGGTCTTCCCCTGGCAGCGCCGCAGCGTCCCGGCCGAGCTCGCCGAGCGGATTCCGCCGGGCCAGGTGCTGACCGACAAGTTCCCCGTCCTCCATTTCGGGCGGGTGCCCGACTACGGCGACCTGTCGGGCTGGACGTTCCGGGTGTTTGGCGAGGTCACCCAGCCGTTCGAGCTGCGCTGGGCGGAGCTCCGCAACCTGCCGGTCCACGAGCAGACGCTCGACATCCACTGCGTGACGCGCTGGTCGAAGCTCGACACCCGGTGGGAGGGCGTCGGCTTCCGCCACATCGCCGAGGTCGCGAGCCCGACCCCCGCCGCGCGGTTCGTCATCTTCCACTCCGAGGGCGGCTACACCGCCAACGTCCCGCTCGACACGGCGATGCGCCCCGAGTGCCTGCTGGCCTGGTCGTACGACGGCGAGCCGCTCACCGCCGATCACGGCTATCCGCTGCGCGCGATCGTGCCGGGGACGTACTTCTGGAAGAGCGCGAAATGGCTGCGCGGCGTCGAGTTCAGCGCCGTCGACCAGCCCGGGTTCTGGGAGCGCAACGGCTACCACAACGAGGCCGATCCGTGGAAGGAGGAGCGCTACTCGCGCTGACCCTCCCGCTCGTCGACCTCCTTCGCGCGGGCGATGAGCTCGGCCACCCGACGGCCACCCTTCCGTCCGATCTCGCGGAAGTGCTCGTTCGAGTAGCGCTCGCTGACGGCCTTGCCGCCCTTCGCGCCGATCTCCTGAAAGAACTCGGGACCGTACCGCGCGCGGGTGGTGCGGCCTCCCTTGCGCCCCGCCTCGCGGACGCTCATGTTCCCCTCGTCGGCGGTGCCCGACTGGTCGACGTCGCTTCGGTCGGCCACCTGGCGCCTCCCTGGTGCTGCGTGCTTGGTGAGGGCAGTCATCCCCAGGGGGCAGGCGAAGCAAGATGCGTACCGCCGATCGCTTGGACGGTCCGGCCCGTGACCGCCGCGCCGGGACCGCCACCGGCGCCCGGTAGAATGCCGCCCGATGCATCCGCTCCTGCGCAACGCCGTCATCGGCATCGTCGCGCTCATCGTGGCCGGCGGGCTGGTGGCGCTGGCCGTCATCGGCAACGACTCGGGCCAGTCGATCCTCGCCATGTTCGTGGCGGGCATCATCGGCACTCTGGTCGGCCTGTTCCTGTTCCAGCAGGCCTGGACCTGGGCCGGGCGGGCGGCGCGCCGTCACGAGACCGGGTCGTCGATCCTCATCGCCATCGGCGGCGGCATCATGGCCCTCGTCGCGGCCGTCTCGGCCGCCGGGCTCCTCATCCTGCTGCTGCTCTTCGTCCTGAACTGACCGCCGCGGAGCCGATGCGCCGCGCGCTGGTACGATGGCCGCGCGGTCGCTGCGCCCCCATCGTCTAGAGGCCTAGGACGCCACCCTTTCAAGGTGGAGATCACGGGTTCGAATCCCGTTGGGGGCACCAACCCCCATCCTGCTGCCACGACCGACCGCGGTTCACCGATGGATCGGTGAGGCGCCGACGGCCCGGGCTAGACGTGGTTGATCTCGACCCGGTCGCCGCAGTCGGGGCAGTAGATGAGGAGCAGCTTCGGGTCCTCGGGGACGGGGCGCCAGGCGTAGACGTTCGCCTCGGTGAGCTGCTCACCGCAGTGCGGGCACTCGTAGCCGAGCTCGAGCCACTGGTCGCGCGGGACGTTCTGGCGGCCCATCAGCGACGCTCCGGGGGCGGGGGCGGTTCCCAGCCGGGCCTGCGGGCGGGCGGCGGCTCCTCGCCGGCCGGCCGATCGGCGGCCACGATGGCGGCGAGGGTCTCCCTGGCCTTCTCCGACGGCGTGAGGAGCGGGTACGACATCGCGTCGTAGCCGGGCCAGTGACCGACGTCGCCGTCGCGGATCATGACCTGGGTCTTCGTGAACGCGCTGGTCACGTCCCGCACCGATCGGTCGAGGACCTGGTAGTCCCTGCCGGTCACCTGGCGCAGCGCGGGCGGCAGGGTCTCGGGCAGGTACGCCGGATCGGGGTTGGCGGCGAGGGCGATGTCGAGCGCCTCGAGGACCTGCTCGTCGGGCAGATAGCGCGGCAGCGGCCGGCTGATGTAGGCCATCCGCGGATCGCGGCTGGGGCCCTTGAAGGTGCGGATCAGTGACTTGATCATCGGCGGCGCGATTGTACCGTCGCGCGTACGAGTGGGTGACGGAGTGCCCGAATCCGGGCGTCCGGCAGAGCAGGGACCTGGGCCGGAACGGTGGCCGGCGCATCGGTTTGGTAGACTGGCCTCCCCCGTGATGACCGCTTCGCGGCGGCGCCGCGCGCTCGATCGACGATCCCGCGCCCGCGACGACCGACCCGTCGACACCCGTCCGTACCGCAACCTAAAAGGAGCTCGCTGATCACCGTGCGCGTCCGAAAGGCCGTCCTGCCCGCCGCAGGATTCGGCACTCGCCACCTCCCTGCGACCAAGGCGATCCCCAAGGAAATGCTGCCGCTGGTGGATCGGCCGATCATCCAGTACGCGGTGGAGGAGGCCGTCGCCTCCGGGATCGAGCAGATCATCATCGTCATCGCCACCGGCCGATCGGCGATCGAGGACCACTTCGACTCCCACTCCGCCCTCGAGCGCTGGCTCGAGGAGCGCGGCGACATCGAGATGCTGCGCACGATCCGCCGCATCAGCGAGTTCGGCACGGTGGCGTTCGTCCACCAGCGCGAGCAGCTCGGCCTCGGCCACGCGGTGCTCATGGCCAAGGATCTCGTCGGCGAGGAGCCCTTCGCCGTCTTGCTCTCGGACGACGTCATGCTCAACCCGAACGGCCCGCCGGTCACGAAGCAGCTCATCGACGCGCACATCGCGCACCGTGGCTCGGTGGTCGCCGTGCAGCGCGTCGATCGGTCCGAGGTCTCGCGCTACGGGATCGTCGAACCGCTCCACGAGGAGGGGCGGCTGGTCGAGATCCGTAACCTCATCGAGAAGCCGAGCGTCGAAGAGGCACCATCCGACCTCGCAGTGCTGGGCCGATACGTGCTGACCCCGAAGATCTTCGACGTCCTCGAGCAGACCCCGCGCGGCGCGGGCGGCGAGATCCAGCTGACCGATGCGATCCGCGGCCTGATCCAGGAGCAGCCCGTCTTCGGGTACCAGTTCGAGGGCGTGCGGCACGACGCCGGCACGCGGCTCGGGTGGCTGAAGGCCAACGTGGCGGTGGCCCTCGAGTCGGAGTACGCGGACGAGTTCCGCGCCTACATCCGCAGCCTGGACCTGCGAGACTGAGCTTCGTTCCCGCCCGGGGCGCGTCCCGGGGTCCGAGTAGGGAGAGAGCGCGATGGAGATGATCGGGCGCCTGATCAGCGGTCGCTATCGGCTCATCGCGCCCCTCGGCGATGGCGGCATGGCCACGATCTGGCGCGCCGTCGACGAGCAGCTCGACCGCGAGGTCGCCGTCAAGCTCCTCCGACCGCAGTTCAGCACCGATCCCGGCTTCGCCGCCCGCTTCAAGCAGGAGGCCCGTGCCGCCGCCGGGCTGTCGCACCCGAACATCGTCAACGTCTACGACTACGGCACCGACGGAGCCGATGGCGACCAGTACATCGTCATGGAGCTCGTCGAGGGCCGTGACCTGTCCGCCGTCCTCCGCGAGCGGGGCACCGTCTCGACCGACGACGCCGTCCGCATCGCCATCGGCGTGGCGAGCGCGCTCGAGGTCGCGCATCGCAAGGGGATCGTCCACCGCGACGTGAAGCCGGGGAACATCCTCATCACCGATGACGGCGACGTGAAGGTCACCGACTTCGGCATCGCGCGGGCCGTGGCCGAGGCCTCGATGACGGTCACCGGCACGACGCTCGGCTCGGTCCACTACTTCAGCCCCGAGCAGGCTCGCGGCGACGAGGTCACCGGTGCCTCGGACGTCTATGCCCTCGGCATCGTCCTGTACGAGATGCTCACCGGGAAGCGGCCGTTCGAGGGGGACTCGGCCGCGGCCGTCGCGCTGCGCCGCCTGAACGAGGACCCGCTGCCGCCCTCGGCCACGGGCGTCCCGGTCGCGCCGGGACTCGAGCGCATCATCATGCGCGCCCTGGCGCGCGAGCCCGAGGACCGCTTCCCCGATGCCGGCGCCTTCGCCGAGGCACTCCGCGTCTGGCGCCGCACCCCGGACGCGGCCGGACCCGCGACCGCGGCGGCTGCGGCCGCCGGTGCCGCCGCTGGTGCCGGTGCCGCGGCGGCGAGCACGCCGCCCTCCGGCGAGCCCACCGTCTACGTTCCGCCGCGCGTCACGCGTCCCGCGGACCGCGTGCCGGTCGCGCCGCCGCCACGTCGCGTCGACACCTATCCCCGCGATCGCGACCGCGAGGGCGGCCAGCCATGGTGGATGTGGCTCCTCGCCCTCCTCGCCGTCGCCCTGCTCGGCGCGATCGGCTTCCTCGGGGCCAACCTGCTCGGTGGCAGCGCGGAGCCGACGCCGACCCCCTCGGCCGCCCTCGTCGACGTTCCGGACTGCGAGGGCCGAACCGCGGCATCGGTGCGCGCCGACCTCAGATACGCCGGCTTCGTCCCCGACGAGGAAGAGGAGCCGTCCGAGGACGTCGAGGAGGGGCGGGTCATCCGCTGCGAGCCGGCCACCGAGGCCCCCGAGGGCAGCACGGTGATCATGGTCGTGTCGAGCGGCGCCGAGACGGTCGAGGTCCCGCGCCTGCGCGGCCAGACGCTCGAGCAGGCGACCCGGACGCTCGATGACGTGGGCCTGAGCCTCGGCTCGGTCGAGCGCGAGTCGGACCCGACGATCCCCGAGGGCTCGGTCATCCGCAGCGACCCGGCCGAGGGCGTCGACGTCCAGCGCGGCAGCCAGGTCGACCTCGTGGTCAGCACCGGGCCGACCCCGCCGCCGTCCCCATCGCCGACGCCGGTGCCGACGCCCACCCCGCCGCCACCGCCCACGCCTACGCCGACGCCGGTGCCGACCCTGCCGCCCCCGAGCGAGGCTCCGTCGGCGGCGCCGTAGCGGCGGGAACGTGCGCGAGCCCGGTGCTAGCATGGCCCCGAACTCATTCCGTGCCCGATCTCGCAACCTGGAGGCGCACCCAATCACGATGGCCACCATCGCTCCGATCACCGTCGACGAATCGACATTCGAGTCGGAGGTCCTCAACGCCGAGAAGCCGGTGCTCGTCGACTTCTGGGCCCCGTGGTGCGGTCCCTGCCGCCTCGTCTCCCCCGTCGTCGAGAGCATCGGCGAGAAGCACGCCGAGAAGCTGGCGGTCGCCAAGGTGAACACCGACGAGAACCAGCAGCTGGCGATGCGCTACAGCATCTTCAGCATCCCGACGCTCATCGTGTTCAAGGACGGCCAGGAGGCTGCCCGCCTCGTCGGCTACATGCCGCAGGAGGTCATGGAGGAACGGCTCAGCCAGTTCCTGCGCTAGACCGCTCGCGCCGCCCAGCCGATCCTCGCCCGCCCTCCGACCGTGCGCCGCGACGTGTTCCGCGGGCGGCGCGAGGTGCTGGTGCGCACCGCAGGATCGGGCGCACCGTGCGAACCAGCCGCTACACTCGGGCCGAGGAGGGACCCCCGAGCCCGATGATCATCAAGACGGAGCGTCGCAGCGGCACCGATCGGCGCCAGGCCGCCGACCCGTTCGCGCCCGACCGGCGGACGGACGACCGGCGCACGATGTGCTGGGAGGTCGAGACCTGCGACCTCACCAGCCGCTCTCGCTGCCCGGCGTTCATCCTGCGCCGCCCGTGCTGGGAGCTATGGGCGGTCGAGGGCATCGGCCCCGCCCGCGCCTGCTGCCACAACGACAAGGACTGCGAGCCCGGCCGCTGCGTCATCGCCGAGAAGCGCTTCGCCGGCAGCCCGGAGCCGATGGCCGTCCACGTCGGGCGGCGCGGGATGCCGCTCGGCTACTCGAAGCCGCGCCGCCACCACTGCCCGCACTTCTACCTGACCCACGGCTCGAAGGGCCGCATCCCGATCCAGGCGCCGCAGCTCATGCGCACGCTCATGAAGCAGGAGGGGACGGTGAGCCGATGCGAGCTGCGCGGTGGCGTCCACCTCGATTCGGGCTACGTCAACGACCTGTGCCTGACCGGGCAGTTCGCCGATTGCGTCTTCTACGAGGACGGCGCGGACTGACCGCGTGACCTCCCCCACCGCCGGGCTCTCCTACGCCGATGCCGTCGCCGCGCTGACGGAGCGCGGGCGGTTCGGGATCAGCCTCGGCCTCACCCGGGTCGAGCGCCTCATGGCCGAGACCGGCCACCCCGAGCGCGGCCTGCGCGGCGCGCTCGTCGGCGGCACGAACGGCAAGGGCTCGGTCGTGGCGCTCGTCCGCTCCGCGCTCAACGCCGCCGGCTACCGGGTCGGCACGATGCCGAAGCCGCACCTCGTCTCCTACCGCGAGCGGATCGCGGTCGACGGTGAGCCGATCTCCCCCGCCGATTTCGCGGCGGCCGTCGCGCGCGTCCTGCCGGCGATCGACCGCGTGGCCGCCGACATCGGCCCGCCGACCGAGTTCGAGGCGCTCACCGCCGCCGCCATCGGCGAGCTGGCACGACGCCGGGTCGACCTCGCCGTCGTCGAGGTCGGGATGGGCGGCCGGCTCGACGCGACCAACGTCCTCGACCTCGGGGTCGCCGCGATCACGAACGTCCAGCGCGACCACGAGCAGCACCTCGGACGCACGCTGACCGCCATCGGCCGCGAGAAGGCGGCCATCGTCAAGCCCGGCAACCTCGCCGTGACCGGCGCCTCGGGCCGCGGGCTGCGGCCGATCCTCGACCGCTGCGCCGCCGTCGGCGCACCGCTCCGTCGCGTCGGGCCGCGCCAGGCGTACCGCGGCCGGCTCATCGGCTCGGACTGGGACGGCATCGTCGTCGACCTCCGGACGCCCGAGCGGCGGCTGCGCGACCTGCGGGTCGGGCTGCTCGGCGCGCACCAGGCCGAGAACGCGGCCGTGGCGGTCGCGGTCCTCGACGCGATCGCCGAGCGCTGGTCGGTCGATATCCCGGACGAGGCCGTGCGCCGCGGGTTCGCCGAGGCCCGCTGGCCGGGACGGCTCGAGCTCCTCGACGGGCGCCGGGTCGGGCATGACCGCGTCCTCCTCGACGGCGCCCACAACCCGGCCGGCGCCGAGGCCCTGGCCCGCGCCCTCGCCGACCTCGGGCTGCGACGCCCGACGATCGTGTTCGGCGCCATGCGCGGCAAGGACATCGGCTCGGTGCTCCGGGCGCTCGCGCCGCTCGAGCCACGCTTCGTCTTCACCCGCGTGGCCGATGCCGGAGCCCACGACCCCGCCACGCTGCTCGAGGCCTGGCGCTCGATCGGCGGCCGCGGCGGCCTGACCGCGCCGGACCCGGCCGCCGCGCTGCGCGTCGCCGCGGGCGATCCGCTCGTCGTCGCCGGCTCCCTCTACCTCGTCGGCGCCGTCCGCGGCATGATCACCGGCACGACCGAGGAGGGCTGATGCGACCGACACTGACCTGGGGCGAGCGGACCTGGCTGATGGGGATCGTCAACGTCACGCCCGACTCGTTCTCCGGCGATGGGATCGCGCCCGAGGGCCGCTCGATCGACGAGATCGTGGCGGCGGCGCTCGAGCAGGCGCGCGGCTTCGTCGCGGCCGGCGCCGAGATCCTCGACGTCGGCGCCGAGTCGACCCGGCCGCGGAGCGCGTACGGCGACCATCCCGCGGTGGATGCCGCGACCGAGGCCGCGCTGGCCGTTCCCGTCGTGCGCGCCCTCGTCGACGAGCTCGGTGACCGGGCGCTGGTGAGCATCGACACGAGCAAGGGCAGCGTGGCGCGCGAGGCCGTCGCGGCCGGCGCGAGCATCGTCAACGACGTGTGGGCCTCGACCCGCGACCCGGGAACGGCCGAGGTCGCCGCCGCCGCCGGCACGCACCTCGTGCTCATGCACAACGCCGACGAGATCGACTACCCGAACGGCGTGTTCGACGACGTCGTGGCCTGGCTGCGGAACGCGATCGCCGCCGCGGAGGCGCGCGGCGTGCCGCGCGATCGGCTCATCGTCGACCCGGGCATCGGCTTCGGGAAGGGCACGGCCGAGAACCTCGAGCTCCTCCATCGGCTCGCCGAGCTCAAGGCGGCGCTCGGCGGGCTGCCGCTGCTGCTCGGGACGTCGCGCAAGCGGTTCATCGGCGAACTGCTCGGTGGCGTGCCACCCGACGACCGGGTCGAGGGCACCGCCGCCAGCGTGGCCGTCGCCATCTGCGCCGGGGCGGATATCGTGCGCGTCCACGACGTGGCGGCCATCGACCGGACGCGGAGGATCGCCGACGCGATCGTGCGCCGATGACCGACCGCCTCAGCCTGCTCGGCATGCGGTTCACCGGCCGCCACGGCGTCCTGCCGGCGGAGAAGGTCGAGCCGCAGCCGTTCGAGGTCGACCTCGTCCTCCACGCCGATCTCGCCGAGGCCGCCGCGACCGACGACCTGGCCGCGACCGTCGACTACGGGCCGCTGTTCGACCTCGTCCGCTCGATCGTCGAGGGCGAGCGCTCGTACGACCTCATCGAGGCCCTCGCCGGCGCCATCGCCGATGCGACCCTGGCGGCCACCGACGCCGGACGCGTCGAGGCGGTCGAGGTGCGGGTGCGCAAGCCGAAGGCCCCGCTGACCGGGGCCTTCGAGAGCGTCGAGGTGGCGCTCCTGCGCCGACGGGTCTCGCCCGCGCCGGCGGGTTAGCGCGCGCCGGCGGGTTAGCCGGCGTCGTCGGGCAGGACGCCGAGCGTCACGTCGATCTCGGTCACCGAGCTGCCGCGCAGGACGCGGAGGGTGATCGTGTCGCCGGGCGAGTAGTCGAGCATGAGCGTGGCGAGGTCCGTCTCGGGCGTGATCGGCTCGCCGTCGATGGCGACGATGACATCCCCATCCTGCAGGCCCGCCTCCTCGGCCGGGCTGCCCGGGAAGATGGCGCTCTCGCCCGACGAGTTGGTGAGGTACGCGCCGGAGTCGACGCTCAGCCCCTCCTGCTCGGCGAGGCCGGGCGTGACGGGGATGTAGTAGACGCCGATCCACGGGCGCTGGAGCTCCTGGCCGTTCACGGCCTGCTCCATGATCGGCTTGGCGACGTCGATCGGGATCGCGAAGCCGAGGCCCTGCGCCTCCACGTTGACCGCGGTGTTGATGCCGATGACCTGGCCGGCGCTGTTGACGAGCGGGCCGCCCGAGTTGCCGGGGTTGATGGCGGCATCGGTCTGGATGAGGTTCCGCAGCGTTTCGGCGCTCGTCTGGAGCGCGTCGGACGCGGTGATCACGCGCCCGAGGCCGGAGACGATGCCGGTGGTCACGGTGTTCGACAGCCCGAGCGGGTTGCCGATGGCGATGGCCAGCTGGCCGGGCTCGAGGTTCTCCGACGTGCCGATCGGCGCCGTCGGCAGGTCGCTGCCGTCGATCTTCACGATCGCGAGGTCGGTGAGCGTGTCGAGGCCGTAGACCCGGCCCTCGAAGGCGCGGCCGTCGTTCAGGGTGACGTCGACGCGCTCCGCGTTCTCGACGACGTGGCGGTTGGTGAGGATCCAGCCGTCGGCGTGGTAGATCACGCCGGACCCGGTGCCGCGGCCGCTGATCAGGCCGCCGGTCGTCGTCTCGATGGTGACGACCGCGGGGGCGACCTTGTCCACCGCCATGATGACGGCGTTCGACTCCTCGATGCGGACCTGGCTCACCTGCTCGGCGTCGGACGAGCTCGGCTGGCGCGACTCGGTGACCGCCGGCGTCGTGCCGACGAAGTTGGTGACCGCGAGCGCGGACAGGCCGCCGGACAGGAAGCCGGCGACGACCGCGATGGCGACCACGGGCAGCGCCGTCAGGCCGCTGCGCCGCTCGACGCGCGTCACGGGCGCCTCGGTGCGGCTCGACCAGGCCGGTGCCGCCTCCCAGTCGCGATCGCGCGAGTCACGGGCGGGAGGCGGACCGTAGCGCTGCACCTCGACCGGTTCGGTCACATCACGGTCGTGGGGTCGAAGGGGATCGTGGTCCATCGGTCGCTCTGCTGTTCAAGCCTCGGAGGGCGGGAGCATCTCGAGCATCACGCTACCGAGCCCGGGTTGCGCACAGGTCGCGCGCCACGTGAAGTTTCGTTGACCTTCTCGGCCTCGTCCCCCGCGTGCGGGACCGGCTGGCGCGGGAGCCGGATCCGGAATTCGGTGCCCTCGCCGACCACGCTGCTGACCCCGATCTCGCCCCCGTGCATGTCGACGATCGAGCGCACGATGGCGAGGCCGAGCCCGCTGCCCTGCGCCCGCGCCTCCCCGGTGTTCGTGCCGCGGTAGAAGCGGTCGAAGATGCGCGGCAGCTCCTCCTCCGGGATGCCCGCGCCGGTGTCGCGGACGGTGATGACGACCGAGTCGCCCTCCTCGGCGAGGTCGACCGAGACCGATCCGCCGCGCGGCGTGAATTTCAGCGCGTTGCCGAGGACGTTGTTGAGGAGCTGGATCATGCGCTCCCGATCGAAGCGGAGCGTGACCGGGTGGGCCGGGACGCGGCTGTCGAGCGACACGCCGCGCGCGACGGCGGCCTCGGAGATCGCCTGCACGACGGCCTGGATCGGGTCGCGGAGGTCGCCCTCCTGCATGTCGAGCGGGAAGATCCCGGCGTCGATGCGCGACAGGTCGAGGAGGTTCGTGCTCAGCCACTCGAGCCGCTCGATCTGCTCCAGCGAGCGCTCGTAGAACTCGCGCCGCGTGGCCGGGTCGCTGTCGTCCTCCTTCTGGAGCTCGGTGTACATCCGCAATGCGGCGATCGGCGTCCGCAGCTCGTGGCTCACGTCGGCGACGAACTCGCGGAGCCGATCCCGATCGGCCTCGAGCATGCGGAGCGTGCCGGCCAGGCGGTCGGCCATGACGTTGAACTGCTGCCCGAGCTCGTCGACCTCGAGCACGCCCGACGGCGACGCCCGCTCGTCGAGGTGGCCCTGCGCGATCCGGCTCGACACGCGCCGCAGCCGGCCGATCGGCACGGTCAGGCTCCGGGCGGCGACGACGCCGATGATGAGCGCCACCGCCAGCGCCAGGGCGCCGGCGCCGATGAGCGCGCTCTGGATCTGCGCCATCGTCGCGGCGCGATACGTGTAGGGATCGGCGAGCTCGATGAAATAGGTGGCCCGGATACCCTGGGGCAGCTGGATGTCGACGCGCGCACTCACCCGCTCGACCTCCGGATCGCGACGGAACCCCTGGTCGATGGCCTGCTCCGTCACGACGGCCGGCTGCACGACGACCTGGCGGCCGAACTCGTCCCGGATGGTCACGTCGGCCGAGTAGAGGCGGGCGGCGAGCCTGGCGACGGCCGGGATCACGGCCGTCTCGCGAATCTCGGGCACGAGCACGTTCAACCCCTCTTCGCTCGCCTCGTTGATGCGCCCCTGGAGATCGACCGCCGTGGCGCCGACGCCGGTCCGCAGGTTGGCGCGCGCCTGGTCGATGAAATAGCCGGGCAGGATCTGGCTGATCGCCACGCCGGAGGTGACGAGCGCCACGATCGTCACCGCCGTCAGGGCGAGGACGAGCCGGACGTTGAGACGCTTCGGCATGTCGCCGATGCCTCGCGGACGGACGCCGGGCCAGCCGATGCGATCCGACCAGCTGCGGTCGGGCTCAGTCTTCGGCGAAGGCATACCCGACGCCCCTCACGGTGCGGATGTAGCGGGGCGAGGCCGGATCGGGCTCGATCTTGTCGCGGATATGGCTGATATGGACGTTGATCGTGCGTTCGTCCTGCTCGAGGGCGTCGTCGTAGTCGCGCACGAGCTCGAGCAGCTGGGCGCGAGTGAAGACCCGCCCCGGGCGCGAGGCGAGGTGGCGCAGGATGTCGAACTCGGTGGTGGTGAGGCTGATCCGCTCGCCGTCCCGGGCGACGCGACGCCGCTCGAGGTCGATGACGAGGTCGCCGCGGCGGATCGTGCGGCCGGTCTGGGTGTCGGCCAGCTCGCCGTAGGCACGGCGCAGGAGCGCCTTGATGCGGCTGACCAGCTCCCGCACGCTGAACGGCTTGACGAGGTAGTCGTCGGCGCCCATCTCGAGCCCGACGACCTTATCGACCTCGTCGGATCGGGCGGTGAGGAAGATGACCGGCGCCCGCGACTCGCGGCGCAGCCGGCGCAGCACCTCGAAGCCGTCGATGCCGGGGAGGCGCACGTCGAGCACGACGAGGTCGGGGGCCGCATCGGCGAAGTGGGCGACGGCGTCCTCGCCGGTCGGCTCCACGATGACCGTGTAGCCCTCGCGCTCGAGCGCGACCTGGACGCCCCGGGCGACCGCCGGCTCGTCCTCGACGATCATGATCGTGCCGGGCATGTGCGCAGTATAGGAACGCGCCCGGTTACGGCCCGGATCGGCGCGGGTGAAGGTTACGCAACCGCGGCTACCGAGCCAGGGCCGCCTCGAGCACCGGGTCGCGCCGGGCGAGGTAGTCGCCGATCGTCACCGGGAAGGCGTCGTCCGGCTCGATCGTCAGGCGCGGATCGTCCGGCTCCGCCATCTGCCAGTAGCGGGTACTGACCGACATCCGCATCGGGATCGGCAGCGTCCGGAGCAGGACGAAGCTGACGTCGTCCCAGAAGTTCAGCCCGCCGCCCATCGGCTCGCCCATGAAGATCGCGTCGGTCGAGCCCTCGATCTCGGTCGCCAGGTTCGCGGCGGCCGAGAACGTGACGCGATCCGTGAGGACGAACGTGGCACCCGGATGGTCCGCGGCGAACGACTGCACCAGCCGAAGCAGCGGCCCGGACGTCGTGTTGTTGCCTCCGGGGTTCTGGCGCAGGTCGAGGATGAGCCGATCCACCCCACCCGCGCCGATGAGCGCCTCCGCCTCGTCGGTGCTCGGCGGGGCGACCTGGCGGTACCGGAGATAGAGCGTGCGCCCGTCGTCCAGCCGGTGGACGGCGAACGGCTCCGCGTCCGCCAGGTAGGTCACCTCGGCGTCGAGCGGAAGGGTGTGGAGGCCGAACGGTCCGGCCCAGTCGCTGTGCTCGTCCGCTGAGATCGGCTCGAGCGTGGCCGTGGCATCCTCGCCATCCGGCGCCTCGGTGGCGATCTCGATGGGTCCGGCGCCATCCTCGACCACTCCCAGGCCCTCGAGCACGACGGTCCGCAGGAGCAGAATCGGCCGGAACGCGGCGACGGTCGCCGGTCCGTCGCGCGGCACAAGCGGCTCCACGAGGGCCATGACCCCCTCGGCCGGCGTCTCGCCGATGGCCACGATCCGGCTCCCGACGAGGCCCTCGTGCGGCGGCAGGGCATCGGTGATCCACAGCTCGCCCTCGAACTCGTAGACCCGGATCGGCAGGATGCGATCGGCCTCGCCGGTCGGGAGGGCGAACTGGTGCCCGTCGCGCTCGGTGGCCAAGGTGGCCCAGATGCGCATGAGCTCGACGGCCGATTCGGCCGGCGTCATGGACGGCAGGTTGGCCTCGTACTGCTCGAGCGCGGCCATGAACGCCGCGCGGGTCGTGGCATGGAACGGCTCCGGGTGCGTGCCTTCGAGCGTGCGCAGCAGCAGCCCGAGGTCCGACGCCGGCCCGCGCGTCGGCTGCTCGGAAGCCGACGCACCGACGCTCTCCGACGGCTCTGACGTCGGCGCATCGGACGCGGTTTGGGTCGGGCTCGGCGCCACCGAGCCGCAGCCCGCGACGAGCAGTGCGAGCGCGACGAGTGACAGGCGGCGCGTCGGATCGGGGCGTGGCGGCATCCGGGCTCCCGTGGCGTCTGCTGTCTATACCCGTCGTCGTCACCATCGGTTCGGTTGCCCGCTCGGACGCGGCGGGGTACCATGCCGCGCGACCCCGAACTGCGCAATCCACGTTCGGCGCTGCCCGCCATGGCCGAGGCGCCCGGACCCCCGCCCTGATCACACAGAAGAGGATCTCCCACCGATGGACCTGGAGCTCACGCTCGACGCGCGCGAGGCGCTCGGCAAGGCGAACAAGCGGCTGCGCCGCGCCGGCCTGGTGCCGGGCGTCGTCTACGGCAAGGGCCAGGACTCGGTCCCGGTGCAGGTCGACGCCAAGACCTTCGAGACCCTCTACCGCGCCGCGGGCAAGACGAGCGTCGTGAAGTTCCGCCTGCCGGGCGCCGGCCGGGCGACGAGCGGCCTCATCAAGAACGTCCAGCGCCACCCGCTGACCGGCAGGGCGCTCCACGTCGACTACTTCCTCGTCAACCTCCGCCAGGAGATGGAGGTCGAGGTCCCGCTCTCGTTCACGGGTGAGGCCCCGGCCGTGGCCCTGACCGGCGGCACGCTCCTCCACAACCTGTCGAACGTGCGCGTCAAGGCGCTGCCGAACGACATCCCGCACGAGATCACCGTCGACGTCTCGGTCCTCACCTCGCTCGACGCCGCGATCCACGTCCGCGACCTCAATCTCAACCGCGACCTCGTCCAGGTCCTCACCGATCCGGACACGATGGTTGCGACCGTCGTGCCGCCGCGCGTCGAGGTCGAGGAGGTCCCGGAGGTCGCCGAGGGCGAGGAGGCTGCCGAGGGCGAGGCTCCGGCCGTCGAGGGCGAGGCGCCCGCCGAGGGTGGCGAGTCCGCATCGGAGAGCGGCGAGGGCGAGTACTCGGAGTCCTGACGGACTGCGCCAGCTGACGGCTACTCGCCGATGAGCTCCCGCACCTCGGCGCGGATGGCCTCGACGTCCGGCTCGAGGACGTAGCCTCGGCCGTCACCCCGGTCGCCCTCGAACACGATGAGCGGCGGCTGGATGACGAGCGTCTGGACCTCCGCATCGGTCGCCCGGCGCATGAGCTCGACCAGCGTCGGGAACTCGTCGAGCGGCAGATCGGTCTGGAGCGATTCGAGGTCCTCGACGAGCTGGGCGAGATCGACCTGCGTCTCCGGATCGGCGAGCTCGGACGCGAGGGCGAGGAGCACCTCCTGCTGCCGGGCCATGCGGCCGTAATCCTGGTCGACGCGCGTCCGGACGTAGCCGTTCGCGGTCTCGGCGTCGATCTCCTGCGGGCCGGGCTGGAGGTTGAGATCGACCTTGGGATCGACGAGCGGCGCGTCGGGTGACACCTGCACGCCCCCGACCGCGTCGACGAGCGCGGTGAAGTCGTCCATGTCGAGCGCCAGGTAGCCGTCGATCGGCACGTCGAACAGCGTCTCCATCGCTCCGACGAGCGCATCGGGCCCGCCCTCCGACCAGAGCGCGTTGATCTTCCGGTCCCAGACCCCGCCATCGGGCAGCGGCACGTCGACGGTGTCGCGCGGGAGCGACACGAGCGTCAGCTCGGACTGGTCCTCCGACAGGCTGACGAGCATGATCGCGTCCGCGTTCGGCACGAACTCCGGGTCCGCCTCCCGCGAGGCGTTGGCGTCGATCCCGACGAACAGGACGGTCCAGCGCCGCTCGAGGAGGTCGGCGTTGAGCGTTGCCGACGGCTCGATCGACGGCTCCGTGCTCGCCTCCGCGGAAGCCGATGCCGACGCCGACGCCGGTGGCGACGGCTCGGCCGCCGGCGGCCGCGAGAGGAGCAGGAAGGCGATGATGGCGGCCAGGACGACGACGGCCAGGCCGATGAGGATCGCTGCGTTGCGCTGCATGGGTCCATTTAACCCGGGATCGGGTGGCATCATCCGACGCATGGCAGACTGGGTGCCACTCAGCGTGGTCGATTACGAGGCGCTGGCGCGCGACCTCATCGATCCCGGCGCGTGGGACTACTTCATGGGCGGCGCCGGCGACGAGATCTCGCTGACCGATGCGCACGACGCGTGGGATCGGCTCCGGCTGCGCCCGCGGGTCCTCGTCGACGTCAGCCGGCGCGACCTGTCGACCACGGTCTTCGGCCGGACCCTGGACCACCCGGTCCTCGTCGCGCCGATGGCCGCGCACGACCTCGCCCATCGCGAGGGTGAGCGCGCCACCGCTCGCGGGGCCGCCGATGCCGGCGCGCTCCTCACCCTGTCGACGATCTCCTCGGTTCCGCTGGAGGAGGTCGCATCGGTCGCGCCCGCCGCGCCGCGCTGGTTCCAGCTCTACGCCCCGCCGGAGCGCGGCGCCTGCCAGGCCCTCGTCGAGCGGGCCGTGGCGGCCGGCTACGGGGCGATCGTCGTCACCGTGGACCTGCCGCTGCCCGGCAACCGCGAGCGCGACGTGCGCAACGCGTTCCGGCTCCACACGGGCGCCCACCTGCCCGAGGACCAGCCGACCGACGAGCGCGGCATCATCGTCCTGCCGACGTTGACCTGGGACGACCTCGCCTGGCTGCGCTCGATCACGCCGATCCCCCTGCTCGCCAAGGGCATCCTGCGGGCCGATGACGCGGCGCGCGCCGTCGAGACCGGCTGCGACGGCGTCTGGGTCAGCAACCACGGCGGCCGCCAGCTCGACACGGCCATCGCCGGTGTCGACGCCCTGCCCGAGATCGTCGAGGCGATCGGCGACCGGGCGGTGGTCGTCGTCGACGGCGGCGTGCGGCGCGGCATCGACGTCCTGAAGGGCCTCGCCCTCGGCGCCACCCTGGTGGCGGTCGGCCGCCCGGTGCTGTGGGGCCTCGCCGTCGACGGGGCCGCCGGCGTCGAGCGCGTGCTCCGGATCGTCCGCGACGAGCTCTCGCTGGCGATGGCGCTCGCCGGCTGCCGGTCCATCGGCGACATTTCACGCGACCTCGTGGCCTTCACAGATCGCGGTCGATGATGTATGTATAACGGTGCCGATTCGGCGCACGCTCCTTGCGTGACGGATGTTCGCGACGTTCGTTGTGAAGGAGGTGATCTGAGTTGATGAGCGCGCAGGCCTGCTCCGTCGTTCATCGGCTCCTCATGGAGCACACGCTGCTGCCGCGCCGCGCCCTGCTGTCGGCGCCCGAGTAGCAGCTCGCTCTGCGGCGGCCACCTTCGATCGGCCGCCATGCGCCGTTCCCCTGGACGGCGCCCTGCCCGGCGAGCGATCGCCGCGTGGCGGATCGCGCCCGGGCGCACTGGTTCGTTCGACGACCGTCGGCTCCGGCCGATGGGCAGCTCGACGCTGCCGGTCCGCCGAGCCGCACAACGCCATCATGCGGAGGTGCTGACATGCGGATCGCACAGGTGGCGCCGCTGTTCGAGGCGGTCCCGCCGATCGGATACGGAGGTACGGAACGTGTCGTGTCCCACCTGACGGAGGCACTCGTCCGGCAGGGACATGACGTGACGCTCTACGCGAGCGGTGACTCTCGGACGAGCGCGAAGCTCGTGCCGATCACCGAGCGTGCCCTGCGCGGCACGTCCGACTGGCCTGACCCGGCCATGCCGCACGTGCTGGCCATGGAGCGCGTGGCCGCCGACGCGGACCAGTTCGACGTCATCCACTTCCACGTCGACACACTGTCGCTGCCGTACGCGCGGCGGATCGCCACGCCGTCGCTCCTGACGCTGCACGGCCGGCTCGACCTGCCGGGGCTGCCCGCGTTCTTCTCGGAGTTCCACGACGACACGCGGCTCGTGTCGATCTCGAACGACCAGCGCAGGCCGCTGCCGACGCTGCCGTGGCTGGCAACGGTCTACCACGGGATCGACGTCGACCTCTTCCCGTTCGTCGCCGAGCCGAAGGACGACTACCTCGTCTTCGTCGGGCGCATCTCGCCCGAGAAGCGGCCGGACCGTGCCATCGAGATCGCGCGCCGCGCCGGCATGAAGCTGAAGATCGCGGCCAAGGTCGACGCCGCGGACCGCGAGTACTTCGCGACGACGATCGCGCCGCTCCTGGCCGAGCCGCACGTCGAGTTCATCGGCGAGGTCGGTGACGACGACAAGGGCGAGCTGCTCGGCAACGCCCGGGCGCTCCTCTTCCCGATCGACTGGCCCGAGCCGTTCGGCCTGATCATGATCGAGGCCATGGCGACCGGCACGCCGGTCATCGCCACCCGACGCGGCTCCGTGCCGGAGGTCGTGGACCACGGCGTGACCGGCCTGATCGTGGACAGCGTCGACGAGGCGGTCGCCGCGGTCGAGGAGGCCGGCACGCTCGACCGCGCCGCGGTTCGGCGCCGGTTCGAGGAGCGCTTCAGCGCCCATCGGATGGCGTCCGACTACGTGCGTGCATACGAGATGCTCCTCGAGGAGCGGGGTCGGCTCGCGAAGCCGATGCGGGTGGTGCCGGCCGCGCGCCACGCGGCTGCGGTCCGGCGTCCCGTCGCCGTCCGGCCGCACGCCGGCCGCTCGGTCCAGGCCAACGGCTTCGTCACGCGACGGCACAGCCGGGGCGATGGCGCTCCATCGGACTGGCAGCGCCAGGCCGGCCCGGCAACGGCAGCCGCCTCAGGCGCGGCGGACTCGGCCTAGGCCAATCGTCGGCGCCGGACGGCGGTCATACCTCACGCCGGCGCCGGCTCGCAATCTCGCCGTCGGGGTGCTCACGCCCCTCGAGACTGCCGGGCTGCCGACCTCAATGAGTGGAGCCGAAGGTGGGATTCGAACCCACGACCGACGGTTTACGAAACCGTTGCTCTACCCCTGAGCTACTTCGGCGTCGGCGCGGTCGCGCGTGCTGGGGGCGCGCGACCGCCGTAGGGTAGCAGGCAGCCCGGCGCCCTTCCAGTCGGCGGCCTGTCCAAGCCTTGACTTATACAAGTTCTGCCTTGTATAGTCCGGCCCTATGCATCCGTTCGAGGTCATCGGCGACCCGGTCCGGCGACGGATCCTCGAGCTGCTCGCCGATGGCGAGCAGACGTCGGGGGCGTTGACCGCGGCGATCGTCGAGGAGTTCGGGATCACCCACGCGGCCGTCTCGCAGCACCTGCGCGTGCTCCGCGAGAGCGGGTTCGCCACGGTCCGAGCCGAGGGCAACCGGCGCCTGTACGCGGTCGATCCCGGTCCCCTGCGCGACGTCGACGGATGGCTCGACCAGTTCCGGCAGACATGGACGCAGCCGCTCGACGCCCTGGCGACCGAGGTGGCACGCGGCCGGCGAGAACGCCGGCTCCGCGGACAGGCGCCCTCTCGCCGCCAGCTCCCAGAGGAGAACGCATCGTGATCGACATCACCTCCCAGATCGGCGCCATCGAGCGGAACGTGGCACGTCGGACGGACGAGTCCGGGGCCGAACTCGTCAGCGTCGTCGTGCGCCGGACGTATCGCGGCTCGATCGACGACGTCTGGGACGCGATCACCGATCCCGATCGCATCCGCCGCTGGTTCATGCCGGTGAGCGGCGACCTCCGCGAGGGCGGCGACTTCCAGCTCGAGGGCAACGCCAGCGGCCGCATCCTCCGCTGCCAGCCGCCGCGCCTGCTGCGCACGACGTTCGGCGGCGAGACGAGCATCGTCGAGCTCCGTCTCGAGTCGACCGGCGCCGAGGAGACGAGCCTCGAGCTCGAGCACACCGTGCCGATCGAGATGGCCGGCAGCGGCGCCGGCGCCCTGTACGTCGGACCGGGCTGGGACGGCGCGTTCCTCGGCCTCGGCCTCTATCTCGACGGCCAGGTGATCGACGATCCGATGGCCGCGGCATCGTCCCCGGAGGCGCAGGCCTTCTCGCGCGACTCGATCCGGGCCTGGCGCGAGGCGATCGAGCGCTCGGGCACGGCCACGCCCGAGGAGATCGACGCGGCCATCCAGGCATCCATGGCGCAGTTCTCCCCCGACGCGAGCTGAGCCGAGGCGAGCTGAGCCGAGGCGAGCTGAGCCGAGTCGAGCTGAGCCGAGTCGAGCCGAGCCGATCGCGTCCGATGCGCGCCCATCTGCCATATGGTTCAGTCTTGACTGAACGATATGACCCGTGCTGAAATGGGCGTCGCCATGCAGCACATCACCGACGAGGACGGCTTCATCGAGGAGGCGGCGCGCATCCTCGGCGGACGACTTCCGCCGATGGCCGGCCGGATCTGGGCGTACCTCGCCATCTGCGAGCCACCCGAGCAGACGGCGGCCCAGATCGCCGAGCGGCTGCACGCCAGCCGTGGGTCGGTGAGCGGCATGGCGCGGCTGCTCGAGCAGATCGGCCTCATCCGGCGCCGAACCCGCCCGGGAGATCGGCGCGAGTACTTCTCCATTCCGCCCGACGCGCTGCATCGGCTCATGGACGTCGCGATCGTGGAGCTGCGGCAATCCCGCGAGGTGGCCGAAGCCGGCCTGCGGCTGATCGCGGATCGGCCGCCGGAGTTGCAGGCGCGGCTGCGCGAGATCCGGGACATGTACGGCTTCTTCGAGCGCGAATGGCCCGCGATCCTCGAGCGCTGGCACGCCACCGGCGAGGGACGTCCGGCTGAACGGCCGGGGGAACGTCCGGGAGCAGAGGAGGCGGCCAGGTGAGCGCGGTCATCGAGACGAATCAGCTGACGAAGTCGTACGGCAGCCGGCGCGGGCTGGCGGGCCTCGACCTCGAGGTGCGGCCGGGCGAGGTGTTCGGGTTCCTCGGTCCGAACGGCGCCGGCAAGACGACGACGATCCGCATCCTCGTCGATCTCATCCGACCCACGAGCGGGACGGCGACGGTGTTCGGGACCGAGCCGCGGGCGGGCGGGGCGGCGCTGCGCGCCCGCATCGGCTACCTACCCGGCGACTTCGTCGTCAACGGCAACCAGTCCGCCGACGAGCTGCTCACCCATCTCGGCCATCTCCGCGGCCGCGTGCCGCACGAGCGCATCCGGACGCTGGCGCATCGGCTGGGGCTCGACCTTCACGTGCGCATCCGGAGCCTGTCGAAGGGCAACCGCCAGAAGGTCGGGATCATCCAGGCCTTCATGCACGAGCCGGAGCTGCTCATCCTCGACGAGCCGACGTCCGGCCTCGACCCGCTGCTCCAGCAGACGTTCCTCGACCTCGTGCGCGAGGCGAAGGCAAACGGGCAAGCGGTGCTCATGTCGTCGCACGTCCTGTCCGAGGTCCAGCAGGCGGCCGATCGGGTCGGCATCATCCGCGACGGCCGGATGGTCGAGGTGGAGGCGGTCGAGTCGCTGCGTCGGCGGGCCGTCCGGCGGGTCGAGATCCATTTCGGCGAGCCAGTTTCGGCCGATGCCTTCACCGGCCTCGATGGCGTGACCGACGTCCGCGTCGAGGATCGCGTGCTGCGCTGCCGGCTGGCGGGACGGGCCGATCCGCTCGTCAAGGCCGCCGCACGGTACCCGGTCGAGAGCCTCGTCGTCGCCGAGCCCGACCTCGAGGAGCTGTTCCTCACCTACTACCGGGCCGATACGGAGCCGGAGGCGACCGATGCTGCATAGCGTGTTCGGCAAGGCACTCCGCGAGTCGCGGCGCGGCATCGCCGCCTGGGCGATCGGCATCGCCGCGGTCGGGATGATGTACGCGGCGTTCTATCCGTCGATGGCCGATCCGGCCATGGCCGAGGCGCTCCGCGCGTTCCCGCCCGAGCTGCTCGAGGCGCTGAACATGGGCGACCTCACCAGCCCGGCCGGCTACCTCGAGGGCAGCACGTTCGGCCTGCTCGGCCCGCTGATGATGATCATCTTCGCCACCGTTCTGGGCTCGCGGGCGATCGCCGGCGACGAGGAGGACGGCCGGCTCGACGTGCTGCTGGCCCACCCCGTCGAGCGCTGGTCGGTCGTCGTCCAGCGCGGGCTGGCGATGGTCGTGGCGCTCGCGACCGCCGGCCTCGTGCTGATCGTCGGCCTCGTCGCCATCTCCGGGCCGGCGCAGCTGACCGAGATCGGGGCCGCGAACCTGGCCGCCACGACGGTCCAGCTCGTCCTCCTCGCCTGCGTGTTCGGCTCACTGGCCCTCGGGGTCGGGGCGCTGACCGGCAGCCGGGGCGCGGCGATCGGCGCGGTGGCGGTCATCGGCGTGCTGACCTACCTGGCGCATACCGTCCTGCCCGACGTCTCGGGTTTCGAGTGGGCCGAGAACCTCTCGCCGTTCTTCTACTACCTCGGCGGACGGCCGCTGGTGAACGGGCTCCAGGTCGTCGACTCGCTCGTGCTGGCGACGACCGCGGTCGTGCTGGTGGCCATCGGCGTCATCGGCTTCGTCCGTCGCGACATCGCCGTCTGAGGGCCCGCGGGGCGCGGCGCCGGGGGACGGTCAGTGCCGCTCGGGCGGCATCCAGCCGTGGATGAGCTCGTCGTGGTAGCGCGGCGGCCCGTCCGTGGCGGATGCGCCCTTCGGAATCGGCGCCATCGGCGCCTTGCCCTTGATGGCCAGGGCGTAGTACGGGCAGATGTCGGTGAGCGGGCAGAGCCCGCAGATCGGCCGTGGGGCGCGGCAGGTGTCGCGGCCGTGGCGGATCGTCTCGACGTGGAACGGGTACATCTCCTCGGGCTGGAGCACCTCCTCGAGGAGGTCGTGGGCCCGGTCGAGCGGGGTGCGCGGCGGCAGCATCCCGAGCCGCGTCGTGACGCGGTGGACGTGGGTGTCGACCGGCATCACCGGGCGCCCGAAATTGAAGAGCAGGACGATCGAGGCCGTCTTGCGGCCGATGCCGGGCAGCGACATCAGCCAGTTCCGCGCCTCCTCGAGCGGCCACTCCCCGAGGAACGACAGGTCCCACGTCCCGTTCGTCTGGGCATGGACCTCGGCCAGGACGTGCTGGATGCGCTTGGACTTCGTCGGCGCCAGGCCGCCGGGCCGGATGACCTCCTCCAGCTCGTCGGTCGGCGCGGCGAGCACCTCGTCCCAGGTCGCGTAGCGCTCCCGCAGCGCTTTGAAGGCGCGGAACGAGTTCGTGTCCGCCGTGTTCTGGCTGAGGATGGTGAGGACGAGCTCGCTCACGGCGTCGACCCGCGGCTCCGCCCATTGCGGATGCCCGTAGCGCTCCCCCAGCCGCTCGAGCACGATCTCGGCGATCCGTCGCCGCTTCCGCCGATCGCCCGCCCGCTTCTGGGGGCTCGGTCCCCGTCGCGCCATCGACCGATGCGCCCTACGGGCGCGCGAGCTCCATGCCGATGCCGATGCTCCGCGCCAGCCGTCCGGCCGCCGCCACGAGCAGCCGCTCGGTGTCGGCCATCGCCGTGGGAAGGTCCATCGGCCGGTCGAGGATGGGCTGGACGACGGCGATCGCCGTCGCGCCATCGAGCGCCTCGGCCCGCTCGCCGAGGGACCCGCACAGGAGCGCGACCGGCGTGCCGCGCGGACGGGCCAGCGACGCGATGCCCATCGCCGTCTTGCCCTGCAGCGTCTGCTCGTCGGCTCGACCCTCGCCGGTGATGACGAGGTCCGCCTGCTCCAGTGCCTCCGCCAGGCCGATGAGCTCGGCGACGACCTCGACCCCGGGCCGCACCACGGCGCGCGTGAAGCCGAGCAGGCCGGCGGTCGTGCCGCCCGCGGCGCCGGCGCCGGGGAGGTCGGCCACGAGCCGGCCGGTGGCGCGCTCGATCGCCTTGCCCCACGCGGCGAGCGCCGCGTCGAGCTCCTCGACGGTCGCCGGGTCGGCGCCCTTCTGCGGGCCGTACGTGGCGGCCGCGCCGCGCGGGCCACACAGCGGGTTCGTCACGTCTGAGGCGACGACGATCTCGGTCGAGGCCAGCCGCGGGTCGAGCGACGACGCGTCGACGGAGCCGATGCTGGCGAGCGCTGCGCCGCCGTCGGGCAGCTCGTTGCCGTCGCGGTCGCGCACGACGACCCCGAGCTCGCGGACCAGCCCGCTGCCGCCGTCGGTCGTGGCCGACCCGCCCAGCCCGATCGTGATGCGCTCGACACCGGCGCCGCGCGCCGCCCGGATGAGCGTGCCGGTCCCGCGGGTCGAGGCGCGGCGCGCGCTCTCCGGCGTCCGCTCGTCCGGCGGGAGGCGGGCGAGCCCCGAGGCCGCGGCCATCTCGACGAACGCCGTGCGGCCGCCGTCGAGCAGCAGCCAGTCGGCCGTGATCGGGCGGCCGAGGGCATCGGTCGTGTCAGCCGTGCGACGCTCGGCGGCGTCGCCCAGGGCGTCGGCGATCGCGGCCAGCGTGCCCTCGCCGCCGTCGGCCATGGGCCGGCGGAGGATCTCGTCGTCGGGGCGGACGCGCGCCCAGCCCGCGGCGATCGCCGCGGCGACCCCGACCGAGTCGAGCGCGCCACCGAACGAGTCGGGCGCGACGACGAC
This sequence comes from Candidatus Limnocylindria bacterium, assembly GCA_036262075.1. Lineage (GTDB taxonomy): Bacteria > Chloroflexota > Limnocylindria > QHBO01 > QHBO01 > JACDBZ01. Next base: position 216,132 of record DATAJO010000034.1, read on the forward strand.
GGTGAGCGATCGGGTGGGCATCTCCCCACCCATGATACGGACCGAAGCCGTGACGCGGTGGAGGCGGGGGGAGTGGAGCTGGGCGCGGGTCGTTGGCTGCGATATCGCGGGTCGTTGGCTGCGATATATCGGGCGGTTGACGCCCGAGGCTCGGGTGGGGGCTACGCCTGTTCGATTTATCGGTCCGGGTGGCGCCGCAGCTGGGCGCGGGTCGTCGGCTGCGATATATCGGGCGGTTGACGCCCGAGGTGCGGGTGGGGGCTACGCCTGTGCGATTTATCGGTCCGGGTGGCGCCCGAGAGGGCCGGATCAGGCGTTCCGGGCGTTGGCTGTGCCGATTTATCGCACAGGCGGCGCCTGAACGGGGAGCTCCGGCGAGATTCCCCCGAAATATCGAAGGAGGAGCGACGGAGGGAGCGACGGAGAGAGCGACGGGAGAGAAGGCTGCGGGGCGGCGCGCCGGGGTCAGCCCTTGAGGGTCTTGCGCCGCTCGACGTACGCCGGGACGGTGATCATCGGCGGACGGATCTCGTCGCCGATCTCGCGGACCTCGAGGCTGAAGTGGTCCTTGCCGGTGTTGATGAGCTTCATGCTGCGCCCGACCTCGGTGAGGAGCTCGATCCGGTGACGCTCCTCGAGCTTGCGGATCGCGCCCTGGAGGATGACGTACGCCATCTGCGACAGGTTGGGCAGGGGCTGGTTGCGATGGATCCGCCGCTCGAGGTCGACCTGGCCGATGGCCGACAGGCCGTGCGACTCGAGGATGTCGATGAGCAGGCCGATCTCGACGGCGTAGCCGGTGAAGAACGGCACCCGCTCGAGGAGCTCCCGGCGTCCGGCGTACTCGCCCGACAGCGGCTGGATCATGCCCGACAGCTCGGGGAAGAACAGGTTGATGAGCGGGCGGGCCATGAGCTCGGTCACGCGGCCGCCGCCCTCGGCCTGGAGCTTGTCGCCCTGGCGAATCGGGCGCTGGTAGAAGCCCTTGACGTAGTGGATGCGCGGCTCGCGCAGGAGCGGCCCGAGCAGGCCGAACACGAAGCGCGGCTGGATGTTGCTGATGTCGGTGTCGATCCAGGCCACGATGTCGCCGTCGAGGACGTGGAGGCTCTTCCACAGCGCCTCGCCCTTGCCGGTGTACGAGCCGAGCTCGGGCAGGATCTCGGGGTGCTTGACGACCGGCACGCCGAGCTCGGTGGCGATCTCGACGGTGCGGTCGGTGCTCATCGAGTCGATGACGACCATCTGGTCGATGAGCGGCGCGCGGTCCATGAGCGCGCCCTTCACCCGCTTGATGACCGTCCCGATCGTCTTCTCCTCGTTGAGCGCCGGCAGGCCGAGGCTGATCGTCAGGCCGTGCCGCTCCTTGAGGGCCACGAGCTTCTTGATGTCGGCGAACTCGTGGGCGTGGAACGTGTTCTCGGCGAACCACTTGTCGACGACGACCGGCAGGGAGCGGCTGCGCTCGACGAAGGCATCGGCGTGGGCGAGCGTCCCCTCCGATTCGCGCAGCTGCTCGAAGGTGGCGAGGCCGAGCGACTGCTTGGTCTTGACCACGATGACCGTCGGCTTCGCCTTGCTGGCCACCGCCTCGGCCAGCGTCCCGAACAGGTAGCGGCCGTCGGGTGCGGCGTTCGTCGGCTGGGCCGATGCGCCCATGACCACGAGGTCGTGGTTCGCCGCCTCCTTGATGATCGCCTGGCGCACGCTCGTGGCCTCGCGGATGAGGCCGGTCGCGCGACGCGTGCCCGCATGCTCCTTCACGAAGGCATCGACAGCGGCCTGCTCGCGCGCGATGGCCCGTTCGCCGATGCCCTTCGGCACGACGTGGAGGACGACGACCTTTGCGCCGAAGTGCTTCGCCAGGTCGCGGCTGATCCGCATCGCCAGCTCGGCGTGGGGCCCGCCGCGGACCGGGACGAGGATCGAGCGCACCCGCTCGAGGCCGCGCTGCTTGACGACGGCGATGTCGCACGGCGACTCGCGGACCACGGCGTCGATGGTCGGGCTGAACACCGGGCGGGGCGCGGCGTGCTCGCCGGCGAGGGCCATCTCGGTGGCCTCGGCATCGGCGCGCGCCACCTGGGTCGGGGTCGGCGGGCCGCCCCAGCCGAAGATGACGAGGTCGCTCCCCTCCTCCCCGACCGCCTCGATCACGCCGTCGGCGGCATGGCGGCCGATGCGGACCATGGTCCGCAGCTCGACGCCCTCCTCGTCGCCGAAGTCGAGGACGCGCTGGAGGAGCCGCCGCGCGGTGCGCGCCTGGGTGGCGCCCTCGGACAGGCTCACGCCCTCCGGCACCTCGACGATGCCGAGCGCCGTGATCTCGGTCGGCCGCCCGTTCGCGACGCCGGCGCCGATGCGCACGAGGTCGCGCGCCGTCCGCGGGTTGGCGAGCGGCAGGAGGATGCGGTACGGCGTCCGGCGCCGTGCCGGGCTCACGCGGTCGTCTCCGATTCGGCGCGCATCTCGCGCCAGCGCGTCACGAGGTACGGCTTGAGGTCCTCGAACTGCCGCGCCTGGTCGTCGATGACGCGCTCAGCCTGGTCGGTCGTCATGTCGAGCGTGTCGCTGATGAAGCCGGCGGTACGGCCGAAGTAGAGCGGCGTGAGCGCGGCGAGGAGCCGCTCGCGATCGGCGCCGGGACGGTGGTAGGCGACGAGCGTGTCGTACAGGCAGCGGACCCACAGCTCGGCCGGGAAGTGGAAGGCGGTCGGGTCATCGGGGATCTCGAGCGTCATCACGCGCTCGAGCTGCTCCGGTGCGAGCATCTCGCGCCACGTGTCGCTCTGGGTGAGCCGCGCCTGGTCGAGGTTGTCGACGAGCTTGGCGTGGTTGACCTCGATCTGCTCGGGCGCGATGACGCGCTCGAAGCCGTACTCGGGGATGGCATGCGAGCCGCGGACGCGGAGCCATCGGTCCTCGTAGTGGCCGGCCAGGCGGAACAGCGTGCCGACGACCTGACGGAACATCGGCCCGAGGTCGGAGGCGGGGTCCTTGGCGTCGTGGATCTTCGCGCCGAGGCGCGCCTGGCACACGGCGAAGCCCTCGTTGATGGCCGAGTGCGTCATCCAGATGTCGATCCCGAAGCGGGCGACCAGCTCGTCCCAGGTGTCGAGCTCGAGGTAGCGCTGGATGAGGTCGCCGCTGACCGCGAACTCGCCGCCGATCGGCTGGCGGATGCGGGCGCCGTACAGGGCCCGGGTCAGCGGGTAGGCGATGTTGTTCGTGATCGTGCCGTCGTACTTGTAGCGCGAGTACATCGGCGCGACGTAGTCGTAGCCGCCCTTGGTGATCGGCCCGGCGAGGAGCTCGATCCACTCCGGCACGATCGAGCGCAGGTCGGAGTCGACCATGACGAAGGCCTTGACCTTCAGCTCGCGGGCGACCTCGAACAGCGCCCGCACGGCCGTGCCCTTCCCCGAGATGCCCTGGTACGTGAAGCTGATGCGCTGGAGCTTGTGCTTCGGGCTGACGAGGATGACCTTCTCGAGGTAGTCCGGGCTCTCGGTGCTGATCGCGACGCGTGGCGTGTCGTCCGGGGAGCCGCCGTCGCTGTTCACCAGGATCGGCTTCATCTCCGGGAAGTACTGGACCATGCCGGCGGTCGCGGCGCGGACGACGTACCCGATCGTGTCGGCGTTGCCGTAGGACGGGATGCCGACCATGAGGTCGGCGGTGCCGATGCGGCGGACCTCGGCCAGGCCATCGGCATCGAGGGCCGATGCGGTGGCGGGGTGGGACGTCAGGGGTCGAACCTCCTCGATCTCGACGATCGGCTGGCCGCTGGGGCTCGGGAGACCAAGGGTAGCACGCAGGCCCCGACGGTCAGCCCTGGGCGCTACTCCGGACCGTAGAGGTTGAGCTCGCCGACCTCGACTTCGGCGCCGACCTCGTTCCTGATCGCCTCCCAGGCGTCGAGGTCCCACTCGCCGACGAACGTGATGGCCGTGCCCTCCCGGCCGGCGCGCCCGGTGCGGCCGATGCGATGGACGTACGTATCGGCGTCCTCGGGGATGTCGAACGACAGGACGTACGGCAGGTCGGTGATGTCGAGGCCGCGGGCGGCGACGTTGGTGGCGACGAGGAACTGGATCTTGCCGGCCTTGAATGCGGCGAGCGTCCGGTCGCGCTCACGCTGCGACAGCCCGCCGTGGAGGGCAGCCACGTTCTTCCCGCGCCGCTTCAGGGTGGCGGCCAGGCGGTCGACGCCGATCTGCGTGTGGCGGAAGACGAGGAGCCGATCGAACCCGTAGCGCTCGTTGAGCTCGATGAGCGCCGAGACCTTGTCCTGCTCGGCGACGAAGTAGACGAGCTGACGCACGGTCTCGACGGTCCGCAGGTCGGGACGGACGGTGACGTGGGTCGCGTCGCGGCGCATGAACCGGTCGCAGATGCGGAGGATGGCGTACGGCATCGTGGCGCTGAACAGCGCCGTCTGCCGCTGCCGCGGGCAGCGGGCCAGGATCGTCTCGACGTCGACGATGAAGCCCATGTCGAGCATCCGATCGGCCTCGTCGAGGATGACGGTGCCGACCCGGTCGAGCTTCAGCTCGCCGCGCCGGATGAGGTCGAGCACGCGCCCCGGCGTGCCGACCACGACCTGCGCGCCGCGGCGCAGCGCGGTGGTCTGCCGGTCCATGCTCGAGCCGCCGTAGATGGCGACGGCGCGGACGCCGCGGAACTGGCCGATGCGCCCGATCTCCTCGGTGACCTGCACGCACAGCTCGCGGGTCGGGGTCAGGACGAGGGCCTGGACGTGGGTGGCCGAGGGGTCGATCTTCTCGACGATCGGGATGCCGAAGGCCGCCGTCTTGCCGGTCCCCGTCTGCGCCTGGCCGATGAGGTCGTCGCCGCGACGCAGCGGCTGAATGGCCCGCGCCTGCACCTCGGTCGGCGTCGTGAAGCCCATCCGCTCCAGGGCCCGGGCGATCGTGGCCGGCACCTCGATGTCCCCGAACCGATATCGCGACGCCGCGGCGAGGACCGCCGCCTCGAGCTCGGAGACCGGCTGGGCCTCCGCTTCCATGGTCTCCTCGGCCACCGCGTTCGGCCGGGTCGACGCGCCGGTGGCGTCGGGTGCCTCGCCGGTCGGGCGGCGGCGTCGGCGGGTTCGGGTGCGAGTCGGGGCGGGATCAGGCAAGCGGAGCTCCGGTGGGGTCGTGGTGGACGGCACGAACGCGCGCCCGGAGGGCGCGGTCTGCCACCGGCGATCGTACCACGCAGGCTTGACACCGGTGACAAGATGATACTCAGTATCGAAGAGAAGATTGGAGTCCCACGTGCCGCTGGCGGTCGTCGCCATCCTCGTCTCGGTGAGCGCCTTCGTCTCCGCCCTCGGCGGCGGGCTGCTGGCCATGCGCGCCGCGCGCAGCGTCGGGCTGCTCATCGCCTTCGGTGCCGGCATCCGCATCGGCGCGGCCTATTTCGACCTCATCCCCGAGAGCGTCGAGCATCTCGGTGGCTCGCTCGACGTGGCGATGCTCTGCACCGCCGTCGGCTTCCTCGCCTTCTACGCCATCGAGAAGCTGACGCTCATCCACGTCGGGCACGAGGCGGCCAGCGAGCTCGCGCACGACGAGGACCACCACCGCCATCTCGGCCTGGCCGGCGCGCTGGGCATGACGCTCCACTCCCTGCTCGACGGCATCGCGGTCGCCGCTGGCCTGGCGGTCGGCGGGGGCCTCGGCATCGTCATCGCCGTGGTCGTCGTGGTCCATCGCTTCAGTGACGGCATCGGCGTCGTGAGCTTCCTCGTCGCGGCGCACAGCACCCCGCAGGAGATCCGACGTTGGGTCGCGTTCGTGGCCATCGCGCCGGTCATCGGCGTCATCGCCGGCCTGCTCGTCCCGGTGCCCGAGGGGATCCTCGGCGGCATGCTCGGCGTGTTCGCCGGGTTCTTCCTCTACATCGGGGCCGCCGAGCTGCTGCCCGAGGCGCATCGCGCCGACCAGTCGCGCCGGGTGGTGATGGCGACGCTCGCCGGCGTGGTCGCGATCTGGCTGTTCTCGTACGTCGCCGGCACGGTGGGCGGACATTGAACGGCCGCTCCGTCGCCGATCGGCTCCACGCGGCAGGCGAGCGGGTCACCCGCCAGCGGCTCCTCATCGCCGATGCGCTCGAGGCCGCCGGGCGCCAGGTCACGGCGCAGGAGCTGTACGACCGCATCCGGCTGCGCGAGCCGGCGATCGGCCGGGCCACGGTGTTCCGCACGCTCGAGGCGCTCGTCGCCACCGGCGTCGCGCGCCGGCTCGAGCGCGAGGGCCACGTCTACGGCTACGTTGCCTGCCGGCCCGACCACCACCACCATCTCGCCTGCGACCGATGCGGGCGCGTCGAGGAGATCGACGAGGCCTACATCCGGCCGGTGGCCGAGCGGGTGGCCGACGACCTCGGCTTCACGATCGACGACGCCCGGCTCGACTTCTACGGGCTGTGCGCGGACTGCCGGGAGGCCACGGCGCGCGCGCTTGCCGGCCAGGCGGGCGCGGCGAGCTCGGCGGGGCGCTAGCCGCCCTCAGCCGGCCGAGGCGGCGATGCGCTCGGGCGGCGGGCTGCTGACGGCCTCATCGGCCTCGACGTAGCCGTTCGGGTGTGCCTGGCGCCAGGCCCAGGCATCGGCCAGCATCTGCTCGAGGCTCGAGTGCCTCGGCTGCCAGCCGAGCTCGCGGCGCGCGCGCCGCGACGAGGCGACGAGGACCGGCGGGTCGCCGCTGCGCCGCTTGAGGACCCGGGCCGGAATGGCGCGGCCGGTGACGCGGCGGGCGGCCTCGACCACCTCGCGCACGCTGAATCCGGCGGCCGAGCCGAGGTTGTAGATCTCGAGCGACGGATCGCCCTCGCCGGTCGCCTCGAGCGCGAGGAGGTGTGCCTCGGCGAGGTCGCGGACGTGAACGAAGTCGCGGATGCACGTCCCGTCCGGCGTCGGGTAGTCCTGCCCGAAGATCTGGACGTGGGTCGCCTGGCCGGCGGCGACGCGGAGGACGAGCGGGATGAGGTGCGTCTCCGGGTCGTGGTCCTCGCCGTTGCGCTCGGTGGCGCCGGCGACGTTGAAGTAGCGCAGGCTGATGGCCCGGAAGTCGTGGGCGGCCGCGAACCAGCGCATCGCGCCCTCGAACGCGAGCTTCGTCTCGCCGTACGGGTTGATCGGCTGGGTGCGGTCGGCCTCGGCGATCGGCACGCGGCGCGGCTCGCCGTACACCGCCGCGGTCGAGCTGTACACGAGGCGCGTCACGCCGGTGTGCTTCATCGCCTCGAGCAGGGAGACGCCGCCGGCGACGTTGACCCGGTAGTAGAGCCCGGGATCGGTCATCGACTCCCCGACGAGGGACCGAGCGGCGCAGTGGAGGACGGCGTCGACGCCGTCGGCGAGGATGTGCTCGAGGCGCAGGCGGTCGGCGATCTCGCCGATCACGACCCGCGCGCCGGCGGGCACGGACGAGCGGTGGCCGCTCGAGAGGTTGTCGTAGACGACGACGTCGTGCCCGGCCTCGATGAGGCGCTCGACCGAGGTCGACCCGACGTACCCGGCCCCGCCGACGACGAGGATCTTCAATGCACGCTCCTTCGGCTCACCCGGCGGCCGCGGCGCCGGCGACCGGCTCGGTGGCCGTGACCGACCGGACGAGGCCGCTCGTCAGCACGGTCGAGATCCGCGTGGCCCCGGCGCGGGTGGTGGCCGCGATCTGGTCGAGCGACCGCAGCCGCCCCGCCGCCTTGACCCCGATGCGCGGCCCGACGCTGTCGCGCAGGAGCCGGGTGCGGGCCACGGTCGCGCGGGCGGTGCCGGTGCCGACGCTGGTGACGACATAGTCGGCGCCCGCTCGCTCGGCGAGTCGGCAGGCCCGGCGGATCAGCTCGTCCGGCTGTGGCTCGCCCTCGACGATGACGCCGGCCGCGGCGAGCGCCGAGTGCGCCATGTCGACCACGGCCAGCATGTCGTTGTACACGGTCTCCTCGTCGCCGGAGGCGAGCGCCCCGCCGTTGAGGACGAAGTCGATCTGCGTCGCGCCCTGCTCGAGCGCCTTCGACGCCTCGAAGGCCTTGACGCTCAGCAGCTCGGTGCCGTGCGGGAATCCGACGACCGTCCCGAGGGTCACGCGCGAGCGCCCGAGCTGGCGCTTCGCCGCCTTCACCAGCCATGGGTTCACGGTGAGCGCCGCGAGCTCGTGCTCGGTGGCGAGTGCCACCGCCGACTCCAGGTCGGCGAGCGTGGCGTTCGGCTGTGTGAGGCGGTGCTCGAGCCGGACGGCCCGACGCGCGCTGGCACTCATCGAAGCGCGGTCCCTCCGGGTCGGATCTGAGGGCGATGCGGATAAGGACAGACCGGGGATCGGCCCGGATCGCCGATTGTAGCAGCGTCCCCCGGGCTGTCAGCCCTCAGCCCGAGGCGCAACGGGACGCGCCGGTGCCAGCGATCACCGCGTCCGGTCCTGGCCGGCATGGAGCGCCCGCGCCAGGGCCACGAGCCGCTCCGGCTCATTGAGCCGCGGGTCGTCGATGACCGCCTCGGTGAGCCGATCCAGGAGGCGGCCGATCTCCGGGCCGGGCGGGATGTCGAGCGCCTGCTGGAGGACGGTGCCGTCGATCGCCAGGCCGCCACCCACCGCCGGGGCGGCACGCTCGGCCTCGGTCCGGCGGCGCAGCTCGTCGAGCCCGCCGACCTCCGGCTCGACGACGCCGGAGGCCGCGTTGTCCGCCGCGCGCAGGGCGAACAGGTCGTCGAGGAGGTCGGCGCCGACGCGGCGGATGAAGCGGCGCACGGCGGCATCGGTCCAGGTCGCGTCGTAGCCGAACATGTGGTGCCGCACGAGCCGCTCGACGCGGGCGATCTCCGGCGAGCCGAAGCGGAGCCGGCGCATGACGGCGCCCGCCAGCGTGGCGCCCACCCGCTCGTGGCCGATGAAGTGGCCGTCCGCCTCGGTCGGCGCCTTGCCCACGTCGTGGAGCAGGCCCGCCAGGCGCAGGATCGGGTCGTCGGGCGGCAGGACATCCGCGGTGCGCAGCGAATGGTCGAGGGCGTCGCCGGGCAGCGGCTTGCCCTGGGCCACGCCGCGCAGCGCGGCGAGCTCGGGCAGCAGGATCTCGAGGATGCCGATCTCCTCCCAGCGGGCCAGGGCGGCCGACGGCCGGATGACGGGATCGGCGAGGAGGCGCAGCAGCTCGTCGCGCACCCGCTCGGCCGACAGCTCCGCGACGTGGCCCGCGTTCTCGGTCAACGCCGCGGCCGTGGCGGGCTCGATCTCGAAGTCGAAACGCGCCGCGAAGCGCACGGCGCGGAGGATGCGGAGCGCGTCCTCACGCAGCCGCTCGCCGGGATCCCCGACCGCGCGAATGACGCCGGCCCGGAGGTCGGCGACGCCGCCGTGCGGGTCGACCAGCCGACCGGTGACCGAGGTGGCCGGGTCGTCGGGCAGCCAGGCGATGGCGTTGATCGTGAAGTCGCGGCGCGCGAGGTCATCGGCCAGGGAGCCGTGGAACACGACCTCGTCGGGCCGACGGCGGTCGCGGTAGCCCCACTCGGTGCGGTAGGTCGTGATCTGCACCGGCTGCGGTCCGGGGATCGTCACCGTCCCGAAGCGGTTCGCCCACCACGAGCCGCTGAACAGCGCGTGGACCGTCTCGGGCGGCGCGGCGGTGGCCACGTCCCAGTCGCCCGGCTCGTGGCCGAGGAGCAGGTCACGCAGGCAGCCGCCGACCAGGGCGGCCTCGTGGCCGGCCTCGTGGAGGGTGCGCAGCACGTCGCGCGGCGCGTCCGGCAGCGATGGGATCGCCCACGCCGACCCGTCGCCCAGGTCGGTCAGGACGGGCTCGGGGCCGGGTCGCCGAGGAACAGGTAGCTGCGCCACGCGTCGTTCCGCTCGTCGGCGAGGTACGTGCCGAACAGGTAGCGCAGGTCGGCGCGCGGTGCTCGCGGCTCACGGAGGAGCTGCATGCGGGCCTCGGCCAGGGTCTTGCCGCCCTTGCGGTGGTTGCAGGCGCGGCACGCGGCCACGAGGTTCTCCCACTCGTGCCGCCCGCCGCGGTGCTTCGGCATGACGTGGTCGATCGTCAAATCGCGGGACACGACGCCGCAGTACTGGCAGGTGTGCCTGTCCCGCGCGAAGACCTCCCGCCGGCTGAGGCGCACGCGCGGCTGCGGCCGCTTGACGTGGTGCTGGAGCCGGATGACCGACGGCGCCGGGATCTCGACCGTCGGCGTGCGGATGACCTGGTGGTTCTTGGCGAGGAGCTCGGCCTTCGCCGCACCGAGCAGCCGGAAGGCGCGCCTGATGTCGCAGACGTTGAGCGGCTCGTAGTTCTGGTTCAGGACCAGGACCGGTGCATTGATCATCGTCGGAGGCCTTCCTTGCGCCGATCATAGTCCAGCCGCCGAATCGTGCATCCGCGAGAGGCCGATGTCGGGGTACGCGCGAAATCAGGCGCCCGGGTGGTGTGGGCCACTCGTCCGGGCGATGAACGGGCGACCGGCCCCCGGAGCCCGGGAGCCGGCCGCAACGCCACGGATCGGATGACGCTCAGACCTTGGTGGCGGACGGTTCCGCCGAGGCCTGCGCATCGGCGTCGTAGGTGGGCTTCGGCAGCTGGGACTGGACCCACCAGGCCAGGGCCAGCAGCAGCACGACGACCACGGCCAGGCCGATGTAGAGCATCGGCACACCGAGGCGGGCGACGTTGCCGACCACGATGCCGAACCACTGGAAGTCGGCGTCGCCGAAGGTCGTGTTGGCGAAGCCGAGCTCGCCCATCACCGGCAGCAGGAAGGCGGCGCCGAAGGTGATGAACACCCCGTTGATGAAGCCGCCGATGACCGCCCCGAGGCGTCCGCCGGTCGCGTTGCCGAAGACGCCGGCCGTCCCACCGGTGAAGAAGTGCGGCACCATGCCGGGCAGGATCAGCGCGAGCGCCATGCCGAGGCCGCCGGTGGCGGCCAGGATGCCCAGGCTGACGAGCCCACCGGCGAAGCTGGCCAGGAAGCCGATGATCACCGCGTTCGGCGCGAACGGGAAGGTGATCGGGCAGTCGAGCGCCGGCAGGGCATCCGGCACGATCCGCGAGCCGATGCCGGCGAAGGCCGGAACGATCTCGCCGAGGATGGTGCGCACCCCGAGCAGGATCACCGCCACGCCGGCGGCGAAGGTCAGCGCCTGGGTGATGCCGAAGACGACGAGGTCACCGCCGCCGCTGATCTCGGCCGCCGCCTCGGGGCCGGCCGACAGGGAGTACCAGACCGCGAAGATGACGTAGATCACGATCATCGCCACCGCGGTGGCGACCATGGCGTCGCGCAGGAAGTTGAAGGTCTTCGGGAAGCTCATCTCCTCGGTCGACTTCGAGCGTCCACCGACGAGCTTCCCGGCCAGGCCGGCGAGGATGTAGCCGGCGGTCCCGAAATGGCCGATCGCCACCGGCTGATCGTTCGTGATGCGGCGCATGAACGGCTGCCCGAGCGCCGGCATCACGACCATGATCGTGCCGAGCAGGATGCCGCTGACGATGATGTTCGGCACGTCGACGATGCCGGCCGCCGACATCACCACGGCCAGCATGGTGGCCATGAACAGGATGTGGTGCCCGGTCAGGAAGATGTACTTCATCGGCGTCAGCCGCGCGAGCACCAGGTTGACGATGAAGCCGAGGAGCATCACCCACGCGACCGTCGTGCCGAACTCGCCGGCCGCGATGGCGGTGATCGCCTCGTTGGTGGGCACCACGCCCTGGGCGTTGAAGACCTCCAGGATCATCGTGCCCAGCGGCTGGAGGGCCCCGACCACGGCGGTGGCGCCCACGCCCAGGATGACGAAGCCGAGGATGGCCTTCAGCGTGCCGCCGATGATCTCGCCGGCAGGCTTGCGCAGGGCCAGCAGGCCCAGGAGCACGATCAGACCGACGAGGAAGGCGGGAACGCTGAGGATCTCCTCGACGATGAATCGAACGAGTCCGCCGATGACGTCCAACTTCACTCTCCTTTGCCGCGCTCGCTCACGCGGCGCTCAGCACGGTTCGACGCGAGACCCTCAGCCACCTTCGGCTGACGGCTGGATGACCTCGCGCAGCTTTCGCTCGATCTCCTCCTTGTCGAAGAAGTTGGTGACGGTCACCAGCGTTCCCCGGACCTGTCCGAGCTGCTCGGCCAGCTCCGAGCTGGTCAGCACGATGTCCGCGCCGGTACCCGCGCCGCGCGCGGTGCCGATGTCGGCAACCTCCACCGTGGCGTCCTCGACGCCGATGCGCCTCAGCGCCTCCTCGGTGTTCATCCGGAGCAGCAGCCCCGTGCCGAGGCCCATTCCGCAGACGGCTAGGATCTTCATCCACTGGCTCCTTCCACCAGGCTGAGTACGTCCTCGACGGCGGTCGCCGTCATCAGCCGCTCGCGGGCGGCATCGTCGCCCAGGAGCTCGGCCATCTGGCGCAGCGCCTCGACGTGGGAATCGGCGTCGGGCGCGGCGAGGCCGACGACCAGCCGCACCGGATCGTTGTCGGCATGGCCGAACGCCACCGGCGGATCGAGGGTGAGGACGCTGAACGCGACCCCGTGCACCGCCGGACTCGGCCGGGAGTGGGCCAGCGCGACGCCGGGCGCGATGACGATGTACGGCCCGTACTCCTCGAGCGCGGCGAGCATCTCGTCGGTGTAGGCGGGATCGACCCGACCTCCGGCGACGAGGAGCTCGCCGGAGCGGCGCACCGCCGATTCCCGATCGGGATGCGCCTCGCGAAGCGCGATCGACGCGGGGTCGAGGCTGTCGCGCAGGCTGGTCGCGGGGCCGCTCATGCCACCGCCCCCGCCGGCGCCAGGAGGGCAGCGACCGCCTCGCGCGCCTCCCGCGCCGAGCGCATCTCGCACGCGCGTGTGGCGGCCGCGCGGCACTCGTCGAGCCGGACGCTGGCCAGCGCGCGTTTCACCGCGCCGAAGGAGTGTGGATCCATCGAGAGCTCATCGACCCCGAGGCCCACGAGGGCCAGTGCCCCGACCGGGTCGCCGGCCATCTCGCCGCACACCGCCACCGGGATCCCGGTGCCATGCCCGCCCTCGACCACGGAACGCACGGCGCGCAGCACGGCGGGATGCATCGGGTCCTGGCGGCCGGCGAGCGCCGGATTGGTGCGATCCGCCGCGAGGAGGTACTGGGTGAGGTCGTTGGTGCCGATGCTGAAGAAGTCCACCGCCGCGGCCAGCTGATCGGCGACCAGCGCGGCGGACGGGACCTCGACCATGATCCCGATTCGGATCGCCGGCATCGGTTTGCCATCGGCTGCCTCGGCCAGCAGATCCCGGACCAGCTCGACGTCGGAAAGGTCGGCCACCATGGGCGCCATGACCCACGGCTCGGCCTCGGTCCGCTCGGCTGCGGCGAGGATCGCGCGCAGCTGCGTGACGAGCAGCTCACGGTTCCCGGCCGCCAGGCGCACCGCGCGCACGCCGAGGAACGGGTTCTCCTCCGGCTGGCGGCGCAGGAAGGGAAGCTCCTTGTCGCCGCCGATGTCGAGGGTGCGGACCACGAAGGGGCGCCCGGCGAACGGCTCCATGGCGGCGAGATAGGCATCCGCCTGCTCGTCGACCGACGGCGCCGACGTCCGACCCATGAACATGAACTCGGTGCGGAACAGGCCGACGCCCTCCGCCCCGGCCTCGGCCGCGCCCGATGCCTCCTCCGGCCGGCCGATGTTCGCCGCGATCATCACCCGGTGGCCGTCGGCGGTGGCGAGCGGCGTCTCGCGCAGCGCAAAGTTCGCCGCCGCGAGCTCCCGCGCCCCCTCGACCGCGGCCTCCAGCCGGGCGCGCGCCTCCGCATCGGGGTCGACCACGACCTCGCCGGTCGAGCCGTCGACGCCGATCAGCTCCGCCCCCTCCGCCGCCGCCAGCAGACCGGTCACCCCCACCACGGCCGGGATGCCGAGGGCCCGAGCCAGGATGGCGGCGTGGGCCGTCGGCGAGCCGCCCTCGAGCGCGATGCCGGCGAGGAGCGACGCCTCCAGCTCGGCGGTGACCGACGGCGGCAGGTCGGGCGCGATCGCCACGCTGCGGTGCTCGAGCGCGGGGATGGCCTGGCCGCGGATGATCCGCGCGATTCGCTCGGCGACGTCGCGCACGTCGGCGGCGCGGGCGGCGAGCAGCTCGTCGTCGAGCGCGGCCAGCACCGCGGCCTGCTGCTCGCCGGCGGCGAGGATCGCATCGGCCGCTCCCGTGCCGGACTCGATCGCCCGCCGCGCGGCGTCGATGAGCTCGGGATCGCCGGCCATCATCGCCTGGGCCTCGAGGATGCCCGCCTCCGACTCGCGCCCGGCGTCGCGCAGGCGCTGCGCGAGGCGGCCGAGCTGGTCCGCGGCCATGGCGGCGGCCTCGTCCAGCGGGACCACTTCGTCGCCGCCCGCCTGCGGCCGGTAGACCCACGGCGGCGCCAGGCCGATGCCCGGAGCCGCCGGAACGCCCCGCAGCGAGGCGCTCATGTCCCGTCGGCCTCCGGCTCGACCTCCTCGCCGAGCCCGCTCCGGACGAGCTCGCTGAGCGTCGCGATCGCCTCGTCGGCGTCGTCACCCTCGGCCGAGATCCGGATCCGGTGGCCGCGGGACACGCCGAGGGCCAGGACCCCCAGCAGGCTCGTTGCAGGAGCGCTCTTGTCGGGGTCACGCGTCAGGTTCGTGACGCTGACGGTGGCGTCGAATCCGGAGGCGGTTTTCACGAACAGCGCCGCCGGGCGGGCGTGGAGCCCGGACGGATTCCGGACCTCCAGGGTTACCTCAGGCATGGCTCCCCAGTATTACCATGCCGCGTGCCAGCGGCGCTCGTTCCCTCCGGCCCGTTCCGAACGGGCCGATCCTCACGCGCGACCACCCGCCCGGTGGGCGCCTTCGGCGGCGAGCGGTAGAATCGGGGGCCGGAACCCGAGACGCCATCGGCCCCTGCCAATCGGGAGCCGATGCAGAGAGAGCAGATGACCACGATCGAACGATCCACCTGGGCCACCAAGGTCGGCCTGGCCCGCATGCTCGCCGGCGGCGTGATCATGGACGTCGTCACCGCCGACCAGGCGAAGATCGCCGAGGAGGCGGGCGCCGTCGCCGTCATGGCGCTCGAGCGCGTGCCGTCCGACATCCGCAAGTTCGGCGGCGTCGCGCGCATGAGCGACCCGAAGCTCATCGAGGAGATCAAGAACGCCGTCACCATCCCGGTCATGGCGAAGTGCCGCATCGGCCATTTCGCCGAGGCGCAGATCCTCGAGGCTCTCGAGGTCGACTACATCGACGAGTCCGAGGTGCTCACCCCGGCCGACGAGGAGCACCACATCGACAAGCACCGGTTCAAGGTGCCGTTCGTGTGCGGCTGCCGCGACCTCGGGGAGGCGCTGCGGCGCATCGGCGAGGGCGCGGCCATGATCCGCACCAAGGGCGAGGCCGGCACCGGCGACATCGTCGAGGCCGTGCGCCACATGCGCGCCGTCCAGAAGGGCATCCGCCAGCTCCAGAACATGCGCGAGGACGAGCTGTTCGCCGCCGCCAAGGAGCTGCGCGCGCCGCTCGAGGTCGTGAAGCAGACCGCCGAGCTCGGCGCGCTGCCGGTCCCGAACTTCAGCGCCGGTGGCGTCGCCACCCCGGCCGATGCGTCCCTCATGCGCCAGCTCGGCGCCGAGGCGGTGTTCGTCGGCAGCGGGATCTTCAAGAGCGAGAACCCGGAGCGCTACGCGCGGGCCATCGTCAAGGCCGCGACTCACTACGACAACCCGGAGATCCTGGCCGAGGTCAGCGCCGGGCTCGGTGCGCCGATGCTCGGCACGTCGCTGGGCGAGATTCCGCCCGAGGAGCGCCTGGCCGTCCGCGGCTGGTAGGCGTGCCCGGCGGGTAGGAGCGGGCCGATGTCAGCCTCGCAACGTGCGCGCAGCCATCCCCGGGTCGGCGTGCTCGCCGTGCAGGGCGCCGTGCGCGAGCACGTCGCGGCCATCCGCACCATCGGCGCCGAGGCGGTCGAGGTCCGGCTGCCGCGCGACCTCGTCGACCTCGACGCGCTCATCCTGCCTGGCGGCGAGTCGACAACGATGCGCAAGCTCATCGACGAGTACGGCCTGCGCGAGCCGATCGCCGCGATGGCCCGCGGCGGTGCGCCCATGCTCGGCACCTGCGCCGGCATGATCCTCCTCGCCGATCGGATCGACGACGGCGACGAGCCGGTCTTCCGGCTGCTCGACATCGCCGTGCGCCGCAACGCCTACGGCCGCCAGCTCGACTCGTTCGAGGCCGATCTCGACGTCCCGGCCATCGGGCCCGAGCCGCTGCACGGCGTCTTCATCCGCGCCCCGGTCGTCACCGACGTCGGGCCCGCGGCCGAGGTCCTCGCCCGCGACCCGGACGGCCAGCCGGTGGCCGTGCGCCAGGGGCGCGTGGTCGCCACGGCGTTCCATCCCGAGCTGACCTCCGACCGTCGCCTCCATCGGCTCCTCGCCGACCTCGTTGCGGAGGGGAGCGGCCGGCCGGGGTGATCGAGGTCGAGCGGACGATCCGGAGCGCGCGGCTCGGGGACCGCCAGGCCCTCGCCGACCTCTCGCGGCGGGTTCACGCCTCGGCCGATGCGCATCGGCGCAGCCTCGGGGTTCCGGCGCCGACCGCCGAGGCACCGCGCTTCAGCCTCTCGGCGCTCATCCCGTCCTGGCTGCCGCTGCGCGCGCCATCGGTCCATCTCGTGGCCGAGGTCGACGGCGAGCTCGTCGGCTCGTGCCGCGCGGTCGAGGAGCCGCATCGCGACGAGTGGGTCATCACCGAGCTCGACGCCGCGGACGGCGCGATGGCCGCCGAGATCCGCTACGCGCTCCTCGGCGCGCTCATCGAGGAGGCCCAGAAGCACGAGGTCGGGCGCATCCATGCCGCGTGTGCCGACGTGCGCGAGAACCTCGAGCTGTTCGGCCAGTCCGGGTTCATGGCCTACACCCAGGAGGAGATCTGGTGGCGGCCGCCGGAGGTCGTCCGCGGGCCGCGTTCTTGGATCCGCTCGCTCGTGTCCCGTGACGGCCGGCGTGGCGACCCCTCGCCGCCCGACGACCTGCCCGAGCTCCGCGCCGCCGGCGCGCCCGACGCCTGGCACCTGTTCGACCTGTGGACCCACGCCACGCCGCCGGCGATCGCGCGGATCGAGGGCTACGGGGCCGCCGACTGGGAGTCGGTCGGGCAGGAGGCGATCGTCCCGCGCTCGGCGCTCAACCCGCTCCTCCACTTCAGCGAGGTGAACGCCTGGCTCCTGCCGTTCGAGCAGCGCGCCGGCGGGTTCGCCCAGCACGGCGCGTGTCGGACCGGGCCGCACTACCTGCGCTTCCTCATTCGCGAGGGGATCGACGGGGCACGCTTCCTGCGTGCGGCGCTGGCGCGGGCCGGGACCGATACGCTGGCTGCAGGCATCCTCGCCCCGGTGAGAACATACGAATCGACGGGCATGCGCGCTGCGCGCGACACGGGGCTCGAGCCGATCGGGCGCGTCACGCTCCTCGTGCGCGAGGTGCGCTCGCAGGTCCGCCAGCCGGCGATGATGCCGGCCGCGACACGATGACCATGGAACGAAAGGACGAGGCGCAGGTGGCCACGACCCGCCGCGAGACGACCGACGATCTCGACGCGCTCATGGAGGCGCTGCCGCCCGAGATCTGCGAGCGGCTGCGCGAGCTTTCGAAGCGCACCGATCTGCTCGAGGTCGTCATGGACCTCGGCCGCCGTCCCGAGGCGCGCTTCACGACCGGCGAGGAGGACCTCCTCGACCGCGAGATCACCGAGGCCGATATCGCCTACGTCATCGACCGCATCGGCGTCTTCGGCGACGACAACCGGGCCGGGATCGAGCGCACCCTGCATCGGATCAGCGCGATCCGGAACCGGTCCGGCAAGGTCGTCGGGCTGACGTGCCGCATCGGCCGGGCGGTGTTCGGCACGATCGACATCATCCGCGACATCGTCGAGGCCGGGCAGTCGGTGCTGCTCCTCGGGCGGCCGGGCGTCGGCAAGACGACGATGCTGCGCGAGGTCGCGCGCGTCCTGGCCGACGACCTCGGCAAGCGCGTCATCGTGGTCGACACCAGCAACGAGATCGCCGGCGACGGCGACATCCCGCACCCCGGCATCGGTGACGCGCGCCGGATGCAGGTCCGCACGCCGACCGAGCAGCACGCGGTGATGATCGAGGCGGTCGAGAACCACATGCCCGAGGTCATCGTCATCGACGAGATCGGGACGGAGCTCGAGGCCGCGGCGGCCCGCACGATCGCGGAGCGCGGCGTCCAGCTCGTCGGCACGGCGCACGGCAACACGCTCGACAACCTCATGCTCAACCCGACGCTGTCCGACCTCGTCGGCGGCATCCAGCCCGTGACGCTCGGCGACGAGGAGGCACGCCGCCGCGGGACGCAGAAGACGGTCCTCGAGCGCAAGGCGCCGCCGACGTTCGACGTCCTGGTCGAGATCGTCGAGCGCGACAACGTCATCGTCCATCGCAACGTGGCCGAGACGGTCGACGCCATCCTCCGCGGCCACATGGTCCCGCCGGAGCAGCGCTTCCGGGACGAGTCGGGCGAGGTGCGGGCACAGACGAAGTACGACTACCGCATCAGCGAGACGGCGACGGGCACGACGCAGTTCGCGCCGCTCGAGCCGACCGGCGGCTTCGGTGCCTTCGGCCGATCGGGCCGCACCGGTCCGGGCGGCAACCGCTACGAGCGCGGCCTGCGTCCGCTGCCCGGTGGCGGGAGCGGCGCGCCCGGCGGGGAGTCGGGCGGAGCCGGCGGCCGCGGCGGCGGACGGACGCTCCCCGGCGAGCGGCTGAGCGGCGGCAACGCCGGCGGCAACGCCGGGGGCAACGCCGGGGGTGGCGCGGGTGGTGCGTCGGCGTTCGAGCGCGACGCGCGGCGCGAGCTCGAGCAGGCGCTGGCCGACATGGACGAGGCGGCCACCTCGCGGCAGATCGGGGCCAACCGTCCGCCATCGGCCCGAGCCCAGGCGGCCCGGCCGCTGACCGTCTTCCCGTTCGGCGTCAGCCGCAAGCGCCTCGAGCAGGCGGTCCGCGAGCTCGGCGTGCCGGTCACCGTCGCCCGCGACCTGGACGAGGCCGATGCCGTCGTCACCCTGCGCAACTACTACAAGCGCAAGCCCGCCGCCCTCCGCGACGCCGAGGCGAACGGCGTGCCGATCTACGTGCTGAAGACGAACACGATCCTCCAGATGGAGAACATGCTGGCCTCGCTGTTCGACCTCGAGGCCGATCCGCAGGAGGCGGCGCTGCGCGAGACGGCCGAGGCGATCGGCCTGGTCCAGGCCTCCGGCCGGCCGGTCGAGCTCGCCCCGCAGAACGCGTACGTGCGCCGGCTCCAGCATCAGATGGCCGAGCGCAACGCGCTCATGTCGCGCTCGCGCGGCTCCGAGCCGAACCGCCGGGTCGAGCTCATCCCCAACGAGGGCAACTGGCGGTGAGTGGCGGCGCGAGCCGCATCGCGGGCCTCGTGCTCCTCGCGCTGGTCGTCGTGGCCCTCGTGGCCACCGCGATCCTGCCACCGGTGTGACCGCGGACGGCGCGCCGCGCGGGCGCTTCATCACCGTCGAGGGGCCCGACGGGTCGGGCAAGACGACCGCCGCCCGCCATCTCGCCGAGTGGCTGCGCGGACGCGGCCGCGACACGGTCCTCACCGGCGAGCCCGGCGGCACGCCGCTCGGCGAGGAGATCCGTCGCCTCGTCCTCCACATGCGCGACGTCTCCGACGCGCTCGACCCCCGCGCCGATGCGCTCCTGTTCGCCGCCGGCCGCGCCCAGCACACCGCGACCCTCATCCGCCCGGCCCTCGAGCGCGGGGCATGGGTCGTCTGCTCCCGCTACATCGACTCGTCGATGGCCTACCAGGGCGGCGGCTACGGCATCGACACCGATGAGCTGCGCCGGCTCCAGGCCTTCGCCACCTACGGCCTCGTCCCCGACCTGACGATCCTCCTCGACGTTCCCGTCGAGGTGGGCCTCGAGCGCACCCGCCGCCGAACCGAGTGGAACCGCTTCGAGGACACCGAGGAGGTCGCGTTCTTCGAGCGCGTCCGCGCCACCTACCTCCGGCTCGCGGCCGAGGAGCCCGAGCGGTTCGCCATCGTCGACGGCTCCGGCTCGGTCGCCGATGCGGACGCCGCCATCCGGCGCGTCGTCGAGGAACGCCTCGGCTGAGGCCGCGCCCGGACCCCGGTCGGCCGCTTCGGCGGCGATGGATCGCCGATCCGGCCCACGAGCCACGGCCGTCGGCGTGGGCGCGGGGCTCGCTCGCCTGCGGCGCATCGGCTGCGCCATACTGTCCGCCATCTCCGCCGTGCCCATCCGTGAAGGAGTGAGCCCGCCCGTGAAGCTCGTCATCGCCATCGTGCACACCGAGGATGCCGGCACCCTGGTCGACGCGCTCCTCGAGAAGGAGTACCGCGCGACCCGCTTCAACTCGTCCGGTGGTTTCCTGAAGCAGGGCAACGCGACGATCCTCGTCGGCGTCGAGGACGACCAGGTCGACGCGGTCCTCGAGATCATCAGCGCGTCGTGCCACTCGCGGAAGCAGTTCGTGAACCCGATGCCGCCGATCATGGAGCCGGGCGAGTTCTACATGCCGTACCCGGTCGAGGTGGAGGTCGGCGGCGCGACCGTCTTCGTCATGCCGGTCGACCGCTTCGAGCGCCTGTAGCTCCCACCGATCCATCGGTCACGTACTGGCTGCTGTTCGTCGGCGTCCACGACCTCATGCACCTCGAGCAGCTCCATCGCCTGGCTGGCGAGCACGACCCGGGTGCCGCGAGGGCCGATGCCTGAGCGCGAGCGGCCGGCGCCGCTCGTCTTCGTCACCGAACCGCCCGACGGGCAGCCGTTCGGCACCCATGCGGGCATCGCCGCCGATGGCCAGCGGCTCCTCGCGCGCGAGCTGACGCACCGCCTCGGCCGGCTCGGGGCAGCCGTGCGGGCCCTGCCCGCTGCTCCGTCCTCGCCCGAGGGCTTCCACTGGGGCCGATGGTTCGCCGATGCCGCCGCCACGGCGCTCGATTCCGGCATCGACGCCATCGGCTACGCCGGCGGTGGCGCGCTGGCCCTCCTCGCCGATGACGGGCTCGACGCCCTCCTGTCGCCGATCCCCGGCGAGGCGGTCGCGAACAACCGCTTCAGCGCCGATGCGTTCGTCGTCGCCGGCGACCTCCCGCGCGCCCTCGACGCGCTGCGCGATTGCCCCGTCGACAACGCCGCGCCGCGCCATCTCGAGGCGGCCGGCTTCGCCGTCCGCGACCTCGGCTCGACGCCGTGGGCCCGCTTCGACGTCGACACGACCCTCGATCTCGCCCTCCTCCGGCTCGCCACGCGGCTGCACGGGACGCGGCCGCTCGACGGCTCGCTGCGCGGCTTCCTCGAGATGGCACGCCTTCCCGGCGATCGCGGGCTCGAGGTCCCGCACCTCGCCCGTATCGGCGAGGTCATGCGCGACCGATCGGCCGAGCTCGTCGTCTGCGGCCGCCTCCCCGTCGCGACCTGGTCGGAGCTCGAGACGGAGACGGCGTGCCGTGTCCGATGCATCGTCGAGGAGCGCGGCATGCGCTCGGCGCGTGGCACCGGCTCGGTGCCGCGGTCGCTCCTCGCGGCCCTCCTCGAGCGAACGTCGCCCGCGGATCTCGTCGCCGTCCTCGCCACGCTGGGCGACGCGGTCGTGCTCGACACGCGGGTCCTCATGGCCGCCATGGCCCGCTCCGCCGACGCCGCCGGCTGGCCACCCGAGGAGGATCGGTTCGCGTCCGACTTCGGCGACGCGTCGCGGGTCGGGACACCGTGGCTGCGCGAGCTGACCGAGGCCGCGGGCGAGGCCGCGGTCCCGTTCCTGTTCGGCGGGCATGCCCTCGTCAGCGACGGGCTGCGCCTCATCGTCGCCGCCGCCTGGCAGGGCCGATAGCAGCATCGCTCGGCGCGGCCGGGGGGCAGGCTTCGCGCTCGGTTCGGCCGGGGGACGCCGATCGCTCGCCGATCGCTCGGTGCGGCCGGGGGAGGTTCGCTCGGTGCGGCCCGAGCACGCCGATCGCTCGGTGCGGCCGGGGGCAGGCCTATCGGCGGCTCAGGCGCTGGATTGCGGTGCTCCGCAGGCCAAACGGGCGACTCAGCGGTCCGTTGGCATGCCCGCGCAGGCGAAACGCCCGTCGAGCCGCCCACTCGCCTGCTGCCAACCACGAAGCCCGAGCGGCCCACTCGCATGCTGCCCACCACGACGCCCAGTCGCCCACTCCGCCTGCTGGCGGCCACGAGCCCCGAGCCGATCGCTCGGTACGGCCGGGGGACGCCGATCGCTCGGTGCGGCCGGGAGCAGGCCTATCGGCGGCTCAGGTGCTGGATTGCGGTGCTCCGCAGGCCAAACGGACGACTCAGCGGTCCGTTGGCATGCTCGCGCAGGCGAAACGCCCGTCGAGCCGCCCACTCGCCTGCTGGCGGCCACGAGCCCCGAGCCACGAGCCCGGAACCACGCCACGAGCCACGAGCCACGAGGCACGGACGCCCCACGGCAGGCAACCACCGAGAGACCCACGCGACCCACGAGGCGGCGGGCCGCTGGTAGACTGAGCGTGAGCACGGGCGGCCGACGCCGTCGGCGCTCCTGAAGCAACCGAACCCAGCAACCCAGATGCCGCCCGCGCTGGATGTCGCGGGCGCAGACCAGACCCACGCGTGCGACCGGAGTGGAGATGGATCACACCGGACTGCTCTACGTTATCGGCTTCGCCTTCGCGGCGACGACCTTCGTCTTCGGGACGATCCTGTTCAGCTGGCTGATCACCCATCGGCGGTATCGGCCGCAGAAGGCGCTTCCCTACGAGTGCGGGATCGACACGATCGGCGATACGTGGAGCCGGTTCGGGCTCGCCTTCTACCTCTACGCCCTGCTGTTCGTGGCCTTCGACGTCGAGATCATCTTCGTCTATTTGTGGGCCATCACCGTGCGGGCGATCGAGTTCCAGGGCATCGTGCTCATCGGCATCTTCCTTGCGATCCTGATGTGGGGAGAGCTCTACGCGTGGAAGAAGGGTGACCTCCGATGGCAGTGAACCGACCGACGACGACCCAGACCGATGCGCCGGCGCCCTTCACCGGGACCGCCGAGCCGCCGATCATCATTCCCGACCAGGCCGGCGACGACGAGCTCCTTCGGCCGTTCGGGATGGAGGAGCACCCGCAGGGCGGGTTCCACGGCCTGCTCGAGGTCATCCCGACCAAGGCCGACTACATCCTCGACCTCATCCGGGCCAACTCGCTCTGGCCGCTGCTCAGCGGCCTCAGCTGCTGCGCCATCGAGATGATGAGCACCGCCACGAGCGTCAACGACATCGACCGCTTCGGGATGTTCCCGTTCCGCGCGTCGCCTCGACAGGCCGACGTCCTCATCGTCGCCGGCACGCTGACGACGAAGATGGCCGGGCCGCTCGTCCGGCTGTGGGAGCAGATGCCCGAGCCGAAATGGTGCGTGGCCATGGGCACCTGCACCACGTCCGGTGGCCGCTTCAAGCGGTCGTACTCCGTCGTCCAGGGCGTCGACCGCGTCATGCCCGTCGACGTCTACGTCCCGGGCTGCCCCCCGCGGCCCGAGGGCCTGATCTACGGCATGCTCAAGCTCCACGAGCTCGTGAAGCAGCGTCGCGGCCAGTGGCACACGTACGTCGACCGCGGCCCGCAGCGCGTGCGCTGGGAGGGGGACGTCCGCTGACCGCACCGACGAACGCCGGCGCGCTCATCCGCATCCTCACCGAGCGCTTTGCCTCCGACCTGCGCGACCTGTGGACCGACGAGGACACCGTCGAGTTCTCGATCGACGGTGCCCGCAACGTCGACGTCATCAGCCGCCTCCGGGACGACCCCGACCTCGGGTTCTTCTTCCTGGCCGATGCTGCCGCCGTCGACTACGGCCCGGGCGAGCATTTCGAGGTCGTCTACCACCTGTTCAGCTGGTCGCACCCGGCCTGGCTCCGCGTCCGGGCCCGGGTCGATCGCGACGATCCGCGCATCCCGACGATCACGAACCTGTGGGAGGGCGCGATGTTCCACGAGCGCGAGATGTACGACATGATGGGCATCGTGTTCGAGGGGAACCGCGACCTGCGACGGATCTACATGTCGCCCGACTACAAGTCGTTCCCCCAGCGCAAGGACTTCGTCCTGCCCGATGACGCCGCCGACTCGCCGGCCGCCGGCGTCAGCCCGCTCGAGCGTCCCGAGACGTGGGACCTCACCCGCTTCAAGGAGATGCTGACCATCTCGACCGACCAGACCTATCCGCCGAGCGGCCTCGCCGAGGAAGCGCCGGCCGGCGAGGTCTCCGACTCGGACAGCCGACCGCGATGACGAAGATCGATCCCGAGATCCGCATCCCCGACCCGATCGAGCTCGACCGGCTCGAGGAGGAGCGGCTGCGCCATGCCGCCGGCCTGGGCCCGATCAGGACCGAGGGCGGCGAGTATGCCGGCTTCGAGGAGGTCGGCATCCCGGACCGGCCGCCGCAGACGGAGCGCGAGCAGGAGGTCTACACCCTCGAAGAGGGCGAGATGCTCGTGAACATGGGGCCGCAGCACCCGTCGACCCACGGGGTGATGCGGCTCGTGGTCAAGGTCCGCGGCGAGGTCGTCGTCGACATCGACCCGGTGCTCGGCTACCTCCACCGCGGCATCGAGAAGCTGTGCGAGAACGCGACGTACACGACCGTGCTCACGTACGTCGACCCGATGGACTACCTGTCGGGGATGCACAACGAGCACGCCCCGGCGATCGCGTTCGAGAAGCTGTACGACATCAGGGCGCCGAAGCGGGCCGAGTACATCCGGGCCCTCGTCGTCGAGCTGAACCGGGTGTTCAGCCACGGGCTGATGATGGGCTTCCTCGCGCTCGACATGGGCGGCCTCACGCCGATCCTGTACAGCTTCATCAACCGCGACGAGGTCGTCGACCTCCTGTCCGCCATCTCCGGCCAGCGGATGCTGTTCAACTTCTTCCGCATCGGCGGCGTGAACTGGGACACGAACGACGAGTTCCTCAGCCGGCTCGGCGCGTGGCGCAGCAACGTGCTGAAGAACATCGAGATGAACGAGCGGATGATCACGGAGAACGAGATCTTCGTGGCCCGCACGAAGGGCATGGGCCGCCTGTCGGGCGACGACGCGATCAAGCTCGGGGTCACCGGCCCGAACCTGCGCGCCAGCGGCGTCCCGTTCGACGTCCGCAAGGCCCATCCGTACTCGATCTACGACGAGCTCGAGTTCGACGTCATCACCCAGGAGGGCGGCGACTCGTACGCGCGCTACATCCAGCGCATCGCCGAGATCAAGCAGAGCATCCACCTCATCGACCAGATCATGGACAAGATGCCCCACGGGCCGGTGCAGGCCCAGGTGCCCGGCATCGTCCGGCCGCGACCGGGCCGCGCGTACGCGGCGATCGAGTCGCCGCGCGGGCTGTACAGCGTCTACGCGATGAGCGACGGCGGGCCGACGCCGTACCGGTTCCGGATGCGCGACCCGAGCTTCATCAGCCTGCAGGCGATCCCGAAGCTCATGCCCGGCCGGCTCGTGGCCGATACGATGGCCATCATGGCCTCCCTCGATCCCGTCATGGGCGGCGTGGACAAGTAGCCGATGGACTGGGAGCTGCTGCTCGGCATCGGCCGATTCATCCTGGCAACCACGCTGCTGCTGCTGCTGACGGTGCCGACCGCCTTCATCATCATCCAGATGGAGATGAAGATCATCGCGCAGCTCGCGCTGCGCTACGGCCCGAACCGGATCGGGCCGAAGGGGATCTTCCAGTCCACGATCCACGGCTTCAAGGTGCTGGCCAAGGAGGACACGACCCCCGACCAGGCCGACCGCGCGACGTTCACCCTGGCTCCGTGGATGGTCTACATGGCGGCGGCGATGAGCATGCTCGTCATCCCGTTCGCGCCGGGCGCGATCGCGGCCGAGTTCAACATCGGCATCGTCTACTTCTTCGCCGTCCTCGGCCTGTCGGTCGTCGGCCTGCTGGTCGCCGGCTGGGCGAGCTACAACAAGTACTCGCTCCTCGGCGGCCTGCGCGCCGCGGCCCAGATGGTGAGCTACGAGATCCCGCTCACGCTCTCGATCGTCGGGGCGGTCGTCCTGACCGGCACGCTGAGCTTCGTCGACGTCATCGACTGGCAGCGCGAGCACGGCTGGCTCCTGTTCTGGCAGCCGCTCGGCCTCGCGATCTTCTATATCGCCAGCCTGGCCGAGATCAATCGCACGCCGTTCGACATGGTCGAGGCCGACTCCGAGCTCGTGGCCGGTCCCTTCACCGAGTACTCGGGCATGCGCTTCGGGTTCTTCTTCTTCGCCGAGTACGTCGCCCTGTTCATCATGAGCGGCATCCTCGTCACCCTGTTCTTCGGCGGGTGGCTGGCGCCGTGGCCGTTCCCGGCGCAGCTCGACGGCTTCGCCGGCACGCTGTACGGCATCTTCTGGTTCTTCCTGAAGACGTACATCTTTGTGGCCATCGCGGTCTGGTTGCGCGGGACGCTGCCGCGCGTCCGGGTCGACCAGCTCATGAGCATGGCCTGGAAGGTCCTGCTGCCGCTCGCCCTCGTCAACCTGTTCGTCACCGCCATCGCGGTGGTCGTCTTCAACCTGTAGGAGCAGCGCGATGGCATTCCCGGGTGTCGGCATCGCCAAGGGCCTGGCGACGACCTTCAAGAACTTCTTCAGCCCCAAGGTCACGCGCCAGTACCCCGAGGAGCGGCCGCCCATCCCCGACCGATGGCGTGGCCGCCTCGACCTCATCTACGACCCGTTCGGCGACCACAAGTGCGAGGTCTGCTTCCAGTGCGCCCAGGTCTGCCCGGTCGAGGCGATCGACATGAGCGGCTTCGACTCGCAGGGCAACCGGATCCGCTACGGCATGCCGGAGATCTACGACGAGCGGCGTGACCCGAACGCGTACCGCCGCGCCGGCCTGCCCGCCCGCCCGATGCGCAACCCGGCGCGCTGGGACGAGGAGATCGACACCGCCTTCGTGGACGACACCATCGCCGCCTTCGGCGGCCGCCCCGAGGCGCTGGTCGCGATCTTCCGCGCCGTCCAGGACCGCTTCGGCTACCTGCCGGAGCGGGCGCTGCGCCGCATCAGCGACCGGATGACCATCCACTGGGCCCAGGTCTTCGGCGCCGCCGGCCTCGGCGGCTTCCGACTCCTCCCGGTGAGCGGCCACGTCGTGACGGTCTGCGACTGCGCCTCGTGTCGCTTCGCCGGCGGGACCGACGTCCTGCGCGCCATCTCCGAGCAGCTCGGCATCGAGCCCGGCGAGACGACGCCGGACGGCAGCATCACTCTCGAGACGCGGCCCGACGTCGGCGCCGGAACGATCAGCCCGGCCATCCGGGTCGACACCCTCGTCTACGGCCCGGTCGACGCCGATACCGCCGTCCACGTCGTCGGCGAGCGCGTCCGGGCCGGGGCCGCCACGGCGGCGGGCGCCTGATGGCGAGCGCGCTGTCTCCGCAGATCCGGATCCTGCCCGGCGGTGAGCCGCGGCTGCTGACCGATATCGACCGCATCGACCCGATGAGCATCGCCTCGTACCGCGAGCACTCCGGCTACGCGGCGCTCGAGCGGGCCATCACGAAGCTGTCGCCCGAGGAAGTCATCCGCGAGATCGAGGCCGCCGGCCTGCGCGGCCGTGGTGGCTCCGGCTTCCCGACGGCCGCGAAATGGCGCGCCGCCCGCGGCACCGAGGCGGAGCGCAAGATCGTCGTCGCCAACCTCATGGGCGCCGATCCGTCGTCGCTCGGGGATCGCGCCCTCGCCGAGGGCAACCCGCACCTCGTCATCGAGGGCCTGCTCATCGCCGCCTACGCCATCGGCGCCGACGAGGCGATCGTCGCCGTCCGGCGCGACTGGACCGATGCGATCGCGCGGCTCCGCAACGCGGTGACCGAGGCGACCGATGCGCACCTCGCCGGGTACCTCGTGCTCGGCACCGACACGAGCATCCAGCTCTCCGTCTGGGAGGGCTCCGGCGCGTACGTCGCCGGCGAGGAGACGGCCCTCATCAGCGCCCTGGCCGGCGACCGCGGCATGCCCGCCATCCGGCCGCCGTACCCCGCGACGCGCGGGCTGAACGGATCGCCGACGGTGGTCCAGAACGCCGAGACGCTGGCCCACGTCGCGTGGATCGGCGCGCACTCGCCCGAGGCGTTCGCCTCGGTCGGGACCGAGTCGAGCCGCGGGACGAAGATCGTGACGCTCATGGGCAGGGTCGCCCAGCCCGGCATCGTCGAGGTGCCGCTCGGCACGCCGCTCCTGCAGCTCCTCGAGCTCGCCGGCGGAGGCACCGGCTCGACGAAGGCGCTGTTCGTCGGCGGCCCCGGCGGCGGGGCGATCGAGGCCGGCGCGCTCGACCTCGGCTACGACTACGAGGCGATCGAGGGCGCGGGCGCGATCATCGGCTCCGGGTCGGTGCTCGTCACCGACAACGGGACCTGCATGGTCGACACGGCCCGCTTCTTCGTCGATTTCAGCGCGCGCGAGGCGTGCGGCAAGGCGGTCCCGTGCCGGATCGGCACGCTGCGCCTGCGCGAGGCGCTCGACCGCATCCTGGCCGGCACCCCGCGGCCGGACGACGCCATCCTCCTGCGCCAGCTGTCGCGCAAGGTGAGTGACACCGGGCTGTGCAAGCTCGAGCGGCTGGCGCCGGGCCCGATCCTCACGACCCTCGACCGCTTCGCCGACGAGTACCGCGCCCACGCCGAGCGCGGCGAATGCCTCGCCGGCTCGTGCCGCACGCCGGACCTGCCACCGCTCCTCGAGCCGCTGACCGGCCTCGACTCGGCGGCCGACGGCGAGCCTCGCTAGAGTAGGGACCGATGACCTTCGGATCTTCGAACGGCCACGCGGGCCGCAACGGCAACGGCACCGCACCGGCGGGCGCGCCCGGTACGGACTACACGCCCCTGTGGCCGATGGTGCCCGGGACGCGGAAGATCAGCGTCACGATCAACGGCCAGCAGGTCGAGGCCGAGGAGGGCCAGACGATCCTCCAGGCCTGCCGCGTGCTCGGCATCGACGTGCCGACGCTGTGCTACGAGCCGAAGCTCGCCCCGTACGGCGCCTGCCGCATCTGCGCCGTCGAGGTCGAGGGCGTCGAGGGCACGCCGATCAGCTGCGGCACCCAGATCGAGGAGGGGATGGTCATCACCACCCACTCCGATCGGGTCATCGAGAACCGGCGCATGGTCCTCGAGCTCATCTTCAGCGACCACGACGCCTACTGCCTGCCGCCCTGCCAGTTCAAGTGCCCGACCCGCGTCGACATCCCGGGCTACCTGAAGCAGAACACGCTCGGCAACTGGGAGGAGGCGACGCGCATCCTCAAGCGCTCGCTGCCGTTCCCGGCCATCCTCGGCCGCGTCTGCCCGGCGCCGTGCGAGACGCACTGCCGGCGCGAGGAGGTCGACACCGCGATCGCCATCCGCGACTCGCACCGCTACTGCGCCGATCGCGTGCTCGAGGTCGACGCCCCCGCCCCGATCCCGTGGCCGAAGGACCCGCCGACCGGCCGCAGGGTCGCGATCGTCGGCGCCGGCCCGGCCGGCCTGTCCGCCGCGTACTACCTCCAGCTCCGCGGCCACCAGTGCGACGTCTACGAGGCCGAGCCGGAGCAGGGCGGCATGCTGCGCTACGGCATCCCGCAGTACCGCCTGCCGAAGGCGTGGATGGACCGTGAGCTCGACCACGTCTGGGAGCTCGGCGCGACGCTGAAGCCGAACATGCGGCTCGGTCGCGACTTCCATATCGGCGACATCGTCGACGACTACGACGCGGTCTACGTGAGCATCGGCTGCTACAAGCCGAACGAGCTCGGCATCCCGGGCGAGGACGCCGAGGGCATGGTCAACGCCCTCGAGAACCTCTACAACTCGACCCGCGGCATCCCGGTCCCGCGCCTGAAGGGCGCGCGGGTGGTCGTCATCGGCGGTGGATTCACCGCCATCGACTGCACCCGGACCTCGGTCCGGCAGGGCGCCGCCGAGGTCACCCTGGTCTACCGCCGCGACCTGAAGGACATGCCCGCGGCCGACGAGGCCCACGAGGCGATCGAGGAAGGCGCGCGGCTCATCTTCCAGGCCGCGCCGACCCGGATCGTGACCGACGAGAACAACAAGGTCACCGGCGTCGAGTTCCAGCGCATGCGCCTCGGCGAGCCGGACGACAAGGGCCGCCGCCGGCCGGAGCCGATGCCCGGCACCGAGTTCGTCATCGAGTGCGACGTCGTGCTCGGCGCCATCGGCCAGGGGCCGGACCTGTCGTGGATCGAGTCCGAGCCTGAGGAGATCCGCTCGAAGCTCGAGGTCAGCCGCCGCGGCACGCTCGTGGCCGAGGAGCACATCTTCCGCACCGACGTCCCGAAGGTCTTCGCCTCCGGCGACGTCCGCACCGGCGCCGCCACCGTGGTCGAGGCCATCGGCGAGGGCCGCCGCGCCTCGTACGCCATGGACTACTGGCTGCGCGGCCACGACCTCGACGACCCGCAGGTGCGCCGCATCGTCACCGAGCCGCAGCCGAACTTCCTGACCATCGTCCCCTTCACCGATGACGTGAAGGAGCCTCGCGCGATCATGGGAAAGCTCGAGGCCGACGAGCGGAAGACGAACTTCAACGAGTACGAGTTCGGCTACACCGGCGACCAGGCCATGGCCGAGGCGTCGCGCTGCCTCCAGTGCACGTGTGAGGCGATCGGCCACTGCGACCTGCGCGAGGCCGCGATCGAGTACGAGACGACGCTGAACATGGCGATCGACGAGCGCTCGATCCAGGACAACCCGTACGTCGGCGTCAACCACGGCTACGGCCGTGACGAGACCCACAGCTTCATCCTGCGCGACTACAGCCGATGCATCGACTGCGGCCGATGCGCCCAGGTCTGCAAGGAGATCGTCGGCGCCGGCTGCTACGACTTCATCGGCAAGGGCTTCGACTCGCTCGTCACGACCGCCGACTACGTCAGCCTCAACGAGACGCCGTGCGTCTCGTGTGGCCGATGCGCCGAGACCTGCCCGGTCGGTGCGCTCATGCCGCGACCGCGCGTGCTCGAGACGTACCAGCTCGACATCAGCCGCTGCATCTTCTGCGGCATCTGCGCCGATGCCTGCCCGTACGACGCGCTGCGCTGCGGCCCCGAGTTCGAGTTCAGCGAGTACCAGCGCGACCTGCCCATGCTCGACATCCTCGAGATGTCCGACCGGGAGCGACCGACCCGCTAGACCGATGCGGCGCGCCGGGCGTTCATGGTGCGGCCCGCCTGGCCGCGCTGGTCCCGCCCTTCGCGCCACGGCGAGAGCTTTTCACCGGAAGGCCCGGCGGCGTGCTGTCTGTCGACTGTGGCGAGAGCCCGTGCGCGTGAGCGGCGCTTCGGCGTGCGGGTCGTGCGTGCCGGTGCTCGCCACAGTCGACATGCGCAACCTGAATCCGGGTCCCGGTGAGATTCTCTCGCCAGGGCGAGTTCAGCGAGCGTCGTCGGGTCGCGGCGTCCGCGACAGCCGCCGTACCACCATCACCGACGCGCCGATGTCGTAGAGGCTGGCCGCCACCAGGGTGACCGCCAGCGGCACGCTGTCCGAGGCGATGCCGTTCGGGAGCCCGCTGATGGCGTTGTCGACGCCGATGAGGACGGTGGCCGCCGCGCCGATGACGGCGACCCCGGCGGGCACCCACGCGACGCGGGCCGGCGCGATCAGCGTCGCGAAGGCGGCGACGCCGATCATGGCGAGGACCGCGAACAGCCCGACCGTCCAGCCCACCATGTCCGGGTCGACGTACCCGAAGCGCTGGATGAGCCAGCGCTGGAGCGCGACGTGGTGCCAGGCGGCGATGCCGCAGCCCAGGAGCAGCAGCACGACCGCCATCGGCCGTGGCCGGACGGGACCGAGGAGGACGTTGCGCAGCAGCCAGATGCCGCCGGCCGCGAGCAGGGCCCAGACGATCGGCCACAGGGCCATCGACAGCAGGTGGTGGTCGAAGCCGAGCGGCGGGGCGAACAGGTCAGCGGAGACCGTGATGATCGGGAGGGTCGCGAACAGCGCGAGCCCGAAGGCGGCGATGGAGCCGATGATCCAGAGCGCGGCGCGGCTCGCTCTGCTCATCGCCGCCGGTGCGCCATCGCCGTGCCGGCCGCGAGCACCGTGGCGGCGAGGAGCAGGGCGAGCCCCGTCCTGACGGTCCCGGCCCCCTCCACGGCGGGATCCGGCGCCGGCAGCGCCGTGTCCGGGAGGCCGCGGAGGAAGGCGTAGAGCGCAGCGGTGCTCATCGGCTCCTGGACGTACTGCTGGAAGAACACGCCCTGCGCCGTGTCGCCGGTGACCTGGAACCAGATGTTGCCGATCCCCAGGCCGCCGCCGAGCTCGTCCGTGGCGAACAGGTACGTCGAGCCGGCGTCGAGGAACGCATCGCAGCTGCTGCGCACCGGCTCCGTCGGGGAGAAGCGCACGGTGGCCGGCACGTCGCCGCGGAACGCCTCGAGGACGTCGACCTCGTACGTGCTGTTGTCGATGGCGCTGGTGACCGTGCCGACGAACAGGAACGCCGGAGTCGGCGCCTCCTCGAGGGCCGGCGGGACCCACTGGCAGGCACGTGCCGGGTGCGGGTTGGCGGCGATCAGGACGAACGCGGCAGCGAGGACGGCGAGGATCCGCGGAACCATGGCGGGATCTCCGGACGGACGAATCGCCTCCCGGACGCACCAATCGGCCCATCTGTCACGCGTTGGGCGGAACGCCGGCGCTTCCCGGTTCGCGGTGTTCTCGCCAGGGCGAGAGCGTTTCACCGGAACGACGGCGGGCGTGCCGGCTGTCGACTGTGGCGAGCGCTGGTGAGCGTGAGGGGCGCATCGGCGTGCCCTTCCTGCGTGCCGGTGCTCGCCACAGCCGATATACGGCGCCGGAACAGGGCGTTCCGTGCATTTCTCTCGGTGCAGCGAGAGCGTGCGTGAAAGCGTGAAGCGAAAGCGTGCGGCGGGGCGCGGGGCAGGGGTGAGCCGGGCCAAGGGGGCGACCGGGCTCGACTGGGCCGGAAACGGCACGAGTGGCTACGCTAGAATCGGGCTCGGCCCCCATGCGGGGCCGTTGAGCGCTCGACACACCGCATCGGAGCACTGACCCTGGACATCTCCAGCGTCCTCTTCTTCCTGCTCGCCGTCGGCGTGGTGGGAGGCGGCCTCGCCGTCGTCACGCTGCGCAACATCATTCACTCGGCCGTCGCGATGATGGTCTGCTTCGGCTCGCTGGCGGGGATGTACGCCCTGCTCGGCGCGCCGATCGTCGCTGCCGCCCAGGTGCTCATCTACCTGGGCGCGATCAGCGTCCTCATCCTGTTCGCGATCATGCTGACCCAGGCCGGCGACGCGAACCTGCCGGCGCCGTTCCATCGGCAGCTGCCGATCGCCATCGTCGTCGCGCTCGCGATGTTCGGGCTCGTCGGCTGGGCGGTGGTCCAGACCGATTGGACCGCGCTCGGGCCGATCGTGGGCACGAGCGTCGAGGCCATCGCGACGGCGCTGTTCAGCACGTACGCCCTGCCCTTCGAGATCATCAGCGTCCTACTGCTGGTCGCCATCATCGGCGCCATCTACCTGGCCCGGCGGCCGGAAGAGGACGAGCGAGCGAACTGACCGATGGGCATCGAGGGCTATCTGCTCGTCTCTGCGCTGCTGTTCAGCATCGGCGTCTTCGGCTTCATGGCCAGGCGCAACGCGATCCTCATGCTCATCAGCATCGAGCTGATGTTCAACGCGGTGAACCTCAGCCTGATCGCGTTCAACGCGCACCTGCCGCCCGAGTCGAACACCGGCGCCGTCTTCGCGCTCATGATCATGGCCGTCGCCGCGGCCGAGGTGACCGTGGGCCTCGCCCTCGTCATCGCCATCATCCGGACCCGGCAGACGCCCGAGGTCGACCAGTACTCCGACCTGAAGGAGTAGGGAGCGACCGATGGAGCTGCTGATCGCCCTCATCCCCGCGCTGCCGCTCGCCGGCTTCCTGTTCGCCGTGCTCGTCGGGCCGCGGCTCGACCGCGTCCCGGTCCACGGCCACGGCCCCGGGCACGACGACCATGGTGACGGCCAGGACGGCCATGGGGACGCCGACGACCACGCGCACGACGACGACCACGCGCACGAGCCGGTCGACGAGAGCGCGTTCCGGGGGATCCCGACCGAGGAGGAGCAGCGCGCGACGAGCCCGCACGCCGGCCACGCCGACGACCTCGCCAACGCCGAGGGTGCGGCCGGCGTCATCCCGCCTGAGCTGAACGACGGCCTCGGGCAGCCCGGCCACGTCGCGGAGGGCGCGGAGCGGCCGCGCTACCGATCCTGGATGGTCCCCACCGCCCTCGTCGGGCTGACGTGGGTCCTGAGCATGATCGTCTTCGTCCAGGTCATCTTCGGTGGCCAGGCGGGCGAGGTGACGATCTACCGCTGGATCACGGCCGGCGACTTCCAGATCGACATCAGCTTCCTGGTCGACGAGCTGACGGCGATGCTCCTGCTCGTGGTGAGCACCGTCGGCTTCCTCGTCCACGTGTACTCCACCGGCTACATGGACGGCGACCGAGGCTTCTGGCGGTTCTTCGCCTACCTCAACCTGTTCATGTTCAGCATGCTGCTGCTCATCCTGGGCGACAACTTCCTCATGCTCTACGTCGGCTGGGAGGCGGTCGGCCTGTGCAGCTACGCCCTCATCGGCTTCTGGTACAAGAAGCCCTCGGCGGCCGGCGCGGCGAAGAAGGCGTTCGTCGTCAACCGGGTGGGCGACTTCGGCTTCGGCCTGGGCATCATGCTCATCTGGGTCAACCTCGGGACGCTGAGCTTCCGCGAGGTGTTCGAGCGCATCGGTACGCTCGACGAGGGCACGATCACCCTCGTCGCGCTCCTCCTGTTCGCCGGCGCGGTCGGCAAGAGCGCCCAGTTCCCGCTCCACGTCTGGCTGCCGGACGCGATGGAGGGCCCGACCCCGGTCTCGGCGCTCATCCACGCCGCGACGATGGTCAACGCCGGCGTCTACATGGTCGCCCGCGCCAACCCGATCTTCGCCGAGGCGCCGACCGCGATGTGGGTGGTGGCCATCATCGGCACCTTCACCGCGATCTTCGCCGCGGCGATCGCGCTGACGCAGAACGACATCAAGAAGGTCCTCGCCTACTCGACCGTCAGCCAGCTGGCGTACATGTTCCTGGCCCTCGGCATCGGGGCGTGGGTGGCGGCGATCTTCCACCTCGTCAGTCACGGCTTCTTCAAGGGCCTGCTGTTCATGGGCTCCGGCTCGGTCATCCACGGCGCCGGTGGCGAGCAGGACATGCGCTTCATGGGCAATCTGCGCGAGAAGATGACCTGGACCTACCGCACGATGGTCATCGGCTCGCTGGCCCTGGCCGGCATCCCGATCTTCGCCGGATTCTTCAGCAAGGACGAGATCCTGGCCGAGGCGTTCAACCGCGGCTACCTCGTGTTCTACGGCGTCGGCCTGATCGTGGCCGTGATGACCGCCTTCTACACGTTCCGCATGGTGTTCATGACGTTCTGGGGTGAGTGGCGCGGGCCGGCCGAGGCATGGCGCCACGTCCACGAGAGCGCGCGGACGATGGTCGCGCCGCTCCTCATCCTCGCCGTGCCGACCACGCTCCTCGGCCTCGTCCTCGGCATCCCGCCGGAGGATGGCCTCATCCACCACTGGCTCGAGCCCGTCTTCCACGAGGCGGAGGAGGCGCACGCCGGCGTCCTGCCGGGCTCGATCGCCGCGGAAGGGCACCACGGCTTCGAGCTCTTCGGGCTCGGCGGCCTGCTGCTCCTCGTCGGCGCCACGGTGGCGATCCTCGGCGTCGCGCTCGCCTATCGCTGGTACGTGCGCGACACCGATGCGCCGCGCCGTTTCGTCGAGCGCTTCCCGCTCGGCCTCGGGCCGGGGATGTACCGCGCCAGCGTGAACCGGTACTACGTCGACGACATCTACCAGCTCGTGTTCGCCCGCGGCGGCGTGCTGTTCGCCAACGCGCTGTGGTGGTTCGACGCCAGGGTCATCGACGGCATCGTCAACGGCGCCGGCTACGTGTCGACCACGATCGGCGGCTGGCTGCGGAAGATCCAGACCGGGCGTGTCGAGAACTACGGCCTCGGCATCGCCGCCGGCCTCGTCCTCGTGCTCGTCGTCTTCGCCACGGTGGTGCGCTGATGTCGTCGTCCGGACTGCCGATCCTCAGCCTCATCGTCTTCACGCCGCTGCTCGGCGTGCTGGCGCTGCTCTTCGTGCCGGGCAACAACCACCGGGCCATCCGCTGGGTCGCGCTCATCGCCGCGCTGGCGAGCTTCGCGTTCAGCCTGGTCCTCCTCGGCTACGACCGGGGCGGGCCGGAGTTCCAGTTCGTCGAGGACCTGCCCTGGATCCCGGCCTTCGGGATGCGCTACACGGTCGGCGTCGACGGGCTGTCCGTCGTGCTCGTGCTGCTGACGACGCTCCTCTCGGTCGTCTCGGTCTTCTACTCGTGGGAGCCGATCCGGACGCGGGTCAAGGAGTACTACATCTCGCTCCTGCTCCTCATGGTCGGCATGCTCGGGGTGTTCGTCGCGCTCGACCTGTTCCTGTTCTACGTCTTCTGGGAGATCTCCCTCATCCCGATGTACCTGATCATCGGGATCTGGGGCGGGCCGCGGCGCGTGTACGCGACGGTGAAGTTCGTCGTCTACACGCTCGTCGGGTCGCTGCTCATGCTCGTCGCGATCCTGGCGGTCGCGATCGCCCATGGGAACGAGACCGGGACCTTCACCTTCAGCTACCTGGCCCTCCGCGACTTCGGCTTCGCCGACGGCCTCCAGGCCCTCGCCTTCATCGCGTTCTTCCTCGCCTTCGCGATCAAGGTGCCGATGTGGCCGTTCCACACCTGGCTGCCCGATGCGCACGTCGAGGCACCGACGGCGGGCTCGATCATCCTCGCCGGCGTCCTGCTCAAGCTCGGCGGCTACGGGTTCCTGCGCTTCAGCATCCCGCTCCTGCCCGATGCGTCGGCCTCGTTCGCGCCGATCATCATCGGCATGAGCGTCATCGCCATCCTGTACGGCGCCCTGGTGGCGATGGTCCAGCCCGACCTGAAGAAGCTCGTCGCCTACTCGAGCGTCAGCCACATGGGGTTCGTCACGCTCGGCGCGTTCGTGTTCAACGAGCAGGGCCTCCAGGGCGCGGCGTTCACGATGGTCAGCCACGGCATCGTCACCGGTGCACTGTTCCTCCTCGTCGGCATCATCTACGAGCAGACCCACGACCGGCAGATCGCGCACATGGGCGGCCTGAATGCCCGCCTGCCGGGCTACGCGGCGATCTTCGGGCTGTTCACGTTCGCGAGCATCGGCCTGCCGGGGCTGTCCGGGTTCGTCGGCGAGTTCCTCGTCATCCTCGGCGCGTTCCGCTTCAGCGGCTGGGCGGCCGCGATCGCGATGCTCGTCGTCGTCGCCAGCGCGGTGTACATGCTCTGGATGTTCCAGCGCGTGTTCTTCACCGTCCCGTCGGACTGGATGCGCCGATCCTGGTCGCGGCTGCGCGACATGAACCGCAACGAGTGGATCGCGGTCGCGCCGCTCATCGTCCTCGTCGTCGCCCTCGGCGTGTATCCCGGCCCCGTCCTCGACCTGTTCGCCGCCCCGATCGATCGGATCGTGAGCGCGGTCGACGGCGCCGGGCTGGCCGGCTGGCCGTGGGGACCGTAGGGAGCCGCCGCCGATGGACTACGTGAACGATCTCGTCACCATCCTGCCCGAGCTGATCCTCACGGGACTGCTCCTCGTCGTCATCACGGTCGACCTGTTCCTGCCGCGCGACCGGAAGTGGATCCTCACCCCGCTCACCGTCGCCGGGCTGATCCTCGCCGGCGCCGCCTGCATCGTGGTGTGGGACATCGACGAGGTCGTGTACGCCGGCATGTACGACGTCGACCCGCTGTCGACCTTCCTCAAGGCGACGACGATCGTCATCGGCATCCTGAGCGCGCTGTTCGCGCCGACGTACCTCGCGGTGCGCCGCATCCCGCTCGGCGAGTTCAACGCCATCCTCGTGGCGGCCCTCATCGGCATGTCGGTCATCGCCTCGAGCGCCGACCTGGTCACGCTGTTCATCGGCCTCGAGCTGATGACGATGCCGAGCTACCTGCTCACCGGCCTGCACAAGACCGATCGGTACAGCAACGAGGGCGGCCTGAAGTACTTCCTGCTCGGCTCGTTCGCATCGGCGATCTTCCTGTTCGGCACCGCCTGGGTCTACGGCCTGACCGGGTCGACGAACATCGCCGAGGTGGCCGCCGCGCTCCAGGGCGAGATGAACGGCGCGCTGCTCGTGGCCATGGGCTTCCTGCTCGTGGGCGGCACGTTCAAGGTCGCCGCCGTCCCGTTCCACTACTGGACGCCCGACGCCTACCAGGGCGCGCCGACGCCGATCACCGGGTTCCTGTCGGCCGGCCCGAAGCTCGGCGCCTTCGCGCTCCTCATCCGCGTCTTCGCCGAGGCGCTGGCGCCGCTGCGCGCCGACTGGCTCGGGATCTTCCTGGCGCTGACCGTGCTGACGATGACGATGGGCAATATCGTCGCGCTGACCCAGGTCAACGTGAAGCGAATGCTCGCCTACTCGAGCATCGCCCACACCGGCTACATCATGGCCGGCCTCGCCGCGTTCGCCAACGCGGGCGACCCGGACG
Organism: Candidatus Limnocylindria bacterium; assembly: GCA_036262075.1. GTDB lineage: Bacteria > Chloroflexota > Limnocylindria > QHBO01 > QHBO01 > JACDBZ01. The sequence continues at coordinate 254,862 of DATAJO010000034.1, forward strand.
TCGCGGCGCAGGGCATCGAGTCGGTCCTGTTCTACCTGCTCGGCTACGGCGTGATGAACATCGCCGCCTTCGCCGTGGTCGGCATGCTCCAGCGCGACACGCGCCGCTACGGCGGCCTCAACTCGTTCGCCGGCCTCGCCTCGCGCGCTCCGTGGCGCGCGGCCGCCATGGCGATCCTCATGCTCAGCCTGACCGGCATCCCGCCGACCGTCGGCTTCTTCGCGAAGCTGTACGTGCTGCTCGCCGCGGTGAACGCGAACCTCGAGTGGCTGGCGGTGGTCATCGTCCTCAACGCCGCCCTGGCCGCGTTCTACTACCTGCGCGTCATCGTCTACATGTACATGCGCGAGCCGGAGGCCAATCCGGCGCCGATCGAGACGTCGCCGTTCGGCTCGGTGGCGCTCGCCGTTTCGGTGGTGGGGGTGCTCGTCCTGGGGCTGTTCCCGGATCCCATCCTCACCCTGCTCGAGGAATCGGCGGCTAGCCTGTTCTAGCCATGCCCGATCCCACCACCGGCCGCCCCGCCCACGAGGCCGCCGACACCGCCCTCGGCCGCGCCGCAACGGAGCTCCTCGGCGACCGGCGCCTCGTCATCGCCACGAACCGCGGGCCGGTCAGCTTCGTCGCCGGCGGCGACGGCAGGCTGCGGGCGCGGCGCGGGTCCGGCGGCCTCGTCACCGCCCTCGGCCAGGTCGGCCGCCACGTGCCGCTGACCTGGGTCGCGGCGGCGATGAGCGAGGGCGACCGCCGCGCGGCCGCCGACCCGTCGCTCATGGGCGACGTCGCCGGCCTGGACCCCAACGTCCGGCTCCGCTTCGCGTCGGTCGAGCGCAGCGTCTACGAGGCGGCCTACAACGTCGTGGCCAACCCGTTCCTGTGGTTCCTCCAGCACCAGATGTGGAACCTGCCCGAGCGCCCCGTCATCGACGCCGGGCTGATGCGGGCCTGGGACCGTGGCTACGTCCCGATGAACGAGGCGTTCGCCCGCGCCGTGATCGAGCAGGTGCGTGGCGACCAGGCGCCGCGGATCATGCTCCACGACTACCACCTCTACCTCGCCGCCGAGCCGATCCGCCGGGCGCGGCCGCGGGCGATCCTCAGCCACTTCACGCACATCCCGTGGCCGCCGTCGTCGATCTGGCAGGTGATCGCGCCGCGCATGCGCGAGGCGATCGGCACCGGGCTGCTGGCCAACGACGTCGTCGGCTTCCAGACGGCGCGCTACGCCCACAACTTCCTGCGCTTCGTCGAGTCGTTCGTGCCGTCGGCGCGCGTCGACTACGACACCTCGACCGTACGCTACGGGCGCCGCACGGTCCGGGTCGAGTCGTACCCGATCAGCATCGACGTCGAGGCCACGGCGCGCATCGCCCGCTCGCGTGCCGCTCGGCGGCGGGCGGCGCAGCTGGTCGAGTCGACCCGCGAGCGGGTCATCGTGCGGGTCGATCGCCTCGAGCCGTCGAAGAACATCCTGCGCGGGTTCCTCGCCTACGAAGCGCTGCTCCAGCGCCATCCACGGCTCCGCGGCCGGATCAGCTTCCTCGCCTTCCTCGTGCCGTCGCGCACGAGCCTGCGCGAGTACGGCCACTACGGCCGCATGGTCCAGAACGCGGTCGACCGCATCAACGCCCGCTTCGGACGCGCCGGATGGCGGCCGATCCAGCTGTTCTACGAGAACGACTACGCCCAGGCCCTGGCCGGCCTGTCGATCGCCGACGTCGTGCTCGTCAACCCGCTCGTCGACGGCATGAACCTCGTCGCCAAGGAGGCGGTCGTCGTCAGCGAGCGCGACGCGGTCCTCGTCCTGTCCGAGACCGCCGGCGCGTACGACCAGATGGCCGATGGCGCGCTGCCCGTCGCCCCGGCCGACGTCGTCGGCACCGCCGATGCGCTGGCCACGGCACTCCAGATGTCCGGCGACGAGCGGCGGAAGCGGCTCGCGCGCCTGCGCCGCGGCGTCGAGCGCGAGGACATCACCCACTGGCTGTCGCGCCAGCTCTCGGATCTCGTCGAGATCGCCCCCCGGTCCTGACCGATGCCGCTCCTCGGCGATCTCCGTCGCTTCCATCGCGACGCGCGCCTCTTCCTCGTCACCACCATGGTCTTCGGCGGCGCGCTGAGCCTGTACTGGATCGACTTCAACCTCTACCTCGCCGCGCTCGGCTTCGAGCCGGCCACCATCGGCGTGGTGGCCACGGTCGGATCGGTGGCGGGGGCGCTCACCGCCTTCCCGGCCAGCGCGGTGTCGGACCGGGTCGGCCGGCGGACGGTCATGGCGGGCGGGATCGGCCTCGCCTTCGTGGCCGTCATCGGCCTGCTCCTGTCGGAGGCGCTGGTGACGATCGCGCTGTTCGCGGCGCTGTGGGGCGCGGGGCAGCAGGCCCTCATGGTCGTCCAGGCCCCGTTCCTCGCCGAGCACAGCGACCCGGAGCACCGCAACGAGCTGTTCGCCACGCAGTCGGCGATCATGACGATGACGAACGTCATCGCCGCGATCCTCGGCGGGTTCGTGGCGACGGGCATCGCCGCGCTCGTCGGCCTCGAGCCGGGCAGCGCCGGCACGTACCGGATCATCCTCGTCATCATGGCCGTGCTGCTCGTCGTGGCCCTCGGGACGATCGGCCTCCTCAGCGACGACCGCCCCGGCCGCCGCCACGACACGCCCGAGCGGGGCGCCGCCACCACCGCTTCTGCGGAGCCGGTGCGGGTGCGGACGGTGCTCGGCATCACCATCGTCGACCGCGGCCGGTTCGTGCGCCTCGTCCTGCCCGGCTTCCTCATCTCGCTCGGCGCCGGCCAGGTGATCCCGTTCCTCAACCTGTTCGTGCAGCGCAAGTTCGGCCTCGACCTCGCGTCGCTGAACGTGCTGTTCGCGTTCACCAGCCTCGGAACGGTGGCGGCGATGCTCGCCCAGCCGCGCCTCGCGCGCCGCTTCGGGCAGGTCGCATCGGTCGTCATCGTGCAGGCGGCGAGCATCCCGTTCCTCATCGTGCTCGGCTTCTCGCCGATCCTGTGGACGGTGATCCTGGCCATGGCGGTCCGGAACTCGCTCATGAACGCCGGCAACCCGATCGCATCGGCCTTCGCCATGGAGCACGTCGCGCCGATCGAGCGCGCCACGCTGGCCGCCGCCATGAGCGTCCTGTGGCAGCTCGGCTGGGTCATCGGCGCCGGCTGGTACGCGCTCCTCCAGGCGACGCTCGGCTTCGATGCGGGCTACGCGGTGAACTTCGTGACCGTCATCGTCCTGTACTCGGTGGCCACGGCGCTGTACTGGGCCTGGTTCCGCGGCGCGGATCGGCGCCCACTCGTCGCCCGCCAGGCCGACCTGGCTCGCACCGAATGACCAACGTCGGCGCCGAGGTGGCGTTCAGGGCCGGTCCGGTACCGGTGCACCTCGAGGTGGAGTGGATCCACGGGCATCCCGCCGGCGCGCCCGACCGGGACCCACCGCTCCAGGCGCACGCTGTGAAGCCGCACACCGTCATCCTGCGGCAGAGCAAGGCCGTCCATGCGGAGGCGCCGTTCCTGTACCTCCTGTTCGGGAACGAGCGGGCGCTGCTGCTCGACACCGGGGCGACCGGGGACGCCGATCGCTTCCCCCTGAGGGCGACGGTCGACGGCCTCATCGCGCGCTGGCTCGAGGATCACCCGCGCCCAGGGTACGAGCTGGTGGTGGCCCACAGCCACGCGCACGACGACCACATCGCGGCTGATGCCCAGTTCGCCGACCGACCGCACACGACGCTGGTGCCGACCGACCTGGAGCCGATGCGCACCTTCTGGAATCTCCACGCATCGCGCGACGCCAGCACCTTCGACCTGGGAGGCCGGGTCCTCGAGATCGTCGCCACCCCCGGCCACCACGAGACCGCCATCACGATGTACGACCCGTGGACCGGGTTCCTGCTCACCGGCGACACGCTGTATCCCGGCAGGCTGTTCGTGTCGGACATGTCCGCGTACGCCGCCAGCCTCGATCGCCTCGCGGAGCTCGCCGCAGCGCGGACCGTGACGCACATCATGGGCGGGCACGTCGAGATGACGCGCCGCCCGGGACGGGACCACCCGCTGGGTGCGCTCCATCAGCCGAACGAGGCGCCGCTGCCGATGACCCCGGCACGGCTCGACGCGGTGCGAGCGGCCGTCGCGTCGGTGGGCGATCGGCGCGGGATCCACCGCTTCGCCGACTTCATCATCGTGCACCGGCCGGGCCCGCTGGCCATGGCCGGCATGATCGGGCGTGCGCTCGGACATCGGCTCGCCCGGTGGCGACCGCTCCGCTAGCGATCGTCGGCCAGCGCGGCGAGAAGCCGAGCGGCGGAGGCGGGGCCGTCGAGGATGACGTCGGCCGCGGCGGCCACGTCCGGCGGCACCTCTCGCTCCGCGCCGCCGACGGCGACGATCGCGCCCTCCAGTTCGCCGCGGGCCCGTCGCTCGGCCACGGCCGCGAACATGTCGAGGTCGGTGACGTCGTCGCCGAGCACGACGACCCCGCGCAGGCCGTATCGATCGATGATCCGGCGCGCCGCCTCGCCCTTGTCGCCGATGCCCCGCGGCCGCAGCTCGACGCTCATCAGCCCGTCGCGGCGCTCGATCCCGCCGTCGCCGGCGGCAGCCAGCGCCGCGTGGATCGCCTCGCGCGCGGCCGCCGGATCCGGCGCCTGCCGGTAGTGGACGGTCGCCGACAGCCCCTTGTGCTCGACCCGGACGCCGGGGAGCGGCGGAACGCGGGCCACCAGGGCGTCGAGCCGCTCACGGATCTCACCCATGCGCGGGTCGGGCTCGGGCGCCGCGGCATCGGGCCACAGCCACTCGGTGCCATGGTTGCCGGCGACGAGCACGCCCGGCACGCCGACCAGCCGCCGCGCGTCGAGCGCGCCGCGTCCGCTGACGATCGCCACGACCGCGAGTCGCTCCGCGAGCGTGGCGAGCGCATCCTGCGCGCCCTCGACCAGGCTGGCGGAGGCCGGATCGGCGACGATCGTCGACAGCGTGCCGTCGAAATCGGTCAGCAGGCCGGCCGGTGCGGCGTCCAGCGCGCGTCGTGCGATGTCCATGGCCGTCGAGAGCGGTCCCGAAACCGGGCCGCTAGACTCGCGCCGTGAAACGTCTGGCGGGATGGGCACTTCCGATCGTGCTCGGCGTGACGGGGGTGGTCCTCATCATGGTAGGCACCCTCGGGCCGCAGGGCGAGCCGACCTCCAGCCTGCCCCCCATCGGCCAGCCGTCGCCGACCGCGACGCCGTCGCCCGCGGCGAGCGCGGGATCGGTCGAGCCGAGCGCCTCCCCCGAGGGCTCGCCCACGGCCAGCCCGACGCCGTCGCCGCTGCCGGACGACGTCGTCGCCGAGCAGCTCGAGATCCGGTCGGTCGGCATCAACGTCCTCGTGCGCCAGTCGACGAGCGAGGCCATCGATGCCTTCCCGCCCGACGACGCCGCCTACATCCTGCGCAACAGCGTCCAGCCAGGCCGCAACCAGAGCTCGTACATCTTCGCCCACGCGCTGAACCACCTGTTCAAGCCGCTGTGGAACGTCCAGCTCGGCGACGAGGTGCGCGTCCTGATGTCGGACGGCAGCGTCCTGCGCTACGTGGTGACCGAGGTCCGGCCGAACATCCCCTGCCCCGACCCCGGCGCCGATCCGGCGCTCAACCCGCTGAACCCGCCGCCCGCGCTCCAGATCCACGACGACTGCGACGAGGGGCGCTGGTGGCTCGCCACCCAGCCGTACGAGCGGCTGACGCTCCAGACCTCGCAGGGCTACAACCGCAACTGGGGCGAGCTCATCGTCGTCGCCCGCCGCACCGGCTAGCCGCGGCGGCCGCGGACGAACCAGGCGGGCACGAGGGCGGCGAGCCCGACGCCGAGGGCGATCGCGAAGACGAGGCGCAGGACGCCCGCCGCCTCGCCCTGCGACCACCCCTCGAGCAGGTCGACGAGCGCGAGCGAGGTGTTCGGGTCGACGCCCACGAACTCGGGATGGCCGAGCGACCGGACGAGCTCGTCGCGCAGGCCCGCATCGGTGATGAGCCCGGTCAGCTCGTCGATCCGGTTCTGGCCGATCGAGGTCAGCAGCGCCAGCCCGACGCTCATCCCGATCGTGCGCGTGATCTGGAGCATGGCCGATGCGACGCCGTAGGCACCGGCCCCGGCGGCCTCCACCGCCGCCGTCGCGCGCGGTGCCACGGTGAGGCCGAAGCCGATGCCGAAGATGGCGAGGTCGATGACAAGGCTGTCGAGCTCGGTCTCCACGCCCCACCCGAGCGCGCGCCACAGGCCGAAGGCGCTGATGAGCACGCCCGCCACGGTGACGATCCGCTCGCCGATGAAGCCGGCCAGCACGCCGCCGACGAGCGCTCCGGCCGCGATGGCCAGCGTCAGGCCGGTGAGCGCCGCCGATGCCTGCGCCTCCCCGGCGAACAGGACCCGGTTCACGAACACCGGCCCGCCGATGATCGCCGTCGCCAGCGTGTAGCCGGTGAGGAGGCTGACGCCGTTCGCCGCGCCGAACGCCCGATCGGCGAAGAGGCGGATGTCGACCAGCGGCGAGGACGAGCGCAGCTCGAGCCAGACGAACAGCGCGCCCGCCACGACCGCCAGCGCCAGCCCGCCGAGGACGAGCGGTGACAGCCAGCCGCTCGACCCCGAGACGGTGATCGCGCCGATGCCGGCGACGAGCGCCACGCTCAGCAGGAGCGCGCCGCCGAGGTCGAGCCGGGCGCGGACCCGCGGCGTCTCGATGCCACCGGCCACGACGTAGATGAGGAGCAGCGTGACGATGCCGATCGGCACGTTGAGCAGGAAGATCCACTGCCACGACGCCATGTCGAGCCCGGGGATCGGCAGGTTGAAGTTCAGGAGCACCCAGGCGCCGTAGGCGGGGCCGATCGCCATGCCGATGTACGTCGCCGCCCCCTCGACGCCGAGCGCCGTCGCCCGCGCGCGGCCGCGGAACAGGTGGCTGGCGAGTGCCATCGACAGCGGCACGAGCGCGCCGCCGCCGAAGCCCTGGACGACCCGGAAGCCGATGAGCCAGGCGAGCCCGTCGTCGGCCCCGGCCAGCCGCGAGGCGCCGGCCCCGGCCGAGCCGATGACGAACAGGACGAGCGCCACGACGTAGAGGCGCATCGCGCCCCACAGGTCGGCGCCGCGGCCGGCGAGCGGCATGGCCACGACGTAGGCGAGCAGGTAACCGTTCACGATCCAGCTCACGCGCCCGAGGTCGGCCCAGCCGCCGAAGTCGGCGACGATCGCCGGCAGGGCGATGGCGACGACCATGAGCTCGGCGCCGCCGAGCAGCACGCCGAGGCTGGCGAAGACGAGCGCGGCCCACGCGGCGACCGGGTGGAGGCGCACCGCCGGCGCCTCCTCGCCGCCGGCGGCGACGATGCGCTCGCCGCTCACAGCGGCACCCGCTCGAAGGCGACCCGCGCGAGGCCGAGCCCGATGGCGGCGGCGACGAGCGCCCATCCGGCCGCGAGCGCGATCGCGCCCGACGCGGCGTGGCGCGAGAGGTCGGCGAGGATCGCGAAGGCCTCGGCGCCGGGAACGAGCGCGGCCGGGACGACACCCGCGAGCACGGCCGCGAGGGCTCCGCCGACGACGACCGCGGTGGCCGCGAGGGCCCCCATCGGCGGGAGGACGGTCCCGGCCAGCATGCCGAGGGCGACCGCGGCGAGCATCGGTGCCAGCGTGGCCGCGCCGGCCGCCGCGTAGCCCGCGAGGTCGAGCCGCGGCACGGTCGTCGAGCCGGCCATCCAGCCGACCGCCAGCGCCGTGACGTGGCCGACGAGCGCGGCCGCGGCGAGGGTGACGAACCAGGCGGCGAGGTACGTGCCACGCGGGACGTCGCGGCCGACGAGCCATCCCGTGCGGCCGCGGCGCCGTTCGACGGCGATCGACCAGGCGGCGACGAGCGCCGCCACGAGCGTGGCGCCGGCCAGCCCGACGGCCAGCCGCCCGAGGAGCTCGACGACCGACGACGGCAGCAGCGCGATCGTCGCGCCGACGGCCACGTACGCGACGAGCAGGACGAAGAGGCGGAAGCTCATCCACAGCTCGCGCAGGGCGAGCGAGGACACCGCCGTCGCTCGGCTCACCCCCGCGCTGCCCGAGGCTGCCGGCCGGCGAGGGCGGCGAGGCCCTCGTGCGTCGGTGCCAGGACCGCGTCCGCCAGTTCGGCCATCGAGGTGAGCGCCGCCACACGGCCGTCACGCAGGAGCATGGCGTGGCTCGCGGACGCGGCGAGCTCCTCCGGCCGGCTCGACGCGACGATGACCGTGCGCCGAGCGCCGGGGAGCGCCAGCAGGCGGGCGCGCTCGGCGGGGGGCAACGCGGCCAGCGGCTCGTCGAGGAGGAGCACCTCGGGATCGCCGACGAGGGCGACGGCGAAGGCCGTGCGCTGCGCGAGCTCCGGGCCGCCGCGCCGGACCGGCCGCTCGAGGTCGGTCCCAGCGATCCCCGCCTGCTCCACCGCCTCATCGATCCGCCGCTCGGCCTCCGCGGCGGGCAGGTCGAGCAGCTCGGCGCCGAGGCGGAGCGCCTCGCGCGGCGTCATCCAGCCGTGGATGCCCGGCTCGCGGCCGACGTGCGCCACCCGCCCGCCGCGCCGCGCCGCATCCGGCCCCTCGATGCCGGCCACGACCACCCGCCCCGCCGACGGGCGCACGAGCCCGGCGAGGACGCGCAGGAGGAGCGTGCCGGCGGCATCGGGCTCGGCGGCGAGGACGAGGCGCACGCCGGGTGCGAGGCGGAACGAGCAGCGATCCAGGTGACGGCCGGCGGAGAGCTCGCGGCAGCTGATGGCCGCCGGCTGCACGACCCGCGCGGTCGGCGCACGCCACAGTGCGTCGGGGGTCGAGCTGGCCAGCACCCGCACCTCCTCGTCTCGTCTCACCCAGGGGTCGGCCGATCCTAGCACGCGCCCTTGACCGATCCGGCGGCGCCCAATACCATAAGCATCCGCTTATATAAATGACGGTTTGATAAAGAATCGCTCTGTGGTGCCACCCAGCGCCGAGTCCTTCGGCGAGCACGATCTCAGGCTCCTGCGCACGCTGTACCGCGCGCTCGGCGACGAGACGCGCCTGCGCGTCATCGGCCTCCTCGCCGAGATCGGCCCGCTGCCGGTGCGCGAGCTGAGCGCCCGCGTCGGGCTCTCGCAGCCCCTCATCAGCTGGCACCTCCGCATCCTTCGCCTCGCCGGGCTGATCGAGACGCGCCGCCAGGGTCGCGAGACGATCTGCCGGCTGCGGACGGCGGCCTTCGAGGAGCTCCACGCGGCCGAGGCACGCCTCATCGGCGGCACCGCCGGCGTCGCCGGATCGGTCGAAGCCCCGGGATCGGTTGCCGATGTCGGCTAGCCACACGCGCGTCGACCCGCGCGACTCGGTGCTCCCGCCGTGGGTGAAGCAGAGCGCCCGCGCCGCGCTCGCCCCGGTGGTGCGCCTCGCGCAGGCCCTCCATCTCACGCCGAACGCGATCACCGTGCTCGGCCTGCTCATCACCATCGTGGCCTCGACCCTGGTCGCGGGCGGCTGGCTGCTCCTCGGGGCGGCGATCCTGACCGCCGGGTCGCTGCTCGACGCGGTCGACGGCGCGCTCGCCCGGGCCCAGGGCGGCGGGACGCCGTTCGGCGGCTTCCTCGACTCGACCCTCGACCGCGCCGGCGAGGCCGTCCTGTTCGCCGGCATCGCCGCCTGGTTCCTGTTCCACCAGCCCGACCCGCGCTGGGCGGTGATGCTCGCCATCGCGGCGCTCGGCGCGTCGTTCCTCGTCAGCTACGCGCACGCCCGCGCCCAGGGCATCGGCCTGGCGGCCGACGTCGGGCTCGCCCCGCGGACCGAGCGCCTCGTCATCACCATCGCCGGCGTGGCCCTCGCCGGCATCGGCTTCACGGCAGGGCTGTATGCCGCCCTCGCGGTCGTGGCCGCCCTCAGCCTCGTCACCGTCGCGCAGCGCATCCGCCACGTCTGGCACCTCAGCCGGGCGGGGGCCGCGCCCGACGCGTCCGTCCCACCGAGCTCGTCCTCGACACCCAGCAAGGAGAAGTGACTTCCGTGGCATCCACGAACGGGAAGGCCGCCCGCAACGGCCATCGGCCGAGCGATGGCAAGGTCCGCGTCGCGATCGTCGGCGTCGGCAACTGCGCGTCGAGCCTCGTCCAGGGCCGCTACTACTACGCCGATGCGAAGCCGGGCGACTTCGTCCCGGGGCTGATGCACGTCGACCTCGGCGGCTACCACGTCCGGGACATCGAGTTCGTCGCCGCCTTCGACATCGACCGCGAGAAGGTCGGCAGGGACCTGTCGGAGGCGATCTTCGCCGGGCAGAACAACACCTACAAGTTCGCCGACGTGCCGCACCTCGGCGTGACGGTCGAGCGCGGGATGACCCACGACGGCCTCGGCAAGTACCTGTCCGAGATCATCGAGAAGGCGCCCGGCCCGACGGCCGACATCGTCGGCATCCTGAAGGAGCGCGAGGTCGACGTCATGGTCTCGTACCTTCCCGTCGGCTCGGAGCAGGCGACGAAGTGGTACGCCGAGCAGGCGATCCAGGCCGGCGTCGCGTTCGTGAACGCCATCCCGGTCTTCATCGGACGTGAGCCGTACTGGCAGCGCCGCTTCGCCGAGGCGGGGCTGCCGATCATCGGCGACGACATCAAGTCGCAGGTCGGCGCGACGATCACCCACCGCGTCCTCACCCGCCTGTTCATGGACCGCGGCGTGCGGATCGACCGCACCTACCAGCTGAACTTCGGCGGCAACACCGACTTCCTGAACATGCTCGAGCGCGAGCGGCTCGAGTCGAAGAAGATCAGCAAGACGAACGCGGTGACCTCGATGATCGACTACGACATCGAGGACGACGACGTCCACGTCGGCCCGTCGGACTACGTTCCGTGGCTGAAGGACCGCAAGTGGTGCCACATCCGGATGGAGGGCACGACCTACGGTGACGTGCCGCTCAACGTGGAGCTCAAGCTCGAGGTCTGGGACTCGCCCAACAGCGCGGGCGTCATCACCGATGCCATCCGCTGCGCGAAGCTCGGCCTCGACCGTGGCCTGGCCGGCACGCTCGTGGCGCCGAGCTCGTACTTCATGAAGAGCCCGCCGATCCAGATCCACGACGACGTGGCCCACGACCGCGTCGAGGCGTTCATCCGCGGCGAGGACAACGAGACGCTCGTCGGGACCGAGAAGCCGAAGCCGCGGAAGAAGGTGAGGGCGCCGGCGTCGACCGAGGCGAAGGCCGAGGCCGCGGCCGCCGAAGCGCGCTGAGCTTGGCCACCGGCAGCTCGGGCGGCGAGCGCCTCGTCGAGCGCGCCGTCTACTGGGGATACCGCCTGGCCGAGGGAGTGCTGAACGCGCTCCCTCGCCGGCTGCTCATGCCCGCCGCGGCGGCCGTCGGCAACGTCGCCTACGACCTCGCCGGGCCGAAGGCGCGGCTGACCCGCGAGAACCTCGCCCGGCCGATGGGCCTCGACCCCGACGCCAGGCCGGTCCGGGCCGCCGCGCGCCGGGCGTTCCGCAACTACGCGAAATACCTCGTCGACATGATGCGCATGGGCGAGCTGACGCCCGAGGACGCGCGGGACCTCGTGCGCATCGAGAACCCCGACGTCCTGGCCCGCGCGCGCGAGGTGGGCGGGACCGGCGTGCTCGTGTGCACGGTCCACGTCGGCGGCATGGACCTCGTCGGCGCCGGCCTGAAGGTCCACGGCGAGTCACTCCACGTCGTCGCCGACGACACGACCTACGGCCGCCTGTACGACCACCTCGCCGAGCAGCGCCGCAGGCAGGACATGCACCTCATCGGCTGGCGCAACCTGCGCGGCCTGTTCAAGGCGCTGCGCGACGGCGAGAACCTCGTCCTGTTCTGCGACGGCGGCTTCCGGCGCGGCGACGTGCCGGTGGTGTTCTGCGGCGAGCCGACGACGTTCCCGCCCGGCCCGGCGACGCTGTCGGCGAAGACCGGCGCGCCGATGGTTCCCGTCGCCGCCCGCCGCATGCCCGACGAGCGGTTCCTGGCCAGCGGCCTGCGGTACGTGCGCTGCGCCTCGACCGAGCCTGCCGACATCGTCCGCGCCACGCAGCAGCTCGCCGACGAGCTCGCCTCGGTCATCCGCGAGGATCCGGGGCAGTGGTACATGTTCCGTCCGGTCTGGCCGCAGACCGACGAGGACCGCGACTGGGCGCGGCGCGCGCTCGAGGCCGCGCAGCGCGGCGAGGATTGGACGAAGATCCGTCCCTGATGCTCCGTCTCGCGCTCGCGCTCGCCGACCGGCTGGTGAACCTCCTGCCGGCACGCGTCGCCTGGGTCCTGGCCGACGTCGCGGGCGACGCGTGGCGCCGGTTCTCGCCGCCGCGCCGGCGGCTCGTCAGCGCCAACCTGCGGCGGGTGTGCGCGGCCACCGGGCGTCCGACCTCGGGTCCGGCGCTCGCGGCGCTCGTGAGGGCCGCCTTCCGGCACCACGCCCGCTACTACGTCGAGCTGCTCCGCGCGCCGCGCTACCGGCTCGAGGAGATCGACGGCATCGTCGAGGTGCCGCAGTGGCCGGTGTTCGAGCCGGTGCTGCGCGGACGCCCCGCCATCCTCGTCAGCTGGCATCTCGGCAACTTCGAGCCCTTCGGCACGTTCCTCGCCGCCCGCGGCATCCGCGCCCTGGCGCCGATGGAGGTCATCGAGCCGCGGGCCCTGTTCGAATTCATCGCCAGTCGCCGCGGCGCGGGGGCCATCGACCTCGTCGCGCTCGATCAGGCGGGCCGCCCGGTGGCACGCCGGCTGCGCGACCGGGGCCTCGTGGCGATCGTCGGCGATCGGGATCTCGCCGGAAGCGGCCAGGAGGTGACCGTCTTCGGGCATGCCACGACGTTCCCGACCGGCCCGGCGGCCCTGGCCCTCATGCATGACGCGTCCGTCATCGCCGGGCGCTGCCTGCGCATCGGCCCCGACCGGTTCGAGGCGACGGGCGAGATCCTCGTCCCGGAGCGCACGGGCGACCGCCGCAGGGACGCCGCCGCCCTCACCGAGCGCCTGGCCCGGCGCTTCGAGGCCGACGTGGCGGCCGCGCCCGAGCAGTGGTGGGGCGCGTTCCAGCCGTTCTGGCCCGACCTGCGCGGCGACGGGGAGCGCGCGGCATGAGCGTTCCGGCCGGCGGCATCAGCCGCGGACGGCAGGGACGGACGGGGCCGCGGGGCGGCGGTGACCGCGGTCGCGCCGACATGCACCTCCACTCGCTGTGGTCGGACGGCACCGCGTCGGTCGCCGACATCCTTCGCCACGTCGAGGAGCACACCGACCTCGACGTCATCGCCATCACCGACCACGAGCGGATCGACGGGGCGCTGCGCGCGGCCGAGCTCCACGCCGGGGGCGACTACGGCTTCGACCTCGTCATCGGCGAGGAGATCACCACCCGCCGCGGGCACGTCCTCGCCCTGTTCATCACCGAGCGCATCCCGGCGCTCCGCCCGCTCGACGAGACGCTGCGCGCGATCCACGCCCAGGGCGGCCTGGCCATCGCCGCCCATCCGCTGGCGCCCGTGCCGCTCTCGGTGGGCGCGCGGAGCCTGCGCGGCGTCCGCGATCGCGGGGAGCCCGGCGTCGCCTTCGACGCGCTCGAGCTGTTCAACCCCAGCCACGCCGGGAAGACCCGCCACGAGACGCGGCTGGCGCTGAACGCCGACGAGCTCAACCTGCCGGGCGTCGGGAACTCCGACGCGCACGTCCTGGCCGGCATCGGCACCGGCTGGACCGAGTTCGACGGCTTCACGGCCGAGGACTACCGGCGGGCCGTCGAGGCGGGGACCGTCACCGCCCACGGCGCGTTCTGGTCGCAGGTCCACAACGTCGACGTCTACCGCCGCCAGCTGTGGGCCAAGGCGCGGCACCTGTGGCACGCGCTCGCGCCGGGCGACCGCGACTGGCGCTGATCCGCGGCGCCGGGCGACCTGCGCGCGGGGATCGGTCATACTCCGACGCGTGATCGACCGTCCGCCCACGTCGGCACCGATCCTCGACGCGCCGCCCGGCTCTCCCGCATCGCTGTCCGGTCGCCCACCGCTCAAGGTCGGAATCGTCAGCCCGTACGGCTACCCGCATCCGGGCGGGGTGAACGAGCACGTCCGCCACACGTACGACGCCATGCGCCGCATGGGGCACGACGTGTGGATCATCACCTCGAAGTACGGCCGCCAGCGGGAGAGCGAGGGCCACGTCATCCGCCTCGGCACCGGATGGGCGATGCCGGCCAACGGGAGCGTCGGACGCGTGACGCTCGGGCTGCGCTTCAAGAAGCAGGTGCGCGACGTGCTCGCGGAGCATCGGTTCGACATCCTCCATTTCCACGAGCCGTTCGTGCCGTTCCTGTCGCCGACGATGCTCGACGCCTCGGACACGGTGAACATCGCCACGTTCCACGCCTTCGGCGGCTTCAGCCCGTCGTACTGGATCGGCCGCCGATTCGCGGGCCGGCTGGCCAAGCTGCTCCACGGCCGGATCGCCGTGTCGGGCGCCGCGCGCCATTTCATCAGCCGCTACTTCCCGGGCGAATACCGGATCATCCCGAACGGCGTCGACCTCGAGCGCTTCGCCGACGCCGAGCCGTTCGAGGAGCTGCGCGACGGGACGCTGAACATCCTGTTCGTCGGCCGCTTCGAGGAGCGCAAGGGCCTCATCTACCTGCTCAAGGCCTACCACCGCCTTCGCAAGCGGCACGTCGACGCCCGGCTCCTCGTCATCGGCGACGGCCCGAAGCGGCGCGAGTACAGGCGCTTCGTCGGCCTGCGCGGCATCCGCGACGTCGAGTGGCTGGGCCGGGTGAGCGACGAGGACAAGGTCCGCTATTTCGCCAGCGCCGATATCTTCTGCGCGCCGAACACCGGCCAGGAGTCGTTCGGGATCGTGCTGCTCGAGGCGATGGCCGCCGGCGTGCCGATCGTGGCGTCCGACATTCACGGCTTCAAACGCGTCGTGGAGCGCAACGTCCAGGGCATCCTCGTCGAGCCGCGCAACCCGCGCGCCCTGGCCGCCGCCCTCTACGCCCTCGCCCGCGACCCCGAGCTGCGCCACGAGATGGGGGAGGCGGGACGTCGCCGCGCCCCGGAGTTCAGCTGGGACCGGGTGACCGAGCGGATCGTCGACTTCTACTACGAGACCCGCGACCGGGTGCTGGCCGGGAAGGCCTGAGCAGCGCTCAGGCCTCCATCGGCTTGCGCCAGGCGATGAACGTCCGCTCCGGCTCGAACCCGAGCGACCGATACAGGTCGGTGGCGCCGGTCGGCGAGTCGGTGTCGACCCCCAGGGAGGCGGAGGTGAACCCGGCCTCGCGCGCACCGACCAGCGAGCTCGCCAGCAGCGCCCGCGCCAGCCCGCGCCGGCGCCATGGCCGCCGGACCGAGACGCCCGAGACGTAGACCCGGCGACGGCCGTGGCGCTCGTTCTCGGCCTCCGGAACCTGGGTCGTGACCGCGCCGGCGATCTCGCCCCCGTCCCAGCCGATGCGCCAGAAGCGGGGGTCGGCGTTCTCGGGGTCGGCCTCGAACCGCGTCCAGTCCTCATCCGTCCACTCGGCCTCGCCCCAGTGGTCGCGGAACGCCTCCGCCTCGGCCTCCCAGATGGCCCGGTACTGGTCGCGCGTGACCGGCCGCAGCTCGAGCCCCTCGGGCATCGGCGGCGCGACGATCGCGTCGAGCGAGGGGGCGACCATGTCGTAGAACCAGCGCGCCGGCTCGTAGCCGGCCGCCGTCAGGAGCGCGGTGTTGCCCGGGTCGACCGCCACGCCCTCCGAGCTCAGCCACTTCGGCGTGACGTCCGGATGCTCGGCGGCGATCTCGCGGAGCCGCGCCTCGTTGTGGGCGAGCATGGCGGAGCCGATGCCGCGACGGCGCCACGCCGGATGGACGAAGCCGAAGCACTCGTACGTGCGGCCGCCATCCACGAGCTCCATCCAGAACACGCGGCAGTAGGCGACGACCTCGCCATCCACCTCGGCGAGGAGGATGTCGCGCTCGGGATCGCAGTTCACGAGCGTCCGGTAGTTCAGGTCGAACTGCTCGAGGGTCGCCACGTCCTCGAGCCCGTCGGCCTCGTGGACCGCCGCGTAGACCGCCAGCATGGCGGGATGGTCCTCCGGACCCGCGTAGCGGCGGAACCGGAGGCCCGCGACCGCCGGGGCGGCAGGAAGCTCGATGGCGGCGGTCACGGGAGCACCTCCTCGAGCGGGCGCCGCCAGGCGGTCATCCGCTCCGTCACGGAGAAGCCGACTGACTCGTACAGGCCGAGCGCGCCGGACGGGTTGTCCGCGTCGACGCCGAGGGCCGCGATCTCCATCCCGCGCTCGCGCAGGAGCGCGAAGGCCCGCACGATGAGCGCGCGGGCCAGCCCGCGCCGGCGCCACGCGCGCCGGGTGAACACGCTGTCGAGCCATCCGCGCCTGATGCCGAGCTCCTCGTTCTCCTCGGGGTAGATCGCGTTGAGCACCGCGCCGGCGATCTCGTCGCCCTCGAAGGCGACGATGAACAGCGACGGCTCGAACTCCGGCGACTCGGCCCAGCGGCGGTAGGCCGCCTCCGAGTCGTCGAACCCGCCCCAATGGTCACGGAACGCGTCGTGGTCGGCGTCCCAGATCCGCGGACCGTCCTCGGCGGTCACCGGGCGCACCTCGATGCCCTCGGGCAGCGGGGGGATCGCGGGCAGGTCGCCGTCGATGCGGCGCTCCATGTCGAAGAACCAGCGTACCGGCTCGAGGCCGTGGCGCTCGGCGAGCCGATGGGCGCCGATGGCGCCCTCCGGGGTCCACGTGCCGAGCACCGTGGGACGCTCGGTGTCGTGGCTCGCCGCGAGCTCGACGATGCGCCGCAGGCCATCGGCCCACAGCAGCCCGCCTATCCCCCGCCGGCGGAAGGCCGGCTCGACGAAGCCGCGTGAGCGGTACTCGCGCAGCCCATCGGTCGTGTCGACCCAGTCGACCCACTCGTAGGCGACCGGCCGGCCGTCGACCTCGGCCACCCTCATGTTTCGGTTCGGATCGAACCGCTCGGACGGGTGGCGCAGCCAGGCGTCGAGCTCCGGGACGCTGACGCGGCCGCGGACGCCGTCGGCCTCGTACTCGGCGTTCTGGATGCGCGCCAGATCCGGATGGTCGGCCGGGCCGGCGTACGGGCGCACGACGAGGCCGGGAACCTCGGCCGCCATGGCGGCCGCATCGGTCTGCATGTCAGTCTCCACCGCGGGCGGCCATCAGCCGACCCGCTTGAGCTTGCCGGTCCGCTTCGCGTAGCGCTCGGCGATTCCGAAGACGTAGACGCCGAGCGGGATGAGCACGACGCCCATCACGACCAGCGGCCAGACGTTGTTGAGCAGCTCGGTCACCGGCTTGCCGTCGATCAGCCCGCCGCGGATGCCCTCGAGCACGTACGTGCCCGGGCTGAACTGCCCGATGAACTGCATCCACTCCGGAAGGATCTCCGGCGAGTAGTAGACGCCGCTGAACAGCAGGATGATCGACTGGATGACGAACACCATCTGGTCGCCGCGCTCGACGTAGAGCAGCGGCAGGATGGCGGCCATCATCCCCACGCCGACGAAGCTGATGGACCCGAGCCCCAGGAACACGGCGGCGGTCACGAAGTTACCGCCGGTGAACTCGACGTCGAAGAACAGCAGCATCACGACGAGGATGATCACCATCTGGATCACCGCGTAGGCCACGGCGAAGAAGGTGGAGCCGATCAGCTGGGTGTAGCGCCGCACCGGCGCCATGAACGTGTATTCGAGCGTTCCCTCCCAGCGCTCCCAGGTGACCGTCTCGCCGATGAAGCCGAAGACGATCGACAGGAAGTTCCAGAAGATCGCGCCGATGATGAGGGTCTGGAGCAGGATCGGGTCGTCCTGGCCCACGCCGATGAAGGCCACCGCCAGGGCGGCCGCCAGCGAGTAGACGAGCCAGGCGACCTCCCAGCCCCAGTACCGCTTCGTCAGGTTGAAGTTGCGCTCGACGAAGGCCAGGCTGGCCCGCAGCTCGCGCGTCGCGATCGTCATCGATCCGTTCTCGCATGCTCGTGTCGTCGTCTTCGTGGATGGGCCGATGGGCCCGGCCGCGTGCCCTCAGCGGGCACGGGCCGGACGCATGGCTGGCTCGTTCGCGAGCCGGCTGCCGATCGCAACCAGCCGTCGCCCGAGCCATCGGCGCATGCGGCGCCGCGGGTGACGCTCCCAGGGCTGGAGGCGCGTCGCGGCCGGCACGCGCGCCAGGCGCCGCTCCATGAGGGCGTACGCCAAACGCAGGTCGGATGCGCGCTGCACGGTCATCACCTCCTCTCGATCAGCTACTCGTCGTCGTTCTCGTTGGTCTCTTCCTCGACATCGTCGTCGAGACTCTTGCCGGTGAATGTCATGAACACGCTCTCGAGCGTCGCCGGCAGTCCGTGGTCCCGCACCACGAGCGCCTTGAGCTCGTCGGGCGTCCCCTCGGCCACCAGCCGGCCGTCGTTGATGAGCGCGATCCGGTCGCACAGCCGGTCCGCCTCGGCGAGGTCGTGCGTGGTGAGCACGATCGTCGCGTCGTGCGTGTCCCGCACCTCCTCGACGAAGGCCTGCACGTCGAGCTTCGACCGCGGGTCGAGGCCCGTCGTCGGCTCGTCGAGCAGGAGGACCGTCGGGCTCGTCAGCAGCGCTCGCGCGATCGCGACCTTCTGCTGCATGCCCCGGCTCATCTGCTCCACCGGCCGATCGAGCCGCTTCGGCCCGATCCCCAGCCGCGCCAGGATCCCGATGACCTGGACCTTCGCCTGCTTCGCGTCCATGCCGTAGAGCCGCGCGGCGTAGGCGAGGTTCTCGTGCGGTGACAGCTTCTTGAAGAAGGCGGCGTCCACGCTGACCCGGTTGATAAGCCGCTTCACGGCCATCTCGTCGCGCCTGACGTCGTGCCCGAGGACCTCGATGCGGCCCTCGTCCAGGGTGAGCAGCGTGCTCACCAGCCGGATGAAGGTGCTCTTGCCCGAGCCGTTCGCCCCGAGGACGCCGTAGATCTCGCCGCGCCGGATCGACACGCTCATGTCGTTCACGGCGACGACCGGCTTCTTCTTGCGGCCCACCACGAAGCGCTTCGTGACGTGCTCGACGAGCAGCGCCGGCTGCTCCCCGGCGGGTGGCGGCCCGACGCGGCGCACGGGCTGGCGTGCCGGCACGACGGCGGCGGTCGCGCTCTTCGGTTCGTTCATCACGTCGATCATCGTTCTCTCTCGTCGTCGTACTCGTGCCGGGCCCGAACATGGAACGAGCCGCGGACCCTCCTGGTGAGTCCGCGGCTCGTGGGTCGCCTCGTGAGGCAACAAAAAACCGTGGACCCGATCCGGCCCACGGCTCCGGTTGGCTTGGGCGGCTTCACCGCCCGTGCACTACCTCGACCAGGGCACAGATCTCCCGTCACCGTCGGCGCCATTGGGCGTCGCCGGGTGCGCGATGACGCGAATGCGGAGATGCATTGCCTTCAGATCGCTCCTCGTTGCTGGTGGTTGCTGGCCGGGTCACCACGCGCGCAGCATCGGCCGCGGGTCGCAGTGGTGCCCGGGGATGCTACGGCCGGCGCTTGGCCGGTGTCAACCGATCTACGTCGTTTGTCCTACGCGCCGGGCCGAATGGCCCTTCGGCTGGCTCGACACGTGCGGCTATCGTGATCGGGCAACGGAGGGCATCACACGATGCACATCAATCGCGGCCTCGTCTTCTGGGGCATCGCGCTCATCACGGCCGGCGCGGTGGCGCTGGCCATCCAGTCGGGGACGATCGACGCCGATGCGGCGCGCGAGCTGTGGCGCTTCTGGCCGGTCGTGCTCATCGTCGTCGGCCTGTCGATCATCGCCGCCCGCACGCCGCTCGCGCTGCTGGTGACGATCCTGGCCGGCCTGACGGTCGGTGGGTTCGGCGGCACGCTCGTGGCCGGCTGGCCGGAGGGCATCGGCTTCGGCTGCTCGGGCACCGCCGACCAGTCCCGGACCGAGACCGGGACGTTCAGCGGGTCGGCCGAGGTCGACCTCGAGTTCAACTGCGGCGACCTCGAGGTCACGGCCGGCGACGCCGGCGGGTGGGAGGTCACGGCGACCTACGCATCGGACGCGGAGCCCGAGATCAGCTCGGCCAACGACTCGCTGAGCGTCCGGGCCGAGGGTGCGCCGTGGTTCACCGACCGGCGCCAGGAGTGGGAGGTCACCGTCCCCACTGACGTCGACCTCGCCCTGAAGGTCGACGCCAATGCCGCCTCGTCGCGGCTCGACCTGGCCGGGGCGCGCCTCACCGAGCTGAACCTGAGCGCCAACGCAGGCAGCGTGTTCCTCGATCTCACCGGCGCCGAGGTCCGCGACCTCGAGGTCGACGTCAACGCCGGATCGGCCTCCATCGTCGTCGGCGAGGGCACCTCCGGGAACGGCAGCCTGTCGGTCAACGCCGGGTCGCTCGAGCTGTGCGTCACCGACGGCCTCGTCGTGGCGATCACGCTCGACGACGAGAACATCACGTTCGGCCACAACCTCGACGAGTCCGGGCTCGACCGCAGCGGCGACACCTGGCAGACCGGGGACGGCACGCCCGACCTCGTGCTCGACGTCGACGGCAATGCCGGCAGCTTCACCCTGAACCCCGAGGAAGGATGCGAATGAACCGTCGCCTCGTCCGATCACGAACCGATCGCGTCATCGCCGGCGTCGCCGCCGGCCTGGCCCGGTACCTGAACGCCGATCCCGCGCTCGTGCGGATCGCCTGGGCGCTGCTCATCCCGCTCACCGGCGGGGCGGCGTTCCTCGCCTACATCGTGGGCTGGATCGTCGTGCCCGAGGACGCCGGCGTCGCGCCGACCGCGTCGTCGAGCGCGGGCAGCGACGTCGAGGGCACGCAGCCGTTCGCCGCCACGAGCGACGCTCCGGCGCCGACGGCCCGCGACGGAGGCGACAACCGGGCGGGGCTGTTCGTCGGCATCGGCCTCGTGCTCCTCGGCGCGTGGTTCCTGGTGCGCCAGTACATCGACATCGACTGGAGCCTCGTCTGGCCGATCGCGCTCATCGCCATCGGCGCCGTGATCCTCGTCACGACGACGCGCCGCCGGACCGACGTCTAGCGCTCAGCCACCCTCGGCCAGCGGCTCGGCCGGGACGGCCGACCGTCGCTCGCGGCGCTCCCACCAGTCGCGGCCGCGGAGCGCGAACGCCATGGCGCCGAGGGCAAGCAGGCCGCCAACGAACGCGCGCAGCGCGTTCGCACTCACCAGCTCGGCCCGGTCGCCCGACGGCGGATCGGGGAACTGGAAGCCGTAGTTCCACGGCGGCAGGGCGCGCGCGGCGTTGATGTACCAGTCCGGCATCGGCAGGGCGGAGCCCATCGGGAAGATGAGGACGAACGCGATCCCGACGAGGACGAGGTAGCCGACGGCCAGGTCGCGCCAGGCCGGCCGCCGCAGGAGCTCGTCGACGAGGTAGGCGACCGCGACCATCGCGAACACGACCGCGGTGAGGTAGTGGTACGCGAAGGTCGCGCGCTCGATGCGCAGCCACGGGGCGTACTGGAAGGCGAAGGCCGCCACGAGCAGGACGAGCGCGGTCGATCGTCGCTTCCAGGCGAGGACGGCGCAGGCGACGAGGGCCGGGATGCCGGCCCAGAACAGGACCGGGTTGCCGCCGTTGTAGATGACCGCGATCGTGTCGCCGTCGTAGCTCTCGCCGAAGAACCAGGTCGGCTTGAGGGCGAGCGGCCAGCTCCACCACGGCGAGGCGCTGGCATGCCCGGCGGTGAGGTTGAAGTGGTAGTTGAACATCTGGGCGTGGAGCTCGTCGAGCGACCACCCGTAGCCCGGGCCGCCGGCCGTCGTCCAGTCGTGGCCGAGCTGGAGGTACGGGACGTAGCTCAGCCCGTAGACGGTGAGCGGCACGATGATCAGGCAGGCGCCCACCCACGACCACGCGAAGCCGCCCATCTCCCCCGGCTGCGCCCAGCGGCGATCGGATGACGGATCGCGCAGCGAGAGGACGGCACGGGCGCCGATGAGCGCCGCGGCGACGCCGAGCATGAGGTAGACCGGCCACTCGGCCTCCGCCCCGCGCGCGAGGAGGCTGAAGACGTACTCGACCGCGCTCCTCGGCTCGCGCGCCCCCTCGACCGATCCCCAGGCGAACACGAAGGCGAGGAGCAGGCCCGAGCCGACCGCGACCGTGGCCGGGATGGCGGTGAGCACCTCGCTCGTGTCGAGGCGGATCGGCCGGGCCCAGGTGATGAGTGCCGCCAGGCCGAGCAGGCCGATCATGAGGACGAGGAACGGCCAGGGCGCGCCGATGCCGCCCATGACCGTCAGCAGCGCCACGAGCCCGACGAGCGCCAGCCGCCCGAGGCTCGAGCGCGCCAGGACGAGGACGAGCAGGCCGGCCAGCGCATAGAAGCCGACCCACTTCGTCGACGCCGCGAGGCCGATGAGGACGCCGGTCAGCGGCAGCGCCCACCACGCGCTGCGCGCCCATCGGCCGGACCAGACCTGCCAGAACACGAGGTACGCGGCCACGATGAACGTCGTCACGAAGATGTCGTTCATGCTGATCCGGCTCATGACGTAGCTCATGCCGTCGATCGCCACGAAGCCCGCCGCGAGGACCGCGACGCGGCGGCGGCTGAACATCGTGGCCGCGAGGAGGTAGATCAGGCCGACGAGCGCCGCCCCGAAGATGACGCCGGCGATGCGCCACGCGAGCTGCGTGCTGCCGACGTCAATCCGGACGAGCGTTCCCTCGCCGGCGCCCGAGGCCGTGGCGACGAGCAGCCGCGCGTGGTCGTCGGACGGCGAGGTCGACGTCGAGTCGAGCGCCATGGCGACCGGCATGCCGGGAAGGGCCGTGGTGTCGAACGCGGCCAGGCCGATCGTGTCGCGGCTGCGGGACTGCGGGTGCGGCTCGAGGGCCCACATCTCGGTGGTTCCGTCGGCCGCCGTGCCGGCCACGTACACGAGGTCCGAGATGCGGTGGTCGACGACGAGCAGCGGCGCGCCCGGGAGCGGCACGACGCCGATGAGCCGCTCGCCGTCGGCGTCGATGGCGGCGACGCCGCCCGGCGTGGCGGGCACGAAGTCCGTCTCCGGCAGCGGCCCCGTGAGCGCCAGGATCTCCTGGTCCTCGCCGTCGCCGCGCGTCACGAGCGGGCCGAGCAGCGCGGCATCGGGGACCTCCACGGCGACCGGATCGCTGCCCTCGAGTCGCGGCTCGAGCGTCGTCGCGTCGAGATAGGTCACCTCGCCGGCGGCCGGGTCGGTCACCACGACCGAGTCGGGCGGTTCCTCGCCCTCCTCCGCGTCCTCGTCCTCGTCGCGATGACCGTGGACGATGCCGATGCCCGCGTAGTGGCCCTCGGCCGTGGCGAGCACGTCGCCGCTGGCCCGGTCGAGCATGGCGATCGAGGTCGGCCCGCGAACGAGGACCGGGTCGTCGGACCGGTTCGGCACCACGACCTGGATGACGGCCTCGAGCTCGGTCTCGATCGTGTCGTCGGCCGCCGGCACGCCGGCATCGGGCGCCACGAGGAACGCCGAGAGGTCGTACGTCTCGACCGTTCCGCCGTCGGCACGGCCGACGAGGAGGCGCACGTGGTCGGGGTCGTAGGCGAGGCCGCCGACCGGCCCGCCGGCCCGCCAGCGGCCGAGCTCCTCGCCGGTCTCGGCGTCGGTCGCCAGGATCGTCGTCCCGCTCTCGACCGTGAACAGGACCGAGCGGTCCTGCCCGACCGAGGCGCGCCGGGGCGCCACGGCCATGGCGCCGGGCGGCGCGTCGATCGGCTCCGCGTCGACGACCCTGTTCGGGTCGGCCAGGACCATGCCGCCGGCGATGAGGTACTTCGCCAGCATCGGGTGGGTCCACTCGTAGACGTCGCGGTCCCAGCCCTCCTGCCAGGAGCTGAGGAACTCGGCCGCCGAGCGCCCGTGGTAGATCTCGTCGAAATGGTGGACGCGCGGCACGTCGAGGCGCCACAGCCGGAAGACGAGGGCGAAGGCCATCAGGCCGAGGAGGATGAGGGCGTCGCGGCGGTCGAGGCGGCGGGTCGGCTCGCGCAGGTAGGCGTCGGCCGGGTTCGGGGCCAGCCAGCCGAACGGCCCGCGTCGGCGCGGCACGAGCTCGCCGCCGCCACCGACCGGGCGCCGCGGCGCGGCCGAGGCCCGCGTCGGAGCCGGCACGTCGTCGAGCACCTCCTCGTCAACCACCGCCCGCTCGGGACCGAACGCGTGGCGCACGGCCTGGACGAGGACCCAGACGAGCACGACGAGGATGAGGAGCCCCAGTGTCCAGATGCCCCAGTCGCCGAGGAGCGCCGCGAGGACGGGATCGCGGAGCATCGGCTGGCCGTTCAGCCCGCGGTTGATGACCCGGTCCTGGACGAACGACCAGTCGGCGGTGAAGACCCAGTAGACGTTGATGAACAGGAACGCCGACAGCGTGGCCGTGATCCACGGCCACCATCGGCCCGCCAGGAGGAGCGGGATGGCGAGCGGGATCGCCGGGAACAGGTAGCGCTCGTGGACCCGGGTGGGCAGGACGAAGAACGCGATGGCGATGACGAGCGCCGCGAGGAGCAGCCCGCGCATGTCGTCCTTCCGCGCCACGGCGACGAGGGCCACGGCCGCCACGGCCGCGAACAGGAGCGTGCCGACCAGCTGCCAGGTCGGCGCGAACGAGCCGATGGTGAAGGCGACGACGGTGTCCTCGCCGCGGAACAGCGAGTCGCCGAGGCCGGACCAGGGGTTGCGCCAGATGTTGATCGCGGCGATCGACATGCCCTCGTACGTGTGCGAGGCCTCGCAGAACTTGCCGATCAGGCTGCGCACCGGGTCGGCCGGCGGGAATCCGAAGCAGGACGGCCCGCCGGCGAGCGGCGCGTACAGGCCCATCCCGAACGGGAAGAGCAGCACGACGAGCGTGACGACCCCGGCGGCGAGCGAGGTGAGCACGCGCAGCGGGTCGCGTCGCGCGTCGTGCTCGGGATCGGCGGAGCGCCCGAACAGGTGGCGCTTGAGCCCGACGATGGCGACGACGGGCACGAGGAAGCCGAACTGGAACTTCAGGAGCAGCGCCAGGACGGCGCCCACCGCCGCGGCCTCGGTCCAGCCGCGGCCGAGGGCATAGATCGTGGCCAGCAGGACGAGCGACCCGACCGAGTCGACCTGGCCCCAGACCGCAGAGTCGAAGATCACGCCGGGGCTGAACAGGTAGAACGCGGCGGCCGCGACGCCGAGCGTCTCGGCGCCGACCCGGAAGCGGGTGCGGTCGACGAGCTGGCCGCCCCATCGGCGCGCGATCTCGAACAGGAGCCAGGCGACGCCGATGTCGGCGAGGATGCCGGGGATCTTCACCAGCCCGCCGGTCGCGTCCTGCCCCACGAGTGGCGCCAGGGCGGCGCCGACCGTGCCGAGGAACCAGAGGACGTAGAGGTAGCCGGGCGGGTAGTCGGCGAAGTAGTCGGCCTCGTAGAAGCCGCCCGGCCCGACGTCGGCCATGCGCTGGCCCCAGGCCTGGAACGAGCCGATGTCGTTCGCCAGCCCGGACTGCGGCAGGTAGACGGCAGCGATGAAGACGCGGAGGACGAGGCCGGCGGCGAGGATCGCGGCGAGGACCGTTCCGGTGTCCGGCCGGCCGACCGAGTCGATCGTCCCCGCGCCCCGTCGACCGACGGGGTCGCGGGTCATCAGGTGCGGCGCTCCGTGCGGGCAGCCGCCGTGGTGCGGGCCAAGGTGGCGGGAGTATACATCGGCTTTCTTGACGCTCCCGAACGGGACCTTCGTTCCCTCGCCGCCCGTCGAAACGACCGCTACCGTACGATGCGGTTCGCCGGGCCGAGCGTGCCCGCGCCCGATCCTGAAGAGGCTGCCGAATGACCGATGCCGTGCCCGCGCGTCCGCGCCTGACGTTCTTCTTCCCCGCCTACAACGAGGAGGAGAACGTCGAGGAGACGGTCCGGCGTGCCCTCGACGAGGTCGGGCCGCTCGTCGGTGGCTCGATCGAGGTCCTCGTCGTCGACGACGGCTCGACCGACCGCACGCCCGAGCTGGCCGATGCGCTGGCCGCCGCCGACGAGCGCGTGCGGGTCCACCACCAGCCGAACCGCGGCTACGGCGGCGCGCTGCGCGCCGGGTTCGCGAACGCGCACGGCGAGCTCATCGGCTTCTCCGACGGCGACCTCCAGTTCGACCTGAGGGAGTTCGGGCGCCTGCTCGATCGGCTCGACGGCGGCGACGGCAAGAAGCCGGTCGACGCCGTCATAGGCTATCGGATCAAGCGCCGCGACCCGCCGCATCGGATCGTCATCGCCAAGACGTACAACGCCATCGTCTCGGTCCTGTTCCGGCTCCGGGTGCGGGACATCGACTGCGCCATGAAGGTCTTCCGGCGCGAGGTGTTCGACGGGCTGAACCTGACGACCGACTCGCCGTTCCTGTCGGCCGAGCTGCTCATCAAGCTCCGGGCGCGCGGCGAGCGGATGGCGCAGGTCGGCGTGACGCACTACCCGCGGGCGGCGGGCACGAACACCGGCGCGAGCTTCACGAAGATCCTGCGCACGTTCCGCGACATCGGGAAGCTGCGCTGGGCGCTCTGGACGCGACGCACCGCGGTGCTCGGCGCGCCGCGGCGCCGAACGGCGGCCTAGGACTCCTCGGGCGGCGGCCCGCTGCCGCCGTACGGCGGCAGGTCGACGTCGAGCGAGTTCACGAAGTCGCGGAAGATCTCGAGCCGCTCCTCGTCCTCCTCGCTCGCCTCCTCCGAGCCGTCCGGCTCGACGCCCGCCTCGTCGAGGACGCGCTCGTCGACGTAGATCGGCGAGCCGGTGCGCACCGCCACGGCGATCGCGTCGGAGGTGCGGGAGTCGACGTCGGTCTCGTCCCCGGCCGCGGTCTCCAGGTACACCCGGGCGTGGAAGGTGCCCTCGGTGACGTGGGTCACGACCACGCGGCTCACGCTCGCGCCGAGGCCCGAGACGGCGGCCACGAGGAGATCGTGCGTCAGCGGCCGCTCGGCCGAGAGCCCCTGGAGGCGCATCGCGATCGCGTTCGCCTCTGACTGGCCGATCCAGATCGGCAGGTAGCGGTCGCGCTCGGACTCCTTGAGGATCACGACGTGCTGGCTCGAGAGCATGTGCACGCGCACGCTCTCGACCACCATCTCGACGAGCCGCACGCGGCCGAATGGCTGGTCCGCCATGGACCGATTCTACCGACTGCTACTCGAGGACGAGCCGGACGACTCCCTGGCCCGTCAGCACGTAGGCCACCGGCGGGCCGTCGGCCACCGAGGACACGCTCAGGCCCCGCACGTCGTCGAGCAGCCCGGCGTTCGGGCCCTCGGTCGGCGCCAGCCACTGCCGCACGAACGCGCCGTCGGCGCGCTGGAAGGCGATGATCCGGGCGTGGGCCGCGTCGTACACGTACAGGAACTCGCGATCGCCGACCGTGGCGCCGTCGAGCAGCCGGTAGTCGAGGCCCGGCCGGACCGCCTCGTCCGGCGGCGGGTCGAGCGAGTAGTCGGCCTGGTCGCGGGGTGAGCCGAAGTCGACGCGCGTGACCGTGTCGGCGTGGAGCAGCCAGGCGTTGACATCGACCCGCAGGTCGCGGGCCTCGGCCGGATCGAGGTCCGGCGCGTCGGTGAGGTACTCCTCCGGCGGGTCGGGGTACGTGACCGGGATGATCGCCGGCGGGCTCCAGCGGTCGATCGTGCCGTCCTCAGGCCGCACGACGTAGAACGTGAAGATCTCGAGCGGTGGCCGGTGCTGGAGCGCCGCGGTGAGCGCGGTGCGCGGGTCGAGCGCCTCCACGCCGTTCATCGGCATCCGCCGCGGAATGCGCTCGGTGAGGTCGATCCGCCACGCCACGCGCTGGCGGTCGATGACGACGACGTCGGTCGCGGCCGTGGCGATGAGCCACGGGTCGCCCGGCACGTCGCCCGACTCGAGGGCCTGGCCGGCGCGCATGATGATCTCGGCCGTCCCGGCGGCGGGGTCGAATCGGATGACGCGCCCGCGCCCCGTCTCGAGCAGCCACAGCGAGCCGTCCGAGGCGGCGACCATGTCGGCGGGGTCGGTGTCGTCGAACTGCGCGTCGAGGTCGAGCGCGAGCTGCGCGCGGTCGATGCGCGAGACGCGGTACAGCGCGTCGAGCCGGTCGTCGATGCGGCGGCTGAACCGGGCGAGCGCCGTGGCCGGCACCCCGTTGTCGATGGCGCGCTCGACCGCCACGTGCGCATCGGCGAGGAGCTCGGTGGCGAGGTCCGGGTCGCGGTCGACGAGGTCGGCGCCGTCGACCCGCTCCTCGACCGTCCGGAGCAGGTCGGCCGCCTCGGTGATCGCCGCACGGGCCGCGGCCGCGCGCGGGATGGCGTCGGTCGGCCGGGGGGATGGCAGCGACGCCACGCTCGTGCCGATCGCCAGGATGCCGGCCACGCCGGCCATCCCCACCAGCCCGAGGCGGCGACGGCGCCCCTCCTCACGCTCGGCGGTGCGCGGGATCGTCTTCGGGTACTCGGCCCGCCGGCGCGGGACGAAGGCGAGCAGCCAGGAGAACAGGGTGAGGAGCGCGTGCCCCACCCGGTCCTTGAGGTGCTCGGCCGCGTCGCCGGCGCGATGCAGCCAGCGGCCGATCGCATCGGCCAGCGGGACCGGGCTCTGGTCGGGCAGGCCCGCGAACGGCTCGGCGGGGCGAACCGGCTCGAGGTGGTGGGTGGTGGCCGTGATCGGCAGCTCGGTGACCTCGATCGCCAGCAGCCCATCGGATCCGGAGCCGCCCCGGATGGCGAACACGTGCTGGAGGTGCTCGACCGCCTGCGACGGCCGCATGCCGGCCAGGGCACGCTTCAGCTCGTCGACGCCGACGCTGTGCGCCAGGTGGCGGCTGACGAGGCCGATGCGGTCGCCGGCGGCCAGGCCGCCGCGCCAGGTGAACGGCTCGATCTCGAGCGCCTCGCCCAGCGTCCCCGCCACGCGGCGCTGGCGGACGCGGGGATCCTCCTCGCGCACCGGGGGCGGTGGCGGGACCTCGTACATCCGGCCGTCGCGGACGATGACCGCCGCGGCGGGCCCGAGCTTGGCGACGTGCGCCTCCCGGCCGCGAACGACGACGGCCACGATGCTCACGCCGCTGCGCCGCGGGATGGCGAGCTTGCGGCGCTGGTGGTAGAGCCGCCGGTTGGCCGATGCGATCGCCTTCGACAGCGCCTGGAGCACGCCGGCCGACAGGTCGTAGTAGTAGTCGCGGACGATCGCCTCGAGCGCCTCGTTGGCGGCGCGCTGGAGCTGCGGGCTGCCGCCCGTGAGCTGGGCGAGCAGGAAGAGGCTGCCCTTCGTGCGCGCCTGCGCGCCGATCGCCGGCTCCTCGAACCGGACGAGGTCGAACGCGTCCGCCGGTCGCTCCTCGGCCACCGGCAGACCGATCCTGGTTGCGAGTCGGTTGCTCATTGGATCGCGCAGGTGCTCGGGCTGGTGACTCTGCGCGCCAGTATACGGAGGGCTCAGGGGCCTCCACGACCAACCGATACGGCCAGTCCGATGAGGCCGATGGTCGCCCCCGGCCGGCCCTTCATGCGCTCGTTCACGGCCCACACCAGGGCCTCGGCGCGGAGCTTGATCTCCTGGGCCAGGATCGGGTCCGAGGCCTCGACGTGCGCCGTGCCGCCCGTGACGCGCACGACGCGGCTCGTCAGCGGCGGCCGCTCGAGGCGGGCCTCCTCGGTCACCTCGGCCCATGCGACGCGCACCTGGGCGATGGCCAGCTGCTCGGCCGCGCCGGGGCCCATGCACTCCCTCAGCACGCGCTGGAGGGCCGCGCCGGCCTCTTCCCGGGTCGTCATCGCGCGCCGGCTCCGTCGCGCACGAGCTGGCCGTCCTCGATGCGCCACGCGTCGGCGGCCCGGTCGCCGACCCAGGCCAGGGCCGCCGGATCGGCGGTGGTGACGATGACCTGGCCGCGGTCGCCGAGGAGGGTGGCGAGCCGCTCGGACCGGCCGGGGTCGAGCTCGCTGAACACGTCGTCGAGGAGGACGACCGGGCGCGGTCCATCGGCTCCCAGCAGGTCGGTCTCCGCCAGCTTGAGGGCGAGGATGATCGTGCGCTGCTGCCCGCGGCTGGCGTGCGCGGCGACGTCCCGGCCGCCGAGCTCGGCGCGCAGGTCGTCGCGCTGCGGCCCGACGAGGCTGACCCCGTTCCACGCCTCCTTCTGGCGGACGTCGGCGATCCGCTGCCGGTAGGCCGCGGCCAGCTCCTCGTCGGTCGGGATGCCGTCCGCGGGCGCCCGCCGCTCGGGCCAGGCCTCCTTCAGCCCGTCGACGTAGTGGAGGGTCACGCTCGCGCCACGCTCCTCGGGCACGGCGACGGCGTCAGGGAGCGGGCCGATGCGCCCGGCGAGCTCGCCGAGGACCTCGAGCCGTGCCCGCATGACGCGGGCGCCCACCTGGGCCAGCTGCTCGTCCCAGAAGCCGAGGGCGTCGAGCGGCGCCTCCTCGTTGCGGATGGCGCGCAGCAGGGCGTTGCGCTGGGCCAGGACGCGGGCCGCATCGGCGAGGTCGCGCGCCGCGCGGCGATCGCGCTGGGCGACGATCGTGTCGAGGAAGCGGCGCCGATCGCTCGGCGAGCCGACGAGGAGGAGCATCTCCTCGGGTCGGAACAGGACGGCTCGGGCGACGTCGGCCAGCGACGAGGAGCGCCGCGGCACGCCGTTGACGGTGAGGCGCTTCCGCAGCCCGGCCGGCGGCCGCTCCCCCGGCAGGACGAGCTCGACGGTCGACCCGCCGGCCTCCGTCCCACCGCCGAGCTCGACCCGGACGCGGGCGAACGGCGCGCCGTGGCGCACGAGGTCGGCGTCGACCGCCGCGCGGTGCGATCGGCCGGTGAGCGTGACGTGGATCGCCTCGAGCAGGTTCGTCTTGCCCGTTCCGTTGGGCGCGGCGATGACGGTGAGGCCCGGCGACGGCTCGAGAATCGCCGCCGCGTAGCTCCGGAAGTCCGCCAGCGTGACGTGCGTCACGGGCGTCGCGGAGCCGGGGCGAGGCTGGGGCGCTGCCGGCAGCGCCATCGGCGTATCTCCCGGGCGCGTCAGCTGGCCGTGCGCACCGGCATGATGACGTGGAC
>DATAJO010000035.1:0-19722 GCA_036262075.1 Candidatus Limnocylindria bacterium
GTAGATCTCGGTGTGGATCGGCATCTCGCGGTGCAGCGGCTGGCCCTGGGTCAGCTGGTTGCCGTCGAGGTCGATGGCCATCACGTCCTCGGGCCGGATCTCGCCCAGCCCCAGGCCCTGGGGCTTGACCCAGATCGTCTCCGAGCCGGGTGCCCGGGCGCTGACGTGCCCGAGGTGGTAGTGCTCCTGGCCCTGGTCGTACAGGATCTTGCAGGACTGGGAGACGAGCAGACGCAGCTCATCGTCGGTCACGAACGTTCTCTCCTTGTGCTGGGGTGGAGGGCTCGCCGCTGCGAGCCCGTGTGACATGACCCTTCCACGCCATCCCGCCACGGCCGCGACCGTTCGGCGGGCGTCCGGTGCACGGGCCGCGCGGTCAGGCCCATGGCCAGGTGCCGGCGGCGTCGAGGCCCGCGCGGGCCACGAGCGCCCGAGCGGCGTGCGACGCGCGCTCGAGGACCTCGTGCTCGTCGACGCCGACGATCCGCCGCCGGTCGAGCACGACCGTGCCGTCGACGATCACCGTCTCGACGTCCTCCGGGTGCGCGGAGTGGACGATCGACGACACCGGCCGATGGAGGGGCTGGTGATGTGGGCCGGACAGGTCGAGGACGACGAGGTCGGCCAGCCGTCCGGGCGCGATCGATCCGGCGTCGATCCCGAGGGCCCGGGCGCCGTTCCGCGTCGCCATGTCGAGCGCGATCCCGGGCGGGACGGCGTCGGCCTGGCGGCGGGTGGCGCGCTGGAGCAGGGCCGCGGACTTCATGGTGCCGAGCATGTCCTGGTTGTCGTTGCTGGCCGGCCCGTCGGTGCCGAGGGCGACCGCCAGGCCTCCGGCCTCGAGCATCGCGAGGTCGGCAACGCCGCTGCCGAGGTACATGTTGGAGACGGGGCAGTGGATGGCGGTGCCGCCCCGCGCCGCGAGGAGCGCGGCATCCGCCTCCGACACCGCCACGCAGTGCGCCGCCTGGAACCGTTCGTCGAGCACCCCGAGTGCGTCGAACCAGGCGACCTCGCTCATGCCGAGCGCCTCGTGCGAGGCGTCGGCCTCGGGCCGCGTCTCCGCCACGTGGGTATGGATGCCGGAGCCCGCCGCCGCGGCGATGCGGTGGCCGGCGACGATGGCCTCGGCCGGGGCGCGGGTGGCTCGCGGCGGGGTCAGCGCGAACCGGACGCGACCGCCGTACGAGCCATGGAGCTCGGTGAAGACTCGCTCCGTATCGGCCAGGTAGCCGGGGTCGAGGAAGTCGAGCCGCCCATCGGCGCCCCGCCCGTAGAGGGACTTCCCGAGCTGCGCCCGAAGCCCGGTCTCGCCGATCGCCCGGGCGGCCAGGGCGCAGGCCTCGGCGTCGTTGGGGTAGGCCTGCACGTTCGCGACCGCCGTCACCCCCGAGCGCAGGTTCTCGATGGCTCCGACCAGGGTGAAGAGGTATGCGTCCTCGGCGGTCATGGCCTCGTAGGCGGGGACCATCACCGCGGCGTGCCACTCGGCCAGCGGCCGCCCGCCGCCGAGCCCGCGCAGCCCGGCCTGGAAGAGATGGGTGTGGGCGTTCACCAGGCCGGGGAGCACGACGCGGTCGCGTGCGTCGACCACCGTCGTCGGGGAGCCGAGCTCGGCCTCGAGCACCGCGCGCTCGCCGAGCCCGGCGATACGGTTGCCGGCAATGGCGACGTCGGCGCGGCGAACCGTTCGATCGTCGTCCTGGGTGATGACCAGCCCGCCGCTCAGCAGGAGGTCCATGCCGATGGCCGGCACCTCGCCGGTGGCCGCGACCGGCGAGGGCTAGGCACCCTCCTGCTTCCAGGCCGAGAACCGACGCTCCAGGGCGCCGACGGCACCGAGGAGGATCGTCCCCAGGATCGCGAAGATGAGGACGCCGAGCAGCGCCTCGGGCACGCGGAATCGGGAGGCCTCGGTCCGGATGATGCCGCCGATGCCGGTGAGGTCCAGGAACATCTCAGCGATGACGACGCCGATGAGTGCCCGGCCCATGCCGATCTTGATGCCGGTGAGGACGTAGGGGACGGCTCCCGGCAGGATGACGTGGCGCAGCAGGTCGCGCTCGCTGGCCTGGAAGGAGCGGCCGACCTCGATCAGGTCCGGCCGCGAATGGCGCACGCCGATCGCGGTGCTGAGCATGATGGGAATTGCCGTTCCCAACCAGATGACGAAGACCCGGCCCCAGAATCCGATCCCGAACCAGATGATGATGAGCGGGGTCAGCACGATGCGGGGGGTCGCGTAGATGCCGTCGATGTAGGGCTCCACCACGTCCGAGAGCGCCGGCATGCGGCCCAGCGCGACCCCGACCGCGATACCGGTGATGATCGAGATGACCACGCCGACGGCCAGTGTGGTCAGGGTGATCACGATCGCCTCCTGGAGGCGACCGCTCTCGATGAGCCCTCCTGCGGCCTCGATCACCGCGCTGGGTGGTGCGAAGAGCAGCGGATTCATCGCCCGCCCGTACAGCTCCCAGGCGGTCAGGAATACGATCCCGAACGCGACGGGGAGGTAGACGGAGGGCTGGGTCAGCCGCCCGAGCGCGCTCCGCGCCGCAGCAGTCATGCTGGCGTCGCCATCCGTCGTCGTTCCACCGGCTCGTCCTTTCGCAAACGGTTCATGAAGTCGGGGGAGCTGTGCGCCGGGAGCGGCGGACCGCTCCCGGCGCGTTATCAGAACGTCAGCCCTGGCCGCAGCCCATCTCGGCCGCTTCCTCCAGGTAGGACAGATCGATCATCTCCTCGGCCACGACGGGCTCCGAGATATCGCCGATCTCCAGGAGGATGTCCGCCAGTGCCTGCACGCCCTCGACATCGAGGATCTCGTCAGGGTTGGTCGGCCACATGTTCACTTCGGTGGCGAAGTCCCAGACCTCGGCCAGGGACTCCTCCGGCGCGTCGATGCGCTCGACGGCCCACTCGACGTAGCGGTCCTTGTCGGCCGTGATCCAGGCGTTGGCCTCGAGGTTGGCGCAGGCCCACGCCAGCGCGACCTCGGGATTCGCCTCCCAGTACTCCGTGTAGGCGTAGTACACGTCGTTGGGGAATTCCGGCCGCACCTCGGAGAAGTAGGCCAGGATCTGGAGGCTGTCCGACTGTGACTGCAGCTCGAACCAGTCGTCGATGGTCAGCGCAGCCGACGACGCCACGCCGGACACGAGCGCGGCCGCGCGGTCGCCACTCGAGCCGATCTGGGCGAGCTCGACGTCGTTGTCCGGGTCGAGCCCCACGTCCTCGAGCGCGAAGCGCATGAGCAGCGTGTTGAACCCTGCCGGGCCGGACGTTGCGATGGTGGTGCCGGCCAGGTCCTCGACGCTCTCGTACTCGTCCTGGGCCACGAGGACGTAGTCCATCTTGCTCTTGGCCGACCCGATGCCGATCATGTCCTCGCCACCGGACACGCCGATGATGAGCTCGTCGGCGTCGTGCGTCCCGGCGATATTGCTCTCGCCGGCGAGGATCGCGTCCAGGCCGGACTGCTGCGACAGGACGACGTTCTCGACGCTGGCGCCCCACTCCTCCATGAGCTCGACCGTCCGCAGGAACGATGCGTCGAGGCCCGAGGCCAGGGTGCTCGTCGTGACGATCTCGACCCCGGAGAGGTCGAAGCTGATGCCGTCGCCGCCCTGCGACTCAGTCGCCTGCGACTCGCCCGCGTCCGCCGATGCGGCGGTCGAGGTTCCGGCGTCGCCAGAACAGGCCGCCAGCAAGAGGGCCCCGGCCGCCATTACGGCCGGAATCCGAAGCCAATGCGGTCGCCTCGACCGCCCGTGCAGAGTGTCCACTTCCAACTTCCTCTCCTCGCCTGAATGAAATGCCCGATTCGCCGGGCTCAGCTCCCCCGGTGGGTCATACCGTCCTCCAGTACTCGAACCGATGCTCGATACGGGCGAAGATCTTCGTCAGCGCGATGCCGAGCAGGGGCAGGCTGATGATCGAGGCGATGAGGAAATCGGTCCGGAAGGACGACCCATACCCCATGATCAGGCCGCCGATGCCTCCGAGCCGCAGGAAGACCTCGGCGATCGCCATGCCGACGACCGCTCGTCCGATGCCGAGCCGGAGGCCGGCCATGATGAACGGCACGGCGGACGGCAGCACCACGGCGCGAAGGATTCCGAGCTCGGAGCGGACCCCGAACGAGCGCGACACCTCGATGAGGTCGCGCGGCGCGTCCTTCACGCCTGCGTAGACGTTGTAGAGAATCGCGAAGAAGGCCGCCAGGAACACGACCACGATGCGGCCAGGAAGCCCGAACCCGAACCACACCAGGATGAGGGGCACGAGCGCGATGTCCGGCGTTGCATACAACGCATTGATGAATGGGGACAGCATCTGGTCGAGCGACCGGTAGCGTCCGATGACGATCCCCATCGCGAACGCCACCACGGCCGCGAGACCGAACCCGATGAACAGGAGTCGAAGGCTCTCGCCCATGGCCTCGATGAGGGATCCGTCCAGCAGGATCTCGGTGAACGCGACGACCACCGACGAGAAGGGCGGCAGGAGGATGGGATTCGTGAGCCGCCCGCCGATCTCCCATGCCCCGAAGACCAGGAGGGCGAAGGCCAGATGGCCCGCGACCCGTCGACCTCTGGCTGGAGTCCCTCCGGTGGTGGCTGTCAACGCAACTCCTCAGTCGGCGTGGGGTTCCGGCGTCCGACGCGGTCCATCGACCGGCTTCCGGGACATCGTGAAGGTTGGATGGTACGGCATACAGTCAACGTGTCGAGGCCCACTTTGCGCGCATCCAACCCGTGCGCGGGTCGTAGTGTATACAATCACCGTTGCTCGCGAGCGAGTGGCAGCCAGCGGCGTCGTATGCTGGTTGGCCGTATGCTGGTTCGCCACCCGACGCTGACCGATTGAGGAGTTGGAACAATCGCCACGCAGATGATCGCCCTGGACGGGATCAGCAAGACGTTTCGATGGAAGGCCAAGGGCGAGCAGCACGAAGTGCTCGCGCTCGACGGCGTCAGCTTCGAGATCCGGCGCGAGGAGTTTCTCTCCATCATCGGTCCCAGCGGATGCGGGAAGACGACGCTCCTGCGGATCATGGCCAACCTCATCGAGCCGGATGGCGGGGAGGTGCGCATCGAGGGCCGAGCGGTCACCAAGCCGGGGCCCGAGCGCGCCATGGTGTTCCAGCAGTTTGGGCTGTTCCCATGGAAGACCGTCCTCGACAACGTCAAGTTCCCGCTCAAGGTGCGCCGCGTTTCCGACGCTGAGGCAACCGAGCGCGCGCGCGCCCAGCTTCTGCGCGTCGGGCTCGAGAAGTTCGAGGCAAGCCATCCGCACCAGCTGTCCGGTGGCATGCAGCAGCGCGTCGGGCTCGCCAGGGCGCTGGTCGCCGAGCCGGACATCCTGCTCATGGACGAGCCGTTCGGCGCCATCGACGCCCAGACGCGAGAGGCCATGCAGGAGGAGCTGATGAAGCTCGTGGCGGGGACCGGCAAGACCGTCGTCTTCGTCACCCACGACCTCGACGAGGCCGTCCTGCTCTCCGATCGCGTGGTCGTCCTGGCGCGTCGCCCGGGCAGGGTTCAGCGCATCATGGACATCGACCTGCCCCGCCCGCGATGGGACTACGACGCCCGCGCCGATCGACGGTTCGCCGAAGCCCGGCGCCAGCTGTGGGCGCTCCTGCGAGGGGACGTCCTCGACGACGAGGCGCTCGAGGCGGAGCCGCCGGCGGAAGAGGTCGACCGCGGGGCCGTCCCCGTCTGAGTCACCCCCCGGTCTGAGTCACTCGCCGGTGGTGGTCCACTCGATGTACCGCCACAGCGCGGGCGGTCGCTCGTCGCCGGCGCGGCGCGACTCGATGTCGTCCCGGATCTCCTGCGGCAGCACCTCGGCGCCGCCGAAGGACGACGCCCAGACGAGCTGCTTCGCCGTCCGCTCGAGGTAGATCGCCCTGACGGTCGCGTCCGGCACCGATGTGCCGACGACGACGGCACCGTGGCCCTTCAGCATGCAGGCCGGCCCCGACCCGAGCGTGTCGGCGACGTTGTCGCCGACGACGTTGTCGCCGACGATCTCGCCCGAGTAGACGGGGAGCCCCTCACCGAACTCCAGGCCCTCGTGGGTGACGGCATGGATCGGATGGCCGGCGGTCGAGATCGCGGTGGCGACCGGCGGATGGATGTGGATCACCGACTGGACGTCGGGCCGCGCGGCGTACACCTGCGTGTAGAGCGGGATCTCCCACGGGATCTCGTGGCCACCGTCGATCGCGCGGCCGTCATAGCCGAACGCGTTGACATGGTCCGGATCGCCCCCGCGAGGGATGCGGAGATGCTTGAGGTAGAAGCCGGGGCTTCCGTCTCCGCCATCGGGAATGCGGCAGGTGACGTGGCCCCAGACGTCGTCGAGTCGACGCGCCAGCTCACGGGCGGCGAGCAGCACCTGGGAGCGCAGCTGCCCATCGAGTTCGTCGGTCATCGGTGATCCTCCACGAAGTTCCCTGTCATCTCGGGGGTCATGTGTCCAGGAGCTGCGCCGCCGCCCGTCGTGCGGCCGGCAGGACGCTGGCGAGGTCCATGGTCGTCAGGGTGCGGTCGTCCACGACGACCCGGCCGTCCACGAGGACGGTCCGCACGTCGGCGGCGCTGGCGCAGTACACGACCTGGGAAACCGGGTCATGGGTCACGGTCGCGTGCGGCGTATCGAGGTCGATGACCACGACGTCGGCTCGCTTGCCCGGCTCGATGCTGCCGATGAGGCCGTCGAGGCCGAGGGCACGAGCCCCGTTGACCGTCGCCATGGCCAGTGCCTGCATCGGCGGCACGGCCGCCGGGTCACGCCGGTGGGCGCGCTGGAGCAGCGACGCCATCTTCAGCACCTGGACCATGTCCTGCGCGTTGTTGCTTGCCGCGCCGTCGGTGCCGAGCGCGACGTTGCCGCCGGCCGCGGCCAGGTCGACGATCGGCGCAACGCCGTCGCCGAGGAACATGTTGCTCACCGGGTTGTGGGAGACGTGCACGCCGCGGCGGGCCATGATCTCCACCTCGTCGGCATCGAGGGCGACGCTGTGCGGAGCGAGGACGGTGTCGTCGAGAACGCCGAGGCCGTCGAGCCATCGCACCACGCCGTCGACGCCATACCGATCCCGCACGGCGGCGACGACCCCCTCGTTCTCGGCCAGGTGCATGCTCTGGCGCAGCCCGCGGTCGTGGGCGTGACGATGCATGGCGGTGACGAGTTCCGCCGAGGCGCTGACGCCCGGGGTGTTCGGCCCGGAGAGCAGCGAGAGCATCGGATCGCCGGTGCCCAGCTCGTCGACGAGCGCGTCGACGGCCTCGGTCGCCTCGTCGGGACGCTCGAGCGCGGAGGCCGGGGCCAGCTCGCCGAGGTCCATCGCCGTCCGCGCATAGGCGACGCGCACGCCGGCCTCGCGCATGCCCTCGATCGTGGCGCGGGCCAGTGCGGTCGATCGGTTCAGGAAGTTGTGCTCGACCACGGTGGTGACGCCGGAGAGCAGGGACTCGCCACAGCCGAGCAGTGAGGCGACGTGGTTGTGCTCCTCGGTCAGGCGTTCGCCGAGGTGATAGATGTTGCGCAGCCACTCGCTGAACGGAAGCCGCTCGTAGACGCCCCGCAGCAGCACCTGGAGCAGGTGGGTGTGCGCGTTGACGATGCCGGGCATGACGACGGCGTTCGTGGCATCGATGACCCGCGCGCCGTCGGGCACCTGCCCGCCGGCGTCCTCGATCGCGACGATGGCACCGTCGCGGACGATGACCGTCGCGCTCGGCAGCACGCGGCGGTCCGCGTCCATCGCGATCACGGTCCCACCCCGGATCGCCAGTGGCTGTCCGGGCCGGGTCATGGGTTCGCGGGTGTGGCGCCGCCGTCCGCATCGGGCCCGTCGAGCATGGGGAGCAGCTCGTCGAGTCGGAGCACGTCGGCGTACCGGGAATGCAGGTCGAACAGGGCGATCGCGTGCGAGGTCGGGCTGCGGTCGAAGCAGCAGTCCTCCACCACGGCGGTCGGATAGTTGTACGAGAACGCGTCCACGCCGGACGAGCGAACGCAGCCGCTGGTGCTCGTGCCCGCGATGACGATGCTGTCGACCTGCAGGGCGTGCAGGTAGCTCAGCAGGGTCGTCCCGAAGAAGGCGCTCGGCTTGTCCTTGTCGATGACGATCTCACCCGGTGCCGGCGCGATCATGTCGGGGATCTGCATCGGGTCGACCTCGGCCGGGGTGTCGGCCAGCACGCGATGGTTCTTGCGCGCCCACGCCCCGGCGGTGACGGCGTCGACGCGCGGCGCCTGCCGGGTGTAGATGACCGGCAGCGAACGGGCGCGCATCGCGGCGATGAGCTCGGCGATTCGCGGGAGCGCATCCCAGGCGGCCTGCCCGCAGCTGTTGGGGAACCGCTTCACCGACTCGAGGATCGGCTCGGGCCGGTCGCCGGTGAAGGCGTAGGTGATGTCGACCACGAGGAGGGCCGGCCGGGAGCCGATGCCCCCGCGCTGGCCCATGCCACTTGCCGCCAGGACGGCTCGGTCCTGGTCGGTGATGACCGAGTCCCACGGTCGTGGGCGGCCGGCGGTCGCCGGCGCCGCCCCTGATCGCGCGTCGCTCATACCGCCGCCTGCGATCCGTACGGCCGCGGCCCGACCGGGCGGGTGTGGACGATGTTGTCGGTGCCCGGGGCGAGGTGGCGGCCGTCGGGCTCGCCGAGGACCTCGGTCCGCGGCTCGCCGTCCTTCCACTCCGCTACGACCCGGCCGCGGAGGATCGTCATGACCGGCCAGCCGGTGAGCCGATGGCCGTGCAGCAGCGTCCAGCCGGGCAGGGTATGAACCATCTCGTCGCGGACCTCGACCTCGCGATCCAGGTCGACGATGACGAAGTCGGCGTCGCTGCCGACCGCGATCGCGCCCTTGCGCGGCCACAGGCCGAAGATCTTCGCCGGAGTCGAGGCGCAGACCTCGACCAGCCGCTCGATCCCGATGCGCCCCTTGTTGACGCCCTCGCTGAGCATGATCGGCAGGAGCATCTCGACCCGTGAGGGGAACCCGCTCTTCTTGCGCGACCACACGCCCTCGGCGGCCATCTCCTCTCGGCGCCCGCGGGCGACGACGTGGTCCGAGCCGACGAGGTCGACGGTTCCGTCGGCGAGCGCCTCCCACAGCGCCTCCACCGCCTCACGGCTGCGGAGCGGGGTGTTGATCCGCCAGTCGTCGCGCGTGAAGTACAGCCACGGGGCGCCGGTCTGCGAGTAGATGCGCACCCCCTCCTCCCGGGCGCGCCGGATCTCCCGGAGCGTCAGCGGGTTCGTGGTGTGCTGCACGTACATGGTGGCCCCGGTGATGAGGGCGAAGTACGAGAACTGGCGCACGTGATGCGCCTCGGCGAACCACGGCGAGCGGTCGTCCCAGGCTCCCATGTCGTCGCGGCCGGCGGCGAGGAGCCGCTTCTCGAGGACGCGGGCGACCTCCCAGTTCTCGGGGTGGATGTGCACCATCCCACCCACCTCGGCCGCGCGCTCGCATGCCAGGTACAGCGTGCCGTCGTCGAACC
Source organism: Candidatus Limnocylindria bacterium (assembly GCA_036262075.1). Lineage (GTDB taxonomy): Bacteria > Chloroflexota > Limnocylindria > QHBO01 > QHBO01 > JACDBZ01. The sequence goes on from DATAJO010000035.1 coordinate 9,533, forward strand.
CGCGCGCCAGCCCGGTTCCGTTCGCGAACCAGAAGCTGTCGTTCGCCATGCGCTGGGTGTGGCAGTAGAACTTCACCGATGGGACGCCGAGCTCACGCGCGTAGCGCGGGATCTCCTCTGCCTGCTCGTCCGTCTCGATCTGGAACGTGAAGAAGAAGTCGGTGTGCGCCAGCTCGCTCCAGATCCCGAGCCCCTTCTCGAAGACCTCGAAGAAGGAGACGACGTCCTCCGGCCCGGACTCCTGCTTCCAGGGCTCCTGGCCGAAGCGGGGGGCCGGATTCTGGATGCCCCACGTCGTCACCCCGCTCGCGACCGCGGCCCGCGACTCCGACGGGACGACGTCGCGCAACGGGTGCGAATGGCCCGGGTGCGCCTCGGGGTCGACGATGCCCGGCAGGACGTAGCGACCCCTGGCGTCGATCGTCTCGCGGGCGTCGGGCAGGTCGGCCGCATCGCCGATGGCGACGATCACTCCGTCGCGAACGGCGACGGCACCATCCTGGACGCCGGCCGGCGTCACCAGCCGGGCGTTGACGATCTTCAGGTCAGCGCCGTCCGGGCGCACATCGGGGGCATGGGTCGGCATCAGGCATCGCTCCGCACAAACAGGGCCGAATACAACAGTCGACAGTCCCCGGGCCCGCCGTCCGTATGTGCGTCCGTTTACCCGCGGCGATCGCTATTGTATACATCGATCGCAAGCGTCCGGACCCATTCCGCTGCGATCGCCGAACGCCGAGGAGGACAGCCCATGGCCTGCCGGCTCGTGCTCGCCTGCGAGCGCTACGACCGGACCGACGCCCTGCGTGACGGTCGCGTCCGCGCCAGCGGTCTCGAGCTCGAGTACCTCGTCCTCCCGGTCGAGGAGATCATCTGGCGCATGCTCGGGCACCGCGAGTTCGACGTTGCCGAGACCTCGCTCGGCTCGTACATCGTCCGCCGCGACCGCGGCGTCGACGATCTCGTGGCCATCCCGGTCTTCACGTCACGCTCGTTCCGGCATGCCGCCCTCGTCGTTCGCGCCGACTCGGAGCTCCGCGACCCGAGCGAGCTTCGCGGCCGGCGAGTCGGGGTGCCCGAGTACCAGATGACGGCGGCCGTCTGGGTGCGCGGCTTCCTCGCCGACGACTTCGACGTCGCCCCGTCGGAGATCGCGTGGGTCCAGGGCGGCGTCGAGGTCGCCGGCCGGACGCCGCGCGAGCGCGTCACGCCGCCGGGCGTCGACCTGGTCGACGCGCCTCCCGATGCCACGCTGGCCGGGATGCTGGCCGACGGCTCCATCGACGCCCTCCTCACCGCCCGCCAGCCGTCGCCGGCGTCCCTCCGTGGCGTGCCGATCCGCCCGCTGTTGCCCGATCCGGCAGCGGCCGCGCGTGACTTCTTCCGCCGCACCGGCATCTTCCCGCCGATGCATACCGTCGTCGTTCGGCGCGAGGTGCTCGACGCGGACCCGTGGATCGCGCAGAGCCTCGTCACCGCCTTCTCGCAGGCCAAGGAGGTCGCGATCCGGGCGCTCGAGGAGACGAGCGCGCTGACCGTCACGCTCCCGTTCCTGCAGGAGCATCACGCGACCACGGTCGAGCTCATGGGCAGGGACTACTGGCCCTACGGCCTCGGCCCCGAGAACCGGCGGGCGCTGGCGACGATGATCGGCTACATGCATCGCGAGGGGCTGATCGGCTCACCCGTCGAGCCCGAGACGCTGTTCGCCGAGCCGACGCGATCCGACCAGTTCCGCGTCTGACCTCGGCTGTGCCAGATCGGGGGATCGTTGTATACAACGCTGGCTATACTGGGCCTCCGCGGCCGCAGGTGGGCATGACCCGCCCTACGGCCGTTGCTGAATCCGAGACGGTGAAGGTGCAGTGAACGCGCAGCGACTCTTCGACGACGGAGCCCGCGACCGCGACGAGCGGCGAGACGAGCTCGGACGTGACCTCGTCAGCGCCGCCTACCTGCGGGGCGATTTCGTGCTGAGCTCGGGGATGCGCAGCTCGTTCTACTTCGACAAGTACCTGTTCGAGACGAAGCCCGGAATCCTCCGACGCGTCTCGAACCTGCTGGCGGAGGAGATCCCGCCCGGCATCGACCGGATCGCCGGCACGGAGCTGGGCGCCGTCGCGCTCGCCGTGGCGCTGTCGCTCGAGATGGGCCTGCCGTTCGTCATCGCGCGCAAGGCGCCGAAGGGCTACAGCACGTCGCGGGCGGTCGAGGGCGAGCTGTATCCCGGCGAGCGGGTCGTCGTCGTGGAGGACGTGATCAGCACCGGCGCCCAGGCGATCCTCGCAGCGGATCGCTTGAAGGAGGCTGGTGGCGAGGTGGTGAAGGTGGTTGCCGTGATCGATCGTGAGCAGGACGGGCTGCAGGCCATCGCCGCGGCCGGCTACGAGTGCTCAGCACTGTTCTCCCTCTCGGAGCTGGGCGTATGACCGCGCAGCCCACCGCCGCGGGCGGCATCTGGGACCTCCTCGCCGCCGGCGGCGTCACGCCCGAGGGCGACGAACCGGCTCCGTACCGGCCGCTGCGCGCGCCGTCGGCCGCATCCGACCTGGTGGCCCGCTTCGCCGAGGTCGCGCGGGAGGCGAACGCGGACCTCGTCCTCGTCTGGGACGAGCTCGACCAGATCGTGCTCGGCCAGCTGCTCGCCGCCCAGCTCGGCGTCGGCGTCGCACGGGCGTACGACGCGGACGGGCTCATCGCCATCCGCGACGACGCACCGCTCGACGGGCGCGTCCTGCTCGTGACCGATGCGCTGCGCGACCCGCGAACCCTGGCGGCGATGCGCGGCATCGTCGAGCAGCAGGGATCGACCGTCGCCGGGATCGCCGTCCTCGTCGTCACCGACGACCTCCGCGAGGCGGCGGGCGACGTGCCGGTCCACGCGCTCGCCGACTGGCGACAGCGGCCCGGCGGGGCCGGCTGATCGGCATGGCGAAGACCGAGGCGAAGGACCGCCGGCCCGCCACTGACGGCGCGCCGGAAGGCGAAGCACCGAGCCCGGACGCCGCTCGCATCGCGTCGATGCTCGAGCAGATCGCGGCCACCGGGACCGTTCCCGGGCGGCCGGGCGTCACCCGCCTGGCGTATTCGGAGCGGGAGTGCGCGGCGCACCGCCTGTTCGCTGGCTGGCTGGAGGAGATCGGCCTCAGCGTGCGCACGGATGCCGCCGGAAACACGATTGCCGAGCTGCCGGGGACCGATCCCACGGCGCCCGCGATCGGGATCGGCTCCCACCTCGACAGCGTGCCCGACGGTGGCCGGTACGACGGCATCGTCGGCGTCGTCGGGGCGGTCGAGGCGGCGCGCGTGCTGGCCGGGCGCGACTCGCGCACCACGCACCCGCTGCGCTTCGTGGCCTTCGCCGCCGAGGAGGGGGCGAGGTTCGGCGAGCCGTGCATCGGCAGCAAGATCGTGGCGCGCCGGCTCAGGCCCTCGACGCTCACGCGTCGCGACCGGGACGGCGTGTCCCTCGCCGAGGCGATGGCGGAGGTCGGCGTGGACGCCCGCCGGCTCTCCGAGGCGGCCTGGGATCCGGCGGACTGGGCGGCCTTCCTCGAGCTGCACATCGAGCAGGCGCGGGTGCTCGAGTCGGTCGGCCGGCGCATCGGCCTGGTCGACTCCGTCTCGGGCAGCACCCGGATCCGGATCACCGCTTTGGGGCAGGCCGATCACTCCGGCGGGACCCCGATGCACATGCGGGTCGACGCGCTCGCCGCCGCGGCGGAGATCATCGTGGCCGCGGAGCGCCTCGCGAACGAGCCGCAGAACCGGGGCGCGCGCATCACCGTCGGCCAGATCCAGGTCGTCCCGAACTCGATCACCACGATCAACGGCCAGGCGGACGTCACCGTCGACATCCGCGACCTGGACTGGGACCGCCAGCGTGCCATCGCCGAGCGCATGGTCCAGCTCGCGACCGAGGTCGGGGAGCGACGAGGCGCCAAGGTCGAGGTCGACCTCCTGGCCCACACGACCCCGGTCGTGCTTCCGATGTGGATCCGGACCGTGGCCGCCGAGACCTGCAGCGACCTGGGCATCCCGTACCGGGTGCTGCCGAGCGGAGCCGGCCATGACTCCCAGGTGATCAACGCCATCGTGCCGGCGGGCATCGTCTTCGTGCCGAGTCGCGACGGCCTGAGTCACGTGCCGGAGGAGTGGTCCAACCCCGCCGACGTCGCCCTCGGCGTCCGCGTCCTGTGCGGCATGGTGGATCGGCTCGATGCCGTGCTCACCAGCGGGGCGAGGGGCACCGACGAAGCTGCATGAGCCTGCGCCTGGAGCCCCTGTCATCCCCGGCCGATCGCGCCGATCCGGCCCTCGAGCTCGCCACGGTCGTCCGGAACGACGAGATCGCGCCGGGCGTGTGGCGCCTCACGCTCGAGGCGCCGGTGATCGCCCGCGTCGCCCGGCCCGGGCAGTTCGCAATGCTCACGGTGGCTCGCCGTGGCGAGAGCGTGCCCGTGCTGCCGCGGCCCATGGCGCTCTACGCGTGGGACGAGCGGCAGGGCACGGTCGACATTGTGTATCGGGTCGTCGGTGACGGGACCCGCGTCCTGACCACCTGGCGGCCGGCCGAGACGATGACGACCGTCGGTCCGCTCGGCCGCCCCTTCCGGCTCGAGCCGGAGACACGCTCGATCCTCCTCCTCGGCCGTGGCATCGGCATCTGCTCGCTGACCGGCCTGGCGACCGAGGCCCGAAGCACCGGGGTGGCGGTGGACGCGGTGGTCAGCGCCCGGGAGCGCGAGGCGCTCATCGGCTCCGACGACTTCGTTCGCCTGGAGGTCGCCTCGCTGACCGAGGTCACCGACGCCGATGGCACGAGCGCCGTGGACCGGCTCGGCGACCGGCTCGCGACCCTCGCGTCGGAGGCGGCGCGCTGGCAGCAGGTCTTCGTCTGCGGCTCCGAGCGCCTGATGCGGCTGGCGACCGAGGTGGCCCGTGCGTCGCAGGCGAGCGTCCAGGTGTCGATCGAGGCCCGCATGGCGTGCGGCCTCGGCTTCTGCCACGGCTGCGCCACCGGGATGGTGGGTGCGTCCGAGGAGTCGCCGCTCGTCTGCGTCGACGGCCCCGTCTTCGCGTGCCGGTGGGACGCATGAGCGCCGATGTCGACCTCCACGTTCGCATCGGTGCGCTCGAGCTGCCGACGCCGATCATGCCGGCCTCCGGCTGCTTCGGCCCCGAGCTCGGGGCGCTCGTCGACCTCGACCGGCTCGGCGCGCTGGTGACCAAGACGATCTTCTTCGAGCCACGCGCGGGAAACCCGGCCCATCGGCTGGGCGAGACGGCGGCCGGGATGCTGAACTCGGTCGGCATCCCGAGCATCGGCGTCGAGCGCTTCCTGGTCGAGACGCTGCCCCGGTTCACCCGGTGGTCGCCACCGACGATCGTGAGCATCGGTGGCCTCTCGGTCGAGGAGTACTGGCGCCTGGCCGAGCGCCTGGCCGACGTGCCGGAGATCGACGCGCTGGAGCTGAACATCTCCTGCCCGAACCTGGAGGCCGGCGGCCACGAGATCGGCGCCGATCCGCGCGCGGTGGAGGCGGTCGTCTCCGGAGTCCGGCGCCGCACGTCGCTCCCGATCATCGTCAAGCTCACCCCGAACGTGACGTCGATCGTCGAGACGGCACGAGCCGCCGAGGGGGCCGGAGCCGATGCGCTGTCGGCCGTGAACGCGCTGCTCGGCATGAGTGCCGACGCCCGTCGCGGCATCGCGCCGCTCGGCACCGTGACCGGCGGCCTGACCGGTCCCGCCATCAAGCCGGTCGCACAGCGCGCCGTGCTCCAGGTCGTTCGGGAGGTCTCCATCCCGGTCATCGGGGTCGGTGGGATCGCGTCGATCGGCGACCTGGTCGAGTACCTCCTCATCGGCGCCACGGCGGTGCAGGTCGGCAGTGCCACCTTCACCCATCCGGACACGATGCTTCGCCTCACCGACGAGCTGGCTGCCTGGATGCGTGAGCGCGGCCACGCCTCGCTCGACGAGATCAGATCCACGCTGGACACGGGCGGCGTGCGCCACGAGCTCGCCTCCGGCGTCTCCCGCACCGCCGGCTGAGATGCTAGCCGCCGGCCTCCGTGGAGGCCTCGCCTCCCCACGCCGCGAGCACGTCGTGCGTGCTCGGCGTCGGGCCGATCGGCCGCAGGTGGTCGAGCCCGGTCCGGTTCGCCTCGTCGGTGTAGGAGCCGACCGCGTCCTCGACGGTCACCACGAAGTAGCCCAGGGCGAGCGCGTGGCGCGCGGTGAACTCGATGCCGATCTCGGTCGCCACGCCGGTCAGGACCAGCGTCCGGACGCCGGCCGCGCGCAGGCGCAGGTCGAGCGGGGTGCCGATGAAGAAGGAGGGCACGCTCTTCTCCAGCACGAGGTGATCCGGGCCCGGCTCGAGGCCGGGCAGGAACTCGGTGGTGGGCATGCCGCGCTGCATGTACGGCGCGAGGTCCTCGACGCGCTCGACGCCCTGGCGGCGCATGAGCCAGTCGACCCCGGCCGCCGGCATGAGCTCCAGGGGCGGGAGGATATGGCGGCTCCAGACGACGAGCGCGCCGGCGGCATCGGCGCCGTCCACCAGCGCCCGGATGTTCGGCCCGATGACCTCCAGGTTCGTGGCGCGCCCGGCGAGCCCGACCTGTGCGTCCCACACCACGAGCGCCGTGGTGGCGGGCTCGATGCGCTCGCGAAGATCGCGCGGCAGGTGATGGACGCGGGGCGGACGGGCGCTGGGCATGGGACGACCTCGTGCAATGCCGACCGCGATCCAACGTATCCCGAGGCGGGACGATGAGCGGCGGCGGGCGCAGGATACCGGAGGCATCGGGGTCCGATGCGGCGACGCAGGTCGTGCAGCTCGCGCGGTCGCTGACGCATCTCCGCCTCCTCGACCTCCGAGGCCGGGTCAGCGTCCGGATCGGCGACGGGATCCTCGTCACGCCGCGACCCGGAGGGGGCGCGCCGCCGCCCGGTCTGCTGACGACCGACGATCTCGTCGAGCTCGGTCCCGACGGCAGCGTCCGCACGGGCCGATGGGCGCCGCCACCGGAGGTGGCCCTCGACCTCGCGCTCTACCGCCGCCGCCCGAGCGCCGGGGCCATCGTCGCCGCGCAGCCCCGCGCCGTGCTCGCGCTCACGGCCGCCGGCCGGGACCTGCTCCCGGTCACGCACACCGAGTCCGCGCTCCTCCATCGATCCCTGCCCCGGATCGACGTCGGCGCGCCGATCCTCGACGCCGCGGGCGCGGAGCGGGTCGTGGACGCGCTGGGCGATGCGCAGGTCGCGATCCTGGTCGCCGACGGGACGCTGGCGGTCGGCCGCATCCCCGCCGAGGCGGCGATGCTCACGCAGCAGCTCGAGCTCCTCGCCGAGTCGAGCGCGCTCGCCATCGAATTCAGCGCGCCGGGTGAGCCGAAGCTGGTGCCGGCCGTCGACGCGGAGCGGATCTTCGCCCAGAAGGCGCCGCCGGACGACTTCATGGGGTACTTCGCGGACGTCGCGACGCATCGCCCGCCGGGGACGCCCGCGCCCGACATGGACGACTCGGAGGAGGGCATCCGGCGCCGGATCGTCGTCGCCTGCCGGCTCCTCCAGCACCACGGCCTCATCGAGCACCTCGAGCACGTGAGCGTGCGGATCGGCGACGGGTCGACCTTTCTCATCACCCCGCGCGGGCACCTCGGTCGCCTCGCCACCGGCGACATCGCGACCGTCGACATGGAGGGCCGATGGGTCGCCGGCCCCCTCGAGCCGCCTCCCTTTCTGCACTTCCATCGCGACATCTTCCTGGCGCGGCCCGATGTCACCGCCATCGTGCACACCCACCAGCCGCATGCCCGCGCCCTGGCCGTCGCCGGCGGGACCCCGCTGCGGCCGCTCCATCGGTCCGGTGCAGCCCAGCTCCTCGGGGAGGAGCCGGTGTACGACGTGCCGGACCTCATGTTCGACCCCGACCATCGGCGGCCGGCGATGGCGCTGCTCGGGGACGCGGCGACCATGCACGAGCGCTCGCACGGCGTCGACTTCCTGTCCGACACGGTCGAGGCCGCCACGGCGCATGCCCTCGCCTACGAGGACCACGCGCGGATGCACCTCGCCGCGCGGCGGGTCGGCGTCCCGACCACGATCGACGAGGGCTTCGTGCGCGCCGCCGGCCGGATCGACCCGGCGCCGACCGACTGGTGGCGCCATCACCTCGCCGAGCTGCCGGCCCCCGATTGACCGATGCCGGCGCACCCGTGCGCCGGCCCACCCACCGCCAGGAGAACCTGCATGACCCTCGAGGAACCCTCGGACGAAGGAAGCGGCGCCGGGGCCCGCCCGGCTGCCGGGACCGTGTTCGGATCGGATCGCGCCGTCGCCACGATCGCGGAGCTCGGGATCGACTTCATGTCGCTGAACCCCGGCGCCACGATCCGCGGCCTCCACGACTCGGTGGTCAACCGCCCGGACGGGAAGCCGGAGCTGATCCTGGCGATGCACGAGGAGATCGCCGTCGCGATCGCGCACGGGTACGCGAAGGCCGCGGGCCGCCCGATGGCCGTTGCGCTGCACGACACGGTCGGGCTGCTCCACGCCACGATGGCGCTGTTCAACGCCTGGGTCGACCGCGTGCCGATCCTCGCCGTGGTCGGCACCGGGCCGATGGACACGCAGGTCCGCCGCCCGTGGATCGACTGGGTCCACACCGTCGGCGAGCAGGGCGACCTGGTGCGCCACTTCACGAAGTGGAACGACCAGCCCGCGAGCGTCGCCGGCATCGTTTCGTCCCTGCGCCGCGCGTGGCGCACGGCGCTGACCCAGCCGATGGGTCCGGTGATCGTCGGCCTCGACGCGCTCCTCCAGGAGGAGGAGGTCGACCCGGACGTCGGCGGGCCGCTCCACCCCGACCAGCTGCGGGTCAGCCGGTTCGCGCCGGACCCGGCGCTCATCGAGACGGCGCTCGAGCGGTTGCACGCGGCGCGCCGCCCGGTGATCGTGACCGATCGACCCCTGACCGCGGGCGCGGCCGCGGCGGTCGTCCGGCTGGCCGAGCTCACCGGCTCGGCACTGGTCGAGGTCGGCGCGGGTGGCACGTTCCCGGTCGGCCACCCGCACGACGTGACCGACGAGGCCAGGGAGGCGCTCGGACGCGCCGACCTGCTCCTCTTCGTCGACGTCCGCGATCCGGCGCGCGCGCTCGGCACGATCGACCTGCGCAGCCGCCGCATGTCCGGCGAGGGGAGCGGCGTGAGCGCCATCTCCATCGGCCTCTCGGACGCGACCGATCGGTCCTGGATGGTGACCGAGTCCGACGTCCCGCCGCGGCTCGGCATCATCGGCGATCCCGAGCTCGCCGTCGTCGCCCTCTGCGACGGATGGGGCGCGACGAAGCGCGCCCTGCCGGACGAGATGGCGAGCCTGGCGGGCGTGAAGGAGGTCGAGACCGAGGCGGACGAGTCATGGCTCGATCGCGGCGCCCTGGCGAGCGAGGTCGCGCGCGGCGTCGCCGCCCACGACGTCGTGCTCGGCAACTCCGGGGTGCTGCGCGGCTCGCACACCCGCCGCGCGTTCCGCTTCCAGCGCTCCGACCAGTTCCTCGGTCAGTCGGGCGGCGAGGGGCTCGGCTATGGCGCCCCGGCCTCGGTGGGGGCGGCCCTCGCCCACCGCGGCTCCGACCGGCTGGTCCTCGACCTCCAGGGCGACGGCGACCTGATGTACGTGCCGCAGAGCCTGTGGACGGCCGCCCATCACCGCATCCCGCTCCTCATGGTCGTGGACGCGAACCGCAGCTACCTCCAGGACCGCCATCACCAGCTGGCGATGGCGAGCCAGCGGGGGCGCTCGTCGCAGAACGTCGGCCTCGGGATCGACATGGTCGGGCCGGAGGTCCGATTCGCGGCGCTCGCCCGCTCGCTCGGCGTGCACGGCATCGGGCCGGTCGCCACCCGCGGTGACCTGCGCGCCGCCCTGGGCGAGGCGGTGCCGCGCGTCCTCGCCGGCGAGCCCGTGCTCGTGGAGGCCGAGACCCGCGCTCGCTAGCCCCCGCCGCGCGCGCGGCCGGTGACCAGGACGTCGCCCAGCCAGTCGCCGATGTAGTCGTGGGCCAGGATGCGGTTGTCGTTCTGGCAGTGGGCCGCGCCGCCCTCGGCCACGGTGAAGACCTTGAGCTCCTTCGTCGCCGAGGAGGCCTGGGCGTGGAGGCGGACCGCGTCGTCGA
>DATAJO010000036.1:0-28986 GCA_036262075.1 Candidatus Limnocylindria bacterium
CGCGGGCCGCGCAGCCGATACTTGGGTCGTCCCGAAGGGGCAAGCGACACCGGATCCGACGAGTTCGCTCAACGGTTCCGGGGACCGGAACGGCGGCTTCGGCCGGCGGACCGGGTGGTATCGGTGGCTTCGGCCACACGAACCGCGCGTTTGTTCCTTCGGGACGTTTTCGCGTACGGACTGCGCGCTCAGGCGCGGACGAGGCTCAGCCGCGGACGATCTCGACGCGATCGATCTCGTCGACCGACCGCAGCCGATGGACCGCGGCATGCCCCTCGTGCTCGAGCTCGACGATCGAATCGGCCAGCCAGCGTGCCTGGCGCCGGATGGCGGCTGCCGGCGGGCGGGGCATCGGCCGCTCGAGGTTGCGGCGCAGGGCCTCCTCGATCGGGATGTCGAGCACGATCGCGACCGTCGGACGCCGATGCCGGCGCGCCACGGCGATGAGCTCGGCGCGCGCCCAGCCCTCCACGTTCGTGGCGTCGACGACGGTCAGGCGACCGCGGCGCAGCCGCATCTCGAGGATGCGGTGGAGGAGGTCGAACGCGTCGTCGGTCGCATCCTGGGCGTGCGGATCATCGGTGATCATGGCGCGCAGCCGATCCGAGGAAAGGACCTCGGTGTCGCGGAAGTGGCGCGCGGCGAACGTCGACTTGCCGCTCGCGGCGATGCCGACGAGGAGGACGAGCGCGTCAGGCGGAACGGAGATACGAAACCGGCCGCCGAGCGATTCGGCGGCCGGCGAGAAGTTCATCGACGGAGCGATCAGCCCTGGGCGTCGCAGTCCGGGCACATCTCCGACTCGGGAATCGGCGCCTTCGGCGATCCGGTGGCTCGGGGGAGGGCGCGACCGCAGATCGTCGTGCCCGGCTCACCCACGAGGTGGACCTTGCTGAAGTGTCGATCGGGAAGCCGCCACGTGACATAGCGGCGCTGACGGGTGGAAGTCGAGGACAATGAAGGAGACTCCGTTGCGGAGTCAAATTGTGCCAGAAATCGCCCATTTTCACAACCGCCTCGGGGCGGGCTAGCATGGGCACCGATGGGCGCGGAGCGACGATGAAACGGATCGGAATCCTCACCGGCGGCGGGGACGTCCCGGGCCTGAACTCGGTCATCAAGAGCGTCGTGTACCGCTCGAGCGAGGTCGGCTGGGAGGCGATCGGCATCCGGCGCGGCTGGAAGGGCCTGACCCACGTGCAGCCCGATGCCGACGACGGGGGTGGCTACGTCCGCCGGCTCGACCGCGTGTCGACGCGGGCCATCGACCGAACCGGCGGCACCGTGCTCCACACTTCGCGCACCAACCCGTCCTCGATGAGCCGCACGAGCCTGCCGGACACGATCGACCCGGCGCGGCTCGAGTCGCTGGCCATCGACGGGGACCGCTTCGACCTCACCCCGGTCGTGCTCGAGAACCTCGAGCGTCTGGGGGTCGACGCCCTCGTCGCCATCGGGGGCGACGACACGCTGTCGTACGCGGCCCGGCTGGGGCGCGAGGGTTTCCCGGTCATCGCCATCCCGAAGACGATGGACAACGACGTCCATGGCACCGAGTACTGCATCGGCTTCTCGACCGCCGTGACGCGTGCCAAGGAGCTCATCAACCGGCAGCGCACGACGCTCGGCAGCCACGAGCGCATCGGCGTGTTCCGCATCTTCGGGCGCAACGCCGGCTTCACCGCCTGGTATGCCGCCTACGTGACGAGCGCGCGCTGCGTCATCCCGGAGTCGCCATTCGAGCTGGACGACCTCGCCTCGGTGCTCGCCGAGGATCATCGGCTCAACCCGTCGAACTACGCGTTCGTCATCGCCAGCGAGGGCGCCATCTGGCGCGGCGGCCAGGTCGAGGAGGTGGGGGAGGCCGATATGTTCGGCCATCGCCACAAGGCGAACGTGGGCGAGGTGCTCGCCGCCGAGCTGAAGCGGCGCACGGGGATCGAGACCGTCCACAGCGACCTGACCTACGACCTGCGCTCCGGCGACCCCGACGCGCTCGACCAGATGGTGGCCATCACCTTCGCCAACGTCGCGGTCGACCTCCTGGCCGATGGGCAGACCGGCCGCATGGTCGCCATCCGCAACGGCCACTACGACCACGCACCGCTGCCCGAGCGTTCCCTCGGGGCGCGCCAGCTCGACGTCCCGACGATGTACAACGCCGAGCGCTTCCGCCCGCGTTACGAGGACAAGCTCGGCGCGCCGCTCCTCCTTGGCGCCCGGGTCGGCTGAACGCGACCGACGGCTGTCGCGATCGTCGCTGAGGATCGACCGATGCGACGGATCCTCACCATCGACGGCGGCGGCGTGCGGGGCGTCATCCCGGCGACCGTCCTCGCCGCCCTCGAGCGCACCACGGGCCGCCCGACGCGCGAGCATTTCGACTTCGTGGCCGGCACCTCGACCGGCGCGTTGCTCGCCGCGGGCATCGCGGCCGGCATCCCGGCGGCCCGCATGGTCGATCGCTACGCCGAGCGAGCCGACGAGGTCTTCCGGCGCATCCCGATCCTCACCGGCCTGCGCCGGGTGCTGACCGGCGTCGCGTACGACGTCGACATCCTCCATCGGCTCGTCCGCGAGGAGCTCGGGCCGGAGGCGGCCGCGTGGCGGCTGAACGACGCGCCGATCGACCTGCTCGTGACCGCCAAGCGGCTCTCGGACGGCATGCCCTGGTACTTCGTCCGCGACGATCCGGCGAACTCGTGCCGGGCCGGCGAGTACCGCCTCGTCGACGTCGCGGTCGCGTCGGCCTCGGCGCCCACGTATTTCCGGCCGGCCGAACTGCCGGGCATCGGCGAGGTCGTCGACGGCGGCATCGGCGTGGCGGGCAACCCGGTCTACCAGGCCTGCGTCGAGGCGTTCACGTACTCGACCGGCTACGAGCCGCTGGACACCGTCGTCGTCAGCCTCGGGACGGGCCGCTGGGCGCGCCGCAGGCGGCCGGGCTGGCTGGGTGACTGGCTGGGCTGGACGCTGTCCGAGCTCCTGCGCTCGCCGGCGGAGCAGCAGACCGAGCTCGTCCACCGGCACTGGCCTTCCACGCCGTTCTACCGGATCGACGTCGAGCTCCCGCGCGACATCGGGCTCGACGCGGTCGCCGAGATCGGCGAGCTGCAGCGGATCGGCGAGGGGCTGGCGGAGATGGTGCCGTGGGCGTCCGTGCTCGTCGCCAGCGACGCCACGTTCCGGGTCACCGACGCGAGGAACCTGCCGCGCGAGTACTGCCGCCTCGGTCCCGGCTGAGGCGGGGCATTCGTCCCTTGCGCGCCGGCGTCGGTGCGCGCATACCCGCACGCACCCGGCCCCGTGGGAGGGTGACGCCATGCTCGATGCGCGACAGCTGAGCCGGCGAGCGTTCATGCGGAGGGCGTTGGGGACGGGGATCGGAATCCTCGGACTGGAGTTCGTCGGGGGCACGCTCGCGTTCCTCTGGCCGCCACCGGCCGAGGGGATCGGGGTCGAGCACCGCCTCGGCACGCTCGATGACCTGGGGTCCGCGTTCCCCACGTGGGCCGAGGGCGTGCCCGCCGAAATCCGCCAGGCGCGCGCGTTCCTCGTCAACGTGCCGGCCGCGAAGGCGATGGCGCTCGGCCAGCCGACGACCGTCTCCGAGCCGACCGCCGGCGAGATCCTGGCGCTGTGGCGGAAGTGCCCGCACCTCGGCTGCATGATCCCGCCGATGTGCACTGAGCGGCATCGGTTCCAGTGCAACTGCCACCAGAGCACGTACAACGTCGTCGGCGAGAAGCTCCAGCTCGGGCCGGCGCCGCGCGGCATGGACCGGTTCCCGGTGCGCATCGAGGAGGACGGGACCGTGGTCGTCGACACGCGGGAGCTCATCAAGGGACCGCCCCGCGGCGTCGTCACCTTCGTCGACCCGCATCCCCAGGACGGGGGCTGCCACTGACGCCGGTGACGCCTCGGATGACGGGTCAGATGACGTTGAGCTCGCGCACCGGCTCGTCGCGCTCGAGGCGCTCGTAGGCGAGCGGTGACAGGTCGATCGTCTCGTAGCGCCCGGTCGCGATCCACTCCGCCAGCCCGCGGCCGACGGCCGGCGCCTGCTGGAGGCCGTGGCCGCTGAATCCGTTCGCAAGGAGGAAGTTTGCGAGGCGTGGATGCGGCCCGACGATGGCGTTGGCGTCGACGGTGTTCATCTCGTAGTGCCCGGCCCAGGTGTCGAGCAGGCGGAGCCGATCGAACGCCGGCACCCGGGCAGCGAGGGTGGGCCACACGAACTCGTCGAATGCCGCCCGATCGGGCGTGAGGTCGAGCGTGTCCGGATCGGGGTCGCCGGCGTGGGGCGAGAAGCCGACGATGTAGTTCGGGCCTTCCGGCCGGAAGTAGATGCCGGACGGGTCGATGGTGAGCGGCGCCGGACCGAGGTCGATCGGCGACTCGAAGTGGTAGACGTTCCGCTTCCGCGGCCGGACCGGGAGGTCGACGCCGGCCATGGCGGCCACGTCGGCGGCGCGGGGTCCGGCGGCGTTCACCACCCAAGCCGCCTCGATCACCCCGCCCGAGGCGAGGCGGACGGCGGCGACCCGCTCGCCGTCGAGATCGAGGCCGACGACCGCATCGGTCCGCTCTTCGACGCCGAGCGCGCGGGCGCGGCGCCGGAAGCCCTGGAGCAGGGCGTGGGCATCGAACCAGCCCTCGTCGCCGAGCCCGAGCGAGGCGCCGGCGATGCCATCGGTCGAGACCCACGCGAAGCGCGCCTGGAGCTCGTCCGGGGTGAGAAGCACGACGGGCACGTCGTGCGCGCGCTGGACGGCGTGGTTGTGCTCGAGCGTGGCGAGGCCGGCGGGCGTGGCGAGGAACAGGTAGCCGTTCTCGACGAAGTCGAGGCCGAGGTCGTGGCCCTCGTCGCCGAGGAAGCGCTCGGGATCGCGGACGACGTCGAGGCCGAATCGGCTGATCTCGATGTTCAGCGGGGTGCTGAACTGGAGGCGGATGCTCGCCGCCGACAGGGTCGTCGAGCTGGTCCGGAACGTCGGATCGCGCTCGACGACGACGATCCGGCCGTCGAAGCCCGGCCGCGACGCGAGGAACGTCGCGACGGACGAGCCGACGATCGCCCCGCCGATGACGACGACGTCGGCGTGTTCGGTCGCTTCCATGGCGGCCGATGCTACCGCGCGGGGTCAGGGGACGGCGGACGGCTCGGACGTCTCAGTCGGCTCGGACGCGGGCGACGGCGTTGGCGACGGCGTTGGCGTTGGCGTTGGCGTCGGCGTCGGCGTCGGGTCATCGGTGGGCGACGAGACGGGCACCGGCTCGATGGACCGCGGCGACGGCGCCGGTCGGGTGCGCGGTTCGGTCGGCCGCGGGGCTGCCGTCTCGGACGGTTCGGCCGATGGGCCGGCCGTGCTCTCGGGCGTCGCGCTGGCGGCCGGTGACGGGCTCGGGGTGGCCGATGGCGACGGCTCCCAGGTGATACGGCCGCCGACGTCGATGGCCCTGGCGACCGCCGATGCCGGCCACTCGCCGGACACGGCCGATGCGGCGATCGAGTCCGCGTCGGTGGCCCAGGCGCCGGTGACGATCGGCTCCACGATGCGACCGATGAGCGGCAGGCTGAAGCGGTACTCGCCCACGATGTGCACGTCGTTGGCCGAGAAATCGTCACGGGTCGAGTTCGCGTCACCCTGGGTGACGAAGCTGCCGTCCGGCTTGACCTCGACGACCCGGTGGGTGACCACCGCGCCGTCGACCTGGAGGGTGAGGACCTGGCCGACCTCGACCTGGGCCGGCGGCCGCGTGACGACGATGAGGTCGCCGGCGGTGATCGTCGGCTCCATGCTGCCGCCCTGCACGGCGAGCACCTTGTACCAGGCGTTGTCGATCAGCCCGTAGGCGACGAACAGCGTGATGCCGATCGCCGCCAGCAGGACGACTCGCAGGACGCCGCGGCCGATGCTCAGCGCTCGGGATGATTCCATGCGTGCTCCCGGGTGGAGAGGGAGTCGTTGCCAGTGGCCGGTGCGCCCGCCCGCGCGAGCGCATCGGCCGTGATCAACGGACTACTCGCCCCAGCCCGGGTTCTCCGGCTGGGTGGCGTCGAACACGAGGTCGAACGCGGCGCTCTGGTTCTGCCACTCGTTGCCCGCATCGTCGACGAGCTTGAACTGGACGTCGTAGCAGTGGGTGATGTTGATCCCGAGGCCCGACGGGCTGACCGAGGTCGCGTTCGTGATCTCGAGGTCGCGAAGCTGACCCTCGTACACCTGCTGGTGATCGGCGCCGCCGCAGAACTTGCTGGTGACGCGGATCCAGATGCGGTTGTAGAAGCCCGAGGTCGACTCGGAGGTCTTGTCGTCGGTCAGCCGGTACTTCACCGGGGTGGTGGAGTTGGCCGTGTTGTAGATCGTGATCTCCTCGCGGTCGCTCCAGACCCCGGGCAGGAGGTCGTCGACCGAGAAGCTCACGGGGTTGGCCTCGATGTCGATCGCGCCGGACGTGGCGGTGACGGCGACCGCGTCGCTGTCGGTGAACCACGCTCCGGAGGTGACGATGCCGAGGGTCATCGTCGCCGTGAGCAGGGCAGCCAGAAGCAGCCCAAGGCGCTTGGTACTGAACATGAGTGCGAAGAGTCCTCCCTGCCTTCGCCGGCGGTCGGGCAGCGTGCTCGGTTCGACAGCCGCCGCTGTCGGCGACCGACGTACGCGATGCTGCTCCGGATCCGCGTCGAAACGCGGACAGGGACCCCCGTCACGGGCCGAGTTGGGCTCCCGGGCGGGGCAGCGTCCCGGACGATCGGCCTACTGCGCGGATGGTACTCCCGTACCATCCCGCCGAATAGGGCAAATTTGCGCTTGGTACGCTCTCCGGCGTGACGGCACGCACCACCAATCTCGCCGATGCGCCTCCGGCGAGCGCCGATCTCGTCATCGTCGGCGGGGGCATCGTCGGCTGCGCCACGGCGTTCTTCGCCGCTCGCGCGGGGATCCGCAGCGTCGTCCTCGAGCGCCGATCCGCCCTCGGCACGCTGACGACGCCGGCCTCGACCGGCGCCTTCCGCCTCCAGTTCGACAACCCCGAGGAGATCGAGCTCGTGCGCGAGGCGGTCGAGCTGTTCGACGGTTTCGCGGACCGATCCGGGCTCGACGGCTGGGACCTCGGCGTCCGCCACGGCGGCTACCTGTTCTGCTCGACGACCGAGGCGACCGTCGAGCGCTCGCGGCGCCTCGTCGAGCGGCAACGGACGTGGGGCCTGACCGACGTGGAGCTCCTGTCCGGCGACGAGGCCCGCGTCCGCTGGCCGTGGCTGTCGCCCGGCGTCATCGGCGCGCGGTACCGGGCCGGCGACGGCTGGCTCGACGTGAAGGCGCTGACGATCGGCTACGCCACGGCCGCCTCGAATCCCGATCGCATCCCCGATGCCACTCCCGGTGGCGGGGCCACGTTCGTCACCGGCTGCGCCCTGACCGGCATCCGCGTCGAGGGCGACCGGGTCGCCGGCGTCGAGACCACTCGCGGGCCGATCTCGACCGAGCGGGTGCTCGTCGCCACCGGCCCGTTCACCGCGGTCACCGCCGCGCTCGCCGGCGTCGAGCTCCGGATCGCGCCGACGCGACGCCAGAAGCTCGTCATGCCCGACGTGCCGCAGGTGCCGCCGGACGGGCCGATGACGATCCACGAAGAAACCGCGGCGCACTGGCGCCCGGCGATGCGCGGCTGCCTCGCGCTCTACACCGAGGCGGAGACGCCGCCATCGGCCGCGGCCGACCCGGTGTCGATCGAGCACGAGTGGGCCTTCGGCCTGCTCGACCCGGCGAGCGACCACGCGCTCGCCACCCTGGCGCCGTTCTGGCGCGAGGTCTGGAATGACGGCGCGCCGACGGCGCACTGGTTCCTCCAGGCCGGCCAGTACGAGGTCACGCCGGACCGGCGCCCGTACGTGGGCGCCGTGGGGCCGGAGGGGTTCTTCGTGAACGGCGGCTACTCAGGGCACGGTGTCATGGTCGGCGCCGGCGGCAGCCGGCTGGCGGTCGAGCTCCTGACCGGCGCGGCCGAGCCGGCGAGGAATCCGTTCCGCCCGGATCGCGAGATCGCGGCCCGGGAGCACGACATCCTCTGAGGCCCCGATCCCGGACCGTCAGCCGGCCCCCGGATCGGCCTGTCCCTCGCGCTGGCCGTAGGCCGCGTCGGGGCTCTCGCCGAACTCGTCGCTCGCGCTCTCGGGGTCGGTGGGCTGGTCCATCGGCCCATCGGGTCGGGGATCGCGGACCGCCGGATCGGCGGCGCCCACCTCGCGCGGTTCCTGGTCCGGCCCGTGGGTCTCGCCCTGGGTGACGTTCGCGTTCCCGGCGTTTTCGGTCGTCATCGGTGTACCTCCTGCGGCCCCGAGGGCAGGCCGCGTGCCACGCCTGCCCGCGCAGGCGGGCAGGACCATTGGCCGATGGAGCGGATCATCCGGATCGGACAGCATTCGGCTCGTGCTAACGCCCTCCTGGCCCAGCCGCATCCCCAACCGGCGCGATCGGCCCACGGCTGCCGTGCGCCGGCGCGTCGACATCGCGCAGCGGCGGATCCTGCGGCGATCGGTGACCTACGGCGGGGCGCTCGTCGCCGTGCTGCTGCTCGTCGACCTGACGATCAGCGTCGCGCTCGATTCGGACGGCGTCGAGGCGCTCGCGCCGTTCTCGATCGGCGCCGCGACGATGGCCGCGTTCTTCGCCATGACCGCCCGGCGGACGCCCGTGCGCCCGGAGCCCCTGGCGGCCGCCATCTTCCTCCTCGTCGTCGGCGTCGCGCTCATGGGACTCGTTCTGACCCCGACGGAGGCGCCGCTCGTCGCTGCGGCGCAGCTCGCGACCGTCACCGTGGGTGCCGGCCTGTTCCTGCCGTGGTCGCCACGCTGGCACACCGGCGTGCTCATCGCGAGCCAGACGCTGGCCGTCGGCTTCATGCTCAGCCCGCTCGGGATGATGCTGGATGTGACCGCGCGGAGCGGGATCGTCATCGGGACCACGATGGCCACGATCACCAGCGGCATCGGCCACTGGCTGTGGCAGTCGCGCTTCCGGAGCATGCTCCAGCAGCAGTTCATTCTCCGCCAGCTGAGCCGATACGCCCAGCGCCAGGAGGCGTACGTCCGCGAGCTCAACCGCGAGCTCAACCGCGTCGCGCGTCGGGACTCGCTCACCGGCGTCGGCAACCGGCTCGCCTTCGACGAGGCGATCGCCGGCCTGCTGTTCCAGGGGGATCGGCTCCGTCCCGCGCGGTTCGCCCTCGTGCTGTTCGATATCGACCAGTTCAAGGACTACAACGACGCCCACGGGCATCTCGCCGGGGACGCCGCGCTCGTGCGGCTGGGCGAGATCCTGCGGCAGGTCACGCGCGAGGACGATCGCGCGTTCCGGTACGGGGGCGAGGAGTTCCTGCTCCTCCTGCCCGACGTCGACCTCACCGGCGCGCTGAGCGTGGCGGAGCGTCTCCGCCAGGCGGTGGCCGACGACGAGAGCACCATCCCGCGCTTCACGATCTCCTGCGGCGTGGCGCTGTGCGACCCGGCTGATGGACGCGACCCGGAGCCGCTCCTGAGGCGCGCCGATGCGGCCCTGTACCTGGCGAAGAACGGCGGCCGCAACCGCGTCTGCTCCGACGAGCTGTCGGTCGCCATGCAGCGGGAGGCGCTGGCCTCGGCCAGCTGAAGCGTGGCACGATCGCCACGATGAAGAACGTGGCACGATCGCCGCGATGAAATTCGGCCTCCAGATCAACCAGTTCACCTGGCCCGGTGGCAACGGGCAGATCGGACCGACCCTCGCGCGCATCGGGCGCACGGCGGACGACGCCGGATTCGACTCGATCTGGGTCATGGACCACTTCTTCCAGATCCGCGGCCTCGGCCCGCCCGAGGCGCCGATGCTCGAGGGCCAGACGGCGCTTGCCTTCCTCGCCGCCCACACCCGGCGCGCCCGGCTCGGGCTCATGGTCGGCGGGGTCCACTACCGCGCGCCGGGGCTGTGGATCAAGATGGCGACGACGCTCGACGTGCTGTCCGGCGGGCGCGCCTGGTTCGGCATCGGCGCAGCCTGGAACGTCATGGAGTCGAAGGGCCTCGGGTTCCGCTTCCCGCCGCTGAAGGAGCGGTTCGAGCTGCTCGAGGACACGCTGCGCATGGCGCACGAGATGTGGTCGGGCGGCAGCGGGACGCACGGAGCGTTCGAGGGCATCCATACGACCGCGACGCACCTCATCAACTCGCCGCAGTCGATCAGCCGACCGCGGGTGCCGATCCTCGTGGGCGGCGGGGGAGAGCGGAAGACGCTGCGTCTCGTGGCGCGCTACGCCGATGCCAGCAACCTGTTCGGTCGCGACGTCGACACGTTCCGCCACAAGGTCGAGGTGCTCCGCGGCCATCTCGACGAGCTCGGCCGGCCGCGCGAGGAGGTCGAGGTCACGGCCCTCGCGCCGTCGATCGACTGGGACAACCAGTCCGCCGACGAGATCGTCGACCACTACGGCCGTCTGATCGAGGCCGGCGCCCAGCACCTCATCTTCGCCGTGCGCGGCGTGTCCGACACGAGCCGGCTCGAGCGCGTGGCGGCCGAGGTCTTCCCGCAGCTGGCCGACCGATGACGGCCGCGCCGGCGGGGCGCGACACGCCGCGGTGGGCGGCCTGGTGTCTCATCGCCAGCGGGCTGGCGGCCGCGGCGATCTGGATCGTGTTCACGCAGTCTCACGGGCCGACCTCGTACAACGAGAACCGCACCGTCCTCGGCGGCAACATGTATTTCTGGGGCTGGCTGCTCGGCACGATCCCGAACGCGCTCCTCGTCGCCGGCCTGCTCGGGCTGCGGCCGATGCTCCTCCACGGGGCCGGCCGGGCGGCGCGGACCGGGGACGGGCTCGCGCTCCTCGGCCTCGCCATCGCCGGGGCGATCGACCTCGTCGCTCGCTCGCTCGGGCCGCCGCTGCTCATGCCCGTCCAGGCGCTCGGCCTCGTGCTGCTCGGGACCGGGTCGGCGGCGCCCGCTGCGTCCGGCCCGCGCCGCGAGGTTCGAGCCGTCATCGCCTGCATCGGTGTGCTGCTGGTCGTCGGCTTCGGCGTGGCGCTGCTGCCGCTCGACGTGTTCGACGCCATCGAGGGCTATCGGATCTACGGGGCCATCGTCCATGTCGGGACCGGCATCGGCTGGGTCGTCACCGGGGTGCTCTGCCTGCGACCGGACCGGGCCGTTGTTGCCACCCCGTGAACGCCGGCGGCATGGAGCGGGAGACGGGTGGGCGGCCGATGCCTAGCCCGAGAGGCCGAAGCGCGCTGCGCCGGCGCGGGTGATCCAGCGCGCGCCGTCGATGGCCAGGCGGCCGGCCCGGACCATCGGATCGGCTCGGGCGAGCGCGAGGGCCTCGTCGAGTGGCAGGCCGTAGATCGAGATGCCGCGGTAGCGCTCATCGGTCTGCTCGTCGAGCGGGCCGTTGGCGATGAGGGCGCCGCGGCGCTCGAGGTCGCGAAGGTACATCAGATGCTCCACCTGGAGCCGATCGAGCTCCTCCTCGCTGAACGCCGGGGCGTCCGGCGGCCGGACGAGGAAAATGATGGTGTGCGCCTCCCGCTCCTTCGGGATGAGGTCGTCGATCGAGGGCGCCGGCTCGTTCGTCATCGGCCGATGCTACCCGGCCGTCAGCTCCGCCACGACGTCGTCGATCGGCCGCACCGCGCGCTCACCGCTGGCCCGATCGGTGACCTCCGCGCCGCCGGCCGCCAGGGATCGCGGGCTGATGGTGACGATCGTCGGCATGCCGAGCAGCTCGGCATCGGTGAATTTCACGCCCGGCGACTCGTCGCGGTCGTCGTACAGGATCGGCACGCCCGCATCGGTCAGGCGCCCGTAGAGCGCCTCGGCCTGCTCGGCCACCGCCGGATCCCGATTCGCGCCGATGGCGACGAGGTGCGCCCGGTAGGGCGCGACCTCCATCGGCCAGATCATGCCCTTCTCGTCATGGTGGGCCTCGACGATGCAGGCCATGGCCCGCCCGAGGCCGATGCCGTACGAGCCCATGATCGGATGGCGCCGGCTGCCGTCCTCGGCGAGGTAGGTCGCGCCGAGCGCCTCGGTGAAGTCGGTGCCGAGCTTGAAGATGTTGCCGACCTCGATGCCCTGCGCCAGCCGCAGCGTGGCGTCGCAGTCGGGACACGGGTCGCCGGCCCGCACGTTGGCGATGTCGGCCACGATATCGGCCTCGAAGTCGCGGCCGACGTTCACGTTGCGCAGGTGGAAGCCGGGGCGGTTCGCGCCGGCCACGAGGTTCGGCGACTTCGCCACGAGCTGGTCGACGACGACGAGCGTGTCGTGCGCCCCGACCGGCGAGCCGTAGCCGGGCTCCATGCCGGCGGCCCGGATCTCCTCGGCCTGGGCCGGGCGCAGCCCGCGGACGGCCTTGACCGTGTTCGCGAGCTTCGTGTCGTTGACCTCGAAATCGCCCCGCACGATCGCCGTCACGAGGCGCCCGTCGCCGGTCATGAAGAACGCGGCCTTCGCCGTGCGCGCGGTCGGGATGTCCAGGAATTCGGCGAGTGACGCGATCGTGTCGGTGCCCGGCGTCTCGACCTCCTCGACGGGGAGGGGCTCCTCGGGCTCCGGCGGCTTCACCGCGTTCGGCGCGATCTGCTGGTTCGCCGCGTAGCCGCAGGCGTCGCACAGGACGAGCGTGTCCTCGCCGTGCTCGTTGAGGACCATGAACTCGTGCGCGCCGGTGCCGCCCATGATCCCGACGTCGCTCGAGACCGGGATGGCGTCCAGGCCGAGGCGGCGGAAGATCCGCGTGTACGCCGCGTGGTGCAGGTCGTAGCTGTGGTCGAGGCCGGCCTCGTCGGCGTCGATCGAGTAGCTGTCCTTCATGACGAACTCGCGCACCCGGATGAGGCCGCCGCGCGCGCGTGGCTCGTCACGGAACTTCGTCTGGAAGTGGTAGACGATGGCCGGCAGCTGGCGGTAGGACTGGACGAGGTCGCGGGTGAGATCGGCGACGACCTCCTCGTGGGTCATGGCGAGGACCATGTCGCGCCCGCCGCGGTCCTTGAAGCGGACCATCTCGGGGCCGATCTTCGCGTAGCGCCCGGACTCCTTCCACAGCTCCGCCGGATGGACGACCGGCATCTCCATCTCTTGGCCGCCGATGGCATCGATCTCCTCGCGGATGACCTGCTCGATGCGCCGATGGACGGCGTAGCCGAGCGGCAGGAGCGAGTAGATGCCGGCGCCGAGCTGGCGGACGTAGCCGGCGCGCACGAGGAGCTTGTGCGAGGCCATCTCGGCCTCGGCGGGGTCGTCGCGGAGCGAGGTGAAGAAGAGCTTCGACAGGCGCATCAGGCTGGAGATGCTACCCGGGTCTCGCCTCGTCCGACGAGATGCTCCGACGCGCGCAGCCAGCGGAGCGGCACGACGGCCAGCAGGAGCAGCGCGGCGGAGGCGAGGAGCAGCCCGTCGATGCCGGCTCGATCGGCGGCGCCGCCACCGAGCAGCGAGCCCGTCACCTGGCCGACGGCGAGGAAGACCGAGTACAGGCCCATGATCGCCCCGCGGTCGGTCGGGTGGTGCTCGCTGATGTCGGCCAGCATGCCGAGCGCCGCCGGCGTCGCGCCGGCGAGGACGAACAGCGCGACCGCCGCGCCGATGGCCAGCGGTGCCTGCGCGACGGCCCACGCACCGGCCGCGTGGTTCAGGCCCCAGATCGCCCCGACCATGGCCAGCCCGCCGGCGACGCCGACGCCGATGATAGACGTGCGCCGGTAGCGCTTGAACCGGTCGCCCCAGTAGAACAGGCCGGCGAAGAACACGACGAGCGCCACGGCCAGGCCGATGCTCACCTGGACCGGCTCGAACCCGCCCATGAGCAGCTGCTCCTCGAATCCCGGAGCCGGGTCGTTGACGAGCTGGAAGATCGACTGGCTGGTCCAAACGCCGATGAACGCGTTGATCGCGATCCAGGTCGGCGCGAGGAGCCACACAGCGGGCGAGGCGAGGATGCTCGCGTAGCGGCGCCAGCCGAAGCCGCGGGCCACGCCGGCGACGCCACCCGCGCCGATCTCCGCGGCCTCGGCATGCTCCTCCGTCACCGTCGCCACCGGCTCGGTCGTGACGCCGAAGCGGTAGATGAGGAAGCTCACGCCGTACAGCGCGGCGTTGAGGAAGAACGCGTTGCGGTCGAGGAGCTCCCACAGCCCGCCGGCCGCGACGAGGCCGATGCCGATCCCGGCCAGCGTGGCCGCTTCGAAGCGCGCGACGACCTTGCCGCGCAGGTCGTCGTCGTGCGAGGTGGCGACGGCGATGAAGCCGAGGATGGACGGGATGCTGGCCGCCGCCGCGGCGCCCTCGAGCCAGCGGGTGATGCCGAGGAGGAACAGGTCGGTCGTGAGCGCGGTCATGACGACGGCCACGGCGCCGAAGATCGGCCCGTACTGCATGACCCGCCGCGTGCCGATGCGGTCGGACAGGAGGCCGAACAGCGGCGACAGGACGAGCTCGGCGACGAAGAACGTCGCCGTCAGGAGCCCCACCTCGAAGGCCGATACCTCGCGTGCTCCGAACTGGTCGAGCTCGTCGAGGTAGTAGATGAGGAGCGCGCCGGTCAGCCCCGTGCTGAAGCGCAGGGTGAACGTGCCGATGAGGACGGCGGCGAGCGATCGGCGCATCGGCTTGGCGGTCAGGCCGTCGCGGGGGGTGGCGCGGCCGCCGCCGGGGGATCGACCGCGGTGCTCCGCCGGCGCCGCCGGGCGGCGAACAGGGCGGCCATGGCCAGGGCGTCGAGGCCGAGGATGCCGCCGCCGGCCAGGATCACCCGGGTGCGGCCGCGGTCCTCGAGGGCCTCGCGGTCGGTCACCGCCGCGGCGGCCGCCTCGACGGCGCCCGCGTCGTCCCCGTCCTCGTAGGCGTCGCGCGCGTCGGCGACATGGATGGCGGGATCGGCCTCCCACAGCAGCCCGACCTCCTCGAGGGCGGACCGCGCCTCGGCGACGATGCTCCCGGCCTCGGCGATGGCGGCCAGGGCCTCCGCCTGGTCATCGGCCTCGGCGGCCGCGGCGGCGATGCCCTCGTCCTCGAAGGCCCGCCGCAGGTCGTCGGTCGGCTCGAGGTCGAGCGCGGCCGCATCGGCCTCGAGCTCGGCACGATCGGCGACGACCTCGTGGATGGACGCCATCTCCGCGGTCGCGTCGTCGAACCGCCACCACTCCATCGCCATGCGCGTCGACTCCGGCACGCGCCAGCCGTCGAGGGCCGTGACCGTCTCCGCGTACTCGGCGCGGGCCGCGGCCCGATCGTCCAGCAGGGCCGCGTCGCGGTCGTCGATGACCCACTCGACCCAGATCGGCCCGAAGTCGGCCCCGGTCTCGATCTCGAACAGGTCGAGCAGGCGCTTCCAGTCGTTCACGCGCTGCTCGCCATCCTCGAGGAGCTCGTCGTTCTCGAGCGCGTACGCGCGCCGCTCGTCGAGGACGGCGACCCACACCTTCTGGAGCCCCTCGGTCCCGGCCAGCTCGGCGATGGCCTGCGCCGCCTCGACGCTGGCCGCGTAGCCGTAGTCCTCGCGCTCGAGGTCCTCGTTGCCCGGCTCGCCCCACTCGGTCAGCGGGAACGCATCGGCGCGCATCTCGTCGGTCAGCTCGTAGGCGTCGATCTCCAGGCCGATCTGCGTCGCGACCTGCTCGGCGTAGTACGAGGCGAAGCCCTCGAGCAGCCAGCGCTCGTCGACGAGCGTGCCCTCGAACCAGATGTGCGCCGCCTCATGGAGCGTCACGAACGCATCGGCGTCGAAGCGGATGGCGATGGTGTCGAGGGTCGAGATGAAGTAGCCGGCGTAGTCGCCCAGGTGGTTGTAGGCGTGCTCGTCCACGCGCAGCGGCCGGGTGGTGACGGGGTAGTCGAGACCGATGGCGTCCTCGAGCAGCGGCAGGCCGTCGCGGAGCCAGCCGCCGACCCGGGTGCCCCAGTCGGGATCGTCCGGCCAGGCCGACACGATCACCTCGCCGGAAAGGTTGGCGAACGGCACCTCGAGCGTCGTCTCGGTCCGCTCCGACTCCTTCTCGGCGATGACGTAGGTGAAGAACGTCGAAGGGTCGATGCCGTTGGCGGTCAAGCGCGTGGCCGTGCCGTCGTCGGTGACCTCGAGCCGGTCCATGTGGTCGGTGGCCTCGTAGCCGGACGGCAGGACGACCTCGATGCTCGCGTCGCCGTCGGAGCCGATGGGCCAGGCGCCGAAGGCCACGAAGCTCTGCCGCACCCAGGTCTCGCGCGTCGGCTCGCCGCCACCGTCCGAGATGACGAACGACAGGCGGGTGTTGTACGTCTGCCGGTGGAAGACGCCGGTCGAGAAGGTGATGTCGGCGAACTTCGTGAACTCGTCGATCGGCTCGAGCGACACGCCGAGCCCGACGCCGCCACCCACGGCCGAGACATTGGTGGCCGATGCGGGAATCGGCACGCTGATGCCGGTGAAGTACGTGCGGCCGGCCGCCGTGTCGGCGACCACGTTCGTCGCCGCGATGTCGACGGTGACGACGATGATCCGGTCCGCGGGTCGCACCTCGTAGCGGGTGTGCGAGCTGAGGACGAGGCCCTGGCCGGCCCGGGCCGGCGCCGCCGGGAGGAAGGATCCCAGCGCGGCGAGGACGAGGGCCAGGCAGGCCAGGAGGGCGGGCGGTCGTTGCATGAGGACGCAGTATGCCCGCCGAGAGTCGTCCCGGCGTTGGGACGATCGGACGACCGGGACCCGGGCATGAATGACGCGCCCGCCGAAGTGGCGGACGCGTCGTCGTTCGTCGTGGTTGGATGCCCCTGGAGGGCCGAGCCTCAGGCGGTGGCGTTGCTGCCCTGCTGGTAGCGCGGCAGCTCGAAGGCCTCCTCGAGCGCCTCGGCCGGACGGTAGCCGACCGCGGCGCGCGGCGCCTCGCCCGGGGCGAAGAGCGCGACGGTCGGGATGCTCATGATCCCGTAGCGCATCGCCGTCTGCGGGTTGGCGTCGACGTCGAGCTTGCGGACCTCGACGCTGCCGGCGTACTTCGCGGCGAGCTTCTCGATCTCCGGCGCGACCATCCGGCAGGGCCCGCACCACTCGGCCCAGAAGTCGACGACGACGGGCTTGTCGCTCTGGAGGACATCGGCCTCGAAGGTGGCGTCGGTGACCTCGGGGACGTTCGAAGACATCGGTGTGGCGTTCCTCTCCGGTCGGCGGGCGTTACCCGGCGACCTCGTGCAGCAATCGGTAGGCGTCGAGGACGCGATCGTCCGCGAGCCGATAGAAGACGGTGCTTCCGGCGCGCCGGCTGCGGACCAGGCCCGCGGAGCGCAGCACCGCGAGATGCTGGCTCATGTTCGGCACCTGACAGCCGACCTCGCGCGACAGGTCGCTCACGCTCTGCTCTCCCGCGGAGAGCCGCTCGACGACGCACAGCCGCTTCGGGTCCGCGAGCGCGCGCGCGATCGCGGCCGCGCGCTGGCGCTCGGCGTCGGTCGTGTGCACCGCTTCCATCGGCGCGATGATCTCATCACTTGCGCAAACACGCAAGTCATTGCGCCCCCGGGTTCGCGGCGCATTGGTGCGGAGCGGGGCATTGTCTTCGGCCTCGCCGCCCCGTACCCTCCCACCGCGCGCGCCCGTGCGCGCGAGGGAGGACCGACCGAGCGTGCCCGAGCTCCATCCGCCAGCGACCCCCGCCGCATGCCCGCGCTGCGGCGTACCGCCCGTCATGGGCGACCGATTCTGCACGTCCTGCGGGCTGCCCCTGGCGCCGCCTCCGGCCGGCCGCCGCGGTCGGCGCCCGATCTGGATCGCCGTCCTCGGCGTGCTCGTGCTCACGGTCGCCGCCGGCGTGGGCGCGGCTCTCGTGCTCAACGCGGAGGACGGCGGGGTCGCATCGCGGTCGGAGAGCCCGACGGCCGGCGACGCCACGCCCTCGCCGACCCCGCGCCAACCCGCGGCCGACCTCGGCGACGCCTTCGGGCACGCCCTCGACCATCGGCCCACGCCGTGCGGCATCGGCGGCCTGACCTGCACCGTGCTGACCGTTCCGGCCGACCACACGCGGACCGGGCGGGGGACGCTCGAGGTGCGATTCGGCTTCCGACCGGCGGGCTCGCGCGACGATCGGCTGGGAACGCTCGTCGTCGCCAGCGGCGGGCCGGGAACGAGCGCGATCTTCTTGTCGGAGATCTACCTCGGCATGTTCCCGGAGGAGGTGCTCGAGCGCTACGACGTGGTCTTCGTCGAGCCGCGCGGTACGGGGCTCTCGTCGCCGGTCACCTGCCCGGAGGCGAGCGTCGACGCGCCGGACTGGACCGACCTCGGGCTGGCCGCCGAGGCACGCGTCAACCAGGCCGCGCAGCGCTGGGTCCAGGCCTGCCTGCGCGAGGCGCAGATGGAGGAGGTCTGGTGGCTCGACGCGTACGGGTCGGGCCAGGCCGCGGCCGACCTCGACGCCTACCTCGACCTCATCGGCGCCGGCCCGGTCACGATCTACGCCGACAGCTACGGCACAGTCCTCGCCCAGCTGTACGCGGCGCACCGGCCGGAGCGCGTGGCGGCGCTCGTCCTCGACGGCGCGATCGATCCCGAGGTCTCGCCGATCGCAGCGGCGGTTCAGCAGGTCGATGCCTTCGGCACCGTGCTCGACGACGTCCTCGCCTCCTGCGACGACGACCCCTTCTGCGTCGACGACTTCGCCCCCGCCACCGCCCGCGAAACGTGGGACGACTTCGCCGCCGTCCTGCGCGAGGGCCCGATGGAGGTGTCGATCTCGACCTCGCGCGGCGCGGCCTCGACGATCGAGCTCACCCTCCACGACCTCGTCAGCGTGTCGGGCGCGCTGGTCTACACCGAGCCGGACCGATCGGCGCTGCTCCGGCTGCTGGCGGCGGCCGCGCACGACGACCTCGCCCCGCTCGCCCGGACCGCGGCGTTGGGCAGCGGGCTCGATCCGGAGACCGGCGCGGCGCTCGAGAGCCTGCCGGTCGACGACGGCGCCTACTTCGCCATCGGCTGCCAGGTGTACGACCCGACGAGCCAGCTCGGGACGGCTCGCGCCATCTATGACTCGATCGCCGCCTCGACGAGCCGCCTGGCCGGGCTCGCGTACAGCGAGCTCGCCTGCGCCTATGGCTTCTCCGGCATGGACGCCGATCCGAACGACGTCGATGGCCTCGAGCGCCTCACGGCGCCGGTGCTCGTGCTCGGCGCGACGGCCGATCCGGCGACGCCATTGCGCTGGGGCGAGCGCGTCGCGGAGCGGCTCCAGGCCGCCCACCTCGTCGTGACCGAGGGCGGGCCGCATGGCACGTTCGGTCGCGGCAGCCGCTGCATCGACGACAAGGTCGAGGACCTCCTCCTGCTCGCCGAGCTTCCGTCCGGCGAGCGGTCGACCTGCCCGGGCATCCTCACCGACTGGTACGTGCCGATCCTCCGGCCGTGGTCGGCATATGCCGATGCGGCCGATGCGCTCGTCGCGCTCGAGGAGGAGCTGTGGAACCTGCCGGACTACATCGCCTGGGACGGGACGCCGCGCACGATCGGCTGCCGGTACGCCGGCACGCTGTCGATGTCGTGGCTCGGGTCGGACCGGTTCAAGCTCGACGACTGCGAGCTGGTGGACGGCTTCCCGATCGACGGCGACGTCACGTTCGCGCTCGACGGCACGACCCGCATGGTCCTCCAGCTGCCGAACGGCGAGGTCGAGTACGAGAGCGATCCGTCCTGGGCGCTCACCATCAGCGGCACGATCGACGGCGAGACGATCGACATCAGGCGCTGACGACGGTCAGGCGCTGGCGGCGGTCAGGCGCTGGCGGCGGCCAGGCGCTGACGACGGTCAGGCGCGGCCGGGCAGGGAGATGGCGGTGGTGTCGGTCGGGACCTCGGTCTTGGCCGGCTCGTTCGTCGCCCGCGCGGCGAGGAAGCGCACGAGGGCGGCGCTCACGAACAGGATCGCGAAGGCCGGGTAGCCGCCGAGCAGCATGATGGCCGACGAGGCGGCCACGCCGCCGGTGTAGGCGCCGACGTTGCGCACCACGAAGTGGCTCTGGAAGGCGAGGACGTCAGGCCCGGTCGCGAGGCGCATGAGGCGCTCGTTCGCGGCCAGCTGGCCGGCGGTGTCGCCCACGGCCAGGAGCACGGCGATGACGACGAGGATGATCGGCGCGGCCGGGTTGGCCGGGTGTGCGGCCAGCCCGAGCAGCAGCGCCGCGCTCCGCAGGAGGAACGAGCGCCGCAGGAGGGCGGTCGACGAGCCGCCACGCAGGTGCGAGCTGACGACGATGCTGGCCACGACGAGCGTGGCCGAGCTCACGGCGCTGAGCCCGATGGCGAAGCCGGCACCCGTCTTCAGCACCGCCATGGCGTAGAGCGACAGGAACGGCGACAGCCCGGCCGAGAGGAGCGCCAGGGTCATGACGCGGCCGTGACGGCGCAGCCGATCCGGGCCCGACTCCTTCCACGCCGCCGCGCGCGGCACGCGGATGCGCCCGGGCGGGGGCAGGCGCCGCAGGATGACGAGCGGCGCGAGTCCGGCCAGGCCCGACACGACGAGCGGGATGGCGTAGGCCCACAGGCCGATGCCCTCGCTCAGCCGGTCGATCGTCAGCGCGATCGGCAGCAGCACGACGGAGCCGATGCCGAGCGAGATGCCGCCCACCCGCGGCGCGAGCAGCCGCCGCTCGTCCTCGTGGAGGACGAGCTGGTACCACGACTGCTGGAGGCTGTACGCGATCGCGCCGAGCGCGCCGAGCACGCCGCTGACGAGGCCGATGAGCGCGATGGCGGCCCACGCCGGCAGCCAGCCGAGGGCCGTCAGGCTGACGATCGCGGCCAGGACGAGGCCGCGCGGCTCGCCGATCGTGGCGAACAGGATGACGAGGCCGCGCAGGTTGCCATCGGTCCGGTCGAGCCAGGCGGGCAGCCAGCGCTGCGCCATCGTGCCGACGGCCGGGAGGATGGCGACGAGCGTCGCGATCGCCGGGTGGGCGCCGAGGGCGAGGAGCAGCGGGATCGTGATCGCCGGGCCGGTCAGCGAGCCGATGAAGCCCTGGGCCACGGCCAGCATCCGGAACGGTCGATAGGCACGCGTGGCGAACGTCCGCCAGTCCGCGACCGCGGCGGACGGATACCGTGGGCGGGGGATGGAGTTGGGGAGCGAAGGTCGTGTGCGCATGTGAAGGCGTGGTCGTGCTTTCGGGATGCGCCTACTCCCGCCAGGCCGACCCTGGCGAACGTCGGTGCGGGGCTCCCGGCCGTGCAACCGACGCCGTTTAGCCTAGCAAATCAGCTCAAGATCGCCTCTGACCGATTCGTACTGCCGGCGCCTCGGCTGACGGCTGGAGACCCGGTGTTGCCGATGCGCGCGGCCTGACAACCGCCGTCGGTGATTGGCGGCTCGCACCTCCCGCGGCCAGGTTCCCGCCACGTTCCGGCGGTTCGCGACACGCAACGTGTCACGACCCACGCTCAGGATCGCGGCATGGATGTTCTGCTCGACTGTGCCTGGTGCGGCGACGAGGTCGTCTTCACGGTCAACGAGGCCGATGACGAGCTCGTGTGCGGCGCCTGCGGCACGCACACGATGTTTGCCCCCGACTCGACGACGACGTACAGCCTGCTGTACGAGGACCTGCCGGTCGCGGCCTGACCGCCGATGTCGCGGCGGCCGGCGGTCGGCGCCTACAGCTTGCGTCAGGCCTCGCTGATCTCGACCGTGTCGATCCGGTCGCCGGGCTCGCGGTCACGCTGCGGGTCGCGCTCGCGGATCGACATGAGGACGTCGAGGCCGGACGTGACCTTGCCGAAGACCGAGTGGCGGCCGTCGAGGTGCGGCGTCGGGCCGTGGGTGATGAAGAACTGGCTGCCGTTCGTCCCGGCGCCGGCGTTCGCCATGGACAGGATGCCGGCCGAGTCGTGGCGCAGCGACGGGTGGAACTCGTCGTCGAAGGTGTAGCCGGGACCGCCGGTGCCGGTGCCGGTCGGGTCGCCGCCCTGGGCCATGAAGCCGCGGATGACGCGGTGGAAGGTCGTGCCGTCGTAGAAGCCGGCGCGAGCGAGGTTGACGAAGTTCTCGACCGTGAAGGGAGCGCGATCGGCGTACAGCTCGACCGCGATGTCGCCCTTCTCCGTCTTGAACGTGGCGGTGTACTGCTTCGAGGTGTCGAGCGCGCCGGACGGCGGCGCGAGTCGGTCGGCCATGGGATCTCCTCGGGGGTGGTGGGGTGCAGCGCCGATGCTACCGGAGCCGCCCCGCCTCCGTAGACTCGGCCCATGACACGCACGCTCTTCCGAAACGCCACCGTCGTCGACGGCACGGGCGCCGATCCGGCGTCGGCCGACATTGCGATCGAGGACGGCCGCATCGTGGAGGTCGGAACCGGCCTCGACGGCGACGAGTCGATCGACCTGGCCGGCAAGGCCGTCCTGCCGGGGCTGTTCGACTGCCACACCCACGTCGTCGTGAGCAGCATCGACACGATGCGGCTCATCCAGACGCCGTTCAGCTACCGCTTCTTCCAGGCGGCGAAGAACCTCGAGGCCACGATCCGCATCGGCATCACCACCGTGCGCGACGCGGGCGGCGCCGACCTCGGCATCAAGCAGGCGGTCGAGGACGGGCTCGTGGCCGGCCCGCGGATGCACATCAGCCTGAGCATGCTCAGCCAGACCGGCGGCCACGGCGACGGCTGGATGCCGTACGGCGGATCGGTGCGGGCGCTGCTGACGAAGCACCCCGGCGTGCCGGAGACGATCGTCGACGGCCCGGACGAGATGCGCCACAAGGTCCGCGAGCTCGTGCGCATGGGCGCCGACGTCATCAAGGTCGCCACCTCGGGCGGCGTGCTGTCACCCCGTGACAAGCCGACCCATGCGCACTTCCGTCCGGAGGAGCTCGAGGTGCTCGTCGAGGAGGCGACCGCCGCCGGCATCTTCGTGATGGCGCATGCGCAGGCGGCCAGCGGCATCAAGAACGCCATTCGCGCCGGGATCCGGTCGATCGACCACGGCATCTACCTCGACGACGAGGCCATCCAGCTCATGCTCGAGCGGGGGACGTGGCTCGTGCCGACGCTCGTGGCGCCGCGCGGCGTGATCGATGCGGCCGACGCCGGCGCGTCGATCCCGGAGGCATCGGTCGCCAAGGCGCGCGAGGTGGTCGAGACGCACACGGCCTCGTTCGCGAAGGCCGTCGCCGCCGGCGTGAAGGTGGCCATGGGCACCGACTCGGGCGTCACCCCGCACGGCGAGAACCTCCGCGAGCTGGCGCTCATGGTCGAGGGCGGCATGACGCCGATGCAGGCGATCGAGGCCACCACGCGCGCGGCGGCCGAGCTCATGGGCCTCCAGGACGAGCTCGGGACGCTCGAGCCCGGCAAGCGGGCCGACCTCGTCGTCGTCGACGGCGACCCGCTCGACGTGGCGACCCTCGCCGATCGGATCAGCGCGGTCTACAAGGACGGCGTCGCCGTCGTCTGAGCCCGGTGGCCGGCAGCGTCCGCTCCCGTGGGGGAGCGGACGCCACCGTCGGGTCCGCGGCCATCAGTGCTCGATGTCGATGACGAGCCGATGCGGGTCGTCGAGGGTCAGCACCCGCACGCAGGCCTCGTCGTCGAGGCCGAAGTACCACGTGCTCTGGCGCTCGAAGTCGCCGCCCTCGACGAGGTGGACGAGGCCGGGGCCGCCATCGGTGAACTCGGTGGGGCCGTCGTACGAGCTCGTGCCGGCGTCCGTCTGCTTCGTGCCGCCGCGCATGACGAGGGCGAGGAAGCTCGATCCCTCGACGTCGATCGGCATGCCCGATCCATCGGCGGCGAACGGCGGCTCGGCGCGGCTGAGGGTCAGCTCCGGGGTGCCCTGCTCGAACTCGAACACGACGCGGTCGAAGCCCTCGTGTGAGCCGATGCGGACGTCGACGATGTTCGCGATCGCCACGCTCGGGTCCTCGATGATCGGCAGGTCGCAGGTGAACTCGCCGAGCGCGTCGCTCGGGATCGGCTCCTCGCTGCCGCTCGCCGGGGGCTGGCTGGTCGGCGCCCCGCTCGGCGTGTCCGATGGCGGCGCGGCCGACGGGCCTGCCGACTCCGGCGGCTGCGAGGGCTCGGGGGTCGGCGTCGCCTCCGCGGTCGGCCCGTCGCACGCGGCGAGGACGACCAGGAGTGCGGTGAGGAGCAGGATCGGACGGCGCATCGGTTGCTTTGTCTCCAGGACAGGGGGATTGGCGCGGGTCAGACGCCGCAGGCGGCGTTTGCGTTGCGCGCCGACCGAGCGGCGCTCCCGTAGACTCCGGTTCGTGAACGACGAGCGGCCCTACTCCCCGGGCCTCAAGGGCGTCGTGGCGGGGGAGACGTCGCTGGCCATGATCGACGGGACGGCGGGGCGGCTGCTGTACCGCGGCTATCCCATCGGCGAGATCGTCGAGCGCGGCACGTACGCCCAGGTCGCCGAGCTGCTGTGGACCGGCGAGTGGCGCCCGGACGCGCAGCTCTCCTGTGCGCCGATCTCCCCGGCAATCGTCGACGTCCTGCGGGCGCTGCCGCCGGAGACGAACGCGATGGACGCGCTGCGCACCGGCATCTCGGCCTGGGGCGCGGAGCAGCGCACGACGTGGCCGCCGACCGTCGAGCAGGCGCGCGCCATCACCGCGGCCGCGCCGACCATCCTCGCCGCCTTCGCCCGCCTCCGCGACGGCCAGGAGCCGGTCGAGCCCGACCCGTCGCTGGGCCTGGCGGCCGGCTTCCTGTCCATGCTCCGCGGCAGGCCGCCCGACGAGGCGTCGGCCCGCGCCCTCGACGCGTATTTCGTCGTCGGCGCCGAGCACGGCTTCAACGCCTCGACCTTCACCGCCCGGGTGATCATCAGCACCCACTCCGACATCGCCTCGGCCGTCGCCGGCGCGATCGGGGCGCTCAAGGGGCCGCTCCACGGCGGCGCACCGTCGGAGGTCGTCGACCAGCTCCACGAGATCGGCTCGGTCGACCAGGCCGAGGCGTGGATTCGCTCGGCGCTGGCGCGGGGCGAGCGGCTGATGGGCTTCGGCCACCGGGTGTATCGGGCCTACGACCCGCGCGCCGCGGCGCTGCGCTCGGTGGCCGAGGGGCTGACCAGCGTCGGGGGCTGGCTCGAGAAGGCGGTGGCGGTCGAGGAGGTCGCGCTGCGCGTCCTCGCCGAGCGCAAGCCCGACTACCCGATCAAGACGAACGTCGAGTACTACGCGGCGGCGGTGCTCCAGGGCGTCGGCCTGCCGCCGAACCTGTTCCCGGCCACGTTCGCGCTCGCGCGCCACGCGGGATGGACCGCGCACTGCCTCGAGCAGGCCGAGGCCGACGTCCTCATCCGGCCGGACGTGCGCTACGTCGGGCCCCCGGAGCGACACCTGCCGACCGCCTAGCGCAGTCGCTCCTCGAGGAGGCGCCGCTCGGCGGGATTGTCGGTGAGCGCCAGCGCCCGTCGGTCCGCGTCACGGGCCAGATCATGCTCTCCGGTCCGGCGCAGGAGCTCGGCACGCGCCGCATGGAACAGGTGGTAGCCGTCGAGTCGATCGGCCAGCGGCTCGAGCTCGACCAGGGCCGCGGCCGGCCCGTCACGCTCGGCGAGGGCCAGGGCGCGGTTGAGGCGCACGACGGGCGTCGGCTCGAGCCGCAGCAGCGCGTCGTAGAGCGCGACGATCGCCGGCCAGGGCGTCGCCTTCCAGGACGGAGCGGTGGCGTGCGCCGCGAGGATCGCGGCCTGGAGCTGGTATGGGCCCGGTCGACCGGTGCGCTCGGCGCGTGCCAGGAGCGCGGCCGCATCGGCGATGGCCGCCCGGTCCCAGCGCGAACGGTCCTGGTCGCGGAGGAGGACGAGCGAGCCGTCCGGCGCGAAGCGCGCATCGGCCCGGGCGAGGTGAAGCCGCATGAGCGCGAGCAGGCCGATGACCTCCGGCTCGTCCGGCATGAGGCGGGCGACGAGCGAGGTGAGCCACTCGGCGTCGCGGGCCAGCTCACGACGCTCCGGCGCCGCGCCGGACGAGGCGAGGTAGCCCTCGTTGAAGACGAGGTAGAGGACGGTGAGCACCTCGCCCAGCCGGGCGGGCAGCTCGGCCTCGTCCGGCACGCGGAACGGGATGCCGGCGTCGCGGATCTTGCGCTTGGCGCGCACGAGGCGCTGAGCGATGGTCGCCTCCGGCACGAGGAACGCGCGTGCCACCGCGGGGGTCTCGAGCCCGCCGACCGTGCGGAGCGTGAGCGCCACCTGGGCCTCGCGGCTGAGCGCCGGATGGCAGCAGGTGAACAGCAGCGGCAGGCGGTCGTCGGCCGCCATCGGCCCGCCAACCGGCTCGGATCGCGTCATCGCCGATGCCTCCGCCGTGAGCCGCGCCATCCGCTCGCGATAGCGCGCCTGGCGCCTGAGCCGATCCACCGCCCGACGCCGGGCGGTCGTCATCAGCCACGCGCCGGGATTGTCCGGGATGCCCTGGCGCGGCCAGTGCTCGACCGCCGCGACGGCCGCGTCCTGGACGAGCTCCTCGGCCACGTCCCAGTCGCCGAGGATGCGGACGAGCGCGCCGACGAGGCGCCCCCGCTCCTCGCGGAGGACCTCGGTCAGGCGCGCATCGGTCGTCTCGCGGCTACGACTCACGCTCGACGACGGGTCGGATCTCGAGGACGTCCGGACCGGGCCAGGCCGATGCGACCGCGATCGCCTCGTCGAGGTTGGCGACGTCGAGGATGCCGTAGCCGCCGATGACCTCCTTGGCGTCGACGTACGGGCCATCGGTGACGCTCGGGCCGCCGGCGCCGGCGGTGCGGACCGTCGTCGCCGTGGCGGACGGCTGGAGCTGGTAGCCCTCGGTGATCCGGCCCGCGGCCATCTGGTCGTTCCACCACTGGCCGATCTCGCCCATGAGGCGGTGCTCCTCGTCGTGCGACAGGCCCGCCCAGGCCTCCTCGCTGCCGGCGATCAGCATCATGTACTTCATCGGTGCTCCTCTGCGTGCGGTCGGGTTCGACATCGATCACGACGATCGGCACGGCCCCGGATCGACACCGGTACCGATTCTGCACCTGCGCCGGGCATGGACAAGGACCGGAAGGCCGATTCGGGCCCGAACGTGATCGAAGGAGCCGATGCGGCCGCGCTCGGGACGAGCGAGCCGCCGGAGAGCGCGCCGCCCGGCGCGGAAGTCGACCCGTCGGAGCATCTCGTGCCAGGCGCGGACTTCGACGAGCATCCGCCGACCGAGGCGAAGCCGTGGTCGACGTCGCTCGCCGCCGCCTCGCACCGGGCCGGCGTGGCGAACGATCCGCCTGACGCGCAGCGGGTCGACAATCCCCTTCCCGACGCGGAGGAGCGAGGGCGGCAAGAATAGGCGGGTGAACCCGCCTCCTCCCCGCCAATCCGCCTCGACGGCGGCGGTCGCCGTCGCCCTGCTGATCGTCTACGTCGTATGGGGCTCGACGTACCTCGCCATCGCGGTGATGATCGAGACCCTGCCGCCGCTCCTCGCCGCGGGGATCCGCTTCCTCATCGCCGGCGCGATCATGCTCATCGCCGTCTCGGTCCATCAGCGCTGGCTGCGCCGGTCCGACGAGCCGATCGAGCGGCCGTCGTGGATCCACTGGCGCTCGGCGGCGATCATCGGCGCCCTGCTACTGCTCGGCGGGAACGGTGGCGTGGTGCTCGCCGAGCTGCGCATCCCGTCGGGGGTGGCGGCGGTCCTCGTGGCCACGATGCCGATCTGGATGGCCTTCTTCGAGGCGGCGCTGTTCCGCCGCCGGCCGACGGTCGTCGTCATCGGCGGCCTCGTGGCCGGCATCATCGGCGTGGCGGTGCTCATGGCGCCCGCGGAGGGCGTCGCGGCGCTCGACCCGATCGGCATCCTGCTCGTCGTCGGCGGCGCGATGGCCTGGGCCCTGGGCTCGATCTACGCCCAGCACGCACCGATGCCGCGCTCCGGGCTGCTCGGCACGGGCATGGAGATGCTTGCCGGTGGCGCGGCGCTCGTGCTCGGCGGGCTGCTGCTCGGCGAGCAGGGCCGCATCGACGTTTCGGCCTTCTCGACGAGCTCGATCCTGGCCCTCGGCTACCTCATCCTCTTCGGCTCGATCCTCGCCTTCACCTCGTACACGTGGCTGCTGGCGCATACGCCCACGACGGTGGCCGGGACATACGCCTACGTGAACCCGCTCGTGGCGGTCGCGCTCGGCGCGATCCTGCTCAGGGAGCCGATCACCCCGCGCACGCTCATCGCCACGGTCCTCATCGTCGCCGCGGTGGTGGCGCTCATGACCGGCCGGCGCCGCGACGAGCCCGGCATCGATCCTGCGCCGGTGCCGGTGCAGCCGGACGATGCGCGCGGCGACCGCGCCGCCGTCGCCGGCACGGACACCTAGGGAGGCCCATGGACGAGGACCGCACCGCGCCGAGACCGACGTCGCAGGCCGGCGGCGTCGCCGAGGTCGTCTGCCGTCCGACCGCCGATGGTTGGACGTGCGAGGTCGTCATCGGTACCGATCCGGCCCGGACACAGCACACGGTGACCGTCAGCGGGGCCACGCTCGACGAGCTGGCGCCGGGAGCCGATGTCGAGCGGCTCGTGCGCGCCTCGTTCGACTTCCTCCTCGAGCGCGAGACGCGCTCGAGCATCCTCCGGCGCTTCGACCTGCCCGAGATCGGGCGCTATTTCCCCGAGTACCCCCGCGAGATCCGGCGCCGTCTCGGCTGACCGATCGCCGCCTAGCCGAGGACGCTGGCGGCGCTCGCCTCCGGATCGGGCTCGACCGTGACCGTCGCGCGTCGCCGTGCGCGTGGGAGGAATCTCCGCGGATTCTCGGGCAGGTTCTCGAGGAAGCACACGATGTTGTGCCGGTCGGTCGCGTCGAGGTGCGCGACGCTCGGGACGAGGATGGCCTCGACCCGCAGCGCGTCGCGGAAGAACGTCCCCACGGCGCGCGCGACTCGCTCGTCGAGCCAGCACTCCGGCGCGTCGTCGCGACCGATGAGCGCGAGGACGCCCGGGTCGCGAAGGTCGAC
>DATAJO010000037.1:0-34760 GCA_036262075.1 Candidatus Limnocylindria bacterium
CCGACGGGCCGCGCCGAGCTCGCGGCGCTCCAGGCCGAGTGGGACGATGACGCCTCGTCCACCTCGGAGGAGGGCGACTCGGCCCAATAGCCAACCCGCGCGCGAGCGGACGCCGATCCCGCGCTCGGCCGCTCGATTGACCCTCATCGGTCCCGCTGCTACCCTTCGTCGGCTTGCGTGCCCGGCGGTTGACCCGCCCCATCACATTCGGCACGAGTCATGAGCAGAGAGGAGGCGAGACGTTTGGCAGAAGTTCGCGTGGGCGAGAACGAGACGTTCGAGAGTGCGCTGCGTCGCTTCAACAAGAAGATCCAGCAGTCGGGAATCCTGGCTGAGGCACGGCGCCGCGAGCACTACGAGAAGCCCAGCGTGAAGCGCAAGCGCAAGGAAGCCAAGAAGCGCAAGGCAGCCTCGCGCGCGTAGCCAGACGCCGAAGCCACCACCCGTCCGGCGCAGCGGAGGACCGATCGGAGACCCGATGACGCGCCGGAGCCCAGCACCATGACCCTCACCCAGCGGCTCGAGGCCGCCATGCATGACGCCATGCGCGCACGCGACGAGCGGCGGACGCAGACGCTGCGCATGGCGATGGCGGCTGCCCACAACCAGGAGATCGCGCGCCGTCGCCCGCTGACCGACGACGAGGTCGTCGAGGTCCTGACCAGGCAGGTCAAGCAGCGGCGCGAGAGCATCGAGATGTACCGCTCCGCGGGACGCGAGGACCGTGCCGCGGCCGAGGAGGCCGAGGCGGCGATCCTCGCCGAGTTCCTGCCCGAGCAGCTGTCCGAGGCCGAGATCGAGGCGCTCGCCCGCGAGGCGATCGCCGAGACCGGCGCCAGCTCGCCCGCCGACCTCGGTCGGGTCATGGGCGCCCTCAGCCCGCGCACGAAGGGGCGCGCCGACGGACGGCTGGTGAGCGACATCGTTCGCCGCCTGCTCGGGGGGACGTAGGCATGTTCATCCCGCGCACCCTCGCGGAGCTCGACCGGCGGCCCGGCTCAGGCGCGTTCGCCCGGGCCGTGATCGTCGTGCTCATCGTGGCGGCCGCCCTGTTCCTCGTCCTGTCGGCGAACATCACGCTCGGCCAGGAGAACTTCGAGGAGGGGCAGATCGCCCCGCGCGACGTGCGGGCACCGCGGGATGAGACGTTCACCTCCGCCAGCCTGACCCAGGAGGCGCGCGACCTGGCCGCCGCCTCCGTCGAGCCGGTCCGGACGACGATCAAGCCGCCGGCCGACAACCGCGAGGACCAGCTCGCCGCGTTCTCGACGCTGTCGAACCGCGTGAGCCGGGCGCTCGAGCTGTACGAGAACGGCACGATCGACGAGGAGGAGCTCGAGGACCGCCTGGCCGAGAACCTGCCGCAGCTGACGCCCGCCGCACGCAGCGCCGTGGCCAGGCTGTCGGCGCCGCAGTGGAACGTGGTGGCCGATGCGGCCGCGGCCGCCATCGGCACGACGCTCGAGGACCGCATCGCCGAGGACGAGCTGACCAAGATCCGGTCCGAGGTCCGCGAGCTCATCACCGCCGAGCTGCCCGACGAGCAGCGCGAGCTGGCCGGCGACCTTGCGGCCGCGTTCATCGAGCCGACCGAGATCATCGACGAGGAGGCGACCCGGGCTGCGCAGGACCGGGCGCGCGCCGCCGTTCCGCCGCGCATGGTCACCGTCCAGACCGGCGAGCTCATCGTCATCGAGGGCCAGCGCATCACCGTCGAGCAGTTCGAGAAGCTCGACGCGCTCGGGCTGACCCGGCCGGTCGTCGACCCCGGCACGGTCATCGGCAACGCGCTCGTCGCGGTGCTGCTCGCCTCGCTGGCGGTCGGGTTCCTGTGGCGCTACGAGCCGGCGATCTGGCACCGCAACCGATCGGTGCTGCTGTTCTTCCTCGCCCTCGTCGTCTCGGCCATCGCCATCCGCATCGCCGCCGACCGCGCCCTGTGGGCCTTCGTCGTGCCGACCTCGGCCACGGTGCTGCTCGTCACGATCCTCCTGGGCAGCGGCGCCGGCGCCGCGATGACCGTGGCGCTCGCGATCCTCGCCGGCGTCATGGACCGCGACGCGCTCGAGCTCACCGTCTACGTCCTCGCCGGCGGCGTCGTGTCGCTCCTGACCGTCGTCCGCGCCGAGCGGCTCAACGTGTTCGCGCGGGTGGCCATGGCGCTGGCCCTCACCAACGTCGTGGTGGCCATCGCCTTCGGGCTCATCGCGCAGCGCGACGGGTTGTTCGTGGCGCAGGTCGCCGTGGCGGGCATCGTGAACGCGATCCTGTCGGTCATCCTGGCCGTCGGCTCGTTCGCCGTGCTCGGCAACCTGTTCGGGATCATGACGGTGTTCCAGCTGCTCGAGCTGGCGAACCCGTCGAATCGGCTCCTCCGCCGGCTCCTGCTCGAGACGCCCGGGACGTACCACCACAGCGTCATGGTCGGGAACCTCGCGGAGCGCGCGGCGGAGACCATCGGCGCCGATCCGCTGCTCGCGCGCGTGGCGGCCTACTACCACGACATCGGCAAGATGAAGAACCCGCTCGCCTTCATCGAGAACCAGGCGGGCGCGCGCAACATCCACGACGACCTGTCGGCCGAGACGAGCGCTCGGATCATCGCCGGCCACATCCGGGACGGCATCGACCTCGCCTACGAGCACGGGCTGCCGGTCCAGATCATCGGCTTCATCCCGCAGCACCACGGCACGAGCGTGATGAGCTACTTCCACGGCAAGGCGCTCCAGGAGGTCGGCGGCCGCGAGGACCTCGTCGACGAGCGGACGTTCCGCTATCCGGGGCCGAAGCCGCAGTCACGCGAGGCGGCGATCCTCATGCTCGCCGATGGCGTCGAGGCATCGGTCCGATCCCTCGACGACAAGGACGAGGAGTCGATCCGGGCCATGGTCGATCGCATCGTCGACAGCCGGGTCGAGGATGGCCAGCTCGACGACGCCGACCTGACGCTGAAGAACATCCGCCAGATCAAGGACGCCTTCGTCCAGCAGCTGCTCGGGATGTACCACTCGCGCATCAAGTACCCCGACAACGTCGTCTCCATGGACCAGCGCCGCGAGGCCTGAGCGAGGCCCGACCGGGGCCGTCCTTGAGCGGAGCCGCCCGGCCCGGCTACGATGAGCGCCTCATGGGCTGCTCGGTCACGTTCCACGACCGGATCGGGCGCGACCGCTTCGCCACCGCGGTCGAGCCGCTCGACGCCGATGCCGCCCTTGCCCTTCTCGAGTCGGCGGTGTGCACCACCGTCCAGGCGGCGCTCGACGTCGAGCATGCCGAGGTCGAGCTGACCCTCACCGGCGACCCCGAGATGAAGCGGCTGAACTTCGACCACATGGGCGAGCGTGGCCCGACCGACGTCCTCTCCTTCCCGCTCCACGAGTGGTCGCTCGACGGCGACACGCACTCCCACCTCGCCGATGACGACGGCGTCTCCCCTCCCGGCCCGCTCCTTCTCGGTGACGTCGTGATCGACGTCGACCAGGCGCTGCGCCAGGCGGCCGATGGCGACTGGAGCGTCGTCGAGGAGCTCGTCCTCCTCGCCATCCACGGCACGCTCCATCTCCTCGGCCACGACCACGCCGAGCTCGACGAGGAGGCCCGCATGCGCTCCCTCGAGCACGAGGTGCTCGGCATCCTGCATCGGCGCCATCACGAGATCGACTGGCAGCCCGGATCGCTCTTCGATCGGGCCGGCCACGCCGTCACGACCGGCAGTTGACCCTCCTTCTCGCGCGGCTGCGGTCCGGGGCTTCTCGGGCGGGTGCGGTCCGGGGCTTCTCGGGCGGGTGCGGTCCGGGGCCTCTCGGGCGGGTGCGGTCCGGGGCTTCTCGAGCGGCTGCTGTCCCGAGCTTCTCGGGCGGATGCGGTCCGGGGCGTACCTATCGACTGCTCAGGCGCCCGTTTGCTGGCTCATGGCCGCAAACCGACGGTCCACCGGGCCAGTTGGCCTTCCGGCGCCGGCAATCCGGCGCTTCATCGGCCCATACGCCTGCCAGAGGCCGCATCGGCGCATCGGCCTGGCGCCTCGGCCTGGCACCTCCGCGCATCGGCCTGGCCAGCACAGCACCGATGGTGGGACGGTCAGGCGGCGAGGCGCTCCGGGGCGTCATCGGGAAGGGCCCGAGGCTCGGTCGGCGTGGTGGATCGGTCCGGCGCGGCGATCCAGCCGAGGACGAGGAGCCCGAAGGCGACGAGTGCGGCGGTGACCATGGTGCGAACCTCCCGTGGCTTGCTGAGCGCTACAGCTGGTAGGCGACCTCGCCGTGCTGGGCGAGGTCGAGCCCGGCCTCCTCGTCGGTATCGGCGACGCGAAGCGGGACGACGAGGTTGATGAGGAACAGGATCGCGCCGGTGGCGACCGCCGAGTAGACGGCGACCACCCCGACGCCGATGAGCTGGGTGACGACCTGGCCCGCGTTGCCGGCGAGGAGCCCGTCGACGCCCGCCGCATTGACCGCGGTGGTCGCGAAGATCCCGGTCGCGACGGCGCCGAACGCGCCGCCGATGCCGTGGACGCTGAAGACGTCGAGCGCATCGTCGATCCGGGCGCGAAGCCGCAGGTGGGCGGCGCCATAGCAGACGATCCCGACGCCGAAGCCGATGAGGACCGCGGCCGCCGGCGTGACGAACCCGGCGGCGGGCGTGACGGCCACGAGCCCCGCCACCGCGCCGATGGCGGCGCCGAGGACCGACGGCGAGCCCCGATGCAGCCAGCTGATCGTGACCCACGTGACGGCGGCCATGCCGGCGGCGGTGTTGGTGGTGACGAAGGCGTTCGCCGCCAGGCCGTTGGCGCCGAGGGCCGAGCCGGCGTTGAAGCCGAACCAGCCGAACCACAGCAGGCCGGCGCCGAGGACGGTCATCGGCACGTCGTGCGGCTCGGTGACGACCTCCGCCAGGCCGCTGCGGCGCCCGATGTACAGCGCGGCGACGAGGGCGGCCACGCCGCTGGACAGATGGACGACGGTGCCGCCGGCGAAGTCGAGGACGCCGAGGCCGAACAGCCAGCCGTCCGGCGACCAGACCCAGTGCGCGACCGGGGCGTAGACGAGCGTCGACCAGGCGACGCTGAAGAGGATGAAGGCCTTGAACCGCTTGCGCTCGGCGAAGGCACCGGTGATGAGCGCCGGGGTGATGATCGCGAACATGCCCTGGAACGTCATGAACGCGAGGTGCGGGACCGTCGTGGCGTACGTGTCCGATGGCGCGGCGGTGACGCCCTCGAGCGCCAGCCAGTCGAGGCCGCCGATGATCCCGAGCCCGGTGTCGGGGCCGAAGGCCAGCGTGTAGCCCCACAGCACCCACGTCACGCTCACGAGCCCGAGGATGAAGAAGCTGTGCATGATCGTGGACAGCACGTTCTTGCGGCGCACGAGGCCGCCGTAGAAGAGGGCGAG
This sequence comes from Candidatus Limnocylindria bacterium, assembly GCA_036262075.1. Taxonomy (GTDB): domain Bacteria; phylum Chloroflexota; class Limnocylindria; order QHBO01; family QHBO01; genus JACDBZ01. Next base: position 5,397 of record DATAJO010000037.1, read on the forward strand.
GCCGGGGGTCATCAGCATGACGAGCGCGGCGCTCATGAGGACCCAGGCGGTGTCTCCGGCATCGATCTCGGGCATCGGGGCTCCCTGCGATGGCTGCGTGGGTTGTGCAGAGAGCCTAGGTCGGGGATGCGCCGGCGACGACCCCGAGCCCCGGAAGGCGATGGACCCGCCATTGTGCGCAATGCACAAGGACGGCCGGCGTCAGATCGGGCGCGTGGCGGCCAGCTCGGGCGGCGGCGGCGTGCCGTCGAGGATGGCCCGAGCAGCGATCGCCGCGGAGGCTGGGCCGGTGGAGATGCCCCACGGACCATGGCCGGTGCACACGAACAGCCCGACCAGATCGCGCACAGGACCGATGAACGGGCGTCCGTCGACCGACTGCGGCCGGGCGCACATCCGGCGCTCGACGACGTCGGCATCGGCGATCGAGGGCATCCAGCGCTCGGCCCGGCGCAGGAGGAGCGGCTCGATCCGCGCCGGGTCGGGCTCCTCGGGCAGGAACGTCGAGCCGAGGGTGCTGATCCCGGCGGCGCTCGCCAGGCTGAACAGCGACGGCGGATCGGCGACGCCCTCGTCGGCGGCGCGCGCGGCGTGCGCCGTGGCCGCATCGGCGCGGTTGATCTCCTCGACGGCGTCCTCCTCCAGGACGTGGGTCGGGGCCCCGTCGGTCAGGCGCAGCTGGAGGGTGACGCCGTACGTGGGACGCATCGGCTGCCAGGCGTCGGACGGGTCGACGAGGCGCGGGGTCCAGGGACCCGCGGCGACGAGCACCGCGTCGGCGGCGATCTCCCGCCCGTCGTCGAGCGTGACGCCGGTGACGCGACCGTCGTCAAGCCGCGGCCGCCCGGCCGTGCCGATCAAGAACTGCGCGCCGCGCTCGCCGGCCAGATCGGCCCAGGCCATGGTCGCCGCGGCCGGCGGGACGGGATAGCCGGTGGCGAGGCGAACGGCGCCGGGGCCGGGGGCGAGGGCCGGCTCGAGCTCGCTCAGCTCCTCGGGCGTCAGCGCCTCGGGCGCGAGGTCGGGGACGGCGCGGCGCAGCTCGTCGGCCCGGGTGCGGGCGGCGTCCGGATCGGCGATGAGGAGGAGCAGCCCGGCCGGCTCGCGTCCGATGCGGAAGTCGCTGGCCGTCGTCTCCGCCAGCGCCTGGTAGCGAAGGATGCTCTCGTCGTAGAGCGGGGCGAGGACCGGGTCGAACGGGTGCTGGATGGCGCCGAGGTTGCGCCCCGAAGCGCCGGCGCCGATGGCCCGGCCCTCGACCACGATCACGCGCGCGCCCCGATCGGCGAGGATCGCCGCGGCCGAGCAGCCGATGATCCCGGCACCGATGACCGCCACGTCGGCCGACACGCGTCGGGCGGCGGTCGGCTCGGGCAGGCTCACGGCGGCGAGGATAGACCGGTAGCATCGGCGGCGTGAAGGTGATCTGCGGGCTGGGCAACCCCGGCGAGCGCTACCGGTTCACGCGCCACAACGTCGGGTTCCGGGTCGTCGACCTGCTCGCCGATCGCTGGGGCCTGACCGGGGAGGGCCGGCTGCGCGACGGCGCGGCGATCCTCGAGACGCGCCATCCCGACCACGGTCGGGTCATGCTCGTGAAGCCGATGCGCTACATGAACCGATCCGGCGCGCCACTGCGCGCCGCGCTGCGCCAGACCGATGTCGACGTCGAGTCCGACCTCCTCGTCGTGTCCGACGACATCGATCTGCCGCTCGGCCGGCTCCGCCTCCGCCGATCCGGCTCGGCCGGCGGCCACAACGGCCTGCGCGACATCATCGCCGCGCTCGGCACCGATAACTTCGATCGCCTGCGGATCGGCGTCGGGCGGGCCGGGGAGGCGGCGAGCCACGTCCTCGCCACGTTCCGGCCCGACGAGCGCGACCGCGCGGCCGAGATGGTCGCCGTCGGCGCCGACGCCGCCGAGCTGTGGCTGCGGGAGGGGATCGAGGCGGCGATGAACGTCTACAACGGGTTCGAGCTCGACGCCTGACGATTCGGTTCGACCTCGACGCCTGACGATTCGGTTCGACCTCGACGCGTGGCGGTTCGGCTCGACCTCGACGCGTGGCGGTTCGGTTCGACCTCGACGCGTGGCGGTTCGCGCTGCAGCGAGAGCTTTTCACCGGAAGGGCTTGTGGCGTGTCGTTTGTCGACTGCAGCGAGAGCCGGTGAGCGTGAGGGGTGCATCGGCGTGCGGTTCGTGCGTGCCGGTGCTCGCCACAGCGCGCAAACGCCGCGTGGATCGGCCTTCCGGTGCATTCCTCTCGCCACAGCGAGCAGCGGCGGCCTGGCGCGGGGCCGTTCGCGCCAGGGCGAGCATTTTTCACAGGAAGCGCTTTTGGCGTGTCGTTTGTCGACTGCAGCGAGCGCCTGGGAGCGTGAGCGGCGCATCGGCGTGCGGTTCGTGCGTGTGGGTGCTCGCCACAGCGCGCAAACGCAACGCGAAACCGCCGTTCGGTGAAATCGTCTCGCCACAGCGCGCACCGCCCGGCCGCCCGATACCATTGACCAGGCATGTCCCCCTCGCGCGGCGGTGATCGCCGCGTCGCGCCGCTTCTCGACGCCCTCCGTGCCGACCTGCCGGATCCGGGCGTCCTTCGTGTGCCCGCCGTGGCGCGCGCCGCGCACCTCGCCGCTCGCCGCGCGGCGCTCCACGGCCGCCGGCCGATCGTCGTCGTCACCCGCACCGACGACGAGGCGCACCGCCTCGCCGACGACCTCGCCGCCTGGGCCGGCTCGCAGCACGTCCGGGTGTTGCCGGAGCGCGCCGCGCTGCCGCTCGAGCGCGCCCTGCCGGAGCACGACGAGTCGGCCGAGCGCCTGTCCGTCCTCGCTGCCCTGCGTGGCGGCTCGACCGGCGGGCTGATCGTCGTCGGCTCGCTGCTCTCCTTCGTCCAGCGCACGCTGGCGCCCGACCGCCTCGCCGCGGCGCGGCTGACGGTCCGCGTCGGGGATCGCGTCGCGCAGCGCGACCTGCTCGAGCGCCTCGTGGCGGGCGGCTACGAGCCGGTGGTCGAGGTGACCGGCATCGGCGAGTTCGCGCATCGCGGCGGCCTCGTCGACGCCTGGCCTCCCGGCGCGGCCGAGCCGGTGCGGATCGAGCTGTTCGGTGACGAGGTCGAGTCGATCCGCGCCTTCGACGCGATGACCCAGGGCTCCCGCCGCCGGCTCGAGGAGCTGACCCTCCTGCCGGCCTCCGAGTTCGACACGGGCGCGCTGCCGAGGGACGGCCTGCCGGAGCCGCTCACCGACCTGCTGCGCGAGGACGCGGCGCCCCTGGCGGAGGGAGCGCTGGGCGAGGCCGCCGAGACGTGGGCCGCGTTCCTCACCGCCGGCCCGGCCGCCGACCACGTCCCGGCCGACGCGCACCTCGTCCTCACCGACCTCGACGAGCTCACCGCCCTGGCAGCGGACCTCGACGGACAGGCCGCCGACCGGCTCGCCCGGCTGGTCGAGGCGGGGGAGCTGCCGGCCGGGTGGCCGGCGCCGTACGACGCCACCGGGACGCTGGACGGGCTCGCCGGCCGGGCCGACGAGCGGCTCGAGGAGCAGGCCGAGCGCGACGCCGGCTACGCGCCGGCGCCGCCGCTCCCCGGACGCGCCGACCGCGCCGGCTCGTGGATCGCGGAGCTGGCGGCCGGGGGCCGCCGGGTCGTCGTCACCACCGACCAGGCCAGCCGGCTGAGCGAGCTGCTCGAGGAGGCGGGCCGGCCGGTGGGACCGGTGAGCGAGCTGCGCGCCGTGCCGGCGCCCGGCGAGGTGGCGCTCGTCCACGGCTCGCTGTCGGGCGGCTTCGCCCACCAGCCGTCGGGGCTCGTCGTCCTCACCGACCGCGAGCTGTTCGGCGCGACACGCGTGCGACGGCTGACCGGGTCGAAGCGGGTCGTCACCCGCGACCTCATCGGCAAGCTCGAGCCGGGCGATCACGTCGTCCACGTCGACCACGGCATCGCGCGCTACGCGGGCATGACGCAGCGCCGCTTCGGCGACGACGTGAAGGAGTACCTCCAGCTCGACTTCGCCGGCAGCGACAAGATCTTCCTGCCCGCGGACCAGATCGGCCGCATCACGCGCTACTCGGGCGGTCCGGCGCCGGCGCTCAGCAAGCTCGGCGGCACGGAGTGGGAGCGCACGAAGCGCCGCGTGCGGCGCGCCGTCGGCGACCTGGCGCGCGAGCTCATCGAGATCTATGCGGCGCGCGAATCGGCTCCCGGCCACGCGTTCGGCGCCGACACGACCTGGCAGCGGGAGCTCGAGGAGAGCTTCCCGTACACCGAGACGCCGGACCAGGCGCGGAGCATCGAGGAGGTGAAGGCCGACATGCTGCGCCGCCGCCCGATGGACCGCCTCGTCGTCGGCGACGTCGGCTACGGCAAGACGGAGGTCGCCCTGCGTGCGGCGTTCAAGGCGGTCCAGGACGGCAAGCAGGTCGCCGTGCTCGTGCCGACCACCGTGCTCGCCCAGCAGCACCTCCTCACCTTCCAGCGGCGCCTTGCCGCCTTCCCGGTCGAGATCGGCATGCTCAGTCGCTTCGTCCCGAAGAAGGAGCAGCAGCGCATCGTCGAGGGCGTGCGCGAGGGGAACATCGACATTCTCATCGGGACGCATCGGATCCTGTCGAAGGACATCGAGTTCGCCGACCTCGGCCTCCTCGTCGTCGACGAGGAGCAGCGCTTCGGCGTCAGTCACAAGGAGCGCATCAAGCAGATGCGCCGGGAGGTCGACGTCCTGACGCTGTCCGCCACGCCGATCCCGCGCACGCTCCACCTGTCACTCGTGGGGATCCGCGACCTATCCGTCATCGAGACGCCGCCGGAGGCCCGCCTGCCGATCCAGACCCGGATCGCGGAGGACGACGACGGGCTCGTGCGCGACGCGATCAGCCGCGAGCTCGATCGGGGCGGGCAGGTCTTCTACGTCCACAACCGGGTCGAGACCATCGAGGCGGCCGCGGAACGGGTTCGGCGGCTCGTCCCGAACGCGCGGGTGGCCATCGGTCACGGCCAGATGCCGGAGGGCATGCTCGAGCGGGTCATGCTCGACTTCAGCGAGGGCCGCTTCGACGTCCTGGTGTGCACCACGATCATCGAGTCCGGCCTCGACATCCCGAACGCGAACACGATCATCATCGTCCGCGCCGACACGTTCGGCCTGGCGCAGCTCTACCAGCTCCGCGGCCGGGTGGGCCGATCCGACCGCCGCGCCCACGCCTACCTGCTCCATCGGCGCGGCATGCCGCTCTCGCCGGTGGCCCGCAAGCGACTGCACGCGATCTTCTCGGCCTCGGACCTCGGGGCCGGCTACCAGATCGCGCTGTCCGACCTCGAGATCCGCGGCGCCGGCAACATCCTGGGCGCCGAGCAGCACGGCTTCATGGCCGCGGTCGGCTTCGAGATGTACACCCGGCTGCTGGCCGAGGCGGTCGACATGCTCCGCGGCCGCCGCCCGGCGCCGGAGCCGGCGCCGGTGCGGCTCGAGCTGCCCGGCTCGGCGTACCTGCCGGACGACTACATCGGCGACTCGGGCGCCAAGCTCGAGGCCTACCGCCGCTTCGCCCGCGTCCGCTCGGAGGCCGATGCGGACCAGCTGCGCGCCGACCTCCGCGACCGCTACGGCCCGATCCCGCCGCCGGTCGAGGGGCTGTTCACCGCCGTGCGGGTGCGCCTCGCCGCCGAGGCGGCCGGCGTTCCGGACGTCCGGGTCGAGGATCGGCGCGTGACGCTGAAATGGACCGGGCACATGCCCGATCGGCGCGCGACGTCGATCGCGCTCCAGGTGGCCGGCTTCCGGCCGGAGACCGGCTCGAACCAGGTGCGCATCCCGGTCGCGCCCGGCCGCGACCCGGTCGACGTCGCGCTCCGCGTCCTCGAGGCCCTGAACGCAACCGATCGGACCCCGGCCAGCGCCTGACGCTCAGAGCTCCTGGTGGCGGAAGGCGAGCCAGCTGAGGACGCCGAGGCCGATGGTGAGGCCGAGATTGGCGAGGATCGGTCCGAGGAGCGGACCGGGGTCGAGGCCGAGCGCCACGGCGGCCGCCGGGCTGCCGCTGATGCCGGCCGGCAGGTAGGGCGCGATCGACGGGATGGTGGCCACCATGGCGAGGAGGATCATCCCGCCGACGCCGATCCCGGCGGCGGCGATGGCGGAACGGGTGAGCGTGCTGCCGAGGAACGTGAGCGCCGCGTAGGCGAGCAGCGAGAGCAGGAGCATCCCGGTCATCCCAAGCCAGCCGCCGACCGACGGCGCCTCGAACAGGAGCGTGGTGTAGGCGTAGCCCGCGATCGCGGCGAGGACGAGGCCGACGACGAGCGTCGTGCCGATGGCGACGAGCTTCGCCGCCAGGAACGCGCCGCGCCCGACCGGCTTCGAGAGGAACAGTGCCGCCGTGCCGCGCTCCTTCTCGGTCGCGACGCTGCCCATGGACAGCAGGACGGCGGTGAGGATGCCGGCCTGACCGAGGTTGCGGAGGAACTGGCTCACGGCATCGGCGATCGTCGGCTCCGGCATCTCGATCTCGAACGGCGCGTCGCCGAGCGCCTCGATGATCTCGGCGATGTAGCGGGCGAGGAACGGCGAGCTGATGCCGAGCGCGATGAACACGATGGCCACCACGAGGAGCCGCTTCGTGCGCCACTGCTCGAGGAGCTCCTTGCGGAGCATCGGTCCGAAGCCGGTCATGCGACGTCCGGCTCCTGCCGCGCGGCGTCACGACCGACGAGGCGGAGGAACACGTCCTCGAGCGTCGGCCGCTGGCGCTCGAAGCGGACGATGGTGGCGTCCGAGGCGGCCACCGCGGCGAGCAGCCGGCGCCCCACATCCTGGCCCTCGCCGACCGCGACCCGGACCGCCCCGGCGTCGACGCTCGCGTCCTGGACGCCGGGCACGTCGCGGAGGACCGCCGCCAGGCGGTCGAGGGCGTCCGCATCGGCCATCTCGGGCTCGACGACGTACACCGGCTGGGCATAGCGGTCGAGGAGGGCCGTCATCGGCGCCTCCGTCACGAGCAGGCCGCGGTTGAGGATGGCGACCCGGTCGCACACGCGCTCGACGTCGCCGAGGATGTGGGTCGAGAACAGCACCGTCGTGTCGCCGTCGCCGAGGGAGCGGATGATGGACAGGATGTCCCGGCGACCCTCGGGGTCGAGTGAGCTCACCGGCTCGTCGAGAAGGAGGACCGGCGGGCGGTTGAGGATCGCCTGGGCCAGGCCGAGCCGCTGGCGCATGCCGCCCGAGTAGCCGCCGATCGACCGGCGTCCCGCATCGGCCAGGCCGACGAGCTCGAGGGTCTCGTCGATCCGGCCGCGGAGCGCGGTGCCGCGCATGCCGTACAGCTCGCCGACGAGGGCGAGGAGCTCACGTCCGCGCATCCAGCCGGGGAAGCGGGGATCCTGGTCGAGGTAGCCGATGAGCCCGCGCCGGTTCGGCTCGCCCTCGCCGACCGGCACGCCGAGGATCTCGGCGCTGCCGGCGCTGGCGCGCCCGAGGGAGGTGAGGATCCGGAGGGTCGTCGTCTTGCCCGCGCCGTTCGGCCCGAGGAAGCCGAAGACGCTGCCCGGCGGCACGTCGAGGTCGAGGCCGCCGAGCGCGGTCACGCCGCCCGGGAAGCGCTTGGTGAGCCCGCGGACGACGATCGCCGGTCGCGCCTCCGGCATCGGCTCAGACGTCCTCGCGCCCGAAGAAGAAGTAGACGAGCGGTCCCAGGAGCTGGCCGAGGACGATGACGGCGCCCCAGACGAGCTTGTTGTCGCCCCGCACCCGCCGCTCCGGCCGCGTCAGGTCGTAGAGCGCCACGGCCATGAGCGTCAGCTGGAGGACGATGAGCGGGATCAGGAGCGGGAGGATCTCCTGGAGGGTCATGCCTTCGACCCCTCGCGCTCCGGGTCATCGCGCCAGGCGAGGTACGAGTACACGACCACGACGGCGGTGACGACGAGCACGGAGCCGATGATGGCCACGAAGACGACCTCCGGCCCGCCGACGATCGTCGCGAGCAGCATGACGGCCGCGGCGGCGAGGAACAGCCGCCCGGCAAGCCGATGCGTGCGCTCCCACGACCGCTCGCTCGACAGCGTCCACGGCGTGCGCACGCCCATGATCCAGTTGCTCCGGGTGCGGCCGATGACCGCGCCGATCGCGCCGAACAGGAGCGCGCCGCCGACGCCGATGATCCGCGCGATGTCGAGCGCGTTGCCGAGGGCGGCCCACACGACGCCGAGATGGACGGCGCCGACGAAGACGAGGAGCGCCCCGCACACGATCGTGTAGGACGACATCGACTGCCGCAGGTGCTCCCGCCGCGGGTCGAGGTACGGAACGCCGGCCAGGACGAGCGTCAGCACGAGGCCGATGGCCGGGGTGAGGAGGAGGCCGAGCGCCTTCGGCGCCGTGCCGTCGACCTCGCCGCCGAGGTTCCAGTGGATGGGGATCTCCGCGTCCGGCGGCAGCGCGGTCCAGGCGATGCCCGAGGCGACGAGCATCGCGACGACGACGGCCGCGCCGATCGCGAGCAGGGGTCGAACGTTCACGAGCGTGGTTCCTCCGCCTCCGAATCTACCCCAGCCCGCCGATGAACGTATACTGGAGCCGACCACTCGACCCGGGACGGGCGCACCCGTCCGGCGCCGATCTTCGAGCGCAGCCGCCCACCGATCCCGTCGGAGCCAGGGCGGCGACGAAAGGAGGCGACCGTGACGCAACGACCCACCTCTTCCCCCGAGCCCACCACGCTCCGTGTCGGCGACCGGACGTACCGCTACTTCCCGCTCGCGTCGGCCGGTGCCCGCGACCTGGATCGGCTCCCGTTCACCGTCAAGATCCTGCTCGAGAACATGCTGCGCGGCGCCGCGACGCAGCCCGAGCTCGTGTCCGCCGACGACGTGCGCGCCCTCGCGACCTGGGATCCGACCTCGCCGGGCGAGGCCGAGCTGCCGTTCATGCCGGGCCGCGTCATCCTCCAGGACTTCACCGGCGTGCCGTGCGTCGTCGACCTCGCCGCCATGCGCGATGCGATGGCCGAGCTGGGTGGCGACCCGTCGCGCATCAACCCGCTCGTGCCGGTCGACCTCGTCATCGACCACTCGGTGCAGGTCGACCAGTACGGGACCGAGGCGGCGTTCCTCATCAACGTCGAGCGCGAGTACGAGCGCAACGGGGAGCGCTACGCGCTCCTGCGCTGGGCGCAGCAGGCGTTCAAGGACTTCCGCGTCGTGCCGCCGGGGACCGGCATCGTGCACCAGGTCAACCTCGAGTACCTCGCCGACGTCGTCAGCGAGCGCGACGGGATGCTCCTGCCCGACACGCTCGTCGGCACCGACTCGCACACCACGATGATCAACGGCCTCGGGGTCCTCGGCTGGGGCGTCGGCGGCATCGAGGCCGAGGCCGCGCTGCTCGGACAGCCGCTCTACCAGCCGCTGCCCGTCGTCGTCGGGTTCCGGCTCGACGGCGAGCTGCCGACCGGTGCCACGGCCACCGACCTCGTCCTGTACGTGACCGAGATGCTCCGCTCCCACGGCGTGGTCGGGAAGTTCGTCGAGTTCTACGGCCCCGGCCTCACGCGCCTCGGGCTGGCCGACCGGGCCACGATCTCGAACATGTCGCCCGAGTTCGGCGCCACCGCCACGCTGTTCCCGATCGACGACGAGACGCTGCGCTACCTGCGCATGACCGGCCGATCCGAGGAGGTCATCGCCCGGGTCGAGGCGTACGCCAGGTCCCAGGGCCTGTTCCGCACCGACGATGCGCCGGAGCCGATCTTCAGCGAGTCGCTGTCGCTCGACCTGTCGACGGTCGTCCCATCGCTCGCCGGGCCGCGCCGGCCGCAGGATCGCGTGGCGCTGTCGGACGTCAAGGAGAGCTTCCGCGGGCTGTTCGCCGCCGGGCTGCATACGCACGCCGACGGCACGACCCACCAGCACGATGCCGGCCGCCGGCCCTTCCCCAAGACAGTGGTCGAGGAGGCGTCCGTCGAGTCGTTCCCGGCCAGCGATCCGCCGGGCTACACCAGGGAGGACCCGGACACGGTCGACGCCGCCTCGACGCCGGTGACCCCGGGCCACACGAATCACACCGGCGAGCACTACAAGGCGGTCGAGATCGAGGTCGACGGTGAGCCGATGAAGGTCCGCACCGGCTCGGTCGTGATCGCGGCGATCACGAGCTGCACGAACACCTCGAACCCATCGGTCATGGTCGCGGCCGGCCTCCTGGCCCGGAACGCCGTGCAGCGGGGCCTGATGTCGAAGCCGTGGGTGAAGACCTCCCTCGCGCCGGGCTCACGGGCGGTCACCGACTACCTGGACCTGGCGGGGCTGATGGAGCCGCTCGAGGCGCTGCGCTTCAACCTCGTCGGCTACGGCTGCACGACCTGTATCGGCAACTCGGGCCCGCTGGCCGAGCCGATCGCCAGGGCGATCGAGGACAACGATCTCGTCGGCGTCGCCGTCCTGTCCGGCAACCGGAACTTCGAGGGCCGCATCCACCCGCTGGCCCGGGCGAGCTACCTCGCCTCGCCGCCGCTCGTCGTCGCCTTCGCCCTTGCCGGGCGCATCGACATCGACCTCACCACCGAGCCGATCGGCACCGATGCGCACGGGAAGCCGGTGATGCTGTCCGAGCTGTGGCCGAGCGCCGAGGAGGTCGCCTCGGTCGTGGCCGATGCGGTCCGCGGCGACATCTTCAGCCGCAGCTACGCATCGGTCTTCGACGGGGACGAGCGCTGGAGGGGCCTGCCGGTGCCGGAGGGCGATCGGTACGTGTGGGACCCGGGCTCGACGTACGTGGCCCGCCCGCCGTTCTTCGAGGGCCTCGCCGGCGAGCCGTCCGACCCGACCGACGTCGTCGGCGCCCGCGCCCTCGCCGTCCTCGGTGACTCGGTCACGACCGACCACATCAGCCCGGCGGGCGCGATCGCCCGCACCTCCCCGGCGGCGGCGTGGCTCATGGAGCACGGCGTCGAGCCGCGCGACTTCAACTCGTACGGCTCCCGCCGCGGGCACCACGAGGTCATGGTGCGCGGCACGTTCGCGAACATCCGGCTCCGGAACCTGCTGACCCCCGACGCCGAGGGCAACGTCACCGAGCACCTGCCGACGGGGGAGCGGATGAGCATCTTCGACGCGGCGATGCGCTACGTCAGCGACGGCACGCCGCTCGTCATCCTGGCCGGCAAGGAGTATGGCTCCGGCTCGTCGCGCGACTGGGCGGCCAAGGGCCCGCTGCTCCAGGGCGTGCGCGCCGTCATCGCCGAGTCGTTCGAGCGCATCCATCGCTCGAACCTCGTCGGCATGGGCATCCTGCCGCTCCAGTTCCTGCCCGGCGACAATGCGGCGTCGCTCGGCCTCACCGGCCGCGAGACGTTCGACATCCTCGGCGTGACTGATGGGCTGGGGCCGCACGCCGAGCTCACGGTCGTGGCGCGGGGCGAGGACGGCCGCGAGCAGCGGTTCCGCGTCCAGGCCCGCCTCGACGGCGAGATCGACGTCACGTACTACCGCAACGGCGGGGTGCTCCAGACGGTCCTCCGGCGGCTCGCCACCGCCTGACGTGACCGCGGAGGGCGGCACCGCCGTGCCCGATCCGGTCGCGGAGCAGGCGGAGGCGGTCGTCGCCCTGCTCCGCGCGTGCCTGCCGGACGGCGTCGTCGCGGCGGTCGCGCTCCACGGCTCGGCCGTCGCCGGGGGGCTGCGGCCGGACAGCGACCTCGACCTGTTCGGCATCGTCTCGCGGCGGCTGACGGACGCCGAGGCGCGGTGCGTCGTCGAGGGCCTCGTGCCGATCTCGTGGCGCGACCGGCGGCCGGCCGGGTGGCGCCCCGCCGAGCTCACCCTCGTCGTCCACGACGAGGTCGTGCCCTGGCGCTATCCGCCGCGCCTCGAGCTCCAGTACGGGGAGTGGCTGCGCGACGAGCTCCTGGCCGGAACGACGCCGCCCGCGTCCGATGCGAGCCCGGACCTGGCGCTCGTCCTCACCGCCGTGCGTGGCGCCGCCCGCCCGCTCGTCGGAGCGCCGCCGGCCGAGCTGCTCGACCCGGTGCCGCACGCCGACCTCGTGCGCGCCACACTCGACTCCCTGCCGTCGCTCCTCACGGACCTCGAGGCGGATACCCGCAACGTGCTCCTGACACTGGCCCGGATGTGGGTCACGCTCCGGACCGGCTCGATCGTCCCGAAGGACGTCGCGGCTGACTGGGCCGCGCAGCGGCTGCCGGCGGAGCACCGGGAGCCGATGGAGCGGGCGCGGGCCGGCTATCGCGGCGAGGTCGACGAACGCTGGGACGACCGGGCCGTCGTCCGCGCCACCGCCGATGCGCTCGTCGGGCACATCCGCGCGTTGGCATAGCCGACCAGCGACTGCCGGGGGGAGCAGGCCACCGGTCGGGTCGTTGCCCCGGCGGGAGGCATCGGTCTAGACTCACCGGGCGCCGCATCGGCCAACGCTCGCCACTGGAGTGCCCCATCGCGTGACCGTCTCGTCCGTCGACCACCTGCGGAGCCTCATCCGCGAGGTGCCGGACTTCCCGAAGCCGGGAATCCTGTTCTACGACATCACCACGCTCCTGAAGCAGCCCGACGCCTTCAGCGAGGTGATCGACCGCATGGCCGAGCAGGTCGGCGACAACAAGGTCGACGTCGTGGTCGGCATGGAGTCGCGCGGCTTCATCTTCTCCGCGCCGCTGGCCTACAAGCTCAGCGCCGGGTTCGTCCCGGTCCGCAAGCTCGGGAAGCTGCCGGCCGAGACGATCGAGGTCGAGTACGAGCTCGAGTACGGCACCGCGACGCTCGAGATCCACTCCGACGCCATCCAGCCCGGGCAGCGCGTCCTCATCGTCGACGACCTCCTCGCCACGGGCGGGACGACGCTCGGCACGATCGAGCTCGTGCGCCGGCTGGGCGGCGAGATCGCCGGCCTCTCGTTCATGGTCGAGCTCGCCGCGCTCAAGGGGCGCGAGAAGCTCTCCGAGTACGAGATCCACACGCTCCTGACGTACTAGGTCGGCCGGAGGCGCAGCACCCATGGCGGTCGCCACGAGCCCTCGGATTCGCGCTCGATCGGTCGCCGACCGCGAGGAGATCGCCGCCTTCCTGCGCACCGATCGGCTCTACGCCGCCTACGCGCTCGGCGACCTCGACGGGCCGAACCGCAACCGCGCCGCGTGGGGCATGGCCTACGACGAGGCCGGCCGCCCGACGGCGCTCGTCATGCACCACGAGGGCCTCGTGCCGCAGCCGCTGTTCCTCATGGGCGCGCCGGACGGCTGCCGGGCCGTCCTCGAGTCGGTCATCAGGCCGCGCGACGCGTACCTCCAGGCAACCGATATCCACGAGCCGGCCGTCCGCGGCCTGTACGAGCTCGACGAGCCGCTGCAGATGCTGCGCATGGTCGTCGACCGCGACGCGTTCCAGCCGTTCGCCGGGCCGGCCGAGCGGCTGACCGCGCTCGACATCGACGACCTCAACCGGCTGTATCAGCTCGGCTTCCGGGCCGGCTTCCCGCCGTCGGTCGTGGAGGACGGCGTGTACTACGGGGTCCGCGTCCGGGATCGGCTGGTGAGCGCCGCGGGCACCCACGCCATCAACCTGCGCGAGGGAATCGCGGTCGTCGGCAACGTCATGACCCACGTCGACTTCCGCGGCCACGACTTCGCGAAGATGGTGACGAGCGCCGTGACGGCCGCGCTGCTCGAGCGCGTGCCGGACGTCGCGCTCAACGTCCACGCCGACAATGCCCCCGCCGTCGCGGCCTACTCCCGCCTCGGCTACCGTGTGCACTGCCAGCTCGTCGAGCGCCTCGCGCGTCGCCGGGCCGGCGCCTGGGGACTGATGCGACCGATACGAGAGGCGATGCGAATTCCGTGGCAACGCGAACCGAAGTGACCGTGAAGACGGCCGACGTGGCCGACCTTGCCCTCGCCGATGCCGGCAAGCTGAAGATCGAGTGGGCCGACCGCCAGATGCCGGTGCTGGCCGGCATCCGCGAGCGCTTCGCGCGCGAGCGGCCGCTCGAGGGCTGGCGGATCAGCGCCTGCCTGCACGTGACGGCCGAGACGGCGAACCTCATGCGCACCCTCGCCGCCGGTGGAGCCGATGCGGTCCTGTGCTCGTCGAATCCGCTTTCGACCCAGGACGACGTCGCCGCCTCGCTGGTGACCCATTTCGAGATCCCGACGTACGCCATCAAGGGCGAGGACCGCGACTCGTACTACCGCCACATCGGCGCCGCGCTCGACCATCGGCCCCAGGTCACGATGGACGACGGCGCCGACCTGGTGAACGAGCTCCACACGAAGCGCACCGATCTGCTCGACGGGGTCGTCGGCGGGACCGAGGAGACGACGACCGGCGTCATCCGCCTGCGCGCCATGGCCAACGACGGCGTCCTGCGCTACCCGATCGTGGCCGTCAACGAGGCCCTCACCAAGCACCTGTTCGACAACCGCTACGGCACCGGCCAGTCGGCGATCGACGGCATCCTGCGCGCGACGAACATCCTGTTCGCCGGCAAGACCGTGGTCGTCGGTGGCTACGGCTGGGTGGGTCGCGGCATCGCCGCGCGGGCGCACGGCATGGGCTCCAACGTCGTCGTGGTCGAGGTCGATCCGATCCGCGCGCTCGAGGCCACGATGGACGGCTACCGCGTCCTGACCGCCGCCGAGGCGGCGCGCGTGGGCGAGGTGTTCATCAGCGGCACCGGCAACCTCAACGTGTGGGGCCGCGACCACTTCCCGCTCATGCGCGACGGGGCGATCCTGGCCAACGCCGGCCATTTCAACGACGAGTTCGAGCTCGCCGCGCTCGAGGAGCAGGCCACCTCGTCGCGCGAGGTGCGGCCGTTCACGCGCGAGTACCTCATGCCCGACGGCCGGCGCATCTACGTCCTCGCCGACGGCCGCCTCGTCAACCTCGGCGCGGCCGAGGGCCACCCGGCCATGGTCATGGACATGAGCTTCGCGAACCAGGCGCTCGGCCTGGAGTGGCTGCGCCAGCACGTCGACGAGCTCGAGCCCAGGGTCTACGGCGTCCCCGACGAGATCGACCGCGAGGTCGCGCGGCTCAAGCTCGAGAGCATGGGCATCCAGATCGAGCCGATGACCGAGGAGCAGCGGGCCTACGCGGAGTCGTACGCCTCCGGCACCTGACCCCGCGCCGGCCGGCCGGGCCGGTATCCTCGTCCGCCATGCATGACGCCGATGGCCCGCGCCCGCTGCCCTCGCTGCTCGCGATCGGCGCGGGGGTCGTCCTCCTCGCCGTCATGTGGCTGCTCCCGGACCTCGCGCCGCGCGACGACATCCCGGTCGTCGGGCAGGAGTCGCTCCACGCGCGCGTCGTCGAGGAGCTGCCGCCCGATGCGAGCGGCCTGCCGCGCTTCGTGGTCGAGGTCGTCGACGGGCCGGCCGCGGGGGAGCGGCTCGAGGCGGCCGTGCAGGACGGCTCGGCGGCCATGCCCGGCGTCACCGCCCGCGAGCCGTACGTCGTCGGTGACGAGGTCGTCGTCGCGCGCTACACCGGGCCGGCGGGCGGCACCGCGTTCATCACCGAGCCGTGGCGGATCCCCGTGCTCGGACTGGTGGCGGTGGCGTTCGCCGCCGTCGTGCTCGTCATCGGCGGGCTTCGTGGCGCTCGCTCGCTCGTGGCGCTCGCGCTCACGCTGGCCGTCGTGGTCAAGCTCGTCGTGCCGCTCCTCCTTCGCGGCGTGGACCCGATCCTCCTCGCCGTCGCAGGCGGACTGCTCGTCACGACGGCGACGCTGCTCCTGACCGAGGGGCCGAACCGGGTGACGCTCGCCGCCGTGCTCGGCACGTTCGCGGCGCTCGTCCTCACCGCGCTCCTCGCCGCGGGCTTCACCGCCCTGGCCGAGTTCACCGCGCTCCAGGGCAACGAGTCGATCGCGTTCCTCATCCCGCTCGTCGGTGACCGGATCGACCTCCAGGGCATCCTGCTGGCGGCGACGGTGTTCGGCGCCCTCGGCGTCCTCGACGACGTGAGCGTCACGCAGGCGGCCACCGTCGAGCAGCTCCACCGCGCGAGCCCGGCGGCGCATCGGTCCGCGGTCGTGGGTCGCGCGATGCGCGTCGGCCGCTCGCATATCGCCGCCACCGTCAACACGCTGATGCTCGCGTACCTCGGTGCCGGGCTGCCGCTGCTCCTCCTGTTCGCGCTCGGCGGGCAGGACCCGATGTCCGTGCTGAACAGCGAGGTGGTCGCCGTGGAGGTCATCCGCGCGCTCGTCGGCAGCATCGGCATCGTGACCGTCGTGCCGCTGACCACGATGGTGGCGGCCTGGCTCATCGTTTCGGCCCGAGCGTCCGCCGCGCCCGCCTGACGGCGGTACACTCCGGCTCGCCGATCGACCGCAATGGAGACCCCATGTCGCACGCCGTGACCACGCTCTTCACCTCGGAGTCGGTGACCGAGGGCCATCCCGACAAGCTGTGCGACGCCGTCGCCGACGCGATCCTCGACGACGTCATCGCCCACGACCCCGATGCGCGCAGCGCCGTGGAAGTGGCGACGACGACCGGCCTCGTCCTCGTCCTCGGCGAGGTGTCGACGAGCCACTACGTCGACGTGCAGGAGGTCGTGCGCCGCACGGTCCGGGAGATCGGCTACAACGACAGCCGGCTCGGCTTCGACTGGGAGACGTGCGGCACGATGACGGCGATCAAGGAGCAGTCGCCGGACATCGCCATGGGCGTCGACCGCGCGCTCGAGGCGCGCGAGGGCACGGAGGAGGACGAGCCGGGGGCCGGCGACCAGGGAATGATGTTCGGCTTCGCGACCGATGAGACCGACGAGCTCATGCCGATGCCGATCCTCCTGGCCCACAACGTGGCGCGGCGCCTGGCCGAGGTCCGCAAGGACGGCACGCTCCCGTTCCTGCGACCCGACGGCAAGAGCCAGGTCACGGTCGAATACGACGCCGATGGCCGTCCGCGGCGGGTCCACACCGTCCTCGTCAGCGCCCAGCACGATCCCGACGTGTCCCTCGCCGAGCTCGCCGCGTCGATCCGCCAGCACGTCGTGGAGGCCGCCATCCCGGCAGAGCTGCTCGACGCGAACACCCGCTACCTCGTCAACCCGACCGGCCGCTTCGTCATCGGTGGGCCGATGGGGGACTCGGGCCTCTCGGGACGGAAGATCATCGTCGACACGTACGGCGGCATGGGCCGCCACGGCGGCGGCAGCTTCAGCGGCAAGGACCCGACGAAGGTCGACCGCTCCGGCGCGTACATGGCGCGCTACGTTGCCAAGCAGATCGTGGCCGCCGGGCTCGCGCGCCGATGCGAGCTCCAGCTGGCGTACGCCATCGGCGTGGCGCAGCCCCTGTCGGTCAACGTCTCGACCTTCGGCACCGGCACCGTGCCCGACGCGACCATCGTCGAGGCGGTGCGCGAGGCCTTCGACCTCCGGCCGGGCGCGATCATCCGCGCGCTCGACCTGCGCCGCCCGATCTACCGCGCCACGGCGGCGTACGGCCACTTCGGGCGCTCCGACCTCGCCCTGCCGTGGGAGCGGATCGACCGCGTCGACGACCTGCGGGCCGCCGCCCGGGTCTAGCGCCCGGCCTCATCGTGCACGCCCATCCCCACGGTTCGGCGCATCGCCCGGCGACGCCGGCGTGGGGCGAGCCGCCGCCGGGGCCGATCGCGCGCCTGATCCAGGCTATCCGTGAACGTTTCGCGCCGGCCGCCGCGCCCGGTCGCCAGGCGCCGGGGGAGCTGCCGCTCGCGCTGCGCCGCTCCGAGCTCGCCGCGCCGTACCTCGCCGCCGAGCGCGACGGCGACCACCGTCGCGCGGCCGACGCCGCGGCCGAGGCCGCCGAGCGGTCGATCGCCGAGGAGGCGTGGTGGCCGGCCGACGTGTGGGCGCATCGAGCGCTGTGGCACTACGAGCGGGCCGAGATGACGCTCGAGGCGGTCCACGTGGCGCGGCGCATCGGCGACCTGCGCACGGCCGCCGGCGACCCGGACAGCGCCCGCCGCTACTATGCGGAGGCGATCGACGAGGCCCGGGACATCGGGGCCGAGCGGGAGCAGGGCCTCGCGGCGCTCGGGCTGGGCCGGGCGCTGCTCGACCTCGGGGAGGTCACCCAGTCGCGCCGGCTCGGCGCGGCGGCGATGACCCTGCTCGAGCGGGCGGAGGCGCCGGCGGCGGAGCTCGGCGCGGCGCGCGAGCTCATCGGGACCGAGGTGGCGGTCGGAGAACGGACGGAGGAGGGCTGATGGCACGACGCGCGATGCGGGTCGGGATCGTCGGGGCCGGCGTGATGGCCGAGGCGATGATCGGCGGGCTGCTCGCCGACCGCGCGGTCGGGCCGGACCGGCTCGTCGCCTCGCACCCGCGTCGCGAGCGGCGCGAGCTGCTCGCCGAGCGGCACGGCATCACGTCGGTGGCCGCGAACCGCGACGCCCTCGCCGGGGTCGACGTCCTCGTCCTGGCCGTGAAGCCCCAGATGCTCGCCCGCGTCATGCGCGAGCTCGCCGGACGCCTCGAGCCGGAGCAGGTCGTCGTCTCGATCGTGGCCGGCGCCAAGATCCGCACGCTCGTCGACGGGCTGCGCCACGGGTCGGTCGTGCGGGCCATGCCGAATACCCCGAGCCAGATCCGGCGCGGCATCACGGTGTGGGCCGCCTCGGAGGCGTGCACCGCGCGGCAGCGCGACCTCGCGCGGGCCGTGCTCCGCGCCCTGGGCGACGAGCGCCAGGTGGCCGACGAGGAGTTCGTGGCCATGGCCACGGCCCTGTCCGGCACCGGCCCGACGTACCTGTTCGCCGTCATGGAGGCGCTCATCGACGCCGGGGTCCACGTCGGCTTCCCGCGGGAGCTGGCGCACGACCTCGTGGTCGAGACGCTCGTCGGCTCGGCCGAGTACGCGAAGCGCTCGGAGCTCCACCCGGCCCAGCTGCGCAACGCGGTGACGTCGCCGGGCGGGACGAGCGCGGCCGCCATCTACGAGCTCGAGAAGGGCCGCATCCGGACCGTCTTCTCCGACGCGGTGTGGGCGGCCTACCGGCGCACGCTCGAGCTCGGGGAGCGCCTCGACGCCGAGGTCGACCGGGGGCAGGACTGACCGATGTTCGCCATCGTCATGGCCGGCGGCGCGGGCACGCGCCTGTGGCCGCTGTCGCGGCGCCGCACGCCGAAGCAGCTCCTCGCCCTCACCGGCGAGACGAGCCTGCTCCAGCAGACGGTGGCTCGCCTGTCCGGCCTGCTCGAGCCGAAGGACATCTACGTCATCACCGCCGCGGCCCATGTCCGCGCCACCCGCGAGCAGCTGCCGCAGCTGCCCGAGGACAACGTGCTCGGCGAGCCGCTGGCCCGCTCGACGGCCGTCGCGGCCGGCCTCGCCGGCGTCCTCGCCCGGCGCGACTCCGACGAGGTGGCGCTGGTCCTGCCGGCCGACCATTTCGTCGCCGATCCGCCCGCCTTCATCGAGGCCCTGCGCGAGGCGGCCCGGGCGGCGGAGCGCGGCTACCTCGTCACCCTCGGCGTGAAGCCGACCCACCCGGCCACCGGGTACGGCTACATCAAGGTCGGCAAGCGCCTCCATCCGGCGGTGCCGACCGCCCTCGTCGAGCGCTTCGTCGAGAAGCCGGACGCGGAGCGGGCGAAGGCCTACCTGGCCGAGGGCGACCACCTCTGGAACGCCGGCATCTTCGTGTGGCGCGTGTACGCCTTCCGCCAGGCGGTCGAGCGCTTCCAGCCGGCGCTGGCCGATGCCCTGGACCGCATCGAGGCGCTCAACCGCACGCCGGGCTGGATGAGCGACGTGCGCGACATCCTCGAGCCCGTGCCGGCGATTTCGATCGACGTCGGCATCGCCGAGCCGGCCGCGGCGGAGGGCCGGATGGCGATCGTGCCGCTCGACGCGGGCTGGTCCGACATCGGCTCCTGGTCGGCGCTGCTCGAGGCGCTGTCGTCGGCCGCGGGCAGCGACCTCGTGGCCAGCGGCAACCACATCGACCGTGACTCGCACCGGGTGCTCGTCCACGGCGGCGACCGGCTGGTGGTCACGGTCGGCCTGGAGGACGTGATCATCGTCGACACGCCCGATGCGCTCCTCGTCTGCCACCGCGACCGGGCCGAGGAGATCAAGCAGGTGCTCGACGAGATCGCGCGGACGGACGATCGCTACCTCTGAGGCCTCCGGGCCGCCGATCCGCCATCGGTGGCTCGCCCGGCTCATCGGCCGGGCCATGGCCCTGTACGTGCGGCTCGTGGCGGCCACGTCCGAGGTGCGCGGCGAGGTGACGCAGGAGCAGGTCGTCCTCGCCATGTGGCACGAGTACAACCTCGTGTCCGCGGTCGTGGCGCATCGCTGCCGCCGGGCCCGGCGGCACGTGAGCTTCAGCACCCAGACGTTCCGCGGCGAGGTGATGACCGCCATGCTCGCCGCGCTCGACGCCGGGTCGGTGCCGCTGCCGGAGCCGGGGGACCGTGCCGGATCGGCCCGGCTGTCGCTCGAGCTCGCACGGCTCGGTCGGGAGGGCGCCTCGCCCGTGGTGGCGCCCGACGGGCCGCTCGGCCCGTACCGGGTCGCGAAGCCCGGGGCGCTCCTCGTCGCGCGCGAGTCCGGCCTGCCGCTCCAGCCGTGGGCCATCGCCGCGCGTCCGGCATTCCGCCTGCGGGGCCGATGGGACCGGCACATCGTGCCGCTGCCGTTCTCCCGGATCCGGGTGCGCCAAGGCGAGCCGATCGCGGTCCAGCCGCGCGTCCCGCTCAAGCCGCTCCTCGCCCGGCTCCAGTCGTCGCTCGACGCCGTCGCGGCCGCCGCCGACCGCCGCCGACCGAAACCCTAGAAGGGGTAGGCGAGCTCGTCGACGATCACGGACACGTCGATCGGGACCGGCCCGAGCCCGGGAACCTCGACCTCGGTGCAGGTGATCGTCAGCTCGACGGTCAGCGCGCGCGGGTTCGGCGCGCCGATCTCCTCGCGCACGATGCCGCACGCGGCCGGGTCGACCTCGGCGATCTCGCCGCCGCGCTGCACGGCGGCCACCGCCAGGTCGTGGGTCACGTGGTCGTAGGAGAACAGGAGGCTGGCCGAGGTGGCGGCGTCGACGAGCTCCATGTTGGAGCCGGTCTGGCCGCCGATGGCCGGCTGCTGCCACGTCGCCAGGTAGCCGAACTCGAACGTCCATTCCTCCGGGCCGACCGTCGCCGTGCCGCCGGTCGGCGGCGTCTGGCGGCCCACGATCCGATCCAGCGGCAGCCCGATCGTGCCCGCGATGCTGACGGTGCCCTTGTCGCGGATCTCCTCGAGGTCGGTGCACGCGAGCTCCGCGAAGCCGATGCCGATGCGCCCCGCGTTGTCAACCGCCGTGATCTCGCACTGGCCGGAGTCGGGGAAGAACTCCCAGCCGGAGTACGAGATCTGGGTGACCTCCGGCGGTGCGCCCTCCAACGTGATCCGGCCGTCGCTGCCGAGCAGCGCGTACGCGTCCTCCTGCGAGTCGCGCGTCAGATAGAACGTGCCCTCGAGGTCGCCGGTGACGGCGAGGGCGCCGCCGAGGCCCGGAATGGCGCTGGTCGGCGCGGGCCGTGCCGGCCCACCCGAGCTCGCGGGCGCAGCCGATGCGCCGGGCTCCGTGTCACCCAGCGCGGCCGGTCGCGGCACGACGAGCGTGGCGATGCCGAGCGTGACGACGGTGACGCCGACGAAGGCGATTGCCAGGATCGTGAGCGAGCGGATCCAGGTCATCGGTCACCTGTATCTACCCCCGCCGCGCGCGTCGGGGTTCAGGCGGGTAGCTCGATGAGCTCGACGACGATGCTGCCCTCGAGCGTGATCGTCGTGCCCTGTTCGGGCGCCGGGACGTCGACGCAGCTGATCTCGAGCTCGACGACCGTGGTGTGCGGGTTGAGGACGCCGATCTCCCGGTCGCGCACGGTGCAGGCTCCGCCGGGCTGGACCTCGGGGCCCTCGAAGACGAGGCCCTCGACGTGGAACGTGTCGTCGTACGTGATCGTCAGCTGAGCGGCCAGGTCGTCGGTGGTCAGCCGGCCGACGTAGGTCGCGAAGTTGCGATGCACCGGCGGGATGGTGAGCACCGCCTCGGCGAACGTGAGCTCGCGCCCGTTGATCGTGACCGTGCCGCCGTCCTCGGGCAGGTCGCCGCGCAGGCCGAGCAGGTCGGCCGCGATGCCGACCGTGCCGGCGATCGTCACCGTGCCCTTGCCGCGGATGTCGTCGAGCGGCTCGCAGCTCACGGTCAGGCCCGCCACGCCGGTCGCGTCGTCGCGGGCTTCCGGCGTCAGGTCGCAGGCATCCTCGTCGGGGTAGATCTCGTAGCCCCCGACCGAGATCTGGCCGATGCCGATCGGGTCGGTGTCGAACAGGATCCTGCCCGCCGCGCCGGTGAGGGAGTAGCCGAGGTCCAGGTCCTCCGCGTCGAGCACGAGCCGCTCGTCGAGGTCCCCCGACACCGCCAGCGTCCCGCCGACCTCGCCGGGCGTCCATCCGACCACCGGGGCGCCGTGGCCCCCTCCGCTGCCGCCCGCCGATGGCGGCGGAGCGTCCGATGGCGCGCCGGCGACCCGGCTCGGCGACGGCACGATGACCGTCGCCAGGCCCAGGGTCAGCACGGCGAGCGCGACGAACGCGATGGCGAGAATCGTGAGCGATCTGAACCAATCGGCCATGAAGGGGGATTGTATGGTGATGGGGTGGCGACCGCCGGCAGGGCCGCGGTCGCCGTCGTGGTGCGTCGGGGAGACCTGCCGATGATCGAAGGAGCGGTGACCGAGCGCCGGGAGCGCGTGCCGTGGTTCGTCGCGTTCCTCGGCCGGCGCCTCGCGTGGGCCGTCATCACCCTCTTCCTGTTCCTGACCGCGGTGTTCTTCTTCGTCCAGGTCTGGGTGCCGTACTCGTGGGCAACGCAGTTCATGCAGGGCGGCCATGACGCGTACCAGGCGATGCTCGAGGCGGCCGGGCTCAACCGGCCGTTGCCCGAGCGCTACGCCGACTTCATGCTCGGCCTCGTCCGCGGCGACCTCGGGAGCTCGTTCAACGGCCCGTCGGTGGTCGACCTCATCGGCGATGCGCTGCCGGTGACGCTCACCGTGTTCATCGCCGGCTCGATCATCGGCTGGATCGTCGGCGAGCTCCTCGGCCGCATCGGCACCTGGAGCCGCAACCCGTTCAGCAACGGCGGGATCGCCGTCCTCGGCGTCCTGTCGGCCACGATCTTCCCGCCGTTCCTCGTCTTCCTCCTCGTCCGCTGGCTGCGCGACCCGCTCCTCGACCTGCGCGACTGGCTCGGGCTGCCGACCGACTCGCTCGAGCTGTGGCGCGGCGCGGTCACGGGTGAGCCGGGAGCGCTGTCGCCGGGGGACGTGCGCTGGCTCATCGCCCTCGGGCTCGTGGCCGCGCTCGCCGTCGCGCTCATCGTCCGGGCCTACGGGCGGCGCCACCAGCTGCCGCTGGTCGAGGGCCTGGCCCTGCCGATGGCCCTGCTCGGCGTCGGGGTCGGCATCTGGGCCAGCGGCCTCGGGCCGCACGCGCTCGACCTCCTGTACCGGGTCGACGTCGGCGCCTCGACCGGCCGCGGCTCGCCGGCCCTGGCGATGTTCGGCGTCGTGCTCATCAGCTTCGGCCAGGTCATGCTCGTCATGCACGCCGGCATGCAGGCCGAGCGCTCGGAGGACTACGTCCTCACCGGCCGGGCGAAGGGCCTGACCGATCGCGCGGTGCGCGACAAGCACGTCGCCCGCAACGTGATGGCCCCGGTCCTGGCCGGCTCGTTCCTCACCTTCCCGACCATCCTGGCCGGCATGATCATCGTCGAGTACGAGCTCGAGATGGCGGGCCTGTCCTCGGTCCTCTTCGCCGCGATCGAGTTCCAGGACATCCCGGTCATCATGGGCGTCATGGTCGTGCTCGGGCTGATCGGCATCGGCTTCCGGCTCGTCACCGACGTCGCCATCGCCATGCTCGATCCCCGCCAGCGGCGCGGCGCGACGTGACCGCCATCACCGAGCCGGCGGCGGTCGCGTTCCCGAGGGCGGGCCGCGCGCGCCGGACGCTCGTCACGCACCCGAAGATCCTCGCCGGGGTCGCCATCCTCGGGCTGTTCATGCTCCTCGCCGTCGCCCAGCCGATCCTCGACGCGACGCTGTGGCATGGCAAGGGCCACCTCTACGACCCGCAGTTCGGGTTCGACTCGTCGATCACCCATCCGTCGGCGCCGAGCGCGACCCACTGGCTCGGCACGAGCTCCCTCGGCCGGGACGTGTTCTCGATGCTGACCTACGCCACGCGGCCGACGCTCGTCGTCGCGCTCACCGCGGCGGGCTCGATCGCGATCGTGTCGCTCACCCTCGGCTCGGTGGCCGCCTTCCGGCGCGGCTGGATCGACGGCTTCGTCAGCCACCTGTCGGACGCGATGGTCCTCCTGCCGGCGATGGTCGCCGTCTTCGTCCTCGGCATCGGCCGCCCGAACGAGGAGTTCGGCGCCGCGCAGCTCGGGCTGAGCTTCGGCGTGCTCTACGGGCTCGGGCCGGCCGTGGCCACCGTGCGCGCCGCGGCCCTGACCGTGGTGGCGCACCCGTTCATGGACGCGGCGCGGGTCTCGGGCGGCGGCGGGTGGTGGATCGTGACGCGGCACGTTCTGCCGCACCTCTACGCCCATGCCGCCGTCCAGGCCATGATCGGCGCCACCGGCGCGGTCATCGCCGATGCCTTCCTCTCGTTCCGCAGCGCCGTCGGCGAGGACGTCGGCTTCGGGCAGATGGTCTACGACGGCCTGGTCTGGGCCCAGCTCATGGCCGGCATCTCCGACACGCCGTGGTGGATCATGCTCGCCGGCGCCGGCGGCATCACCCTCCTGGCGGCCGCGTTCTACCTCCTCGGCGTCGGGCTGCGCGAGGCGCTCGACCCGCGCATGCGCGAGCGGGGCGCCTGACCCGCCGGACCCCCGGCGGCCTGGGCCGCGGCCGCCCGTACCCGTCTGCCACCGGAGACGGTACGATGATTGCGTCCTTCCCGAGTTCGCCCCCGTTCGTGAGGCCAGTGTGACGAAGATCAAGTTCGGGACCGACGGATGGCGCGCCGCCATCGCCGAGGACTACACGTTCCACAACGTCCGGCGGTGCGCGCGCGGCGTGGCCGAGTACCTCCAGCAGACCGGGGCCGCCGAGCGCGGCGTCGTCGTCTGCCACGACCGGCGCTTCGCGAGCGAGTACTTCGCCCGCGCCTGCGTCGAGGTCCTCGCCGCGCACGACATCCGCAGCTACGCCCCGCCCGAGGCGGTTCCCACCCAGGTCGGCAGCTTCTTCACCCGCGAGCTGGATGCGGGGGCCGGCATCGTCATCACCGCCAGCCACAACCCGTGGACCGACAACGGCTTCAAGGTCAAGGCCGATACCGGCGGTGCCGCGGCGCCCGAGATGCTGTCCGCCATCGAGGCCACCATGGACACGCATCCCGAGGACGAGCTGCCGCCGCGGCGCGACTACGACGACGCGGTCGCCGGCGGCCTGGTCGAGACGTTCGACCCGTATCCACGGTTCCGGGACCAGCTGGCGAGCATCGTCGACCTCGAGCGCATCAAGGCCGCCGACCGCCGGGTCCTCGTCGAGAACCTGTACGGCTCGGGCGCCGGCTGGTACACCCGGCTGCTGGGCGACGGCCGGCTCACCGTGCGCGAGCTCCATACCGAGCGCAACCCGTACTTCGGCGGCGTCAACCCGGAGCCGATCCGCCCCAACATCGACGAGTGGCTCACCGAGATCCCGCGCTGGGGCGCGGACATCGGGATCGCGTTCGACGGCGACGCGGACCGCGTCGGGATGGCGACCGAGGAGGGCGTGTTCGTCAACCAGCTCCAGGTCTACGGCCTGCTGTACTGGTACCTCCTCGACGTCCGCGGCCAGATCGGCCCCGCGGTGTACACGGTCACGACGACCTCGATGGCGAAGAAGCTGGCCGAGATCTACGGCACCCAGGCCTACGAGACGGGCGTCGGATTCAAGTACGTCGGCCCGAAGATGACCGAGACGAACGCCGTCATCGGCGGTGAGGAGTCCGGCGGATTCGGCTTCGGGATGCACATCCCGGAGCGGGACGGGCTCGCATCGGGCCTGTTCCTGATGGACCTGTGGCTCACGAAGGGCAAGAAGGCGTCCGAGGTCCTCGCCGAGCTCCAGGCCCTGGCCGGGCCGAGCTACTACAACCGGATCGACATCCGCTTCCCGCGCAACGGCTACGAGCAGGTCAAGGCCGATACGCTCGCGCGGCTCGCGGCGGAGGCGCCGACCGAGCTCGCCGGCCAGCCGGTCGTCGAGCGCGTCGAGCTCGAGACGAAGGACGGCTTCAAGTTCTACCGCGCCGACGGCTCGTGGCTCCTCATCCGCTTCAGCGGCACCGAGGCGCTGCTGCGCATCTACGTCGAGGCGCGCTCGCCCGAGGACGTCGACGCGCTCCTGGCCGAGGGCCGTCGCATCGCGGGCGGCAGCCCGGCGGGGGCCGGTCGCGCCTGATGGATGCCCGCGACTTCTTCGGATACAAGCATGCCGACGAGGAGCCGGGCCGCCGGCCCGATGGCGAGGGCGACGGCGGCGACGACGGCGAGCGGGTGCCGACCTTCGAGGAGGCCATCACCCTCGACGATCCCGACACGCTGCGCAGGATCGACCCCGAGGACATGCTCGGCAAGGTCGCCGAGCTGCCGAGCCAGCTGGCCCGCGCGCGCCGCGTCGTCCAGGCCGTCGACCTCGACCCGCGGCTCGGTGACGTCGACGCGATCTTCGTCCTCGCCATGGGCGGCTCCGCCATCGGCGCCGAGCTCGTCGCCGCGGCGGCCGGCCCGCGGCTGCGCGTCCCGCTCGTGGTCCATCGCGACTACGGCCTGCCGGCCGGGGTCGGGGATCGGACGCTGGTCGTCGCCGCCAGCCACTCGGGCGAGACGGCCGAGACGCTGTCCGGCTTCGCCGAGGCGCGCGAGCGCGGCGTGCCGCTCGCGGTCGTGACCACCGGCGGCCGGCTCGCGGCGCAGGCCGAGGAGGCGGGCGTGCCGGTCCTCCGCTACCAGCCCGGCGGCCAGCCGCGCGCCGCCATCGGCTACGGGGTCGGCATCGTCCACGAGCTGCTCGGCCGGCTCGGGCTCATCGAGGGGCCCGACGATCTCGGGCCGGCGGCGGAAACGCTCGAGAGCGTCCTCGGGCGGCTCGGCCCCGCGGTCGCGACCGATGCCAACCCGGCGAAGCAGCTGGCGTGGGCGATGTTCGGCCGCATCCCGATCGTCTACGCCGCCGGCGCGCTGACCGCCGTCGCGCATCGGTGGAAGACCCAGTTCAACGAGAACGCCAAGGCATGGGCCGCCTGGGAGCCGATGCCCGAGGCGAACCACAACGCCATCGAGGGCAGCCTCAACCCCCGTGAGCTGGGGGACGCGCTCCACGTCGTCCAGCTCCGCGATCCCGACGAGCCGCCGGACATCGCCGAGCGCTACCGGGTGGTCGAGGAGCTGCTCGGCGAGCGAGCCACGAGCCGGACCGAGGTCTGGGCCGAGGGCCCGTCACCGCTGGCGCGGGTGCTCTCGGCGGTCGCCCATGGGGACCTGGTGAGCGTGTATCTCGCCATCCTCTACCAGACCGACCCGACGCCGGTTACACTGCTGGCAATGCTCAAGGAGCGGCTCGCCAGGGCCACCGGAAGCGACCCGACGGGCGCCTGATCGTAGCGGCGCCGGGGGCCGGCGCCATGGAGGTAACCGCGCTGTGCAATCGAGCATGATCGGCAAGGTCGAGAAGGCCATGCGCTACGCGCACGAGCCCGACCGCGTGAAGCTCCAGTCGTTCCGGGCGAGCTTCGCCGGTGACAACGGTCCCCACACCGTCTCCCTCGACGCCGATACATGGCATTGCGACTGCCACCTGTTCGAGTCCGCCGGCGGCTGCACCCACACCCTCGCCATGCAGAAGATCCTCGATCCGATGCTGACCGACGCCGCGCGCGAGACGCCGCTCTACGGCCACGCCGAGGCGCGCGAGGGAGAGCCGGTCCCGGCCTGACCGCCGGGCGGCTCCTCGGGGGAGCAGCCGGGGACACATCGCCGCGGCCGGCGCGTTCCGGCGTGCCAGGGGCGTGCTAGGATCGGCGGCGTAATCGAAGACGAAGCGGTCGGTGCCGTCCGGCGCAAGACGGACGGGTAAATGGCGAAGCCGGTGAGAGGCCGGCACAGTCCCGCTACTGTATCCGCGTCGTCCGGTCCCGAAGGACCGGGCCGCGGGAGTCAGGTCGCCCAGCCGGTCCGCGATGTCTCCACCCTCGCGTGAAAGGGACGGACATCACATGCCGAACCGGCTCCTCTCCCAGCGTCTCCCGCTCCTCCCCCTCCTCTTCCTCCTGGCCCTGGGTGCGTGCGCGCCCGCCGCCGGCCCGTCGGCCGATGCGTCGACGCCCCCCGGCTCCGCTCCCGCCTCCGCGACGGCCCCGAGCGGCGCCCCGTCCGCCGAGCCGAGCGAGGCCGCCGCGTTCCCGCTCGAGATCACCGACGACGCCGGTCGCACCGTCACGCTCGACGCCCCCGCCGAGCGCATCGTCAGCCTCGTCCCGTCGAACACCGAGATCGTCTGCGCCCTCGGCGCCTGTGATCGCCTCGTCGGGGTCACCGATTTCGACGACTACCCGCCGGAGGTGGCCGACGTCACCGACGTCGTCATCCAGGCCACCGTCGACGTCGAGCGCGTCGTCGAGGCCGAGCCGGACCTCGTCCTGGCCGCCGGCAACGAGGGCACACCGACCGCGGTCATCGAGCAGCTCGCCGGGCTCGGGCTGACCGTCGTCGTCCTCTATCCGGAGACGCTCGACGAGGTGTACGCCAGCATCGAGCTCGTCGGCTCGCTCCTCGACGCCGGGGAGGAGGCGACCGCGCTGGTGGCCTCGATGACCGAGCGCGCCGACGCCGTGGCCGAGGCCGTCGAGGGCGCCGATCGCCCGCGGACGCTGTACGAGGTGTTCTACAGCGAGGGCACGATCTACACCGCCGGCGACGGCTCGTTCCTCGCCTCGCTCATCGAGGTCGCGGGCGGCGAGCCGGTGACCGGCGACGCGCAGGGCATCATCGCGGCCGAGGACCTCGTCGCCACCGACCCGGAGCTCATCGTCCTCGGCGCCGCGTCGTACGACCCGTCGCTCGCCGAGCCGCAGGCCGCGCTCGACGCCGTCGCGGCCCGGCCCGGCTGGGCGGACCTCGCCGCCGTCCGCACCGGCGACGTCGTGCCGTACCTCGACGACCTGGTGACGACGCGGCCGGGGCCGCGGATCGTCGACGGCCTCGAGGCACTGGCGCGCGCCATCCACCCGGAGCTGTTCCCGTGATCGGCGGCCGTCGATGAGCGCCACCACGGTCGCGCGGCCCGTCG
>DATAJO010000038.1:0-71934 GCA_036262075.1 Candidatus Limnocylindria bacterium
TGCACCGGAAGCGTTGTTCACGCGTCGTTTGTCGACTGTGGCGAGCGCCGATGAACGTGAGGAACGCATCGGCGTGCCGGTCGTGCGTGCCGGTGCTCGCCACGGCGCGAAAACGCAACGCGGCGAGGCCTTCCGGTGAAAAATGCTCGCCACAGCGAGCCGATCCCGACCCGTGGACCCCGTGGACCCCGTGGACCCACGTGGCGTGCTGAGCCCGGCTGGGCCCCGGCTGAGCCCCGGCTGGGCCCCGGCTGGGTCCAGGTCCGAGCCGGGCCGAGCGGTCAGGCGACGCGCTCGAAGCGCTCGAGCGCCCGCTGGTAGGACTCGTTCTCGGGCTTGAGGAAGACGGCCATGCGCAGGTGGCGTCGTGCCGCCGGCACGTCGCCGAGGCGCTGGCGCGAAAGGCCGAGGCCGAAATGCGCGTAGTGGGCCAGGGGATTGGCCTCGACGATGGCCCCGAAGCGCTCGGCGGCGAGCTCGTGCGAGCCGACGTTGAAATACGCCTGCCCGAGGGCCTCGAGGATCGACTCCTTGCCGGGCTCGAGGGCCAGCGCCCGCTCGAGGAGCACGGCCGCCGCGCCCGGGTGGCGATCGGCCAGCATCTGCGAGCCGCGCTGGAACAGGTCGTAGGCGGAGTCGCGCTCGCCCGGCGCGGGCTCGGGTGACGGTGAGGACGAAGAGGACTGCGAGGACATCGGCCTAGCCTACGCCCGCAGGTCGATTCGCTCCAGTCTCGGGTTCTCGGTGCGTCCCGGGATGCGGCCGCGCTTCGCGACCGGCTTGCCGTCGATCTCCTTGAGGTCGCCGGTGAAGTCGATCGGGCTGGCCTTGCTGATCGCCGATCCGACGGCGAACGAGTCGACCGGCGCGTTGGCCTCCTTGAAGATCGTGATGCGCTCGGCGTCGAGGCCGCCGGACACGACGATCCGGACGTGCTCGTGGCCGGCCAGGTCGAGCCGGGCGCGGACCTCCTTGACGAGCTCCGGCGTCACCCGCCCCCGCTCGGACGGCGTGTCGAGCCGGACGCCCCACAGCCGCTCGCCGAGCGCATCGGCGACGCGGAGGGACTCCTCGGCCTCGTCCTTGAACGTGTCCACCAGGACGATGCGCGGCACGTCGGAGTCGATATGCCGGTCGAACGCCTCGGCGGCGCGCAGCGTGTCGCCGAAGATGAGGATCAGGGCGTGGGGCATCGTGCCGGTCGGGTTCAGGCCCGCCAGCCGCGCCCCCGCCGGCGTGGAGGCGCCGACGCAGCCGCCGACGACCGAGGCGTAGTCGAGCTGATCGGCGACGCTGGGATGGACGTGGCGCGCCCCGAAGCCGATGACCGGGATCGGCGCCGCGGCATCGACGATGCGCCGCGCGGCGGTGGCCCAGCCGGAGCACGAGGCGACGATGCCGAGGATCGCCGTCTCGTACAGGCCGAACGCCGAGTAGCGGGCCTGGATGCGCATGACGACCTCCTTCGAGGCGAAGGGGTCGCCGTCGTGGAGCGACTCGACGATCGGCTCCTCGGGCCCATCGGCCTCGCTGAAGATCTCGCGCAGGTAGGTGATCGCCTCTTCGGCGCCGCACAGGATCCCCTCGCCGCGCGAGAAGATCTCCATCGTCACGACCGGGTCGAGCCGCTCGGCCGCCAGGATCGTGCGCGCGCGCTCGAAGTAGACGTCGGCGGTCTCCCCCGACAGGACCTCGGCCGCGGTCTGGAAATGCGGCCGCGGGCGGGGTGGCGCTTCCTCGGTCGTCATGGCCGAGCAGTGTACGACGCGCGCCGCCGGGCGAGGAAGATCGCGATCCCGAGCAGCAGCAGGGCGAACAGGACGGCGCTCACGATCCGCACCACCCCGGCCGTGGCGGCCGAGTCGACGATCCGCTCGGCCTCGCCGATGGCGTCCACCGCCTCCCGCAGGTCGCCGTCGGCGAAGCGGCCGCTGGCCTGGTTGAGCGCCGCGGTCGGATCGGGCCCTCCGATGAGGCCGATGCGCTCGAGGAACGAGCGCTCGGCGTTCACCTCGCGCGCGGCATCCGCGTAGGCCGCCACGACCGCGCGCTCGGCCTCGATCTCGTCGTACGCCTCCGGGCCGCCGCCATAGGCGCGGTACGCCTGGGTCAGGCGCTCCGGCGTGGCGAGGCGGACCGCCTCGATCTCGCGCAGCAGCGCGTCGCGATCGTCGAGCCAGCCGGCCGCCTCCTCGATCCCCGCCCGGGCGGAGTCGAACTCCCAGGCCGCCATGGCGCCGAGGACCGCGTCGGGAGCGCCCCAGCCGTTCGCCGCCTCGACGAGCGCGTCGAACGCCTCGCGCGCCTCGGCGCGTGCCGGCAGGAGCGCACGGTCGGGATTCGTGAGGACCCGCTCGGCGAAGAGGTCCGCCACGGCCGTCCCGGACACCATCTCGAGGTGGTCGAGGAAGCCGCGCGTCGTGAGCGGGGTGGTCGGCCCGGTCACGCCGTCGCGCGGTGGCGCGGCGTCGACCGTCGTCGCCTCGTACGGGCCGATGGACGCCGCCACGCGCGCCAGGACCGTCCGCAGCGCATCGTCGCCGACGACCTCGCGCAGCTCCTCGACGAACGCCCAGGACGCGGCGTAGCCGTACGCCTCGGTCTCGGGGTCGGCGTCCCGGCCCCACGCGTCGAGCGGGACGGCCGCGTCCTCGCGCTCGCTCGCCCGCTCGGCGGGGTCGTACGGCAGGTCGAGCTCGAGATCGGCGGCGACCTCGGCCGCGACCGCGCTGGCCAGCCCCTCGCGCAGCCAGCGCGACTCGACGAACGACGGCGAGATCCAGACGTGGACGACCTGGTGGAGCGCGGTGAACGCGGGCTGGTCGAAGGCGACCATGATCTCGGTGCCGCCGGTCACGCTCTCCCCGAAGCCAGAGCCGTCGGTCGCCACCGACTCGGTGAGCACGAGCTGGCCGATGCGCGGGTACGGCAGCCCGAGGACCTCCTCGATGCGCGGCAGTGCCCGGGTCACGAGGTCGAGCGTGCGCGTCCCCCATTCCGGGTCGTCGGCGAAGGCACGGACGAGGAGGTTGGCCGTGCCGCCGTCGAGCGGGACGACCTCCTTCGACTCGGCGTACTCGGCCGGGCGGATGGCGGTGACGAGCGCGACCCAGCGCGACGGATCGGCGATCGGTCCGCTGACGAGCGTGCCGCCCTCCTCGGTCAGCGGGTCGCCGTCGACGCGGACCTCGTAGCCCGCCGGCATGACGACCGTGACGTTCCCCGCGGTCCCGAAGCCCCAAGCCGGGAAGACGACCAGTGACGGCCGCACGCGCAGCTGCGACGACTCGGTGTCCGGCAGGACGTACGACAGGCGCAGGGAGACGCTCTCCTCGAAGCGGACGCCCTCGCGCAGGTCGATCGTGGCCACGTTCGTTCCGCGCTCGTCGACCCCGACGCTCACGTCGAGCTCGCCCTCGTCGTCGCGCGCCGCGACCCGATCGGCCTCGTCGTGGATGGCGAGCCGCAGATCGTCGAACACGCTGAAGAGGCCGGCGGGATCGGGCGTCGTGTTCGTGAAGTCGATCCGGACCTGGACGCCGATCTCGCCGCTGTCGACGCGGACGTCGTAGCGCGCCACCGTCTCGAGCTCGTAGCCCTCCTCGGCGGCGTCGAGCGCCCCAGGCCGCGCGCCGAGCAGCATGACCAGGGCCGTCACGAGCCCGAGGGCGAGACGGCCCGCACGGGTGCGTGCGGCGATCACAGGGGGCGGCCCAGCAGACGGGCGATGAGGCTGCGCCGGCGCCGCTTCGGGGGCGGCGGCTCCCAGGCGGGCATCGCCAGCTCGACCTCGCCGCGATAGCGGCGCAGCAGGGATCGGTTGCCGCCCTCCTCGCCGCTCCAGTCAGGCAGGATGCCGCGGTCCGCGACGGCGTGAGCCGTCTCCTCGAGCAGGCGATCGGCGACGACGACGAGGCGGGCGATGCCCCGGCCGAGCTCGTCGCGATCGAGCGCCGCGGTCGGGAGCTCGGTCATGAGCATCGGTCGGTCGTCGTCGGTCATGGCGAACTTCACGTAGGGATAGTCGAAATTGGCGCGAAGCATCCTGAGGAAGACCCGCTTCGGGATCTCCATGGCCTCGAGCCCATAGTATGCCCACAGCGAGACGCCGACCCCGGCCACCCACGCCACGGTGATCCGCAGCCCGTGACGACGGTCGCCGTCGAGGACGAGGTCGCGGCTGAACGCGAGCTCGTCCGGGCCGCCGGCGGCTTCGACGACCTCCAGCTCGAGCTCCCCGAGCCAGCGGTCGATCGGCGGGGCATCCTCAGGCACCGATGGCGGCGCGTCCCCTGGCGCGCACGGTCTCGCCGGAGGCGATCTCGGTCCGGCCCTCGAAGTCGGCGTCGGTGACGAACGGGTCGATCCGGCAGTTGCGGCCGATGACGACCCCCGCCGGCACGCTGGCCCGCTTGCCGACGAGGGTGATGCCGGCCGCCAGCCGCTCGGGCTCGTCGCGGTTCGGCGTCATGTCGTCGCCCGTCCCGACCCGTGCTCCTGGGCCGATGCGGGCCTCCTTGTCGACGATCGCGCGGTCCAGCGCCGCATCGGCTCCGACGACCGCGTCGAACATGACGATCGAGTCCTTCACGCGCGCGCGGCGCTCGATGCGCACGCCCGGCGACAGGATGCTGCGCTCGACCGTGCCGTGGACCACGCAGCCGTGGCTGATCATCGATCGGCTCGCGTCGGCATCGGCGCCGACGATGGCCGGCGGGCGCTCCTCGGACTTCGTGTAGATGAGCCAGCCGCGGTCGTTGAGCTCGATGCCCGGGTCGTCGCTCAGCAGGTCGAGGTTCGTCTGCCAGTAGCTCTCGACGGTCCCCACGTCCTGCCAGTAGCCGCCGAACTCGTAGGCGTAGACCCTGCGGCCGTGCTCGACCATCCAGGGCAGGACGTCGCGACCGAAGTCGACCCGCTCGGGGCCGAGCCACTCGCGCAGCGCCGGCCACGAGAAGACGTACACGCCCATGCTCACGAGGTTCGAGGGTGGCTTGGCCGGCTTCTCGACGAAGGCGGTGACCCGGCCACCCGGCGCGACGTCGAGGATGCCGAAGCGGTGCGCCTCCTCGATCGGCACGCGGCGCACGGCGCAGGTCACGTCGGCCCGGGACTGCCGGTGGACGTCGAGGAACGGGCGGTAGTCCATCTTGTAGACGTGGTCGCCGGCGAGGACGAGGAGCAGCTCGGGGTTGCGGTCCTCGATGAAGTCGAGGTTCTGGAGCACCGCGTCGGCCGTCCCGCGGTACCAGTCGCGGGCCCGTCCACGGCCGATGAACGGCTGGAGCAGCGTGACGCCGCCCCGGCTGCGGTCGAGGTCCCACGGTCGCCCGACGCCGATGTGGTCGATGAGCGAGCGCGGCGCGTACTGGGTCAGGATGCCGACGTCGGTCAGTCCGGAGTTCACGGTGTTGCTCAGGGCGAAGTCGATGATCCGGTACTTCCCGCCGAACGGGACGCCGGGCTTGGCCCGCACCTGTGACAGGATGCTCAGCCGCTCCCCCTCACCCCCCGCCAGGATGAGCGTCAGCACCGAGCTCGACACGAAGGAGATTCTACGGCCCGGCGTCGCGGCGTCAGTCGCCGCCTCCGTCGCCGCCTCCGCCGCCGCCGCCGCCGCCCCCGCCGCCACGGCCACCGCCGCCGCCACGGCCGCCGCCGCCATCACCGTCGGACGGCCTCGGCTCCTCGGAGGCATCGCCGGATGGGCGCGGTCCGGGCGTCGGCGCCACGCGCTCGCCGCAGACGGACGGGAAGCCGGACTCGCCGTACAGCGGGGCGATGGCGAACCGGACCCGTGGATCCTCCTTGTAGCGCGATGGATCGCCCGCCGCGCCGGTCTGGCCGTTCACCACCCGGTCGGACCACGTGTCGGCGGCCTCGACCCAGTTCTGCGGGCGGTCGGGCGTCGCCTGCGACACGTACAGCTCGAGGTCGAGGCAGCCGTTGGGGTGGACGTTGTCGACCGGCGGCACCGTGCCCTCGAGGAACGGCACGGTGATCGTCTTGCCGCAGCGATTCGAGGCGGCCATGCCGGTCCAGCGGCAGACGTTGGCGGTGACGACGCCCTCGGGTTGGGCGAACTGCGTCTGGCCGACCGGGGATTCGCCGTTCCACGCCCACGGCTCGTTGAGCGCGCGGCGCATGAACTCCTCCCACAGGTAGAGCGGTCCGTCGGCGCTGAACAGGCCCTGGCCCAGGACATTGCTCATCGGCTCCTGGTTGTTGTTCCCCATCCACACGCCGGTCACGAGGCTGCCCGGCACGTAGCCGAAGCCGGACACGTCGCGGAAGTCGTTCGTCGTTCCGGTCTTGAAGCCGGCCGGCCGTCGGACGCCGTCGGGGGTGTAGAGATCGGCCCGATCGCCCCACAGCAGGTTCCGGGCGGGATCGGTGTTGCCCTCGAGGATCCAGTGGATCAGGTAGGCCTCCGCCGGCGTCATCGGATGCTCGGTCTCGGGCGCGTCGTCCTCGCGGGTGTAGATGACGCGACCCTCGCTGTTGCGGATCTCGAGGATCGTCGTGTTCTGCTCGAGGCTGCCCTGGTTGGCGTACACGCCGTAGGCCTGGGTCATGTTCGTCAGGTTCATGGGCACCGAGCCGAGCGCCAGGGACAGGCCGGGATCCTGGGCCATGATGTAGTCGGTCGATGCGATCCCGAGCTTCTCCGCGAACTCCGCCGTCGTCGGCGAGCCGACGAGGAACTGCATCTGGACCGACGGGATGTTCAGCGAGTAGCGCAGGGCGTCCATGGCGAGCACCGGGCCGTGCTCCTTGATGTCGGCGTTCGTCGGCCGGTACGACGCCGCGCCGTCGACCCCGAACTCGGTGATGGCGTCGACGAACATCGTCGACACCGTCGCGTCACGCGATTGGAAGGCCGATGCGTACGTGATCGGCTTGAAGGCCGATCCGGGCTGCCGCAGGCCGAGGCCGGCGACGTCGAACTGGCCCTGCACCCGCGGGTCGTCGCGGTTGTAGTAGTCGACGCTGCCGATGTAGGTGATGATCTCGCCCGTCGCGGAGTCGATCGACACCAGGGCGCCGTTGTTCACGTTCTTGTCGCCCAGGTTGGCGACCCACTTCTGGACGAGCTCGTGGGCGACCTGCTGGAGCTGGTAGTCGAGCGTGGTCGTGATCCGGTAGCCACCGGTTCTGACGGCGAGCTCCGGATCGTCGACGTCCTCGAACGAGCTGAGGATGCGGACCGCCTCCTCGCGCACCCGGAAGCTGAAGTGCGGCTCGCGGAGCACGCTCGTGACGCGGCCCGGCTCCATCTCCTTCCAGGTCGTGTTCCTCGCCTCGTTGAACTGCGCCTGGGTGATGTAGCCCTCCTCGAGCATCGCGCGCAGGACGAGGTTCCGCTCGTGCAGCGCATCGGCCGCCGCCTCTTCGGATCCCGGCTCGCCGTTCGGGTTCTGGTACGGGTCGAGGAACGACGGCGCCTGCGGCAGGGCCGCGAGGAAGGAGGCCTGGGCCACCGTCATGTCGTTCAGGTCGGTGAGGCCGAAGTAATTCGCCGCCGCCGCACGGATGCCGTACGAGCCGTTGCCGTAGTAGATGAGGTTGAGGTACGTCTCGAGGATCCTCTCCTTGCCGTCGCGGCCCGGATACGCCTCGGTGACCTGCATGGCCAGGATGTTCTCGCGGATCTTGTCCTGGATGTCCGTCGAGTTCTTCGGCTGCGGCGGCTGGCAGACGTCCTGTTCCTCTTCCTCCTCGCTCTGCTCCTCGCCCTCGCCCTCGGTGGCCGGCTGGTCCGGATCGGCCTCGATGGCGCTCGGCTGCGGCGTGGCGTCCGGGTCGACCTGGGTCGACGCGCCCTCCTCCTGGAGCACGCGGGCGTAGTCGATGACCTGCTGGGTGATCGTCGAGGCACCCTGGACGATCTCGCCGGCCTCGAGGTTCGCGAGCGCCGCGCGCACGATGCCCTGGAAGTCGACGCCGTTGTTCTCCCAGAACGTGCGGTCCTCGCTGGCCACCGTCGCCTGCCAGATGACGTCCGGCACCTCGCTGAAGGTGACCGACTCGCGGTTCTGGCACTCGAAGCGGGCGAGCAGTGTCTGCCCGGTCCGGTCGTAGACGTACGTCGACTGCGGCGGGTCGATGTCGTCGAGGATCCTCGGGTCCGGCAGGTCCGAGGCGAAATACGCGTACGCGGCGAACATGCCGCCGGCCGTGCCCATGATCGAGCCGACGAACATGAGCGTGAAGACGCCGAAGGTGACGAGAAGGAACGTCGCAAGCCCGCGGCGTTGCGACCCACGCCGCGTCGTGCGGCGGGTCATCATCAGATGACGTCGGCGCCGCTGGAGAGCCGGATGCATCGGGGCAGAGGGTACCAGCGAACGGGGTCCGGGTCGAACGCCCACCCGCACGCACGAAGCGCCGTCAGCGCACGAGGCCGAGGACGTCCGGCTGGGTGAGGAGCGCGTAGACGGCGCCGGCGACGAGGAACGGGCCGAACGGGATGTAGGTCCGCATCCCCACCCGACGGACGGCGAGGAGGACGAGGCTCGTGCCCGCGGCGAGGAAGGCAGCGGCGAAGAGGGCGGTGAAGATGACGGGCCAACCGAGGATGAGGCCGATGGGAGCCACGAGGTACAGGTCCCCCAGCGCCAGGCCGCCGCGCACGACGAGGGCGAGCGCGCCGAGGAAGCCGACGGCCGCTCCGGCGCCGATCGCCGCGTCGAGCGGGGCGACGGCGGGGTTGAACGGGACGAAGGCGACGGCCAGCACGATGAGCGGGTCGAGGAGGATATGCGGCAGGCGGCGCTGCTCGAGGTCGGTCGCGGTCAGGACGAGGAGCAGGCCGAGGATGACGAGGTACGCCGCCGTCGCCCACCACGGCAGCGCCGAGCGCTCGACGATGGCGGCCGCGGCGAGGCCGCTCACCACGGCGAGGGCGATCGTGCGCCAGCTCATCGGGCGGCGACGTGCCTCGTCGGGCGGCCAGACGCTCGCCAGGCGCTCGGAGGCGGCGCCGAGCACGGCGAAGGCGATGCCCACGGCGACCGATACGGCTGTCACGGCCTCGAATCGGCTTCCATGCTCATCGTCCTCGTCCTCCGGATGGGCCGCGAGACGCCCCGGTGCGTCGCGGCACCACGCATCCTACGGGCCGCAACCCGCACGGCCATAGCCCGATCGTCCGCCCGGCGCAGGGCGGCGAACTGGCACGAGGCGTGCGTTGCATCGGTCAATCCCGGCCAAGACCGGGTGCACCCTGCAAGGGAGGAAATCGACCGTGGACACCGATCGCATCGAGGGTCCGCTCAAGGAAGCGGGCGGCAAGGTCAAGGAGGAGTGGGGCGACCTGACCGACGACCGCTCCACCGAGGCCGAGGGCAAGATGGACCAGGTCGAGGGCAAGGTCCAGAACGAATGGGGTGAGACGAAGGATGACGTCCGCGACGCCGTCGACGACGATCGCTGATCGCGCGCCTCACTGACCGATGCGCCCCGCCGGGTCCGCCCGGCGGGGCGTCTCGCTATTCGGGTAGCGAGCCGCTCGTGAAGTCGAGCGCCAGCCGGGCGAGCGCGGCCACGGCCGATCCCGACGCGCCCTTCGCCGCGTACGGCTTCTCCGATCCGTAGTAGGCGGCGCCGGCGATGTCAACGTGGACCCACGGCACGGTCGCGAACTCGGAGATGAAGATCGCCGACTTGATGAGCGACCCGTCGCGGGTGCCCGAGTTCACGAGGTCGGCGTACGGCGAGTCGTAGGCCGCGCGGTACTCGGTGACGAGCGGCATCTCCCAGAACCACTCCCCGCTGCGCTCGGCCGCGTCGCCGACGCGCTCGCCCCACTCGCGCGGCCGGGCGAAATAGGCGGCCACCTGGTCGCCGAACGCCATCATCGCCACGCCGGTGAGCGTGGCGACGTCGACGACGTGGGTCGCGCCCTCGCGCTCGGCCCAGGTGATCGCATCGCCGAGGATGAGGCGCCCCTCCGCATCGGTGTTCGTGACCTCGACGGTCTTGCCGTTCATCGCCTTCACGACGTCGCCCGGGCGCTGGGCATTCCCGCCGGGCATGTTCTCGACGAGGGGGGCGACCGCCATGAGCGGCGTGTCGGGCGCGATGCGGGCCACCGCACGCGCCGCGGCGATGACGGCCGCGGCGCCGGACTTGTCCATCTTCATGTCGCCCATGCCCTCGGCCGGCTTGATGCTGATGCCGCCGGAGTCGAAGCACACGCCCTTGCCGACGATCGCGAGGCGCTTGCCGTTGGCGCCGGCCCTGTCCCAGCCGGGCAGCTTGATCGCCACCAGCCGCGGCCCGTGGGTCGCGCCCTGGCCGACGCCGAGGAGCATGTTCATCCCGAGCTCGGCCATCTCCTTCGGCTCGAGCACGGTGACGTCGCAGCCGTCGTCGGCGAGGCCGCGGGCGATCTCGGCCATCGTCTCGGGGTAGAGGTCGTTGGCGGAGCGGTTGGCGAGGTCGCGACCGAACGCGACCGCCTCGCCGATGATCGCGCCACGGTCGACGGCCTCCTGCGACGCGCCGAGGAACAGGACCTCGTCGACGGAGCGCAGCATGGCCTCGGTGTCGCGCACCCGGCCGTAGATGGCGGTCGACCGATACGTGCCCGAGATCGCGCCGACCGCGGCCGCCGTCCACTCGTCGTCGCCCTCGCCGTCGCGCAGCCAGATCGCCAGCGTCCGGGCCCCGCGCCCGTTCAGCCGCCGCGTGGCGACGGCCGCGATCCGTCGTGCCCGCAAGGCGCCACGGCCGCGGACCCCGCCGTTGACGAGGAGGAGCCGATCGACCGGCAGGTCGCCGGCATCGACGAGGGCCGAGGCGTGCTCGACGATGTTGAACTCCCCCCACTCGATGGCGGCGCGCAGGGCGCCGCCGGACGCGGCATCGAGCTCCGCCAGCTCACCGGTCAGCTCCGTCTCGTCGCGGTAGATCGGCACCGCCAGGACGTCGGCCATGACCGTGGCGGGAGAGTCGGTGACGGCGCGCAGGCGCATGCTCATCGGTGCTCCTGTGATACGGGGCAACGGCCGGGACAGGCCGAAGTATACGGAGGCTCAGCCACCGCCGCCCCCGCCACGATTGCCGCCGCCCCGGCCGCCGCCGTTCCCGTTGCCACCACCACCGCCGCCCTCGTCGTCGCCACCGCCGCCGCGGCAGTCCTCGATGCGGGCGGAGAACATCGTGAACCGGCCGCCGGGTGCGACCTGCGTCCCGGGCGGCGGCTCCTGGTCGATGATCCCCTCGGGCTTGCTTTCGTCGTGGTTGCAGCGGACCGTCCAGTTCAGCCCCGCCTCGGTGGCGACGCGCACCGCCTCGTCGAACGACAGGCCGATCGTGTCCGGGATGACGCCGGGCACGCCGGTGGGCCCGGCCGATGACGCGGCCGACGAGGGCGTTGGGCTGCCCCCGCTCCCCGACTCCCCGTTGCGCAGGCCGAGCAGCGGCACGACGACGAACAGGACGACCGCGGCGGCCGCCGCGAGCACGAGCAGCGTGCCGACGAAGTTCGCGATCCCGCCCCCTCGTCGACGACGCCCGCGGACGCGCGCCGGCGGCTCCGTCGGGTGGAAGGGGCGCGGCTCGGGGATGCGCGGCCCGACCTGGTCG
The DNA here is from genome assembly GCA_036262075.1 of Candidatus Limnocylindria bacterium. Classification (GTDB taxonomy): domain Bacteria; phylum Chloroflexota; class Limnocylindria; order QHBO01; family QHBO01; genus JACDBZ01. The sequence continues at coordinate 11,593 of DATAJO010000038.1, forward strand.
CGCGCAACCGGAGGAGGCACGTACCCGCGCGGCACCGGCACGACGCGGGTCTCGTCGTTCGCTCCCGCCCGGCGCCGCTCGGGCTCGGCCCGCGGCGTCTCCTCGAGGGCGAGGCCGAGCGCGCGGGCCATCGCATCGGCGCTGCGGAAGCGCGCCTCCGGCTCGCGGCGCAGGCTCTGGAGCACGAGCCCGTCGAGCCGCGGCGGGATGCCCGGCGCCAGCCGCGACGGAGGCGTGACCTCACCCCGGGCGTGGGCCTCGCGGACCTCGTCCGGCGTGAGGCCGGGGAATGGCACGCGGCCGGTGAGCGCCTCGTACAGCACGGTCCCCAGGCTGAACAGGTCGCTGGCCGGGGTGAGCGGCTCCCCGGCGAGCTGCTCGGGCGACATCGAGGACAGCGTCCCGATGCTCGTGCCGGTCCGCGCCGCATCGGTCGGCGAGCGGGCGATGCCGAAGTCGATGAGCTTCGCCGGTCCGGGGCCGAGCATGACGTTGGCCGCCTTCACGTCACAGTGGACGAGGCCGCGCTCGTGGACGACGCGCAGGCCGGCGAGGAGCTCGAGGCCGATGCGCCCCGCCTCGGCCACCGACAGCCGCCCGTGCTCGGTGAGCACCTGGCGCAGCGTGCGATGGCCCTCGAGCAGCTCCATGACGATGTAGTGCGCCGCGCCATCGGTCCCGGAGTCGTAGACGTGGACGAGGCTGGGATGCGAGAGGGACGCGGCCGCCCGCGCCTCGGCCAGGAAGCGCTCGATGAACTCCGGATCATCCGCATAGGGCGGGGCGAGGACCTTGACCGCGACGTCGCGGTCGAGGCGCTCGTCGCGGGCGCGGTACACCCGCGACATGCCGCCGCGCGCCACGAGCTCGGTGATCCGGTAGCGGTCCGCGAGCGTCACGCCGAGCATCGGATCCGGCTCGAGCGGCGCGTCGCGCTCGGGCGGCCGCGGGCTGTCGTTCATCGGCCCACCGCGTGCAGGATCAGGGCCACCTCGTCGCGCGTGGCCTGCACGCGCCGGACGAGCTCCGCCACGCGTGCCGGCGGCCCTTCGAGCATGACGCCGGCCCCCTCCGACATCGAGATGCGGAGGGCGCGGTCGGCGAACACCGCGTCTGGTCGGATGCGCTCGATGGCGTCCGATGCGGCCTGCGCTGCCGCCGCGTCGCCGTCGGCGACGGCCTCGACGAGCGCATCGGCGGCATCGAGCAGCTCGGCGCTGGTGTCGATCCACACCGGCAGCGCGTCCAGCCCGAGCTCGGCGGCCTCGATCGCCTCGTGGTCCGCGCGGGCCTGCGCGAGGAGGTCCCGGGCCGTCGCCGGGTCCGAGGCGGCGATCGCGTCCAGAGCATCGGCGAGGAGGGTGCCGAAGCCCTCGGCCCGCATGCGGAGCTGCGCGAAGCCGTCGGCGGACGGGGCGAGCGCGCCGATCTCGGCGCCGAGCGTGCCGAGCTCGCCGTCCCCGACCGGCGAACCCAGCGGCGCCATGGCCGGATCGGCGGCACGTCGCGCGGCGTCGAGCGCGCGCATCGCGGCGCCAACGCGATCGGCGAGCGGCTCGGCGCGGAGCAGCGCGGCGCCGGCATCGGTGAGGAAGGGTCCGGGCAGCTCCGTCCCGGCGGCCGTGCGGGCGGCCCCGTCGCGCGCGGCCTGGAGCGGCGGTCCCAGGGCGTCGTCCAGGGCCCTGAGCGCGTCGTCGGCCTCGGCCGCCCGTTCCGCGATCAGCCGCTGCGCCCCGAGCGCCACGCCCGGGTCGGGCCCGCCGGCGCCGAGCACGGCGACGAGGCCGACCGCCACGACCACCGGGACGACGACGCGGGTGAATATCATTCGGTGATGGACCTCGTCCCGTCCCTGCGCGCGCTGCCAAAGGCGGAGCTCCACCAGCACCTCGATGGCTCGCTGCGGCCCGAAACGGCCGTCGAGCTGGCCGCCGAGGCCGGCATTGGGCTCAGCCTCGAGGAGGCGCGCCGCCGGATGGTCGGACCGCCACGCTGCCGCGACCAGGCCGAGCTGCTCACGTATTTCGACCTGCCGATCCAGCTGCTCCAGACCGCCGGCGCGCTGACGCGGGCGACCGCCGAGCTCATCGACGACCTCGCCGCCGATGGCGTGCGGTACGCCGAGATCCGCTGGGCGCCGCGGCTCCATCTCGAGCGCGGGCTGTCGGTGGCGGGGGTCATCGAGGCCGTGGCCGCCGGCATCGCCGACCGCGCCGCCGCGCTCGGGCCCCAGATGCCGCTCGTCGGCCTGATCGTCACCGCCATGCGCACCCATCCGCCGGCCGCCAACGTCGAGCTGGCCCGGACCGCGGCCGAGATCGGCCCGCCGGTGGTCGGCTTCGACCTCGCCGGGCCGGAGGAGGCCTGGCCCGCTCCGCCGCATGCGGCAGCGTTCGTCGCCGCCCGGGACGGCGGCCTGGCGCTCACCGCCCACGCCGGCGAGGTCGAGGGTCCGCAGCGCATCCGCGAGATCCTCGATTTCGGCGTGCGCCGGGTCGCGCACGGGGTGACCGCCGCGGGCGACGCCGACATCCTGTCCTTCATCCGGGCGCGGGACATCACGCTCGACATGTGCCCGACCTCGAACGTCCAGGCCGGGATCGTGGCCTCGGTCGCCGAGCATCCGCTGGCCGCGCTCCATCGCGCCGGGGTGAGCGTCACGATCTCGACCGACGACCGCACGGTGACCGGCACGACGCTGTCGGAGGAGCTCGCCCGCTGCCTGGCCGATGGCGGCCTGTCGCGCTCCGAGCTGGCGACCATCGCCGTCAACGCGTTCCGTCGCGCCTTCGCGCCCCCCGCCCTGCTCGGCGCCGTCACCGCCGAGGCGTCACGGGCGTGGGAGGCGTGGGTGTCGGAGCCGATCCGGGTCTGACCCGCGGCTCGAGGAGCTTGCGCACCTCCTCCGGGTCGGCCGCCACGGCGTGCGGTGCCGCCTCGCCCTCCAGGCGCGCGAGCATCTCGGCATCGGCCACGCCGGTGAGGACGAGGATCGCGGCACAGCCCGCGCGCCGAGCGCCGATGACGTCCGAGGCCGGGTTGTCGCCGACGACGACCGCCTCCGAGCCCGGCACGCCGCTGGCCTCGAGGATGGCGGTGAACATCGCGGGCTCCGGCTTGCCGATGACCTCCGGCTCGACCCCGGTGGCCGTGGCGAGGGCCGCGACGATCGATCCGGCGCCGGGGAGGAACCCGGTCGCCGTCGGGTAGCGCGCATCGGCGTTCGTGGCGATGAGCCGCGCACCATCGGCCACGGCGCGCATGGCGACCGCCAGCCGGCCGTAGTCGACGTTCGGGTCGAGCCCGACGATGACCGCGTCGAACGCCACCGGCAGCGGACCGCCGTCGTGGCCCGGGACGAGCTCGGCGGCCATCGTCACGTCGAGTCCGGCGGCCGAGAGCTCCTCGCGCATGCCGGTCGCGCCGACGGCGAGGACGCGGCGCACGTCCGGCGCGTGACGGCGGAGGTGCTCGACCGTGGCCGAGGTCGAGGTCACGATCTCCTCGACCGCGGTCGGGATGCCCATCGCGCCGAGGCGCTCGACGTAGCCGGCACGCGCGACCATCGAGTTGTTCGTGGCGAAGCGGACGAGCACGCCGCGCTCGTGGAGCCAGGCGACGAGCTCGCGGGCTCCGGGCACGGGCTCGGCGCCGCGGTACACGACGCCGTCGAGGTCGAAGATGACGAGACGCACGACGCCCGGCAGCGGGTCCATGGCCGTCGATGATACGCGGACCGTTCGGCCCACCCCCTGGCGTGCCGATCTACCCTTGAGCGTGGAGGTCGCTGGGCAGTATGATGCCGCGGAATCTGCGCAGGTGCCCATGTGCCGAGCGCATCGGAGGCGCCGCGTGCGACGCGGCTGAGCGCACCCGCAGCGGTGTGGAGGAGTATTCATGCGGAAGTCTTCCGGCATGCCGATGGCCTTGATGCTCATCGTCGTGCTGATCCTGAGCGCCTGCACCGGCGGCGGCGGTGAGAGCGCCGCGCCGAGTGAGGCGGAGTCCGAGGCCCCGCCGGCGTCCGAGGCGCCGGAGTCCGAGGCCCCGGAGAGCACGGCGCCGAGCGCCGACTACAAGGCCTGCATGGTCAGCGACGTCGGCGGCATCGACGACAACAGCTTCAACGAGAACGCCTGGGCCGGCATGGAGCGGGCGCAGGACGAGCTCGGCGTCGAGGTCACCTTCCTCGAGTCGCGCAGCGCCGAGGACTACGTCCGGAACATCGACCAGCACATCGCCGACGGCTGCGACATGATCGTCACGGTCGGCTTCCTCCTCGGCGACGCCACGAAGGCCGCCGCCGAGGCGAACCCGGACGTCCGCTTCGCGATCGTCGACTTCGCGTATGACCCGGCCGTCCCGAACATCGAGGGCCTCGTCTACGCCACCGCCGAGGGCGCCATGCTCGCCGGCTACGCATCGGCCTCGTGGTCGAAGACCGATATCGTCGGCACGTTCGGCGGCATCAACATCGGCCCCGGCGTGACCGACTTCATGGACGGCTTCATCGCCGGCGTGAACTACTGGAACGAGCAGAGCGGCGAGAGCGTCCGCGTGCTCGGCGGCCGCAACCCGAACGATCCCGACTCGGGCACGTTCACCGGCAACTTCGAGAGCACCGATGACGCCGCTGCGGTCACGCAGGGCATGCTCGACGAGGGCGCCGACGTGATCCTGCCGGTGGGTGGACCGATCGGTGGCGGCACGTTCGCCGCGATCGAGTCGAGCGGGGCGGACGCCGTCGGCCTCGGCGTCGACGTCGACTGGACCGAGAGCGCGCCGGAGTTCACCCCGTATCTCCTCACCAGCATCATCAAGCGCATCGACAACTCGGTCTTCCAGGCCGTCGAGCGCGGGCTGAACGGTGAGGAGGTGCAGCCGGTCTTCCTGAGCAACCTCGAGAACGAGGGTGTCGGCATCGCGCCGTTCCACGAGTACGAGGACGAGATCTCCCAGGAGGTCAAGGACCACATCGAGGAGATGATCGACATGATCATCGCCGGCGAGCTGTCCCCCTCCGACTACTACGGAGAGTAAGTCCCGACCCATGGCTGATGACCGGGCGGCGTCGACGACGCCGCCCGGTCGCCGTATCGGAGCCGCAACGTGAAGCTCGAGCTGCGGGGGATCACCAAGCGATTCCCGGGCGTGGTCGCCAACGAGGGCATCGACCTCGTGGTCCAGCCCGGCGAGATCCTTGGGCTGCTCGGCGAGAACGGCGCGGGCAAGTCCACGCTCATGAACGTCCTGTACGGGCTCTACCAGCCCGACGAGGGCGAGATCCTCATCGACGACAAGCCGGTCACGTTCCACGGGCCGGGCGACGCGATCGGCGCCGGCATCGGCATGGTCCACCAGCATTTCATGCTCGTGCCGGTGTTCACCGTGACCGAGAACATCATGCTCGGCATGGAGTCGGTGAAGAACCGGCTCGGGCAGCTCGACCTGGAGGCCGCCAAGCGGCGGATCATGGCGATCTCGGATCGCCACAAGCTGCGGATCGACCCCGACGCGGTCGTCGAGAACCTCCCGGTCGGCGTCCGGCAGCGCGTCGAGATCATCAAGACCCTGTATCGGTTCTCCGACGTGCTCATCCTCGACGAGCCGTCCGCCGTCCTCACGCCGCAGGAGACCGAGGAGCTGTTCGAGGTCATGCGCTCCCTCGTCGCGGCCGGGACCTCGATCATCTTCATCACCCACAAGCTCAACGAGGTGCTCGAGGTCGCCGATCGCATCACCGTGCTGCGGCGCGGCAAGGTGGTCGGATCGACGACGCCGGCGGAGACGACGCAGACCGAGCTGGCCTCGATGATGGTCGGGCGCGACGTCGACCTCGTCGTCGACAAGACGCCCGCCAAGCCGGGCGAGCCGGTGCTCGAGGTGCGCGACCTCGTCGTGCGCGACGAGCGCGGCCACCCGGCGGTGAACGGGCTGTCGCTCACGGTCCGCGAAGGCGAGATCGTCGCCATCGCCGGCGTCAACGGCAACGGGCAGACGGAGCTGGTCGAGGCGATCACCGGCCTGCGCGACATCGACACCGGCGAGGTGCTGATCAACGGCAAGCGCTACGAGAACGATCCGCGCGCCGTGTACGCGGCCGGCGTGGCCCACATCCCGGAGGACCGGATGGAGGAGGGGCTCGTCGGCGACTTCACGGTTGCCGACAACCTCGTGCTCACCAGCTACTGGCACCCGCCGTACTCACGCGGCCTCGCCCTCGACGGCGACGCGATCGTGCGGTCCGCGACCGAGCTCGTCGAGCAGTTCGACATCCGCACGCCCTCGATCTTCAACCCGGTCGCCAACCTGTCGGGCGGCAACCAGCAGAAGGTCATCGCGGCGCGCGAGTTCTCACGGCCGCTCGAGCTCATCGTGGCCGCCCAGCCGACCCGCGGCCTCGACGTCGGCTCGATCGAGTACATCCATCGCCGCATCGTCGAGAAGCGCGACGAGGGCACGGCCGTCCTCATCGTCTCCACCGAGCTCGAGGAGGTCATGGCCCTCGGCGACCGGATCGCGGTGATGTTCCAGGGCAGGATCGTCGACATCCTGGACGCGGAGGAGGCGACGCTCGAGCGGCTCGGCCTGCTCATGGGCGGCGCGCATCCCGAGGAGGTGGCGCCGGAGGAGGCCGCGGCGCTCGTGGCGGACACGCATGACACGGCGGAGGCGACCGATGGCTGACGAGCGACCACCCGATCCGACGCCGGTCGAGCCGACCGCGCCGAAGGAGGCGCAGGGCCGCGGCGCCGGGACGCTCCGCGCGCTGCGCGGGCTCGTCCTGCCGGCGCTCGCGCTCCTGACGGCCCTCATCGTGGGTGCCTTCGTCATCGTCCTCACCGACTTCGAGCTCCTCGGCCTGTGGACCTCCGATCCGGTGCGGGCCCTCGGCGAGAGCTGGGCGGCGGTGTGGAACACGTACGGCGCCCTGTTCCGCGGCTCGATCGGCGATCCGGTCCGGATCTTCGGCGCGCTCTTCACGCTGAACTTCGACGAGCTGAAATCGGCGCTCGTGCCGCTGTCCGAGACGATCGTGTCGGCCACGCCGCTCATCCTGACGGGCCTGTCGGTGGCGCTGGCGTTCCGGGTCGGCCTGTTCAACATCGGCGCCGAGGGCCAGCTCTACGTCGGCTCGCTCCTCGCCGTCATCGTCGGGTTCAGCTTCGTCGGCCTGCCGTGGTTCATCCACCTGCCGTTCGCGCTCTTCGCCGGCTTCGTGGGCGGCGCGCTGTGGGGGGCGGTGCCGGGCGTCCTCAAGGCGCGGACCGGCGCCCACGAGGTGATCGTGACGATCATGATGAACTACGTCGCGTACAACCTCATCACCTGGTCGCTGCGCACCGACCTCGTGCAGCGCGAGGGCCGATCGGACGCGATCAGCAAGATCGTCGAGCCGACGGCCGCCCTCGTGCCGATCGTCCAGGGCCTGCGCGCGAACTGGGGCATCGTCGTGGCCCTCCTCGCCGCCGTCGCGGTGTGGTGGCTCATCTTCCGCTCGACGAAGGGCTTCGAGTTCCGCGCCGTCGGCTTCAACCCCCGCGCCGCGCGCTACGCGGGCATGAGCATCGGCTGGTCGACGGTGTGGTCGATGGTCATCGCCGGCGGCCTGGCCGGCCTCGCCGGCGCGGCCGTCATCCTCGGCGGCTCGCGAACGCTGTCGCCCGGCTTCTCCCCGGGCTACGGCTTCGACGGCATCGTCGTCGCGCTCGTCGGCAACACGCGGCCGCTGGGCGTCGTCGCCGCCGCGCTCCTGTTCGGCGCCCTGCGCGCCGGGGCCACGCCGATGCAGTCGGCGACCGGCACGCCGCTCGACCTCGTGGTCATCATCCAGGCGCTGGTCATCATGTTCATGGCCGCCCCGGCCCTCGTGCGAGCGCTCTACCGCATCCGCACCGAGCGGGTCACCGGGACCGAGGTCTTCGCGAAGGGGTGGGGCTCGTGACCGCCGCGACCGCCACCGGCACGACGCTGACCCGCAGCGAGCGCAAGCTGCGCACCCGCCAGCGGGTGCTCGGCATCATCTACCTCGCCGTCGCCGCGGCGATGGTCGTCTTCTTCGGACTCGGCGTCGAGCGCGGCGACACGTCGAGCTTCGGGCTCACCGCGCCGACCGCGCCGATTCCGCTCCCGAACCTCGTCATCCCGTCGGCCGGGACGGTGTTCCTGCTGTCGGGCGTCGTGGCCTTCGCCGGCGCCATCCAGCTGACCCGCGGCTTCGGCGCGCGGACGGCGATCATCCTCGGCCTCGTCGCCTTCGCGTTCGTCTTCGCGTTCCTGACCTGGGTCGCCGCCGGCCAGTCGATGAACCTCACCGGCGTGCTCCAGACGACGGTCCAGCGTTCCGTGCCGATCGCCTTCGGCGCCCTGTCCGGCGTCCTGTGCGAGCGCGCCGGCGTGGTGAACATCGCGATCGAGGGCATGCTCCTGTCCGGGGCGTTCATGTCGGCCGTCGTCACCAGCGCGACCGACAACCCGTGGCTCGGGATCCTTGCGGCGGTCGCCATCGGCGCCCTGCTGGCGGCCCTCCTGGCGGTCCTCGCCATCCGCTACCGCGTCGACCAGATCATCGCCGGCTTCTTCATCAACATCCTGGCGACGGGCCTGACGGCGTTCTTATCGGTCCGGATCCTCCAGCCCTTCCAGTCCGAGCTGAACACGCCGCAACGGATGGGGCCGATCTCGATCCCCTTCCTGGCCGATATCCCGATCATCGGCCCGGTCCTGTTCAACCACAACATCTTCGTCTACACGCTCTTCGCGCTCATCATCGTCATCCACCTCGGGCTGTACTACACGCGCTGGGGCCTGCGCGTCCGCGCCGTGGGCGAGCATCCGAAGGCGGCCGACACGGTCGGCATCAACGTCTACTGGGTGCGGTACAGCAACGTCATCCTCGGCGGCATGGTCGCCGGCTTCGGCGGCGCGTACTTCACCATCGGCTCCACCGGCGGCTTCGAGCGCGAGATGACGGCCGGACGCGGATTCATCGGCCTGGCGGCCATGATCTTCGGCGGCTGGAACCCGATCGGCTCGTTCCTCGCCGCCCTCGTCTTCGGATTCGCCGATGCGATCCAGTCGCGGCTCTCCATCCTGAGCATCGCCATCCCGTCCGAGTTCCTGCTCATGGTCCCGTACGTCGTGACGATCATCGTCGTCGCGGGCCTCGTCGGACGCGCCCGCGCCCCCGCGGCGGACGGCAAGCCGTACGTCAAGGAGTGATGCCCGACCGACGGCGGGTCATCCTCGACTGCGATCCCGGCCACGACGACGCGATCGCCATCCTGCTCGCCGCTGCCTCGCCCGCCCTCGAGCTCGAGGCGATCACCACCGTGGCCGGCAACCAGACGCTCGACAAGGTCACGCTCAACGCCCGGCGCGTCTGCTCCGTCGCTGGTATCACCGAGGTGCCGATTGCGGCGGGTGCCGACCGCCCGCTCGCGCGCGCGCCGATCGTGGCGGGCGAGATCCACGGCACGTCGGGCCTCGACGGCGTCGACTGGGACGAGCCGACGGTCGGGGTCGATTCCCGCGCGGCGGTCGACCTCATCGTCGAGCGGGCGCTCGCCGACGACCCGCGGCCGCTGACCATCGTCGCCGTCGGTCCGCTCACCAACGTCGCCACCGCGCTGCGCGACCATCCCGAGATCCGGCCGCGGATCGAGCGCATCAGCGTCATGGGCGGCGCGATCGGCCTCGGCAACTGGTCCCCGTCGGCCGAGTTCAACATCATCGTCGACCCCGAGGCGTCCGAGATCGTGCTCGAATCGGGCGTGCCGGTCACGCTCGTGCCGCTCGAGGTCACCCACCAGGCGCTGGCGACCGACCCGGTGCTCGAGCGCATCGCCGCCCTCGGCACGCCGGTGTCACGCATGGCCGATGCGCTGCTGCGCTTCTTCGCCGACACGTACCGCGACGTCTTCGGCTTCGCGGCGCCGGCGGTCCACGATCCCTGCGCCGTGGCCGCGATCATCGATCCGACGATCGTCGGCACGCGGCGGACCAACGTCGCGATCGAGACGCGCTCCGAGCTCACCCTCGGGCGGACGGTGGTCGACGTGTACGGCACGACCGGGCGGCCGCCGAACGCCGACGTCGGGATGGACCTGCGCGTCGACCGGTTCTGGGACCTCGTGATCGAGGCCCTGGCCACGTACCGCTAGGGGCGTCTAGGCGGAGGGCTGCGGCCGGGCGCTCGGCCGCCGGGTGGACGTCGGCTCGATCGGCACCGGGAGGTGCGGGTGGACGGCCGGCGGCTCGCGCAGGAGGTCGACCGAGCGGCCGATGGCCGCCATGTCGCGCACGACCGACACGTGGTCGTAGTCGACGGCCCGGAAGCCGACGGCGATATCCGGCTCGCCGATGTAGATGACCGCGTACCGGGCGCGCGCGTCGCCCTCGGTCCCGCAGCCGACCGATCCGGCGGCGACGAAATGAGCCTGGCCCACGACGCGGTGCCACGCCTCGTGGGTGTGCCCGAAGGCGAAGACGTCATCGGCCTCGTCGCTGGCGATGCGGCTGAACACGCGCGACGGGCGCTCGGACCACAGGTACTCGGTCTGTTTGATCGGCGTGCCGTGGAACAGGTACATCGAGCGGCCGGCGATCGGGACGCGCAGCGTGACCGGCAGCTGGCGCAGCCAGGCACGGTTCTCGTCGCTCATGACCTCGGCCGTCCAGCGCATCGAGGCGTTGCCCTCGAGCTCGGCCTCGGCGGTCGCCCACGCGGCACCGGTCTGCTCGCGGTCCATGCCCACCGCCTCGTCCCAGTTGCCCTGGATGGTCGGGATCTCGAGGCGGCGCAGGAGGTCCGCGACCTCGTTCGGATGCGGCCCGCGGCCGACGACGTCGCCGGTGCAGTAGGCCGCATCGGCCCCGATATGGGCGATGTCGTCGAGGACGGCCTCGAGTGCCGGGAGGTTGGCGTGGATGTCGCCGAGGACAGCAATCCGCATTGCCGGATTCTCATCCCGTCACGGGCGCCCGACAATCCCCCGATGCGCGTCCGGGTACTGGACCTTGGGGGCATCCGCCGGCCGCCGACGCGCACCGCACGTCACCGGACGGCTCCTCCGGGCTCCGGACTCCTCTCCGCGCCCGGAGCACCACGGGTCAGGCGGTGGCGCTGGCCGTCGCGGTCATCATCGGCGCGGCGAGCACGCTCACCCGTCCGGCGACGGTGCGCGCCAGCTCGCGGAGGGCGGCGGCCGCGGCCGAGTCCTCTCCGCCCGGGTACTGGGTCGACGTGATCGGGACGCCGGCGTCGCCACCGGCGCGGACGCCGGGCTCGATCGGGATGCGGCCGAGGACCTCGAGCTCGAGCTCGCGGGCGACCTTGTCCGCACCGCCGGTGCCGAAGATGTCGTGCTGCGTGCCGCAGTCCGGGCACACGAAGCCGCTCATGTTCTCGACCAGGCCGAGCGTGCGGACGTTGACCTTGTCGAACATCGCGATCGCCTTGCGGACGTCGAGCAGGCTCACCTCCTGGGGCGTGGTCACGACGACGGCACCGGTGAGGGGGATCAGCTGCGACAGCGACAGGGCCGCGTCGCCGGTCCCCGGCGGCAGGTCGATGACGAGGTAGTCGAGCTCGCCCCACTCGACGTCGCGCAGGAACTGGGCGATGGCGGAGTGGATGAGCGGGCCGCGCCAGATGACCGGCGCATCGGCCTGGAGGAAGTACTGGATGCTCATCATCTTCACGCCGTGGCTGACGACCGGGTTCGGCCGGCCGCCGTTGCCGGTGACGTGGGCTCCCTGGGTGCCCATCATGAGCGGCACGTTGGGGCCGGTGATGTCCGCGTCGAGGAGGCCGACCCGCGCGCCGTCGCGGGCGAGGCTGACGGCGAGGTTGACCGCCACGGTCGACTTGCCGACGCCGCCCTTGCCGGACGCCACCGCGATCGTGTTCTTCACGCCGGGGATCAGGTCGGCCGAGGGGCCGCCGAACGAGCGCTTCACGTTCGATGCCCAGTCGACGCGCACGAGGCTGGCGCCGAGGTTCGTGAGCGCCTCGCTGATGTCGTTCTCGATCGTCGCCTTGAGCGGGCAGGCGGGCGTCGTGAGCTCGACGGTGAGGTCGACCACGCTGCCGTCGATGGTGACGTTCTTCACCATGCCGAGCGACACGAGGTCGCGGCCGATCTCCGGGTCCTTCACCCCGCCGAGCGCGGCGAGGATGTTCTCGTCAGTGAGCTGGGTGGTCATGGGCTGTGCTCGGGGCACCTCATAGCGGGGCCGATGCGGAACGTGGGCTGTTGCGGCTGCAACGAGCGTAACAGAGGCCGGCGTGACGTTCACACCGGCGGTCCGGATGGGCCGCCCCGGGCGCGCCTAGGGAAGGCCGTCGAACAGGCTCGACTCGGTGGCGTGGACCGGCACGGCGGAGGCCGCGAGGCGGTAGTGCTCCCTCGCCAGCCAGGCGTCGCGAGCCGCCGGATCCCAGTCGTGGAAGGGGCCGGCCGAGCCGGTCTGCGTGACGTGGCGGCTGATCGCGGCGAGCTTGAGCTGCGCGAGATCGCCGAGCTCGAGGGCCAGCGTCGGCTCGGCATCGGAGCCGATGTCGCCGGGCGCGCGATCGCCGAGCGCGGCCTGCACCGCGGACTGCGGCACGACGAGCTGGTAGAGCTTGGCGGCGCGCCAGGCGACCTGGTCCTCCTCGATGTCGTCCTCGAAGGCGAGCGGCTGGGCGGCCAGCCGATAGGCATCGGCGACGGCGCGGGCCAGGACGACGTGATCGGTGTCGCCGGTGACCCCGTCCGGGCCGAACGAGACGATGACCTCCGGCCGATGCATCCGGATCGGCTCGACGATGCGCGCCACGAGCTGGTCGTAGTCGACCAGGTCGAGGTCGCCCTCGGCGTAGTCGAGCATCCGCACCACGCGCACGCCGAGCATGGCGACCGAACGGCGCAGCTCGTCCTCGCGCACGGTGTCGAGGTTGCGCCAGGTGATGGCGCCCTCCTTGACGTCGCGGTTCTTCCCGCCCGGGGCCGGCGGCTTCTCGAGCAGCCGCGAGTCGAACCAGCCGCGGGTCACGCACACGACGACGACGTAGGCGCCGGCGGCCGCGGCCGACGCGATCGCGCCACCGAAGCCGAACGCCTCGTCACCCGGATGGGCGACGATGACCATCAGGCTGCGGGCAGGGTTCCGTTCGCGAATGGGACGCCACAGGGAGGACACGGCCGGAGTATACGGGCCTACGCCCGCCCTCCGACCGGGATCGCAGCGCGTCCGTTGCCGGTCGCCCCGGTGACCGAGGACTCGATCGTCGGCGCCCGATCGAGGAAGCTCGACGCGTGCCCGACGTCGACGGCGCGCCGCACCTCGTCGAGGTCGAGGATCCCGTGGCTGAGCAGGAACAGGAGCTCGTCGCGCAGGGAGCTGCGCAGCATCTCCGGCCCGTCGGTGCTGAACGTGAGCGGCACCTCGTGGTCGAGCAGGCTGCGCAGGATGCGCCGCAGGTGATTGACGTCACTGACGACGCGCGTGCTCAGGTTCGAGGTCGGGCACACCTCGAGCACGGTGCCCCGCTCCCGAAGCATGGCCATCACCGACGGGTCATCGGCGCTGTGCACGCCATGGCCGATGCGGTCCGGCTCGAGCGCCTCGAGCGCCTCGCGCACCTCATCGGCCCCACCCGTCTCGCCGGCGTGGACGGTGAGCCCCAGCCCGGCACGGCGGCACTCGGCGTAGAGCTGGGCGTACTCGGCGAAGCGGAAGCCCTCGACCACCGGACCGGCGATGTCGATGCCCACCACGCCGCGGCTCCGCCAGGCGATGGCCTTGGCGGCGATGATCTCGTTCAGCTCGTGGCTGAAGGCGCGGTCGAGGCAGAACACGAGGCCGGCGCGGACCTGGGGGTACTCGAGCACGGCGCGGTCCATGCCGCGCACGGCGGCGGCGATGATGTGGTCGAGGTCCTGCTCGCCGCCGCGGTTGCGCTTCATCGGGTTGAAGCGCACCTCGAGCTGGGTGATGTTGTTCTTGCGGTACGCCCCGCCGATGACCTCGTACACGCTGCGCTCGATGGCGATCGGCGAGGACTGGATCAGCTCGGTCCAGTGGAAGAGCTCGAGGTACGCGGCGAACGAGCGACGCCGCCGACCGACGGTGATGAGGTCGCTGAACGCCCAGTAGTCCTTGGTCGGCAGGCGGATGCCCTGGGCGTGCGCGATGCCCCACATGATCGCGGGCGTGACCGCGGCGCCGAGATGGACGTGCAGCTCGGTGAGCGGCAGACGCGGGTCGAGGCGTGGACGGGTCATCGGGTCGTCCGAGTGTAGCGGACCGCCGTCGGCCGTCGGGCCGATGCTAGAATCGGCCGGCAATGGAGTTCATCCGCGAAGCCATCGAGTGGGTGTCGTCCGAGCCGCTGACCTGGCTGGCCGGCATCTTCCCCTACCTCCTCATCGGGCTCGTCGGGCTCTACCTGCTGTGGCTGCTCATCGGCTACCTGCGCGTCAGCCAGGTCGGCCTGCGCGAGATGTACGGCGTGCAGCAGGCCGTCGCGCTGCCGAGGCGTGAGGAGGACGCCCTGCCGGAGGCCCCACGCGGCCTCCCGTACTGCCCGCACGATGGGCTCCAGTACCCGCTCGGCGCCCGCTTCTGCACCGCCTGCGAGCGTGACCTCGTGCTCGACTGCGCGACGTGCGGGGCAACTCAGCTGGCCTCGGCGACGTCCTGCTACCGCTGCGGGACCCCGACCGGCGTCACCGGCGGCCTGCTGACCGCCTGACGCGGTTCGCCGGGTCGGGCTCCGCCCGAACCCGAACGCCCGGGAGCACGCCGTGACCCCGATCACCATCCTCCTCCTCGGCTCCCTGGTCGTCCTCCTCGCGACGGCGACGGCCGGGATCGCCCTCGCCGTGGTCGTGCCACGTCCCGCACCCCTGCCCGCGACCGGCCCGTCGCTCTCGCCGGAAGCCGATGCCCCGCGACGCGGCGCGCGATGGATGCTCGGCGCGGTGGCGCTCGCCTTCGTCCTGCTCGTCGTGGCGGTCGCCTGGCGCACGATCCTCGTCGGCCACGCCCCGTGGTCGAACCTCCACGAGTTCAGCATCGCCTTCGCCGCCGCGCTGCTCGGCAGCTACCTGGCCGTGGCGCGCACGACGCCGATCGCCGGGCTGGCGCCCGTCGTCGCGCTCCTCGGCGCCGCGCTGCTCGGCGTCGCGATCGCCCTCCCCGATCGGATCGACCCGCTCGTCCCCGCGCTCCAGCAGCCGCTGCTCCTCACCGTTCACGTCGGGACGGCCGTCGGGGCCTACGCGCTGGCGGGGGTCGCGTTCGCGGCGGCGGCCGCCGAGATCGGCCAGCGCGCTGCCGGCGATCGGATCGGCCTGCTGCCGTCGGCCTCGGTGGCGCGCGCGGTCGGGCATCGCGCCGTGCTGCTGGCCTTCCCGGTGCTGACGGTCGCGATCGTCCTCGGCGCGGTGTGGGCCAACCTCGCCTGGCGCGCACCGTGGAGCAACGACCCCAAGGAGCTCGCCGCGGCGGCGACCTGGGTCGTGTTCGGCGCCTACCTCCACGTCGCGGGCCGCCGCGACCGGTGGTCCGCCGCCGCGCCCTGGCTCATCGTCCTGGGCTTCGCCGCGGTCCTGTTCACCTACATCGGCGCCGGCCTGTTCATCGTCGGCGAGCACTCGTACGGGCAGCCGTAGGAGCCACCGGACCGATGGAGACGCGTGAGCTCACGATCCAGACCGGCCGCCAGCCGGCCCTCGCCGACCTGACCGATGCCTGCGCGTCGTTCCTCCGCGACGTCGCCGCCACCGACGGCCTGCTCACCGTCTTCGTGCCGCACGCCACGGCCGGGATCGTCGTCGTCGAGCTCGGCGCTGGCTCGGACGCCGACCTGCTCGCGACGCTCGACCGGCTCCTGCCGCGCGACGACCGCTGGCGCCACCGCCACGGCTCACCGGGCCACGGGGCCGATCACGTGCTGCCGCTGCTGGCGTCTCCCTCGCTCACCGTCCCCGTCGTGGGTGGTCGCATGACGCTCGGCACCTGGCAGTCGATCGCGCTGCTCGACCCGAACCGCGACAACCCGCGCCGGACGGTGATCCTCTGCTTCCTCGCCGGCTAGGCCGTTCCGGGGGCCGTCGTTCAGGGGGCCGTCGCTGCGGGGGCCAGGCGCTCGACCTGGGCGCGCAGCTCATCCGGATCGCCGGTCGGCGCGTCGCAGGCGTAGCCGCGGCAGGCGTACGCCATCGGTCTCCCGTCCGCCGTGCCCTTGCCCTCGTACAGCGGCCAGCCGGCGTGCGGGTCGCCATCGGCGACCGTGGTGAGGACGAGGTCCGGGACGTACGGCGCGACCGCCGCCCGCCGCAGCGTAACGGTGGCCGACGGTTCGCCGGCGACGACGACGTCGATCGGCTCTCCGAGCCGCCGATCCGCGGCCGCCAGCATCCGGCCGAAGGCGCTCGGCTGGCGATCGAGGGCCGGACCGATGGCGCGCAGGATCGCATCGGCCCGCCGCGCGTAGCCCGCCTCGCCGGTCAGGAGGGCCAGGCGCTGCAGGACGTCGGCACCGAGCGCGTTGGCCGATGGCGTCGCGTTGTCGACGAGCCCGCGCGGCTGGGCGACGGTGCGATCGTGCTCGTCCGACGTGTCGCGGAACGTGCCCGACGCCTCGTCCCAGAAGTCGACGATGGCACGATCCACGAGGCGGCGGGCCAGCAGCAGCGGGCCGGCCGTGCCGAGCGCGCCGTGGGCAACGAGCAGACCGTCAGCAAGCGCGAGGTAGTCCTCGGCGAAGCCCGGCGTGTGCGCCGTTCCGGCGCGCGCCGTGCGCCACAGGCGGTCCTCGTCGCGCAGGAGCCCATGCTCGACGAAGGCGACGAGCTCCGCGGCGGCCGTGGCGTAGCGCTCGTCACCCAGCACGAGCACCGCGAGGGCGAGGGCGCGCAGGGCGAGGCCGTTCCAGGCAGCCAGCTGCTTGTCGTCGCGTGCCGGCCGCACCCGTCGCTCGCGGGCCACGAGCAGTGCGGCGCGTGCGCGTTCGACGAGGTCGGCCGGCGCATCGGTGCCCCGCGGCCGATGGAGGACGTTCGTGCCGTCCCAGTTGCCGGCCCTGGTAACCCCCCAGTAATCGGCCAGTACGGCCCGCTCGGCATCATCGAGGCCCGCATCGGTGAGGACCGACATGAACTCGTCGTAGGACCAGACGGAGAACCTGCCCTCGACCCCCTCGCTGTCGGCGTCGAGCGCCGACGCGAAGCCGCCCTCGTCGGTGCGGAGCTCGGCGAGCATGAAGTCGAGCGTCCTGCGCGCGACGTCGGCGTAGCGATCGTGGCCGGTGGCGCGATACCCCTCGAGGTAGGCGTGGGCCAGCAGCGCGTTGTCGTACAGCATCTTCTCGAAGTGCGGGACGAGCCACTGCGCATCGGTGCTGTAGCGCGCGAAGCCGCCGCCGAGCTGGTCGTAGATGCCGCCGTCGGCCATCGCGTCGAGCGTGCGCGTCACCATGCGCAGTGTCGCCGGGTCGCCGCTGCGGCGCCACGCGCGGAGGAGGAACTCGAGGATCATCGGCGCCGGGAACTTCGGCGCGCCACCGAAGCCGCCGTGCGCCTCGTCGAAGCTCGCCCCAAGGCGCGCGACGGCTGCCTCGAGCTGCCGGCGCTCCGGCTCGGCGCCGCCGGCGGGTGGCGCCAGTTGGGCCGCGAGGTGCGAGGCGAGCGCCTCGGCCTGCTGCTCGACCTCGGCGCGACGGGTGCGGTACGCATCGGCCACCGCGGCGAGGACGCGCGGGAAGCCGGCCATGCCGTGCCGGTCCTCGGGCGGGAAATACGTGCCGCCGAAGAACGGCTTGAGGTCGGGCGTGAGGAAGACGCTCATCGGCCAGCCGCCCGAGCCGGTCATCGCCTGCACCGCGGCCATGTACACGTCGTCGAGGTCGGGCCGCTCCTCGCGGTCGACCTTGATGGACACGAACTGCTCGTTCATGAGCGCCGCGATGTCCGGGTTCTCGAACGACTCGCGCTCCATGACATGGCACCAGTGGCACGCGGCATAGCCGATGGACAGGAAGATCGGCTTGTCCTCGGCCTTCGCCCGCTCCAGTGCCTCGGGACCCCACGGGTACCAGTCGACCGGGTTGTGGGCGTGCTGGAGCAGGTACGGGCTCGTCTCGCCGGCGAGGCGGTTCGGCATGCGGTCAGTGTCGCATGCGGGGCCGTCTGGCACGAGGCGCGGCCCCCGCGCCGGCCACGTGACCGGTGTGGATCGAGCCCGAAGATCTAGCCGGGCTGCGCCGCGAGGCCCTCCATGCCGAACTGCTCGGCCGAGAGCCGGGCGTAGAGGCCGCCCTGGCGGATGAGCTCGGCGTGCGTGCCACGCTCGACGATGCGGCCGCGCTGCATGACGAGGATCTGGTCGGCCCGCAGGATCGTCGAGAGGCGATGCGCGATGGCGATCGTCGTGCGGCCCTCCATGAGCCGCGTGAGCGCCGCCTGGATCAGCCGCTCCGACACGGTGTCGAGCGCCGAGGTGGCCTCGTCGAGGATGAGGATGCGCGGGTCCTTCAACAGCACCCGGGCGATGGCGACGCGCTGCTTCTCGCCGCCCGACAGCTTGTACCCGCGCTCGCCGACGACGGTGTCGTAGCCCTCGGGCAGCTCGAGGATGCGGTCGTGGATCGCGGCCGCGCGCGCGGCCTCCTCGATCTCGGCCATGGTCGCATCGGGCTTCGCGTAGCGCAGGTTGGCGAGGATGGTGTCGTGGAACAGGTACGTCTCCTGGGTCACGAAGCCGATGATGCGCCCGAGCGACAGGAGCGAGATGCGGCGCACGTCGATGCCGTCGATCGAGACCGAGCCGGAGTCGACGTCGTAGAGCCGCGGGATGAGGTACGTGGTCGTCGTCTTCCCGCTCCCCGACGGCCCGACGAGCGCGACGAGCTCACCGGGGCGGGCGGTGAAGTCGATGTCCTCGAGGGCGAAGGGCTGGACGGTGGTCGGCACGGCGCGTCCCTCCGCCTCGGCCTCGGCCGCCTCATCCGCCACCTCGACCTGGGCCGGCGCCACCGGGTAGCGGAACCAGACGTGGTCGAAGCGGACCTCGCCGCGCACCGTGGCCGGGTCGAGCACGACGGCATCGGGCGGATCCTTGATATCGGGCTCCATCTCGAGGTACTCGAAGATCCGGTCGAACAGCGCGAGCGCGCCCTGGATCTCGACCTGGACGTTGAGCAGCTGGCCGAGGGGGAAGAACAGGCGCGACTGGAGCGTCGTGAACGCGACGATCGTGCCGATCGAGACGCTCGTATCGCCGCCGATGATCAGGACGCCGGCCACGAGGTACACGAAGGCCGGCATGATGCTGAAGAACGTGCCGATCAGCGCGAAGAACCAGCGGCCGATCATCTGGCCGCGGATCTGGAGGTCGCCGAGGCGCCGCGACTCCCGCGCGAATCGGTCGATCGAGGCCTCCTGCTGGCCGAACGTCTTGCTGAGCAGGATCCCCGACACGCTGAGCGACTCCTCGGTGATGGCGCTCACCTCGGCCAGCGAGCGCTGGGTGAGAGTCGACACCTCGCGCCGCACCTTGCCGACGCGGTAGGTGATGTAGGCGAAGACCGGCAGCAGGCCGAGGCTGAGCAGGGTGAGCCGCCAGTCGAGGATCCACATCGCGATCACGGTCGTGGCGACCGTGGCGAAGTTGCTGAGCAGCGACGCGGCCGTATCGGTGACGACCGACTGGACGCCGCCGACGTCGTTGCTGATCCGGCTCTGGATCTCGCCGGTCCGCGTCTCGGTGAAGAAGCGCAGCGGCATCCACTGCAGATGCCGATACAGCGCGAGGCGCAGGTCGTCCATGACCCGCTGGCCGACGACGTTCGACAGGTAGCTCTGCCAGACGCCGATCGCGCTCGTCACGATCGGCAGCACGATCATCAGCCCCGCCTGGAGGTACAGGAGCTCGAGGTCCTGCGGCCCGGTCAGGTTGTCGATGATCAGCTTCAGCAGGATCGGGTTGACGACGCCGATGCTGACCGTGATGAGGATGAGGACGGCGATGAACGCCAGCCGTCCGCGATAGGGGGCGAAGAATCCGGCGATGTGCCGCAGCGTGCGACCCTCGCTGCCGGGGCGACGGGTCAGGTCGGGCTCGGGCCGGCCGAATCGGCCCCAGCCTCCGCCTCCCCCGCCGCCGCGACGGGTCATTCGATGACGATCGAGAGGAACGCCTGGGCCATGCCGATGCCCTGCGGCTCGCCGACCAGCCGCGCCCGCTCGCGCATCCGCTCCTCCACCTCGCCCGGCTCCACCTGGCTGGTGTGCGCCAGGATCGACTCCAGGCCGAGGTCGAACGTCTCGGCCACGTCGACCCACAGGTTGGGCTCCTCGACGCCGGTGAGGAGGACCTGGCGCACCTTCCACGGCTCGAGGTGCTCCTCGGTCCACAGCTCGGGGAAGTTCAGGTGGTCGCGCGCCGCCGGATAGACCGCGGCCAGCGTCGCCTCGCCGGTGGCGAGGTGGTCGGGATGGCCGATGAACGGGTTGAAGTCGAGCCGGCGCTGCGGGTTCTGGGTGATGACGAGGTCCGGCCGATAGCGACGGATCTGGCGCGTGATATCCCGGCGCAGGTCGAGCGAGGGCGTGAGGTAGCCGTCGGGATAGCCGAGGTGGACGATATCCGTCACGCCGAGAATGTCGGCCGCGGCACGCTGCTCGGCCATCCGGGTGGCGGCGAGCTCCTCCGGGCGCACGTCCGGGTCATCGGTGCCCTTCGACCCGTCGGTCGTCACGACGTAGTCGACGCGCGCGCCGGCCGCGGTCAGGGCGGCGATCGTCGGCCCGGCGCCGAACTCGGCGTCATCGGGATGGCTGATCACGACGAGCACGCGCTCGAGGGGTGAGACGAGGTCGTGGCGCTCCAGGGGGCTCATGGCATCCATGCTACCCGCATCGGCGACGGCGGTTCGTTGACCCCTCGGGTGGCGGCCCGCATACTGCCCTCCAGTATGGCGACGACCGACGACGCGCACGAGCGGGGCGCCCATTTCCGGCACAGCTACACGAAGGACCGCAGGGACCTCGTCACTCGGCTGCGCCGCATCGAGGGCCAGGCGCGCGGCATCCAGCGCCTGGTCGAGGAGGAGGCCTACTGCCTCGACGTCCTCCAGCAGGTCGAGGCCATGACCGCGGCAGCGGACGAGGTCGCGCTGCTGCTGCTCGAGGACCATATCGACGGCTGCCTGGCCCATGCCATCGAGTCGGGCCAGGGCCAGCCCTACGTCGAGGAGGTGATGGCCGTCGTGCGTCGCGCGATGGGCCGCCGTGGTCCGCGACGGGCGGCGCGCGCCGGCTGACGCCCGGGCACCGACCGCGCAGGAAAAGCGGGAGTGCCGCAGGGGGGAACCACGGCACTCCCGGGTGAGAATACGCGCGGCGAATCAAGCGAGCAAGCGATTTTCGGCTCGCCGATGCGCTATTCGCCGAACATCGTGAGCTGCTCGCCGCCACGCTCGATGAGCGGGTCGAGGCCGAGGACCGGCTCGAGCCACTCGAGGCGGGCGCCGGGCCGCGCCGCGAGCGTGTCGAGGTGCTGCCACTTCAGGACGTGCCAGTTCTGGCGCTCGATCTCGGCACGCAGCCAGGGCGAGCGTGACAGCTTCAGTCGCAGGAGCTCGGCGCGCTCGGCGGGGATGACGAGGAAGCGGGCCTGCTGCTCCCCGACCGGGATGGCGCGGCCGCGGTCGAGAACCGCCTCGCCGACCATCGCCGTCCACTCGACCTCGAACAGGAAGGCGAGTCGCCCGCGGACGTACCACAGCGCGTCGACCGCCCCGAGCGCCTCGGCCGGGGCGCGCACGACGAGCGGCAGGTAGACGCGGCGCTCCTCGTCGGTGAGCGTGTCCACGAGCGGTGCGCCCTCGTGCGGCCGATCGTGCTCGCGCGCGGCGATCCAGGTCCGCAGCCCGAGCCGGTGACCGTAGTCGACGAGGGTGGCCAGGACGCGCGCGTGATCGGCCGATCGGGCGGCCAGCTCGTCGCCGGTGGCGATCCCGCCGCGCTCGCCGGGGATGGCATACGACTCGAGGCAGGCGCGCACGAGCTCCTCGTCGGGCGCCTGGAGGCCGGGGAAGAGCCGGTGGATGCGGTCGAAGAACGCCTCCTCGTCGATCGAGCCGGCGGTCGACAGGACCGACCACGTCGCCCACTCGACCCGATCGGCGAGCGGACGCTCGGCGAGCTCGGGGTTGCGCAGCCACCACATCGGCCGGCGTTCGTCGCCGATGCGGACGAGGGTCGGATGGTCGTCGCGCCACAGCTCCTCGTGGACGAGGCTGGCGATGAGCGCCGGACCCCCGCCGTCGATGCGGTCGCCGGGCCCCTCGTCGCTGCCGCGCGTGTGCGCCAGGCGCGCCAGCAGCCCGGTCCGGGCGAGGTCGTCGACGATGGCCGCCACGATGCGGGTCAGGCCGGCGGGCTCGCCCCGATCGCGGAGCAGCGCGCCGGCCGCACGGTCGATGGCCGCGGCGAGCTCCGGGTAGGTGAGATGGCCGCCCTCGGCGCCGAGCCGCAGCGGCCCGGCACGCACCGCCTCGCGCAGGCGGTCCTCGCCCGATCGACGGCGGAGGTGGAGCACGATCCCGTCGCCCGAGCGCGCCGACTCGCGATGGATCACGTCGACGAGCTCGAGCCCGGCGGCCGTGGCGGCCAGCGCGACCGTGAGGAGCCGCTCGGGATCCCCGTCGTCGAGCAGGAGGCTGCACCAGCCACCCGGCTTGAGCGCGCCCGCCGCCGAGGTGAGGCCGTGGCGCAGGGCGGTGGCCTCGACGCCGTCGGCGTGGCCGCCGCCGAAGATCGGCTCCAGGCGCAGCGTCTCGGCCGCCTCGCGGCCGAGGACCCAGGCCGTGGCGAGGTACTCGAACGACAGCTCGTCGATCGTCGGCTGCGGGCGGAGGGCGCTGAGCACGAAGTCGACCCCGTCGGCCGGGACGTACTGCCCGACCACCGCGGGCCGGCTGCGGAGCCACAGGACGTTGGCGGCGCCGATGCCGCCGAGCTCCCCGAAGTCGCCGGCGAAGCGCGTCTCGGCGCGGCCGCGGTCGGTGCGAGCGATCCCGTCACGCACCTCGAGGTACGCCTCCTCGAAGGCGCGCCACACGTTCAGCTCGCGCTGATGGCGGCTTGCCGGCTGGCGGACGTGGCCGCCGGCGATGCGGAGCGAGGCGACGCGGCCGGGATAGCCGTTCAGCCGGCTGGCGGGCAGGAGGCAGGCGGCCAGGGCGAGCCGCATGACGGCTGCCGTCGGCACGTCGCGGATCTCCGTGTCGATCTTCGCGCCGATGGCGTGGAGCGCGTACAGGTTGCGCGGCGTGTACAGGCCGAGCACCTCCTCGACGAGGTCGTCGCGGCCGTCGAGGACCGGGAAGCGCGCGCGGAGCTCGACGTACTGCGGGCTCTGGCGCAGCCCGTCGGCGGCCGCCACCGGCACGGGCTCCGGCCGCACGGTCGAGGCGTAGCGCGGGCCGCCGGTGGGCGGGTCGATCGAGGGTCGCGGCGGTGCCGGGGGCTCGCCGCCCTCGCCGAGCGGCACATCGGGCTCGCCGAGCGGCGCATCGGGCTCGCCGAGCGGCACATCGGGGTCCTCGAACGCCACCGCGGGCTCCGGCACGGCATCGGGCTCAGCCTCGTCCGGCGGGACCTCGTGGCCCTCGATCCCGAGCTTGGCGAGGTCGACCTCGTCGACCGGCGCGACCCGCTCCGACGGGCCGCCGAGGGCCGCCTCGCAGCCGGCGCAGCGGTAGATCTTGCGGCCGGGCGCGTCGGCATCTCGCGGCCAGATGAACTGGTCCACGACGACCGGCCGCCGGCAGGCGGCGCAGCGCGAGGCGTACAGCTCCTCGATGTGCTGCCTGAGCGGCACGTCGATGCGGCGCGAGGCGGCCAGCTGGGCGAACGCGGCGTCGAGGACGGCGGTGTCGGGCGCCGCGAGGTACGCCACGGCGGCGAGCTGGGCGAACGGGCTGGCGTCGGCGGCGACGGCGCGCATGCCATGCGCGATCGCGCGACGCGCGGTCCAGCCGGTGCCGGCCCAGGGATCGAGCACGGTGTCGCCCGCCGCCGCGAAGGCGCCGAGCTCGGCGTCGAGGAGGTTGTCCGCCGGTGCCGGGAGGTAGCGGTCGATGAACGAGGCGCCGGCGGAGGGCCGCGGAAGGACGACGTGCTGGAGCCGTGCCCGTTCCGCGTCGCTCATCCGCTATGGCTCTTCGATCGGCTCCTCTTCGTCCTCCGGCTCGCCGGAGTACTCGGGAAGGGTCGTGTCGAGCTCCTCGACCTCCTCCGAGTCCTCGTCGATCTCCTCGGGCTCGTCGTCATCATCGTAGCGAAGTGCGCTGCCCTTCAGATACGGTCTGACGCCACCCGCCGCCACCGCGAGCGTGGGGAACGAGACCTTCCCGAAGTTCGACGGGTGCGTGAAGACCTCGCGGATGATGATCGTCGGCTCGGTCGTCCCGTCGCCGATCGTCGTGATCGCCGCCTCGTAGCGGTTGCCGCTGGCCATGAGCTTCAGGAGCCGGGCCGCGATGCGGGGCTCGACGATGCCGATCGTGGCGTCGCCGACCTGGGCGCGCAGCTCGTCGCCATCGGCCACCAGCTCGACCGCGTCGCCGGGCGAGAGCGGCGCGAGCACCTCCGGGCCGCCGAGGTTGATGAGCCGGGCGCGCCCGGTCTTGCCCATCTCCTCGATGAACACGGTGGCCGGCGCCTTCTCCGGGCGTCCCTTGCCGTTCTTCTTGCCCTTCGCGTTCGCCGTCAGCAGGCGGAGCCGTTCGACGTTGCGCTGCGCGATGCGGTTCGTCCCGTCGCGCTCGAGGGCCTGCTCGTACGCCTCGAGCGCCTCTTCGGTGCGCCCGAGCTCGGCGAGCGCCTTGCCGAGCCGGTTGTAGGCGTCGATGTCCGGACCCAGCTCGAGGAGCTGCCGGTTCGTCTCGACCGCGGCTTCCCAGTCTCCCCTGGTCGCGTGTCCGATGGCCGCTTCGGCCAGCTGACGCCGCTGCCGGGTGGTGCTGTCCGCTTCTCCAATCGCCATGAGCGTTGTGAGCTCTCCCAACATTTCGAGGGGCATCGTGGGCCGTCCCGGCCCGAGGGCGCCCTCTTGTACCACCGGCCCAGAGGGGTGTCAACGCGACCCCTCCCGGCGCTCAGCGAGCGGCGAGGATGGGGCCGACGACGAGGCCGACGACGAGGCCGATGAGCACCAGCGAACCGAACTCCACGGCCACAGACCGACCGGACGCTCCCTGCCCCAGCGCGTCCGCGGCGCCGGCCCAGGTGTAGAACGCGAGGGCGATGAGGGCAGCGGTTGCCGCGATCGGCAGGTCGAGCAAGATCGCTGCCGCGCCGATCTGAGACACGGCCAGGACGTGGACGAGCGCCTGGCCGAAGCCCTCGGCGCCGAGGCGGCCGCGGAGCTCGGCGCTGCGCATCGTGGCCGGCAGGACGAGGAGCGCGACGAGCGCCAGCGGCGTCGGCCAGGTCTGCATCCCGAACAGCGCGAACAGGCCGGCCACGCCGGCGAAGACCATGAGGGTGAGGAGCAGGTCGCGCATCGTGCGTCCCCCGGCGCCGCCCTCGGCGCGGAGCTCGAGGTACGTCACCGACCACAGCAGCACGGCGACGATCGGAACGAGGAGGACGGCGAGCCCGCCGGGGATGAGCCGGCCGAAGAGCGTGGCGGCGATGCCCGCCATGGCCGGGATGGCGTAGCGCGCCAGGCCGAGATGGCTGCGCGCGGGCCCCATGACCCACACCGCGCCGATGCCGCCGAGCACGAGCTGGGCGGCAACCGCGGCGGCGAGCCAGATCGGCTCGACGAACCAGCCGACCGCCGCCACCAGGGCCTGGAGGATGGCGAGACCGATGGCCGCCGGCCGGTCGATCCGCCGCAGGGCCGCGATCCGTCGCCGGTCGCCGAACAGCCGTCCGATCATCGGTGCCGCGCCACGAGCTCGTCGGCCGTGCGGGTGGCGAGGACCTGGTCGCGCGTCAGCCACGCGCGACGCGCGAGGTCGACGGCGTAGCGCTGCTGGTCGAGCTCCTCGGTGCGATGCGCGTCCGACGCCACGGTGAGCAGCGCGCCGGCCTGGCCCGCGGCGCGCGCCAGCGAGTCGTCGAGGTCGAGCCGCGGGCTGCCGTTGATCTCGAGCGCCGTCCCGGTCCGCGCCGCAGCCTCGAAGACGCGCGGCCAGTCGAGCGGCAGCGGGTCGCGGCGGTTCACGACCCGTCCCGACGGATGGGCCAGCACGTCGACGTGCGGATTCTCGATCGCCGCCAGGGCGCGCCTGGTGAGCTGCTCGGAGGCCTGGCTGCGCCCGGTGTGGATGCTGGCGATGACGAGGTCGTAGCGCTCGAGCAGCTCGTCGGGGTAGTCGAGCGTCGCATCGGCCCGGATCTCGAGCTCGGTGCCGTGGAGCACGCGGAACGGCGCCAGCTCGGCGTTCAGGGCCGCGATGACCGCCCGCTGCTCCTCGACCCGCTCCGGGACGAGCCCGCGAGCCACGCCGAGCGACGGCGAGTGGTCGGTGAGCACGATGTACTCGAGGCCGCGGTCGCGCGCCGCACGGGCCATGACCTCGATCGCGTCGACGCCGTCGCTCCAGTCGGAGTGGGTGTGGGTGTCGCCGCGCACGTCGGCGTGCGTCACCAGCTCGGGCAGCTCACCGGCCAGGGCGGCCTCGATCTCGCCGTCGCCCTCGCGCAGCTCGGGCGGGATCCACGGCAGGCCCAGGCGCGCGTACGCATCGGCCTCCTCCGCGTCGAGCAGCAGCTCGCCGGTGTCGATGACCTTCCAGCCCTTCTCCGACAGCGACAGGCCGCGGTCGAGCGCCATGCCGCGCAGCGCGATGTTGTGGTCCTTGCTTCCGGTGAAATGGACGAGGTGCGTGCCCCACGCCTCGGGGCGGCAGACCATGAGGTCGACGCGCGGGCCCTCGGCCAGCAGGATGCTCGTCTTGTCGGTCCCGGCGGCGACGACCTTGTCGACCTCCCGCAGCCCGTCGAGCGCGGCGATGACCGCGTGCGGGTCGTCGACCGCGGCGAGCAGGTCGAGGTCGCCGATCGTCGGCCGCCGTCGGCGGAGCGAGCCGGCCACCTCGATGCGGTGCACGCCGGGCGTGTCGCGCAGGCGCTCCAGGATGCCCGCCACGAGCGCATCGGCGTCGTGGATGAGCATGCGGTCGTACACGCGCGCCATGCGCGCGATGCCCTCGAGGATGTTCTGCTCGGCGCGCTCCGACAGGCCCTTCACGTGCCGCAGCCGGCCCTCCTCGGCCGCCGCCCGCAGCGCCTCGACCGAGTCGATGCCGAGCTCGGTCTGGAGCAGGCGGACCGTCTTCGGCCCGACGCCCGGGATCTTCAGGATCTCGAGCAGGCCGTCGGGCACCTGGGCCCGCAGCCGGTCGTAATACTCGAGCCGTCCGGTCTCGGCCAGCTCGGCCAGCTTCTGGTTCAGCGCCGAACCGGCGCCGGGCAGCTTCGGCGGGGTGCCGCGCCTGAACAGCGAGGCGACGTCGTCCGGATAGCGCGCGATGGCATCGGCGACACGTCGGTAGGCGACCGCCTTGTACACGACCTCGCCGAGGATCTCGAGCATGTCGCCGATCTCGGTGAAGATGCGCGCCAGCTCGGCATTGCTGATCACCGCGTCGCCGCTGCGCGACACGCTGCGGGGTCGGGGCATCGGCCAATTCTAGGCTCGGACGGCGTTCCCCACGTCGAGGCCGCGTGCCATGATCCGCGCATGGCCGTCCCGACGCGACCCGACCGCGACCGCGGCCGCAACCTGCTCCGCGTCCCGCGCCGCCTCCGGCGCGGCCGGGCCGTGCCCGCCGCCGAGGGCACCGAGGAGGCCGTGCTCGAGCCGCGACCCGAGATCGTCGAGACGCCGACCCTGCGCTGGGTGAACATCGACGAGCCGCGGCTCGCGGATCGGCTCTGGCTGTCGGAGACGTTCGGCTTCCACGAGCTCGACCTCGAGGACGTCGCCAGCCACAACCAGCGCCCGAAGGTCGACGAGTACCCCGAGTACCTGTTCCTCGTCATGCAGTTCCCGCGCTTCGACAAGGAGCGCAACCGGCTGCACCCCGCGGAGCTCGACATCTTCGTCGGCCCGGATTTCGTCATCACCCTGCCGAACGAGGAGATCGTCCCGCTCCCCTCGCTGTTCGAGCGCGCCAGGACCCGCGAGGAGGTGCGCGAGCAGCTGATGAGCCAGGGATCGGGATTCCTGCTGTACCAGATCCTGGACCGATGCCTCGACGCCAGCTTCCCGATGCTCGGCCAGATCGGCCGCAAGCTGCGGCGCCTGGAGGACGACATCTTCGAGGGCGGCCGATCGTCGGAGATCGTGCGCGACATCAGCAACGCGAAGCAGGAGATCATCAACTTCCGCGCCATCATCCGGCCGCAGCGCGCCGTGTTCCGTGCCCTCGAGCGCGCCAAGCAGCGCTACCTAACCGAGGAGCTCGACATCTACTTCGACGACCTGACCGATGCCTCCGAGCGCATCTGGGACGTGCTCGAGAACTTCATGGAGATCGTCACCGGCCTCGAGAGCACGAACGAGTCGGTCATCTCGCATCGGCTCAACGACGGCCTGCGCGTGCTCACCGCCTTCAGCGTCGTCGTCCTGCCGCTCACGCTGCTGGCCAGCATCTTCGGCATGAACGTCCACTTCCCGGGCGAGTCGAGCGCGGCCGCCTTCTGGATCATCCTGGCCGTCATGCTCGTCACGCTGCTGGCCATGGTCGTCTTCTTCCGCCGCCGCGGCTGGCTCTAGCGTCCCTCGCTTGCTCCGTTCCCCCGTTCCGTTGGCTCCGTTCCCCCGTTCCGTTGGCTCCGTTCGCCCCGTTCGATTTTTCGGGGGTTTGACGCCTGAGAGCCGTTGTGAGGCCATGCCTGTGCGATTTATCGGTGTGTGCGTAGCCGGAGTGGCCGTTTGAGGAGGCCCTGGGCGTCCCCCACACCGATATATCGGCGAGGCATAGCCCCAGGACCCTCGCCAGGCGCCAAGCCCTCGATAAATCGGCGGTAAGCCCGGCGGTAAGCCCGGCGGTAAGCCCCGGGTAAGCCCGGCGGTAAGCCCCGGGTAAGCCCCGGGTAAGCGCCCATCGCGATGATTGGCCCATGGGATTGCACCGACCGCAGCCACGCGCACGGCGGCACGCGGATGACATGGCCGCCCGCATCGGCGCCGACCTGGACACCTCGCGCGTGGCGCTCGGATACTCGATCGAGTCCGTCGCGAGGCGGGCTGGTGTATCCGCGTCGACGGTCGCACGGGTCGTGCATGGCGACGCGGGCGCTCACCTCGACACGATGTGCGCGGTCGCGGCCGCCGTCGGCCTGCGACTCAGCCTGAAGGCCTATCCCGGGAATTGGCCGAATCTCCGCGACAGCGGTCAGTTGCACATCGCGCAGTACCTCATCTCCCAGGCGCATGCGTCGCTCAAGCCGATGCTCGAGCTGCCGGTCGGGGATTCCTTCGGACGCGCCGCCGACCTGGCCATCTTCAGCACGACCGAGATCGTCGTGTACGAGATCGAGCGCAGCGTGCCCGACCTCCAGGCACCCAAGCGGGCGGCGATGCTCAAGCGTGACGCCCTCCAGCTCCGCCACGAACGGCCGGTGCGGCTGGTGCTGGTGGTCGAGGACACCGCGCGCAACCGCCGGCTGATCGATCCGCACCTGCCGCTCATTCGGGCCGATCTCCCGGCCGGGTCGAGGGAGGTCATGCGATCGCTGCGCGACGGCACCGACCTGGGCCGCGATGGCTTCCTGTGGATCCGGCCCTGGCGTCAGCGGGCCACGCCAGCCGCCAGAGATACATCGGGCGGTTGACGCCCCAAGGGCGGGTTCAGGCGACGCCTGTGCGATTTATCGGTGTGTGCGTAGCCCGGGAGGCCCATCAGCGGCCCTTCCGGCGTCACCCATACCGATAAATCGGCGGTGCGTAGCCCAAGCGCCCACCTCGGGCGCCAAACCCTCGAAAAATCGCAGAGGGCGAAGGGCGGGGCCCCAGAACCGGCCGGAGATCAGGCGCCGATGGGGTGCCAGACGGTCTTGATCTCGACGAACTCGCCGATGAGGTAGGGCGACTGGGCCGCATCGGCCAGCCAGTCGTAGCGATCCAGGCCGCCCTTCGGCGGCCGGACGAAGCGCTTCACGTTCTCGACCGCCACGTCCTCGAGGGTGGCCGCCTCGGCCGGATCGGCTCCGAAGGCGTCGAGGCCGTTCACGTCCATGTGGCCAGCGAGGTGGCCGACGAGCTCACGACGCAGGCCGGTGATGAGGTTGACGACCCCGCCCGGCAGGTCGGACGTGGCGAGCACCTCCGTCAGCGTCACGGCCGGCAGTGGCCGCGACTCGGAGGCGATGACGACCGCCGCGTTGCCGCTCACGATCGCCGGCGCCAGCCGGCTGACGAGCCCGAGCAGCGACGAGGCCTCCGGGGCGATGATGCCGACGACGCCGGTCGGCTCGGGAACGCTGAAGTTGAAGTAGCTCCCCGCCACCGGGTTCACCGTGCCGATCATCTGGTGGAACTTATCGGCCCAGCCGGCGTACCAGACCCAGCGGTCGATGGCGGCGTCCACGGCGCGGGTGGCGCGACCCCGGGAGATGCCCTCGGCGGCCATGACCTCGGCCACGAACTGGTCGCGCCGGCCCTCCATGAGCTCGGCGATGCGATACAGGATCTGCGAGCGGTTGTACGCCGTCTTCGACGCCCAGCCCGGCTGGGCCTTGCGCGCGGCCCGCACGGCGTCGCGGATGTCCTTGCGCGTCCCGCGGCAGGCGTTGGCGAGGAGCTCGCCGCGCGCGCCGAACACCTCGTACGCGCGGCCGGACTCGGTGCGCGGGAACGCGCCGCCGATATAGAGCTTGTACGTCTTCCGCACGCCGATCCGGTCCGAACGCGCGCCCGCGCCGTTCGTCGTGGCCGGGACGTTCCGCGTGCGCTCGTCGAGCACCGATGCGCGGCGCGTGCGGGCCACCGTGGCGGCCTTCGTGCGCGCCATCAGCCCGCCCCCTCCTCGCCGTACTGCCTCGTCTCCGGCTTCTCGAGCAGGAGCGCGTAGGCCGGACCGGCCTCGGCCACCGGGCGGTGCCGGATCCCGCGCCGGACGACGTACAGCTCGCCGGGCTCGAGAATGACCGGCGGGCGGCCCTCGATCTCGATCCGGAAGGCGCCGCGCCAGCAGAGGAAGAGCTCGTCCTCGTCGTGGTGGTGCCACGGGAACGTGCCCTCGAGCCGGGCCATGCGCAGCACCGCGTCGTTCACGGTGGCGACGTCGACCGGCTTCCAGGGCTCGTCGATCCCATCGGCTACCACGTCGAGGCCGATCTCGACGGCGCGCCCGGTGTCGATCATCGCGCGTTCCCCGCGCTGCCGTTGCCGCTCGACAGGTCGAGGTACGCCCCGAGGCCGTGGAGGCCGCCCTCGCGACCGTAGCCGGACTCCTTGTAGCCGCCGAAGGGCGACGTCGGGTCGAAGCGGTTGAACGTGTTGGCCCACACCACGCCGGCGCGCATGGCGCTGACCATCTTGAAGATCCGGCTGCCCTTCTCGGTCCACACGCCGGCCGACAGGCCGTACGGGGTGTTGTTCGCCTTCTCGATTGCCTCCTCCGGCGTCCGGAAGGTGAGCACCGACAGCACCGGGCCGAAGATCTCCTCCTGCGCGATCCGATGCGACTGGCTGACGCCGGTGAACAGGGTCGGGCGGAAGAAGTAGCCGCGCGAGGGCAGCTCGCAGTCGGGCTGGAAGATCTCGGCGCCCTCCTCGATCCCCGACTCGACGAGCTCCTGGACCTTCGCCAGCTGCCCGGCCGAGTTGATGGCGCCGATATCGGTGTTCTTGTCGAGCGGGTCGCCGACGCGCAGGGTCGACAGGCGCGCCTTGAGCTTGTCGATGAGCGGCTCGTACACGCTTTCCTGCACGAAGAGCCGCGAGCCGGCGCAGCACACCTCTCCCTGGTTGAAGTAGATGCCGTTGACGATGCCCTCGATGGCCTGGTCGAGCGGCGCGTCGTCGAAGACGATGTTCGCCGCCTTGCCGCCGAGCTCGAGGGTCACCTTCTTGCTGGTGCCGGCCACGGCCCGCGCGATCATCTTCCCGACGGCCGTCGAGCCGGTGAAGGCGACCTTGTCGACGTCGGGATGGCGAACGAGCTCCATCCCGATCTCCCCCGGCCCGGTGATGATGTTCACGACGCCGGGCGGCAGATCGGCCTGGCGCACGACATCGGCGAACAGGTAGGCGGTCAGCGGCGTCGTGCTGGCGGGCTTCAGGACGACGGTGTTCCCCGCCGCCAGGGCGGGCGCGATCTTCCAGGCCAGCATGAGCAGCGGGAAGTTCCACGGGATGACCTGGGCGGCCACCCCGAGCGGCTTCGGGTCGCGGTTCGGGAACGCGTAGTCGAGCTTGTCGGCCCAGCCGGCGTAGTAGAAGAAGTGCGCCGCGGCGAGCGGCACGTCGACGTCGCGCGACTCCTTGATCGGCTTGCCCGAGTTCATCGACTCGACGACGGCGAACTCGCGGCTGCGCTCCTGGAGGATGCGCGCGATCCGGTAGAGGTACTTCGCGCGCTCACGGCCCGGCAGCCTTGCCCAGCTGGACCGATGCGCTTCGCGGGCCGTGGCCACCGCCCGGTCGACGTCCGCCTTCGACGCGTGCGCCACCTTCGCCAGCGGCTCCTCGGTGGCCGGGTTGATGACGGTGAACGTCTTGCGCGGCTTCGACGGCCGGAACTCGTTGCCGATGAAGAGCCCGTACTCGGGCTCGATGTGGACGTGGTCGGTCGCCTCCGGCGCCGGCGCGTACTCCCACGGGACCGCGCCTCGGGCCGAGAGGCCCCACGAGGCGGGTGCGGGCCGCGACTCCGGCTTCTTCGTGAGCGTCATGCTCCGTCGATTATCGCACTCGACGCTGCCGATGCCGCTCCCCGGTGCCGGGACCCGGCGGCTACTCGACCGATCCGAGGAGCGTCACGCCCTCCGCCCAGGCGACATCGCCCTCGACCTGGAGCCCGTCGATCGTGTCGAGGTCGAGGCCCTCGACCCGGATCCGCGCGCCGCCGCACTGCGGCGGGAACGACTCGGCGATCGCGTCGCACAGCAGGACCGTGCCGTCGGCGTTCGCGAACAGGGCGCCGGTGACGGCCACGATGTCGTCGGTCGGCTGATGCTCGATGGCCTGCGCCACGGTCAGCCCGTCGTCGCCCGGCTCTCCGTCGACGATGACGAGCACCGGCTCGCGGGTGCCGCCTCCGTCGCTTGGTTCAGGCGAGCGGCTGCCGCCGGAATCGGAGCCGCAGGCGGCGAGGACGATGACGATCGCGAGGACGAAGGGAAGCCTGCGCATCGGTGAGCGATCTCGAGCGTGCTTGGTTGCTGCCCACCCGAACGCCGCGGGCGGCCGATTCGTTCCGTCAGGCGCCCAGCACGCCCTCGAGGCCGAGGAGGTAGCGCTTGCGATCGAGGCCGCCGGTGTAGCCGCCGAGGCCGCCGCCGGAGTGGAGGACGCGGTGGCAGGGCACGACGATCGGGATCGGGTTGGATCCGAGCGCGTTGCCGGCGGCGCGGTACGCGTTCGGGCTGCCGGCCGCCGCCGCGATCGATCGGTAGCTGGCCACCGAGCCGAACGGGATCGCTGCCGTGGCGCGCAGGACCGCCTCGCGGAAGCCGTGGAGCAGGCGCCAGTCGACCGGGACGTCGAAGCGCTGTCGCCTGCCGGCGAAGTACTCGTCGAGCTGCCGTCGCGCGGCGTCGGTGCGCTCGGGCGCGGCGAGGATCCGCGGCGAGACGCGCGACGCGAGCTCCTCCAGCTGCCGCTCGATCGGCTCGCCGGGGTACGAGAGGCGCACGAGGCCGGCCGGCGTCACGAAGGCCGTGAGCGTGCCAAGCGGCGACTCGAGCTGGCCGTAGGCAACGTCGACGAGGCCGGCCTCGTCGGCGCGGCGGACGAACGCCTGGCGGAAGCGGTCGAGGTCCAACGGGCCGGCGGCCGGCGCCTCGCCGGCGAGCCGGCGCTCGAGGTCGTCGCTCATCGGTCCACCTGCTGACGCAGCTTCCGGAGCCCGGCGCTCACGTTCTGGCGGGCCGCCTCCTCGCTGATCCCCATCCGCTCCCCGATCTCGGCGTACGCGAGGTCGAGCACGAAGCGCTGGACGATCGCCGCCCGCTGCTTCGTCGGGAGCGCCGCCACCGTGTGCCACAGCCCGTCGTCGACGAGCTCGTGTGCTGGTGGCGCGGCGGGATCGACGCCGTCGAGGTCGCGCGTCGGCCGCCGCACGCGACGCCGGACGAGGTCGGTCGCCTTGCGCTGGGCGATCGTGTACAGCCAGGCACGCAGGTTCTCGCCGTTGCGAAGGGTGGGATAGGTGCGTAAGGCGGCCATGTACGTCTCCTGGAGGCAGTCCTCCGCATCGGCGTCACCGACGAGGCCCACGAGAAACCGATGCAGCTCGTGGGCATGGGCGTCGACCAGCGTCTCGAACGGCGGGAGCTGCACGCCCCATGGAACGCCGCGACCGCCCGGCATGTGAGATCAGCCCGCCGCACGGCGGACGAGATCGTCGATCGCCGCGGGATCGTCGCGCTCGATCCAGTACCGCCCGTACGGCGACCCGTCGTCCTCCCAGCCGATCTCGATGCCGGGGTTCTCACCGTTCGTGCCGTCCGGCGCGAACAGGTGCGCCGATCCGCTGACCTCGTCGCCCTGCGCCGTGCGCCAGTCGTCGATGACGGCCCGCCGAGCGCGACCTTCGTCGAGCGCCACCGCCAGCGCGGCAACGTCGACGACGTCGGTCTCGTTCGCGACCTCGAGGATGACGTGGCGCAGGCTGATGCATCGGCTCTCGCCGTACAGCGCGCGCCGCAGGCCGCGGTCGAGCGCCTCGGAGGCGTCGAGCGACTGGAGCTTGGCGGCCTGGACCGCCTCCATCGGCGGCAGGAGGGTGACGGGCCAGGTCGAGTCGGGCGCCGACCATGGCTGCCAGCCGGCCTTTGGGGCGATCGTGGCGACCACGGGCGCCTCGACGTCGATATGCCAGCGCGGCGTCGGCTCGTCGTTGAACAGCTCGAGCGGGAAAGCGCGGTGGTCGAACCGCACGCGGTCCTCGAGCCCCAGGCGCCTTCGCGCGTCCCACAGCCGCCACACGACCGCGTGCGACCACGGGCAGCCGAGGTCGGACCACACCTGGATCGTGCCCGGGAGGACGTTCATCGGTGGTTCATCGGCGGGTCATCGGCGGCTCATCGGCGGTTCATCGGTGGGTCATCGGCGGTTCATCGGTGGGTCATCGGCGATATTTCGGGGGTTTGGCGCCCCAACCGGGGGTTTGGGCTACGCCTGTTCGATTTATCGGCATGGAGAGCGCCTGAACCCGCACATCAAGGGTCCCCGGGCCACAGGCGTACCGATAAAGCGCAGAGGCGGCGCCCGGAACCGCCCGCCGGGCGTGAAATCGCCGAAAAATCGAGGGGGGCGCACGGAACAAGGGGGGCGCACAGACGAGGGGGGCGCGCAGACTCGAGTGGGGACGGAGAACGGAGCGGGACGCATCGGCTCCTCAGTCGAGGGTGAAGTAGTCGCCGCCGCTGTATCGGCCCGTGCGCTCCTTGCGGATCTGCATGAGCACGTCGTTGAGGAGGCTGGAGGCGCCGAAGCGGAACCGGTCGGGCGTCATCCAGTCGGGGCCGAGCGTCTCGTACAGCATCGTCAGGTAGGCGATGGCCTCCTTGCTGGTGCGGATGCCGCCGGCCGGCTTCATGCCCACCGCCCGCCCGGTCTGGGCGTGGAAGTCGCGGATCGCCTCGAGCATGACGAGGGTGACGGGCAGCGTCGCCGCCGGCGTGACCTTGCCGGTCGACGTCTTGATGAAGTCGGCGCCGGCCGCCATGGCCAGGACCGATGCGCGCCGCACGTTGTCGTACGTCTCGAGCTCGCCGGTCTCCAGGATGACCTTGAGGTGCGCCTCGCCGCAGGCCTCCTTGACCGCCACGATCTCGTCGTAGACCGATGCGTAGTCGCCCGCCAGGAATGCGCCGCGGTCGATGACCATGTCGATCTCGTCGGCGCCCATCTCGACCGCCGAGCGGACGTCGGCGAGCTTGACCTCGAGCGGCGCCTGCCCGGACGGGAAGTACGTCGCGACCGATGCGATCTTCACGCCCGACCCCTTCAGGGCCTCGACGGCGGTCGGGATCATGTTCGGGTACACGCACAGCGCCGCCACGTGCGGGATCGCCGGATCGGTCGGGTCGGGCCGCCGGGCCTTGCCGGCGAGCGCGCGAACCTTGCCGGGCGTGTCCTTCCCCTCGAGCGTGGTGAGGTCCATCATGCGGATCGCGAGGTCGAGGGCCCAGAGCTTCGCCTCGCGCTTGATGCTGCGCTTGGCGAGCGCGGCGGCGCGCTCCTCGACGCCGACCGCGTCCACCGGCCACACGCGGCCGAGAAGCGATCCGAGATGCTGGTGGCGCCCGCTGGTGAGGTCACCGCGGGTCGAGCGCGTCCTGCGCACGGCTGTGGTCATCGGACCATCCATTGTACGCGCAGGCTTCGAATGGGCCGATGCGGCGCATCGGCTTGGTATGCTCGCCGGGAACTCCCCTCCCGACGAGAGCGCCGATGGCCTCCGAGCCGATCCTGTACTGCCTCACGCGCGACCGCGAGCTGGCGCGCACGCTCGACGCGCGCCTCGCCGGCACGCTCGTGTTCTTCTACAACGACGCGGCCCGGCTGCACCAGGCGGTCATGCTCCGCGTGCCCGACGCCGTGCTGATCGACACCCACGCCATCCGCCCCGAGTACGGCGACGCGGGGCTCGGCCCGGTCGTCGACTGGCTGCGTCACCGCGCGCCGCTGGCGCGGCTCCTCGTGCGGCCGCATCTCGGCACCGAGCATCTCGTGGCCGCCGAGGCCGGCGAGGGCGTGGAGCTCCTCCCGGCCGAGCTCGAGCCGTGCGTCGAGTCGGTCGTGCGGGCAACACCAACCGCGGTCTGAGACCGAGGTCGCGGGCCTCAGCAGCCGGCGACGAGCGACTCCGGCACCGCGCAGGCGGGCTCGCCGCCCTCGTCGAGGAAGTCGAGCGCGGCCACCGGCGCCGGACCCGGCCGCCCGAATCGGCGGGGCGGCCACAGCCGCGCGACGACGCGCCAGCCGACGTTCTCCGACGGGACGAGGCCGAAGACCCGCGCATCGGTGCTGAAGGCCGGGTTGTCGCCGCGCAGGCGGACGCCGCCGGCCTCGACGGACGCGACGCGCTTCACGAGCTCGCGCTCCGGCTCGCGCGGGTCGGGCGCGACGACGATCTCCCCGACCCGCGGGGGCCGATCGAGCCGCTCGACGAGCAGCCGCTCGCCGGGGAGCAGCGTCGGGGCCATCGAGCGGCCGCGGACGGCGACGACGTCCAGCCGTCGGGCGGTGAGCGCCGCGAGGGCCGTCAGCGTCGCCCCGAGCACGCCGAGGACGCCGAGGACGGCCATGGGGGCGGTCCTGCGGTGGCGCACGTCGGTCGGTCTTCGGTGCGGATTCATCCGGGGCCCCCGTTCAGCCGGGGCGGCCGTTCAGCCGGGGCGGCCGTTGACCCGGGTCTTCTCGGGTCCGCCGGTCGCCTTCCACATCTCGTCGATGGTGTCGATCATCGCCAGCAGCTCCTTGGCGGCGCCGGCGTCGAGCGTCTGCTTGACCTTCGAGGCCTGCTTCGTGGCCTTCCAGAACGTCTCGTGCAGGTCCGGGAACTTCTCGAGGTGCTCAGGCTTGAAATAGTCGTGCCACAGGACGTCGAGGTGGTGCTTCACGAGGTCGGCGCGCTCCTCCTTGACGTGGATGCAGCGCGCGCGGAACAGCGAGTCGTCGCTGGCCTCGTACTTCTCGATGATGCGCAGGCAGGACTCGGCCTCGATCCGCGCCTGCTCGGGGTCGTAGATGCCACAGGGAACGTCGCAGTGGGCGTCGACCGTGCGCGTCGGTCGCAGGAGGGAACGCAGGGTGAGCATCGGTCTCCTCTCGAAGTCAGGAATCGCTTGCTTGTGACCTTCAATTCTAGGCCGTTGCAAGGAGCGCGCCGACGTGGTCCTCAGCTCCCCATCACGATGCCGCCGTCGACCCCGAGCACCTGGCCGGTGACGTAGCGCGCCTCGTCGGAGGCGAAGTAGACCGCCGCGGCGGCGACGTCGTCGACCGATCCGACGTAGCCGAGCGGCGTCATCGCGGTCAGCGCCTCGGTCGCGGCGGGCGGCAGATCGGCGGTGAGATCGGTGGTGATCAGGCCCGGCGCGATCGCGTTGCAGGTGACTCCGCGCGAGGCCAGCTCGCGGGCCGTCGTCTTCGTCAGGCCGATGAGCCCCGCCTTGGCCGCGGCGTAGTTCGCCTGGCCCGGGTTGCCCATCCGGCCGGCGGCCGAGCTCATATTGATGATGCGGCCCGCGCGGGCCTTCATCATCGGCCGCGCGATGGCGCGGGTCATCCAGAACGGGCCCGACAGGTTGGTCGCGATGACCGAGTCCCACTCCTCGGCGTCCATCCGGACGAGGAGGTTGTCGCGGGTGATGCCGGCGTTGTTCACGAGAATGTCGACCTTGCCGAACTCGTCGAGCGCGGCCTTCACGATCGCCTCGCACGCGTCGCGGCCCTCGGACGTGTCGCCCTGGATGGCCAGCGCTCGCCGTCCCTTGCCCGTGATCTCGGACACGACCTCGTTCGCCGCGGCCGCGTTGCCGCGGTAGTTGACCGCCACGTCGGCCCCCTGCGTCGCGAAGGCCAGGGCGATCGCGCGGCCGAGGCCGCGGCTGGCGCCGGTGACGAGCGCCGTCTTTCCGGTCAGGTCGTACATCAGGAGCGTATGTCCCTTCGATTCCTTCGATTCATCTTCGCGTCTTCGGTTCGTCTTCGGTTCGTCTTCGATTTATCGCGGGGTTGTCGCCCGAGGGTGCCCGTCGGGCTATGCGTGTTCGATATATCGGTTCGGGGGACGCCCGAACCGCGTAAGTGAGGACCTTCCGGCGCTGGACCCACCGATAAATCGCACAGGCGTCGCCTGCACGCCCGATCCAGGCGCCAATCCCTCGAAAAATCGAAGGGAGGGGCGAGGGCGAAGGGAAGGGCGAGGGCGGACGGCGCAGCGGCTCACGCGCCGACGCCCTCGAGCGAGCGCATCGGCTGGCCCATGCGGGTCTGGTCGCCAGGGGCCAGGAAGGCGCGCGCCGGATCGGCGGTCCACTCCCACACCGCGGCCCCGGCGGTGTAGCCGGCGCCGAAGGCCACCATGAGGATCCGATCCCCCTGCTTCACCCGGCCGGAGGCGACGGCCTCGACGAGCGCCATCGGCACCGATGCGGCGCTCGTGTTGCCGTAGCGCTCGATGTTCACGTAGGTCTTGTCCTCGGGGATGCCGAGCTGCTTCTGCACGTTGTTGAT
This sequence comes from Candidatus Limnocylindria bacterium, assembly GCA_036262075.1. GTDB lineage: Bacteria > Chloroflexota > Limnocylindria > QHBO01 > QHBO01 > JACDBZ01. Next base: position 51,025 of record DATAJO010000038.1, read on the forward strand.
GATCCGGATGTTCGCCTGGTGGAACACGAACTGGTCGATGTCGTCGACCGTCAGGCCGGCCCGCTGCAGCGCCGCCACGGCCGACTCGCCCATCTGGCGGGTGGCGTACTTGTAGACCTCGCTGCCCAGCATGCGGATCGCGTGCATGCGCGCGTCGACCGTCTCGTGGGAGGCCGGTCGCGCCGAGCCGCCGGCCGGCATGATGATCCCCTCGCAACCGGTGCCGTCGCTGAACAGGTCGAACCCGAGCGCGCCGCCCGGCTGGTCCGAAGCCTGGAGGACGACGGCGCCCGCCCCGTCGCCGAAGAGGACGCACGTCGAGCGGTCGGTCCAGTCGAGGAAGCGGCTGAGGACCTCGACGCCGATGACCAAGACGTTGCGCGCCATTCCGCCGGCGATGAAGCCGTTCGCCGTGGCCATGGCGTACAGGAAGCCCGAGCAGGCGGCCTGGAGATCGAAGCCCGACGCGCGGGTTGCCCCGAGCTCGGTGGCGACGAGCACGGCCGTGGCCGGGAGCGGATAGTCCGGCGTGCAGGTGGCCACGACGACGAGGTCGAGCTCCTTCGGGTCGAACCCGGCCACGGCAAGGGCATCGCGCGAGGCATGCACGCTCAGCGTCAGGGCCGTCTCGTCGTCGGCGGCGATCCGCCGCTCGCGGATCCCGGTCCGCGTCCGGATCCACTCGTCGTTGGTGTCGACGATCGTGGCCAGCTCGTCGTTCGTCATGACGCGCGACGGCGCGTACATCCCCCAGCCGGTGATCAGGGCGTTCGTCATTGGTGGTGTCCTCGGGATGCGGTCGCGCGTGTCATCGGGGATCGATCTCCAGCAGCGGTTGCCGGCGCTTGACGAGCGTCCCGTTCTCGACGAGGACACGGGTCACCGTGCCGGATTTGTCGGACTTGATCTCGTTGAACAGCTTCATGGCCTCGATCAGGCCCACCACCTGGCCGACGGTGACCTCGTGCCCCTCGGTCACGTACGGCCGCGCGCCGGGCGACGGGGCGGGATACCAGACGCCGGTGAGCGGCGCCGTGACGTGCACGCGGCCGGGGGCCGGCTCGCCGAACGGCGTGGGCGGGGGTGGTGCCGATGCGGGCTGCGTCGCCGCGGCGCCGGCGGCAGCGCCCGCGAGGGCCGCCTCGACCGCGGGGGCGGCCACGACGCGGCGGGCCCGCGAGAGCCGGACGTGGAGCTCGCCGACCGTCAGCTCGAGCTCGTCGAGCCCCGACGACGCAACGGTCGGGGCGAGGATGTCGACGGCCTCGAGGATGCGGTCGCGGTCGGTCATTCGCCGTCGTACCGCCGGAACACGAGCGTGGCGTTGTGGCCGCCGAACCCGAACGAGTTGCTCATCCCGACCCGCACCTCGTGCTCCCGCGCCTCGTTCGGCACGTAGTCGAGGTCGCACTCCGGGTCGGGGTGCTCCTGGTTGATCGTGGGCGGCACGATGCCGGTCTCGATGGCGCGGATCGTGGCGATGGCCTCGATCCCGCCGCCCGCGCCCATGAGGTGGCCCGTCATCGACTTCGTGCTGCTGATCGGGACTTGGTACGCCCGCTCGCCGAAGACGGTCTTGATGGCTGCCGTCTCCGACTTGTCGTTCGGCGGCGTCGAGGTGCCGTGGGCGTTGATGTAGTCGATGTCGTCGGTGGTCAGGCCGGCGTCGGCGATCGCGATGCGCATCGACTCGACGGCGCCGCGGCCGCCGGGCGCCGGCAACGTGATGTGCGAGGCGTCGTCGGTCGCGCCGTAGCCGACGACCTCGGCGTGGATCCGCGCACCGCGCGCCTTGGCGTGCTCGAGCTCCTCGAGCACGAGGATGCCCGCGCCGTCGCCCATGACGAACCCGTCGCGTTCGGCGTCGAACGGGCGCGATGCCTTCTCGGGATAGTCGTTGCAGCGCGTCGAGAGGGCGCGCATGGCGCTGAAGGCCATGACCGGGATCTCGCCGATGCCCGCCTCCGCGCCGCCGGCGATCATCACGTCCGCGTCGCCGCGGCGGATGATGTTCAGCGAGTCGCCGATGGCGTGGTTGCTCGACGAGCAGGCGCTGACGGTCGCGTAGTTCGGCCCGCGCGCATTGGCGTAGATCGCGACGTAGCCGGCCGCCATGTCCGGGATCATCGCCGTGACCAGGAACGGCCCGATCTTGTCGATGCCCTCGGTGACCGCCTCGGCGACGTCGCGGATCATCGTGTTGATGCCGCCGATGCCCGAGCCGATGATCGTGCCGGTCCGCCAGGCGAGAGCCTCATCGGTGATCGGGTTCTCGAGCCCGGCGTCGCGCATCGCCTCGGCCACCGCCGCCCAGGCGTAGTGGACGTAGCGGTCGTTGCGGCGGACCTCCTTCTTCGGCATGACCGTATCGGCCTCGAAGCCCTTGATCTCGCCGGCCACTTTGCTCGGCACGCGCTCGGGGTCGAACAGCGTGATCCGGGTGATGCCGCTGCGCCCGTTGACGAGCGCGTCCCAGAAGGCGGGCACGTCGTTGCCGACCGGCGTCAGCGCCCCCATGCCGGTCACGACGACCCGGCGCTCTCCGTCACGCATCGGTCTGACCTCCGCCGATCTGCTGGTCTCGAGGAATGATGATCGACAGCGTGGCCTCGACCGCAACCTCGCCCTCGACCGTGGCCACGGCCCGCACGCGGCCGAACATGCCGCGCAGCTTCTCGACGGTCACCTCGAGGCGGAGCGTGTCGCCCGGAACCACGAGCCGCTTGAAGCGGCAGTCGTCGATGCCGGCGAACAGGCCGATCTTGCCGCGGTACTCGGGCAGGCTGATGACGGCGATGCCGGCCGCCTGGGCCAGTGCCTCGACCATGAGCACGCCCGGCATGATCGGCCGTCCGGGGAAATGCCCCGTGAACTGCGGCTCGTTGGCCGAGATCTGCTTCGTGGCAACGGCCCGCACGCCCGGCTCGAGCTCGACGACGCGGTCGACGAGGAGGAACGGGTAGCGGTGCGGCAGGATCTCCATGATCTGCGCCGCCTCGAGGGGCAGCGTCGGTGTCGTGTCGGTCGGCGGCGTCTCGGTCGTCACGGTCTCCATCCTGGTGGTTGCGGTCGCCTACGAGGCGACGAAGGCGGCGGGTCCGACGCGGTCGAGCAGGTTCGTGCTCACCCGCGCCTCGAGGAAGGCGTCGTTGTCGACGATCCCCCGATGGAACGGCAGGTTCGTCTTCACGCCGGCGATGTCCATCTCGGCCAGGGCGCGTCGCGCGCGGGCCAGGGCGTGCTCGCGCGTGTCGCCGTGGACGATGAGCTTCGCCAGCAGGCTGTCGTAGTAGGGCGGGATCTCGTAGTTGGGGTAGAGGTGGGTGTCGACGCGCACGCCCGGGCCGCCCGGCAGGATGAGCCGCTCGACCTCCCCGGTCTGCGGGGAGAAGTTGTCGCCCGGGTCCTCGGCGTTGACGCGGAACTCGATGGCGTGGCCGCGGAACGCGATCTCGTCCTGGCGCAGGCTCAGCCGCTCCCCGGCCGCGACGCGGATCTGCTCGGCCACGAGGTCGACCCCGGTGATCATCTCGGTCACCGGGTGCTCCACCTGGATGCGGCAGTTGATCTCGATGAAATAGAAGTTGCCGTCGGGATCGAGGAGGAACTCGAGCGTGCCGGCGCCCTCGTAGCCGGCGGCCACCACGCTGCGGATGGCGAGGTCGCGCAGCCGCTCGCGGGTCGGGTCGTCCATCGCCGGCGACGGGCCCTCCTCGATGATCTTCTGGTGCCGCCGCTGCACGCTGCAGTCGCGCTCGCCGACGTGGATGCCGTTGCCGTGGCGGTCGACCATGACCTGGACCTCGACGTGGCGCGACTCCTCGATCCATTTCTCGAAGTACACGCTGTCGTCGCCGAAGGCCGCCTGCGCCTCCGAGCGCGCGAGCGGGAGGCTCGTCTCCATCTCGCGTGGCGAGCGGACGAGCCGCATGCCCCGGCCGCCACCGCCGGCCGACGGCTTGAGAAGCACCGGATACCCGGCCCTCGCGGCCTGGTCGAGGGCGTCGCGCAGGTCGGTGACGATTCCCTGGCTGCCCGGCACGGTCGGCAGCCCGTTGGCGGCCAGCATGCGCCGCACGGCGTACTTGCTGGCGAAGCGCTCGAGGACCTCCGCCCGCGGGCCGATGAACGTCAGGTCGTGGGCGCTGCACGCCTCGGCAAACGAGGCATCCTCCGACAGGAATCCGTAGCCGGGATGGACGGCGTCGCAGCCGCTGATCATGGCGGCGCTGATGAGCGCCGGCTGGTTGAGGTAGCTGCGCCGTGACTCCGCCGGGCCGATGCAGATCGCCTCGTCGGCGAGCTGGACGGCGAGCGTGTCCCGATCGGCCTCGCTGTAGGCCACCACGGCATCGAGGCCGAGGTCACGGCAGGCGCGCAGGATGCGCACCGCGATCTCGCCGCGGTTGGCGATGAGGACCTTGCTGACCATCAGGCCGATGCCCCCGCCGGCTCCGCCTCGCGCCCGCCGCTTAGCGCCGCGGCTGCCGCGTCCAGGCCGGCGCGGTCGGCGACGGCCATTGCCGACACCTCCGGCGCGATGCGGCGCACCATGCCGACGAGCGCCGCCCCGGCGCCGAGCTCGATGACCGTGTCGACGCCCGCGGCGACGAGGCGCCGCACCGATGCGACCCACTCGACCGGCGAGCGAACCTGCTCCGCGAGGAGCGCCTTGATCCGTGCAGCATCGGTCACCGGCTCGGCGGTCACGTTGCTGACCACTGGCACGCGCGCGTCGCGCCACGTCTCGCGCTCGAAGGCCTCGGCCAGCTGCTCGGCCACGGCCGCCATGCGCGGCGAGTGGAACGCGCCCGACACGGGCAGCGGCAGCACGCGCTTCGCCCCCGCCTCGCGGAGCGGCTGCTCGGCGGCGGCGATCGCCGCGCGGGTGCCGGAGATGACGACCTGGCCGGGGGCGTTGTCGTTGGCCACGACGAGGTCCGTCGGGCTCGCCACGGTCTCGACGATGCGCGCCACGGTGTCGCGGTCGAGCCCGAGGACGGCGGCCATGCCGCCACCGTCGCCCGCCGCGGCCATCAGCTCAGCGCGGCGCGTAACGAGCCGGAGGGCGGCAGGCAGCTCGAGGACCCCGGCCGCGACGAGCGCCGCGTACTACCCGACCGAGTGGCCGGCGACGAAGGCAGGCGCCAGCGTCACGCGCTCCTCGAGCGCGCGAAGGGCGGCGATCGAGGTCGCCAGCAGGCAGGGCTGGGTCTGGCGCGTGTCGTTCAGCCGCTCCGCGGGTCCCTCGAAGCAGGTGCCGCTCACCGACCAGCCGAGGGTCGCATCGGCCTCGTCATAGACCTCGCGCGCGGCCGCCGATGCGTCGGCCAGGTCGCGGCCCATGCCGACCGCCTGCGAGCCCTGGGGCGAGAACAGCAGCGCGAGGCTCATCGGCTCGCTCCCGGCGCCGGCTCGATCTCGACCACGACCTGCCCGTACTCGACCGCCTCGCCGCTCTCGGCGACGAGGTGGCGGACCGTGCCGCTGCGCGGGGCGCGGACGTCGTGGCGCACCCCGAGCATCTCGACGTGACCGATGACGTCGCCCTTCGTGACGGGCAGGCCGGGCCCGAGGCCATCGGCGTAGATGAAGTAGCCGACCGCCGGCGCGCCGACGCCCACGGTGGTCGGCGTCGCATCGTCCCCCGGCGGCGGGTCCGAGGCGTGCGGCCCGGATGGCGCGGCGATCGCCGCGGGCGGATCGGCCGGTTCCGGCGGGCGGCTGCCGCCCGACGCGCTGACCCGCAGGCGGAAGTCGCCATGGGCAACCTCGATCTCGGTCAGCCCGTGGCGCTCGAGGCGCTCGCCGAGCTGCGCCACGAGGTCGTCGGCGGCGGCGCGGACGGCGTCGAGCGCGCGGTCGGTATCGGTCATGCGCCGCCCTCCTCCTGGTCATCGCTGCCGTCGCTGGGCCAGATCTCGCTCCACCGCGGCGGTCGCGGCACACCCGGGAGGCGGAGGAAGCGGCCGAGGCGCCGGCGCAGCGACGGTGGCTGCGGCGGGCGGCTCGAGGACGCGCCGGTCTCGATATAGGCGCCCATGCCCCGCAGCCGAGCATAGCGCCTGGCGAGGAGGTCGGACGTCTCGAGCGCCGTGAGCCGGCCGAGCGCGGCGAGGACCGCCGCCTTGACCGCACGCGCCGTGGCCACGTGGTCGGTGTGCGCGCCCTCGCCCGGCTCGGCGATGATCTCGTCGACGACGCCGAGCTCGAGCTGGTCGGCGGCCGTCATGCGCATCGCCGCGGCCGCCGTCCTCGCCTCGTTCTTCGAGCGCCACAGGATCGACGAGGCGCCCTCGGGGCTGATGACCGAGTAGACCGAGTTCTCGAGCGCGAGGACCGCGTCACCGATGCCGATGGCCAGCGCACCGCCCGATCCGCCCTCGCCGAGCACGACGACGACGGTCGGCACCTCGATGCCGGTCATGAGCTTGATGCTCGACGCGATCGCCTCGGCCTGGCCGCGCTCCTCGGCCGCCGGGCCAGGGAAGGCGCCCGCGGTGTCGAGGAACGTGACGACCGGCAGGCCGAGCTTGTCCGCGAGGCGCATGAGGCGCTGCGCCTTGCGGAAGCCCTCCGGGTGCGGCGAGCCGAAGTTGCGGAGGATGTTCGTCTCGGTATCGGTGCCCTTCTGGTGGCCGATGACGACGACCGGACGCCCATCGAGCAGCGCCGGCCCGCCGACGATGGCCGGGTCGTCGCCGAAGGCCCGGTCGCCGTGGACCTCGTAGAAGTCATCGAACATGAGGGCCACGAGGTGGAGGGTGCGCGGCCGCTCGGGATGGCGGGCGAGCTGGACGCGGGTCCACGCCGCCTCGATCGCCTCGGCGCTCGGCGGGCCGCCGGCCCGCACGTCGAGCTCGGTCATGGCCGGTCCTCCGCCTCACCGGCGGCTCGGGCCGGCGCCTTGCCCGTCCCGTTGCGTCCGTCGGCGTCGACGTCGATCCCGATCGTCTCGCTCACCGCCCCGCCGAGGCGCTCGGCGAGCTCGGACAGCGTGCTCAGCGGGCCCCAGGCCCGGTCGTCGTCCGGCACCGCCGCGACCGCCCGAGCCGCCGGCAGGAGGCGGAGCAGGCGGGCGAGCGTGGCCCGCAGCTCCGCCCGCGGCACGACGGCGTCGACGAAGCCGTGGGCGAGAAGGAACTCGGCGGACTGGAAGCCCTCGGGCAGCTCCTCCCCGACCGTGCCGCTCGCCACCCGCGCTCCGGCGAAGCCGATGAGCGCCTTCGGCTCGGCGATGATGACGTCGCCGAGGCTGGCGAAGCTGGCGAGCACGCCCCCGGTGGTCGGGTCGGTGAGGATCGAGATGAACGGCACGCCGGCCTCGTCGAGGCGCACGAGCGGCGCCGTCGTCTTCGCCAGCTGCATCAGCGACAACGTCCCCTCCTGCATCCGCGCGCCGCCCGACGCGCTCACCACGATGGCCGGGATGCGCTCGGCGAGGGCCGTCTCGAAGCAGCGGGCCAGCTTCTCGCCCACGACGCTGCCCATGCTGCCGCCCATGAAGCGGAAGTCGAAGATGCCGATCGCGACGCGGTGGCCGTCGATCCGCCCGACGCCCCACACCGCGGCATCGCGGAGCCCGGTCTTGATGCGCGTCGCCTCGAGCCGATCGAGGTACGGCCGGTCGTCGACGAACCCGAGCCGATCCACCGCCTCGAGCCCCGCGTCGCGCTCCTCGAAGCTGTTGGCGTCGAGCAGCAGGTCGATCCGCTCCCCGACCGACATGCGGAAGTGGTGCCCGCACGACGGGCACACCCGCATCGACCGCTCGAGCTGGCGGTTGAAGACCTGCGCGTCACAGGCCGGGCACTTCGTCCAGGTGTCGGCCGGCGCGCTCCGGCGGCTGAAGGGGAACTTGATCGGCAATCGGTCCTCCGCCGCTCAGCGGTGCAGGATGCGTGCGGTCGTGGCGCGCCGCGTGCGCCACACCGCGTAGGCGGTCACGCCGACGCCGACGGCCGAGCCGACGGCACCGGTCACGAGGAGCCGGCCGGGATGGCGGAGCGCCCACGCGACCGGGTCGCGCGACGCGGACGGCATCGCCAGCCGGGCGCCGAGCCGCGCCTCGAAGCGCGGCGACACCGACGGCAGCGGCAGCGCCTGGCGCAGCCGCTCGGCGTGCTCGAGGAGGGAACGGTGCTGCGTGCCGAGTCCGGACGCGACGGCGGCGGCCGCGGCCGACTGCCCGGCCAGGATCTCGTCGACGGCACGATCCAGGCGCACGGGTACGGAGGGACTGGACGACATCATGCTCCTGCAAACACCGCGGAGCCTGATACGTTACACGGCCTCCCGTCAGCCGGCGTGGGGGCCTCCCGTCAGCCGGCGTGGGGGTCTCCCGTCAGCCGGCGTGGGGCGCTCCCGTCAGCCGGCGTCGAGGCGCTCCCGTCAGCCGGCGTCGAGGCGCTCGGCGAGGTCGCGCAGCGCCCGATGCTGGAGCACCCGCACGGCGCCCGCGCTGCGTCCGAGCACGTCGCCGATCTCCTTCGCCGAGAGGCCGTCCACGAAGCGCAGGACGAGTACCTGGCGGCGGTCCTCGGCCAGGCCGTCGAGGGCGCGCCGCACGCGCCGCGCCTCCTCGTCGCGCGTGACCCAGGCCAGGGGATCGGCCCCCGTGGCGGGCAGCGGATCGGCGTCGAGCGGCGCCGTGCGCTGGCGGCCGCGCGCCCGGAGCGCGTTGGCGAGCTGGTTGTGCGCGATCCGGAACAGCCAGGCCCGGAACGACGCCCCCTCGTCGCGGAAGCCGCCGATCGCGCCGAGCGCGGCCACGAACGTGCGCTCGGTCACGTCCTCGGCGTCGTGGTGGTCGCCGAGGAGGTAGTAGCAGTAGCCGTACACGCGGTCGAGATAGCGGCGGTAGAGCGTGCCGAAGGCGGCCCGATCGGCCTGCGCGGCGCGGACGTCGGCGAGATCGGGGTCGTGCGAGCCGGGCTCGCGGTCGGGACGGAGGCTCATGCCGGCACCGCCGGGCGCAGGCGGGTGACCTCGCCGCTGCGGATCGTCATCGGCCCCTCGGCGGTGTCGACCACGAGCGCGCCGCTGGCGTCGAGGTCGACGGCGCGTCCGACCACGGTGGAACCGGCGGTGGCCACGCTCACGTCCGCGCCCAGCGTGCTGCAAGCGGCGCGGTAGCGAACGAGCGGGCTCTCCCCGGCCTCGAGCCCGACGAGCTCGGCGTCGAGGCTCGCGAGGAGCCGGCCCAGCAATGCGACCCGGTCGACCGTCGTGCCGGCCAGGTCGCGCAGCGAGGTCGCCGTCGCGCGCAGCTCGGCGGGCATGGCGGCCACGATCCAGTTCGCGTTGATGCCGATGCCGACAACGGCCGAGTCGAGCCGCTCCCCGTCGACCGCGGTCTCGACCAGGATGCCGCCCAGCTTCCGGCCGTCGGGCGCCACGAGGTCGTTCGGCCATTTCAGCTCGACGCTCGCCACCGGCAGGCACGCGTCGCGCGCGGCGAGCGCCACGGCCAGCCCGAGCTGCCACGCGTCGCGCGCGGCGAGGCGCGGCAGGATGCCGACGCTGACGTAGAGGTTCACGCCCGGCGGCGACGCCCAGGTCCGGCCCCGGCGGCCGCGTCCGGCGACCTGCTCCTCGGCCACGACGGCCGTGCCGGGCCCGCCGGGGACCGCGAGCAGCGCGCGCGCGCGATCGTTCGTGGAGCCGATGCGCTCGTGGACCTCGATCGCGTGCCCCACCCGCCGTCCCGGGACGATGGCCGAGGCCCAGCCCGCAGCGCGTTCCATGCGGACACGATACCCCGCCCTCGGTCGCATCGGGCGGGTCCGGAGCGTGCGGTACACTCGCCGTCCGATGAGCCAGACCCTCACCAGCGGTCCGGCGGCCGATCCAGCCGTGCGCGAGCGCGTGTTCAGCGGGATCCAGCCCTCCGGAGCGTCCCACCTCGGCAACTACCTCGGGGCGCAGATGAACTACGTCGCGCTCCAGGATCGGTATGACGCGATCTACGCGATCGTCGACCTCCACGCGCTCACGACGGTCCATGACGGCGCCGAGCTCCGCCGGCTGAGCCACGAGATGGTGCTCGACCTCCTCGCCGTCGGCCTCGATCCGGACCGATGCGCCCTCATCCGCCAGTCGGACCTCCCCGAGCACACCGAGCTGGCCTGGATCTTCGACACCGTCACGCCGGTCAGCTGGGCCGAGCGCACGCCGACCTACAAGGAGAAGCGGGAGCAGGGCGTCGACAACAGCCTCGGCCTGCTGACCTATCCGATCCTCCAGGCCGCCGACATCGTGCTGTACAAGGCGAGCCGGGTGCCCGTCGGCAGGGACCAGGCGGCGCACCTCGAGCTGTCGCGCGAGATCGTGCGCGCCTTCAACCGGCGCTACGGCGAGATCTTCCCGGAGCCGGAGCCGATCTTCACCGATGCGCCGACCGTGCTCGGCATCGACGGGCGGATGAAGATGAGCAAGTCGGCCGGCAACACGATCCCGATCTTCGCCGAGCCGGACGAGATCCGGCGGCTGGTGATGAGCATGGTCACCGACCCGCAGCGCATCAGGCGCACCGATCCAGGGCGTCCGGAGGTGTGCAACGTGTGCCAGCTGCATCGGTTCTTCGGTGGCGACTACCTCCAGATCCAGGACGGCGAGCGCACCGCCCGCACCGGGTGCGTCGAGACGAAGCAGCTCCTGGCCGAGCGGATCATCGAGTTCTTCCGGCCGATGCGCGAGCGACGCGAGCGGCTCGCCGCCGATCCGCAGGTCGTGGAGGACACCCTGGCCGCCGGCGCCGCCGCCGTCCGTCCGATCATCGACGCCACGATGGCCGAGGTGCGCGCCGCCGTCGGCATCGGCCCCCGCCGCGAGGTGTAGGACCCATGGTCGGGCCGGCCGCCGGCCTCGGACCGCGCGAGCGGCGCTGGCTCGTCGTGTTCCTCGTGCTCGGCAGCGCCTACTTCGGCTTCCTCCTGGTCGAGCGCATCATCGGCCTCGTGGGCGGCTTCGGCCAGATCGTCCTCATCGTCTTCCTCGCCTGGCTGCTCGCCTTCGTCATGGCGCCGGTCGTCTCGGGGCTCGAGGAGCGCATCGGCCTGCCGCGACCGGTCGCGGTCATCGGCACCTACGTCGTCACCCTGGTCGTCATCGGCTTCGCGCTGTTCTACACCGGTGCGGCGATCACCCAGCAGGTGGCCGAGATGGCCGAGAACTACCCGCAGACCGAGCGGAACATCCTGGCCACGCTCGCCGAGCTCGAGCGCAGCTTCGTCTTCGGCCGCCTGAGCGTCGACCTCACCGAGCTCTACGCCGGCGCCGTCGCCCAGCTCGAGGGCTTCGGCAGCGCGATCGTCGAGCAGGCGCAGTCCATCGCCGGGGTGACGATCGCCGCGCTCGGCTCGCTGCTGCTCATCATCGTCCTGTCGCTCTACATGCTCATGGACTCGCGCCGCATCCTGGCCCGCATGCGGGCCGCGGTCCCGCGGCGCTACACCGACGAGGCCGAGCTGTTCGAGCGCTCCCTCGTCCGCGCCTTCGGCGGCTTCCTCCGCGCCCAGCTCGTGCTGGCCCTCATCCAGGCCGTGCTCGTCGCGGTGGTCGGGACGCTCTTCGGCATCCCCTACCTGTTCCTGTGGGGCACGCTCAGCGCGCTGCTCATGCTCATCCCGTTCTTCGGGCCGCCGCTCGCGCTCCTGCCGCCGATCGTCGGCGCCGTCCTGTTCACCGATGCGGCCATCCCGGTGACGCTCATCCTGCTCGTCGTCCAGACCGTGCTCGTCAACTGGCTCCAGCCGCGACTCATGCGCGGCGCCCTCGGCCTGCACCCGATCCTCGTCCTCGTCGGACTCCTCCTCGGCGCCCAGATCGCCGGGCTGTGGGGCGCGCTGTTCGGCATCCCGGTCATCGCCGTGCTGTGGGTGTTCGCCTCCTACGCCCTGTTCCGCACGATCCCGAACGCGGCGCTCCCGGAGGGCGAGCGGCTGTCCGACGTCGAGGAGCACGTCATGGTCAGCGTGGCCAAGGAGCAGGTCGGCGACGAGACGCACCCCCACATCCACGTCACCCGCACGCGGCGCGCCGACGGGACGGAGCAGGTGGAGATCCGGACCGACCCGGTCAGCGACTCGAACCCCTGAGCCGATGCGGCCGCTGCCGCGGCCGCCGGATGCCCCCGGGCCGCCTCAGGAGGCGGCGACGGCGACCTGCGCGAGCTCCTCGATCTCGTCGGCCCGGTAGCAGGCCACGAAGTGGCGCGGCCCCTTCTCCTCGAGCGGCGGGTGCGGGTTCGTGCGGCACACCTCAGCCGCGAACGGGCAGCGCTCGATGAAGCGGCACTCGGGCGGCGGGTTGATCGCCTTGCTGATGCCGCCCTTGATCTCGACCGGCGTGCGCCTGATCGACGGGTCGGGCACCGGCACGGCGGACAGCAGGGCCCGGGTGTACGGGTGCTTCGGGTTGGCGAGGATCTCCTCGGTCGGTCCGACCTCGACGATCTTGCCGAGGTACATGACCGCGATCCGGTCGCACATGTAGCGCGCGACGGCGAGGTCGTGGGTGATGTACAGGTACGAGACCTGGAACTCGCGGGCCAGGCCGGCCATGAGCTCCATGATCGAGATCCGGATGCTCACGTCGAGCATCGAGGTCGGCTCGTCGGCGACGACGAAGCTCGGGTTCATGACGAGCGCGCGGGCCACCGCCACGCGCTGGCGCTGGCCGCCCGACAGCTCGTGCGGGTAGCGGAACAGGAAGTTCTCGGGCGGGGTGAGGCCGACGAGCCGCAGGAGCTCGAGGACGCGCTGCTCGCGCTCGACGACGCTGCCGACGTTCTGGACCGCCAGCGGCTCCGAAACCGTGTCGTAGATCGTGCGCCGCGGGTTCATCGACTCGTACGGGTCCTGGAAGATCATCTGGACCCGGCGCCGGAAGTCCTTCACCTCGCGGCCGCGGACCTTGGCGACGTCGCGCTCGTACTCGCCGTCGCGGAACATGATGCTGCCGCCGGTCGGCTCCATGAGCTTGACGAGCATGCGGCCGGTCGTCGACTTGCCGCAGCCCGACTCGCCGACCAGCCCGAGGCTCTCGCCCGGCGCGATCTCGAAGCTGATGCCGTCGACCGCGTGGACGAAGTCCGCCGGCGCGCGGAACAGCCCGCGCGAGATCGGGAACTTCATCTCGAGGTCGCGGATCTCGAGCAGCGGGCGCCTCGACGACGGCTGCGGGCTGGCAGCCGGTGGCGCGATCGTCTCGGTCATCGCTGCAGGGCTCCCTCCAGGGCGGGGACGCGGTCGTGGTGCCAGCAGGCGACCTTGTGGCCGCCGCCGATGTCCTCCAGCGGCGGGACGTCCGTCGCGCAGCGCTCGGTGGCGAACGGACAGCGCGGATGGAACCGGCAGCCGGTCGGCGGGTGGAGCAGGTCGGGCGGCTCGCCCTCGAGCGGCGCGAGCTGGCGGCGCGGGCCGGTGATCGAGGGCGTCGAGCGCAGGAGCAGGTACGCGTACGGGTGGCGGGGGCGGGCGAACACGTCCGCGGTCGGTCCGTACTCGACGAGCTTGCCGGCGTACATCACCCCGAGCGAGTCGGTCACCTCGGCGATGACGGCGATGTCATGGCTGATATAGATGATCGACATCCCGAGCTCGGCCTGGATGCGCTTGAGCTCCTTGAGGATCTGGTCCTGGACGATGACGTCCAGGGCCGTCGTCGGCTCGTCGGCGATGATGAGCTCCGGACTGCACGACAGGGCCATGGCGATCACGGCGCGCTGCCGCATGCCGCCCGAGAACTCGTGCGGGTAGCGGTCGAGCATCGCCGGCGGCAGGCCGACCGCCTGGAACAGCTTCTCCATATGGGCCCGCTGCTCGGCGTACGTCATGGCGCCGCGGTAGTGGGTGTCGAGGGCCTCGCGGATCTGGTCGCCGACCCGGTACACCGGGTTCCAGGAGTTCATCGCGCCCTGGAACACCATGGCGATGTCCTTCCAGCGACGCTGGCGCATCTCCTCGGGGCTGAGCTCGAGGAGGTTCTCGCCGTTCAGCCGGATCTCGCCCTGCTCGTACGTGGCGTTCGACGGCAGCAGCCGCAGGAGCGACAGCGCGATCGAGGTCTTGCCGCAGCCCGACTCGCCGACGAGGCCGACCGCCTCGCCCTGGTGAACGGTGAACGACACGTCCTCGACCGCCGACACCTCGCCCGCCTTGATCTTGTAGTGCATGACCAGGCGGTCCACCTCGAGGAGTGGACGGGTCGGGTCGATCTGCCGGTTCTCGAGGCTCTCAAGCGAGAGCGCCGGCTCGTGCTCGAGCGTGCTCGTCATCGGGCGCGGAGCCGCGGGTTGATGACCTCGTCCATGCCGCGCCCCACGAGGAAGAAGGCGAAGCACAGGAAGGACACGGCGAGGCCGGCCGGGAAGAGGAGCCACCAGTAGCTCGTGCCGCTGAGCAGGTAGCCGTTGTCGCGCGCGCTCTGGATCATCAGGCCCCACGTCATGTCGACGTTGAGGAGGCCGAAGAACGAGAGCGTCGACTCGATGGCGATCGCCTCGGTGACGCCGAACATCATGAACAGGAAGCTCAGTGGCAGGACGTTCGGCACGATGTGGCGGAAGATGACGTGCCAGTCGCTGCCGCCGGCCACCTTGGCGGCGTCGATGAAGGCCTTGACCTTGATGGCCAGCGCCTGCGACTTCAGCACGATCGCCACGCCGCCGAACCCGGACAACACGCCGATCATGATGCCCAGGATCACCATGTTCATCGAGAACATCGCGCTCAGCAGAATGAGCACCGGCAGGAGCGGCATGAGCAGGATGAGGTCGGCGAAGCGCATGAGCGCGTTGTCGACGAATCCGCCGAAGTAGGCGGCGACCGCGCCGATCGAGGTGGCGATCAGGACCGTGGTGATCGCGGCCACGGCGCCGAGGAAGAACGCCGCGCGCGTGCTGAACAGGAGCTGCGACATGATGTCACGGCCATGGACGTCGGTGCCGAGGATGTGCCAGTGCTCACCCTCGAACGTCGGCGGGGCCGGCTGGGTCGGGATCGTCACGACCTGCCCGACCGTGACCATCGGATTGAGCTCGATGCGCGCCTGGTTGAGCTCGATCTGCGACGCCTCGTCGGTCAGGGCGCCGTTCTCGACCACGGTGAACTCGGTCATCACGGCGTCGTAGCCGTCGACCGGGTCGTAGATCGCCGGATCCCAGACCGTGGCCATGAGGATCGGATGCGAGATGGCCATGACCGCGAACAGGGCGATGAGGGCCAGGCCGAACATCCCCATGCGGTTCTGCCGGAACAGGCCCCAGGTGATGCCGAGCGATCGGCGCAGCAGGCGAAGCCGGATCCGCCACAGCGGCGTATGGGCCAGCCCCCGTCCACCGGTCAGCTCTCGGGCGCTCGCGCCGCTGGCCGGCACGCCGAGCTCGGCAGGATGCACGTTCTGGTCGTCGACGGTCGTCATCAGTGCGTCCTCAAGCGATTCGGATCCGCGGATCGAGCACGGCGTAGAGGATGTCGGCCACGAGATGGCCGACGAGCGCGAGCACCCCGGTGATCGACAGGGCGCCCACCGCGAGTGGGATGTCGGACACGTTGATTGCCTGCAGGAAGATCAGCCCCATTCCGGGCCACGAGAAGATCGTCTCGGTCACGATACCGCCGCCGATGACGAACGACAGCGCCAGCACCAGCGACGTCGTCACCGGCAGGAGCGCGTTTCGCGCGGCGTGGCGATCGCGGATGACGCGGTCCGGCACGCCCTTCGCGCGGGCGGTCAGGATGTAGTCCTCGCCCAGCGTCTCGAGCATCGAGCCGCGGGTCAGGAGCATCGTCGCGCCGAAGGCCACGAGCGCCAGCGTGACGACCGGCAGGACCGTGTGGCGCGCGATGTCGAACACGTACGGCCATTCCGGACGCAGGTACCAGAAGCCGACGAGGGCGCCGACGGTGATGACCCCCGCGATCGTGGTCAGGCGGTCCTGGGTCACGAGGTTGTTCGCGATGCGCTTGATGACCAGCCGCGCCACGGTGTAGAGCACGACGGCCACCAGGGCGGAGAGGATCATGGCGAAGAAGATGTCGTTCGAGTCGTACGGCGAGCCCTGCCATACGTTCGAGTCGATGAAGCGGCCGATCGGGAACCAGCCGAGGAAGAACCCGAACAGCCACAGCATGACGATCGCGAACCAGGGGTAGAAGACCGTCTGCAGGAAGACCCCTGACACGATCAGGCTCTTCTCGGCGATCGCGCCGCGGCGCCAGGCGATGAGCTTTCCGGTCTTGAAGCCGAGCCAGAACGCGAGCAGCGTGGCGCTCAGGAACAACACCAGCGTGCGCGGCAGGGCCTGCCAGAGGACCGTCGAGACGTCCTGCGGGAAGCGGCTGAAGCTCACGCCCATCTCGCCGCGGAAGAAGTTCGTGATGTAGGTGACGTACTGGTTCAGGAGCGGCTGGTCGAGCCCGAGCCGCTCACGGAGCTCGAAGCGGGTCGCGAGCGGGATGTCCGGGTTCCCCACCAGCGTGTCGCTGATGTCACCGGGCATGGCCTGGAGCATCAGCCACACGATGCTGAGGAACACGACGAAGAGGACGGCCATCTGGGCCACACGTCCGACGAGGAATCTCACCATCTCCGCGGCCGTCCTTTCTGTCTGCGGGGGGTGAAGGGGAGTCTAGGGGATGGAGGGCGGTCCGTGCGGACCGCCCCCCATCGCTGAGCCGAGAGACGAAGGTCCGTCTACCGAGCCTGGACCGAGCTCTGCAGGCCGTAGACGAACTGCAGGCCGGACAGCGTCTCCGTGAACGGATACGTCACGCGGTTGTTGTAGAACTCCAGGATGCCCGTGTCGAAGAGCGGGACATGCGGCTTGTCGCGAGCGATCAAGCGCTCCATCTCCCACATCGCCTCGAAGGCCTCTTCCTGGGTCTGAGCGGCATCGAACGTATCCGCCGCCGCATCGAACTCCTCGTTGCTGTACTGGGTGTTGTTCGAGTCACCACCCGTGCAGAAGAAGGAGCAATGGAACGTCGGGAACGCGGCGTTGCCGAGCGAGTAGCCGAGGATGAACATGTCGAAGGGCGACGTGTAGTTGCCCGCGTCATCCGTGGCGAACACATCCGCGACGATCTTGTTGAAGTCCGTCGGGATGGCAACGACCGGGATGCCCATCTCCTGCGCAACGCCGGAGATGTAGTTCGAGAAGGTCGCGCGAAGCGGGTCGTACGACGCCGTCGGCGCAACCAGGTCGAGCTGCTCGACCGGGTTCCCATCGGGGTCGATCAGGCCGGAGCCACCCTGGAAGGTGAGGCCCTCACCCGGCTCGTTGGAGACGTTCCCGTCCGCATCGGCCCAGCCGGGCTGGGAGTCCCAGGTGTAGCCGGCATCGAGCAGGATGCTCAGCGCCGTGGCGCGTCGCGTGTCCTGATCCAGGCCGGCGTAGCCGACCTCCTCCAGCTCGGTGGCGACTTCCTCGTTGTACCACGCCGTGTTGCCCTCAGGCAGGATGACGTAGAGCGGGAAGGCGACACCCTGGAGCAGGTTGCCGGTCACGAACTCCTTGTCGATCAGCGCGGTGAGCGCGTCACGGAAGGCCGGGTCGCTCATCGGCGCCCGGGCATGGTTGAAGGCGAGGAACCGGTAGCCGTTCGTCGGGTTGACGATGGCCGTCAGATCCGGGTTCTCGGCGACGACGTCCTGGAAGCCACGCTGCATGCCGAGCGGGTTCAGGAGGAAGTCGACCTCGCCATCGCCGAGCGCGAGCACGGCCGCTTCCTGTCCACCGTACAGGTTGAACTGGAAGTTGTTGGCGTACGGGCCCTCGACCCAGCTGGCGTCACCCGAGGTGACCTCGGCGCCCTTGTCGTAGTAGTTCTCGTTCGCAGTGCTGGCCGCGAACGCACCCTCCTCGCGATCCGCGAAGACGGTGGCACCCAGCGACGGAGCCTCGGCGCCGGAGGCGGCGAGGAGCGTCGTGCGCGGATCATCGGAGGACGAGGCCTCCTCGACGACCGGCTCCCAGAAGTGCTTCGGCATGATCGGGATCATCGCAACGCCGGTGCCCGGGCCCCAGATGGCGAGACCAGGCTGCGCGTTGAACGTGATGCGGACCGTCAGGTCGTCGACGGCCTCGACACCGGTGACGATGTCCTTGTCGACATAGTCCTCCCAGTTGCCGAGGAGCTCGAGGTCGACGGCGGTCTGCCACGTGAAGGCATAGTCCTCAGCGGTGAGCGGCTCACCATCCGACCAGAGGACGCCCTCGCGAAGGGTGAACTCGGCGACCCAGTTGTCACCGTCCTGGACGGCCGGCTCGAGCGGAGCATCCGCGAGGTCCGGCACGAGCTCGATGCCGGGCATCTCGATCGTGTACGGACCAGCGAGCATCGGGCTCAGGAAGTAGCTGTTCCAGACCGTGTTACCGGCGGTGTCGATGCTGTTCCACTGGTTGTCAGTGGTGACGTCCTGGAAGATGCCCAGCGTGTAGGTGTCAAGCTCCCCACCACCAGGCGCCTGGGACGCCGGCGCATCGGACTCGCCCGGCGCCGTCGACTCGCCCGCATCCTCGGACTGTCCGGCCGAGGTGCCGGGCGTGCCGCAGGCCGCCAGCACGACGGCGAGCACGGCAAACAGCGCCGTGAGGCGCAACCAGGGCGCCTTCTGGCTGGTTCCTACCATGTAACCATCCTCTGTGAACTCCCTCTCAACGAGATTCTTCGGCGAACGTCCCGCTCAGCGACGTGGCGCGAGCGTGGGGTCCGCTTCGCTTCGCCGACGCCCGAGCGACGACCGCGCGCTCACGGTGCGGGGTCGATGCGGTCGGGGGTCGTCGAGTTTCCGTGCGAAGAGGGGTACGTCGCCGGTCCTCCACCTGCCGGTGAGCTCGAGCCCTCCGGCGGACTGTGCGGGATTGTACCCACTCTGGGAAGTGGCGAGTTCGCACGCGAACCCGGCCTTCGCAGGATCCTCCTCCCTCCACCTCCTTGCGCTCGGGGCGTTGCCGGGGCCGAACGTTAGCAGATGTGAAGTCGCGGATCTACGCCGCGTCCCCCGTGAGGGAGGCAGCACCGCCCTCTCCCCATCCGGTCGAACCCTCTCGTTACCTATAGGCAGGCGGACCCGGATAGGTTCAATTCGGGCCGATCTGCCCTCGTGGCGTCGCCCCGGCCACGAGCACGGTCGATCCGTCGTCGGTGACCGCCTCGGCGACCGGTACGCCGAACACGGCGCCCGCCAGTGTCGGGTCGATCACGCTCCCCTGCCGGGCGGCGTCGAGCAGGCGCCCCCGATGGAGGAGCACGGCGCGATCGGCGAACGAGGCGGCCAAGGTCAGGTCGTGGAGCACGGCGAGGACCGTGACGCCGCGGCTGTGCCGGAGCCGATCCAGGAGGCGCACGAGGGCCAGCTGGTGCGAGAGGTCGAGGTGGAGCGTCGGCTCGTCGAGGAGCAGGAGGCGGGGCTCCTGTGCCAGCGCCATGGCCAGCAGCACTCGCTGCCGCTCGCCGCCCGACAGCTGGCTCACCGGCCGGTCGCCCTCGCCCTCGAGATCGGCGTCGGCCAGGGCGCGGGCGACGGCCTCGGCGTCGGCGTCGGTCGCGGCGAACCAGCCGCGCGCGTGCGGGATGCGGCCGAGGGCGACGACGTCGGCAACCCGGAACCCGGCCGGCAGCTCCATGCCCTGCGGCAGGACGGTCACCGATCGGGCCAGCTCGGCGCGCGGCCACGTCGGCAGCGGGCGGCCGAAGAGCTCGACCTCGCCGGCATCGGCGCCGAGCGTGCCGGACAGGATCCGGATCAGCGTGCTCTTGCCGCTGCCGTTCACGCCGAGCAGGGCGACGAGCTCCCCGGCCCGCAGGTCGAGGTCGGCGCCGGCCAGGACGGTGCGCCGCCCGCCGGCGGTGCGGTAGCCGGCCTCCACGCCGCGGAGGCGCGCGACGAGCTCAGCCATGGACGTGGACCGCGCGCCGCAGGAGCCACAGGAAGAAGGGTGCGCCTATGAGGGCGGTGACGATCCCGACCGGGATGCCGCCCGCCAGCCGGGCGCCGAGGTCGGCGAGGACGAGGAGCGCGGCGCCGTAGACCATGCTCGCCGGCAGGAGGAGCCGATGGTCCGGCCCGAATGCCAGCCGCAGCACGTGCGGCACGACGAGGCCGACGAAGCCGATGGTGCCCGAGATCGCGACGCCGGCCGACGTCGCCAGGGCCGCGAGCGCGGTGAGGATGCGCTTCTCGCGCTCGACCTCGATGCCGAGATGCGCGGCCGCCAGCTCGCCGAGGAGCAGGGCGTTCAGGCGCCGCCAGCGCAGGAGGAGCAGGCCGAAGCTGATGCCGATGAGCGGTGCCGCGATCGCCAGCCGCGCCCACGAGGCGCCGCCGAGCGAGCCGAGCAGCCAGCTGACGACCGCCGCCAGCTGGTCGCCGGACAGGAACATGAGGAGCGCCACGCCCGCCGCGAGCAGCGACGAGACCGCGTAGCCGGCGAGCAGCAGCGTGACGACCGGGGTGCCGGACCGGCCGCGGGCGACGGCGAACACGACGAGCACCGTCGCCAGCCCGCCGACAAAGGCGAACAGCTGCACGCCGCCGATGCCGAGCAGGCCGAACGCGCCGATCGGGAGAAGCAGCGCGGCCACGGCGCCGAGCGACGCGCCGGCGGCGGTGCCGATGATGTACGGGTCGGCCAGCGGGTTGCGGAGCAGGGCCTGGAACGTGACGCCCGCCGTCGCCAGGCCGGCGCCGACCACCATGCCGGCCAGGACCCGCGGGAGGCGCAGCTCCCACACGATCGTCTCGGCCGACGACGGCCAGGTCACCTCGCCGAGGCCGGTGAGCCGATGGACGACGATCGCCACGGCCCGCTCCGGACCGACGCCACTCGTGCCGAGCGCGACGGCCGCGACGGCGGCCGCCACGAGGAGGACGGCGCCGATCCCGAGCGCGACCGTCGTCCGC
>DATAJO010000039.1:0-9425 GCA_036262075.1 Candidatus Limnocylindria bacterium
GGCCCGATACGCCTGCCCGGAGCCGAACGGCCCGATACGCCTGCTCGGAGCCGCACGTCCCGCTACGCCTGCCCGGAGCCGCACAACCCGATACGCCTGCCCGACATCGCACGACCCGTGGCGCCACGCAACCCGCTCGAAGCTACGGAGCACCGATGGAGCGTCGCGGGACGACCGACGGGTGGCCCTCGGGTGCTCCCTCGCGGTGCGTCCGCTACTTCTTCGGGCGGATGGGGGTGCTGAGGAGGCCGTTCAGCAGGCCGAAGGCCATGGCGAAGAAGCCGAGGACGAACAGGAAGAACGGCCAGTCGCCGGCGATGGTGACCAAGTAGCCGAACCCGAGCAGCGGCGGCCCGTAGCGCAGGCCGCGGCCGGTGACGACGAGGCTCGCGGGCGGCACGCGGCCGGCGGTCTCCTCGCGCACGATCCAGACCATGAGCGCGAAGTTGACCACCAGGTAGCCGAGGGTGATGAGGACGGGTGGCTGCATCGGTGCAGACACCCTACCCGACCTGGCAAGCGGCCGTCGGCGCGCGCGCGCGGGACCCGCTCGGTTGACGCGTCGAGGGGCGTTTCGTATACTCCGCGATCGGTGTCCCGTCCGCGGGACGCCTTCGTGTGTGCCTTGTCCGGCACCCTCCGTTGAAGCCTCACCGGCATCCTCTTCTGGGGTCGTCGTGGGCGCCGCGGGGAGCCCAAGGCACAGACTTAGCAGACTCAGCACTACTCAACAGACTCAGTTCGAACGCGAGGTTCTCGTTGCCAACCATCAGCCAGCTGGTGCGGAAGGGTCGCAAGCCTTCGGTGAAGAAGGTGAAGGCGCCGGCACTGCGCCGGACGCTCAATACCCTGAAGCAGACCACCAGCGAGGGGCGCGGCGCGCCGCAGCGGCGGGGCGTGTGCCTCCAGGTCATGACGCGCACGCCGAAGAAGCCGAACTCGGCGCTTCGGAAGGTCGCGCGCGTGCGGCTGACGAACGGGATGGAGGTCACCGCCTACATCCCGGGCATCGGGCACAACCTCCAGGAGCACTCGATGGTGCTCGTCCGCGGCGGTCGGGTGAAGGACCTGCCGGCCGTGAAGTACCACATCATCCGCGGCACTCTCGACGCCGCCGGCGTCCGCGACCGCAAGCAGGGTCGCAGCAAGTACGGCGCGAAGGCCCCGGGGAAGAGCTAGACCATGCCCCGACGTCCCACGATCGCGCGCAAGACGAAGTACGCCGAGCAGCTGACCGGCACGGCGCTCACGCTCGATCAGTTCACCAACAAGCTCATGCACGGTGGGAAGCGCCAGCTGGCCCACCGCATCCTCGAGGACGCCCTCGGCCGCTGCGAGCAGCAGGCCGGTCGGGCGGGCGTCGAGGTGCTCGAGGCGGCGCTGCGCAACGCGATGCCGCTCATCGAGGTCAAGCCGAAGCGCGTCGGCGGCTCGACGTACCAGATCCCGGTCGAGGTCCGTGCCGACCGCCGGGTCAGCCTCGGCATGCGCTGGCTCATCGAGTCGGCGCGCAGGCGCAATGGCCGCAGCATGTCGGAGAAGCTCGCCGCCGAGCTGATCGACGCGAGCAACGGGCTCGGCGCCGCGGTCAAGCGCCGTGAGGACACCCATCGCATGGCGGAGGCGAACCGCGCCTTCAGCCACTTCAAGGCCTGAGACCCGACCCGATGACCACCAGCACCGCCACGAAGTCCGACCGCGCCGGCGCGAGCACCCAGCTTCAGCGCACCCGCAATATCGGCATCATCGCCCACATCGACGCCGGCAAGACGACGGTGAGCGAGCGGATCCTCTTCTACACGAAGAAGATCTACAAGCTCGGCGAGGTCCACGAGGGCGCCGCCACGATGGACTGGATGGAGCAGGAGCAGGAGCGGGGGATCACGATCACCGCCGCCGCCACGACCTGCTTCTGGAACGACCATCGCATCAACTTGATCGACACGCCCGGACACGTGGACTTTACGGTCGAGGTCGAGCGCAGCCTGCGCGTGCTCGATGGCGCGGTCGTCGTGTTCGACGGCGTGGCCGGCGTCGAGCCGCAGTCCGAGACGGTCTGGCGCCAGGCCGACAAGTACCGTGTGCCGCGCTTCTGCTTCGTGAACAAGCTCGACCGCACCGGCGCCGACTTCTGGCGCGTGGTGGGCATGATCAAGGACCGCCTCGGCGTCAACGCCGTGCCGCTCCAGGTGCCGATCGGCGCCGAGGACCAGTTCCGCGGCGTGGTCGACCTCATCAACATGAAGGCGATCACCTACGGCAACGACCTCGGCGACCAGATCGACATCGGCGACATCCCGGACGAGGTCCGGCCGCTCGCCGACGAGTGGCACGAGAAGATGGTCGAGGCACTCGCCGACCTCGACGACGACATCGCCCACAAGTTCCTCGAGGGCGAGCCGATCAGCCCCGACGAGCTGCGCGCCGCGCTGCGCGCCGGCACGCTTGCCTACAAGATCGTTCCGGTCCTGACCGGCTCGGCCCTGAAGAACAAGGGCGTCCAGCCGATGCTCGACGCGGTCATCGACTTCCTGCCCAGCCCGCTCGACGTGCCGCCCGTCGTCGGCCGCGACCCGCGCACCGGCGAGGAGATCGTGCGCCACACCGATCCGAACGAGCCGTTCACGGCGCTCGCCTTCAAGATCGCCGCCGACCCGTTCGTCGGCAAGCTCGCGTTCTTCCGCGTCTACTCCGGCACGCTGAAGACGGGCTCGTACGTGTACAACAGCACGAAGGGCACGAAGGAGCGCGTGGGCCGCATCCTCCAGATGCACGCCAACTCGCGCGAGGAGATCGACCAGGTCAGCGCCGGCGACATCGCCGCGGCGGTCGGCCTGAAGAACACGACGACCGGTGACACGCTCACCGCCGAGGACAAGCCGGTCGTGCTCGAGGCAATCACGTTCCCGGAGCCGGTCATCGAGCTCGCCGTCGAGCCGAAGACGAAGGCCGACCAGGACAAGATGGCCGTCGCCCTCCAGCGGCTCGCCGAGGAGGACCCGACGTTCCGGGTCAGCACCGACCAGGAGTCGGGCCAGACCCGCATCGCCGGCATGGGCGAGCTCCACCTCGAGGTCATCGTCGACCGCATGCTCCGCGAGTTCAAGGTGCAGGCGAACGTCGGCCGGCCGCAGGTCAGCTACCGTGAGGCGATCCGCCGACCGGTGCCGAAGGCCGAGGGCCGATTCGTGCGCCAGACGGGTGGCAAGGGCCAGTACGGCCACGTCATCCTCCAGCTCGAGCCCCTCGAGCGTGGCGCCGGCTTCGAGTGGGAGTCGAAGATCGTGGGTGGCGCGGTCCCGCGCGAGTACTGGCGCGCGATCGAGGAGGGCGTCAAGGAGGCCCTCGCCGGCGGTGTCGTGGCGGGCTACCCGGTCATCGACGTCAAGGTGACCCTCATCGACGGCTCGTACCACGAGGTCGACTCGTCGGAGATGGCGTTCAAGATCGCCGGATCGATGGCGGTCAAGGACGGCATCGCCAAGGGCGACCCGGTGATCCTCGAGCCGGTGATGAAGGTCGAGGTGACGACGCCCGAGGAGTACATGGGCGACGTCATCGGCAATCTCAACAGCAAGCGGGGGCAGATCGACGGCATCGACGAGCGCGGCTCGAGCCGCGTCGTCAGGGCGCAGGTGCCGCTGGCCGAGATGTTCGGCTACGCGACCGAGCTGCGCAGCATGACCCAGGGGCGAGCGACGTACTCGATGGAGTTCAGCCGCTACGCCGAAGTGCCCAGCAACCTCGCCAACGAGCTGATCGCGAAGTCCAAGAGCTAGTTCGGACCGATAAGGAGCGACAGAGGACCAACCATGGCCAAGCAGAAGTTCGACCGCAGCAAGCCGCACGTGAACGTCGGCACGATCGGTCACGTCGACCACGGCAAGACGACCCTGACCGCGGCGATCACGAAGTTCCTCGCGCTGCAGGGCGGCGCGGACTTCCGTGCGTTCGAGTCGATCGACAACGCTCCCGAGGAGCGCCAGCGTGGCATCACGATCGCGATCAGCCACGTCGAGTACGAGACCGCCAACCGGCACTACGCGCACGTCGACTGCCCGGGCCACGCGGACTACATCAAGAACATGATCACCGGCGCGGCCCAGATGGACGGCGCGATCCTCGTCGTCTCGGCCGCCGACGGTCCGATGCCGCAGACCCGGGAGCACATCCTCCTCGCCCGCCAGGTCGAGGTCCCGTCGCTCGTCGTGTTCCTCAACAAGGTCGACATGGTCGACGACGAGATGCTCGTCGACCTGGTCGAGATGGAGGTCCGCGAGCTCCTGAGCAAGTACGAGTTCCCCGGCGACGATATCCCGGTCATCCGCGGCTCGGCGCTGAAGGCCCTCGAGTCTCCCAGCGACGATCCGAACCACGAGGACTACGCCTCGATCAAGGCGCTGATGGAGGCGGTGGACTCGTACATCCCGACCCCGGTCCGCGAGGTCGACAAGCCGTTCCTCATGCCGATCGAGGACGTCTTCGGCATCAAGGGCCGCGGCACCGTCGCCACCGGCCGCATCGAGCGCGGCATCGTCCGCACCGGTGACACCGTCGAGCTCGTCGGTATCCACCTGGACAAGCCGCGCCAGCTCGTCGTCACCGGCGTCGAGATGTTCAAGAAGACGCTCGACGAGGGCCAGGCGGGCGACAACGTCGGCCTGCTCCTGCGCGGCATCGAGCGCGACGAGATCGAGCGCGGCCAGGTCCTGGCCAAGCCCGGCAGCGTCCGCGCCGGCACGAAGTTCAGGGCCGAGGTCTACGTCCTCTCCAAGGAGGAGGGCGGCCGCCACACGCCGTTCTACGCCGGCTACCGTCCGCAGTTCTACCTGCGCACGACCGACGTGACCGGCGCGATCCAGATGCCCCCCGGCGTCGAGATGATCATGCCGGGTGACAACGTCAATATCGAAGTCGAGCTGATCCAGCCCATCGCCATCGAGCAGGGCCAGCGCTTCGCGATCCGCGAGGGCGGCCACACCGTCGGCGCGGGCGTGATCACCGAGGTCATCGGCTAGCCGCCATGGCCAAGCAGCGCATCCGCATCAGGCTCAAGGCGTACGACCACAAGCTGCTCGACCAGTCGGCCGAGCAGATCGTGGAGACCGCGCAGCGCACCGGCGCCGACGTCGCCGGCCCGGTGCCGCTGCCGACCCGGATCGAGAAGTACACGGTCATCCGTGGACCGTTCGTCCACAAGGACGGCCGGGAGCAGTTCGAGATCCGGACGCACAAGCGGCTGATCGACATCATCGATCCGTCCACGAAGACGGTCGACGCCCTGATGCGGCTGTCGCTCGCGGCCGGCGTCGATATCGAGATCAAGATGTGAACTGCCTCGGGTGGGCCGCATCGGCTCACCGCGAGGTCGTTCCGCCATCAGTGAGAGGAACCACGAAGCAGTGCCGGCAGGATTGATCGGAAGGAAGCTGGGGATGACGCGCATCTTCGGCGACGACGGAACCGTCGTCCCGGTGAGCGTCATCGAGGCGACCCCGAACACGGTCACGCGCATCCGCAGCGCCGAGAAGGACGGGTACTCCGCCCTGCAGATCGGTGCTGGCACGGCGCGTCGCGTCACGAAGCCGGTTGCCGGCCAGTTCGCGCATCTCCCCAAGGAGCAGCAGCGCCCGAAGGCGGTGCGCGAGCTCCGGGTGGAGGAGACCGACGGGTTCGAGGTCGGGCAGCAGCTCGGCGTCGACCTGTTCGAGGCGGGGGAGCTCGTCGACGTGACCGGGGTCAGCAAGGGACACGGGTTCACCGGCGTCATCGCCCGCCACCACTTCCGGCGCGGGCCGAAGTCGCATGGCTCGGATCACCATCGGGCCCCGGGCTCGATCGGCGCCGGCACGTACCCCGGCCGGGTGTGGAGGGGGACCCGCATGGCGGGCCACATGGGCAACGAGCAGGTGACCGTGAAGAAGCTCAAGGTCGTCAAGGTCGACCCGGAGCGCAACCTGATCCTCGTGAAGGGTGCGGTGCCGGGCGCGCGGAACGGCCTGCTGCTGGTGCAGAAGGCGAAGTGACGATGCCGCAGACGACGATCCTCACGGCCGACGGCAAGGAGGCGGGCACCATCGACCTCGCCGAGACCCTGTTCGCCGCGCCGGTCAACGAATCCCTCATCCACCAGGCCGTGGTGCGCCAGATGGCCGGCCGGCGCCTCGGGACCGCCGACACGCTGACGCGTGGCGAGGTCACCGGCGGCGGCAAGAAGCCGTGGCGCCAGAAGGGCACCGGCCGCGCCCGCCAGGGCAGCCGCACCGCGCCCCACTGGGCGGGCGGTGGCGTGGTCTTCGGGCCGCATCCGCGCTCGTACGAGCAGAAGATGCCGGCGAAGATGCGCCGCAGCGCGCTGCGCGGCGTCCTGACCGCCAAGCAGGCCGATGGTGCCCTGCGCGTCGTCGACGGCTTCGGCCTCGACGCCATCAAGACGAAGACGATGCTCGAGCGCCTCGCGGCGTGGGACGCGGGCGGCAAGGTGCTGCTCGTGCTCGCCGCGCGCGACGAGACGGTCGAGCGCTCGGCGCGGAACCTGCGCCAGGTGCGCATGATCCTCGCCGACAGCCTGAACGTGGTCGACCTGCTCGAGGCCGATACGGTCGTCTTCACCCGCGAGGCCCTGGACCGGGCCCAGGAGGTGTACGGATGACCGTCGCGAACCTGCACGACGTGCTCCTGCGCCCGGTGATCAGCGAGAAGAGCACGCTCGAGACCGAGCGCAACAACTACACGTTCGCCGTCGCCCGCGACGCGAACAAGTTCCTCATCAAGGCAGCCGTCGAGGCCCAGTTCAAGGTGACCGTCCTCGACGTGCGGGTCGTGAGTGTCCGTCCGAAGCAGAAGCGGCGTGGCCGCCGGACGATGGGCACCGTGCCCGGCTGGAAGAAGGCCGTGGTGACGATCGCGCCGGGTGACAAGATCGAGCTCTTCGAGGCCGTCTGACCATGCCACTTCGCAACTACCGACCGACCTCGCCCGGCGTGCGCCAGATGACGCGCTCGACGTTCGAGGAGATCACCACCGATACGCCGCACAAGCCGCTCACCGAGCGCCTCGTGCGCCGCGCTGGCCGCAACAGCCAGGGCAAGCTCACCGTGCGCCACCAGGGCAGCGGCCACAAGCGGCTGTACCGGGTCATCGACTGGAAGCGCGACAAGTACGGCGTGCCGGCCAGGATCGCGACGATCGAGTACGACCCGAACCGCTCGGCGCGCATCGGCCTCCTGCACTACGCCGATGGCGAGAAGCGCTACATCCTCCTGCCGCACGGCCTGAAGGTCGGGGACACCGTCGTCTCCGGTCCGGACGCCGAGGCGCGCGTCGGGAACGCGCTGCCGCTGTCGCGCATGCCGCTCGGCACGCAGGTCCACAACATCGAGCTCGTCGCCGGCCGCGGCGGCCAGATCGTGCGCTCGGCGGGGAGCAGCGCCCAGCTGCTGGCCCGCGAGGGCGATTACGCCACGCTCCGGCTTCCCTCGGGCGAGGTGCGCCGGGTGCGGGTCGAGTGCATCGCGACGGTCGGGCAGGTGAGCAACCTCGACCACGAGAACCAGAAGATCGGCAAGGCCGGCCGGTCGCGGCACATGGGCAAGCGCCCGACGGTGCGCGGCTCGGCGATGAACCCGAACGACCACCCGCACGGTGGCGGCGAGGGGAAGCAGCCGACCGGCATGCCGCCGAAGACGAAGTGGGGCCGCCCGGCGATGGGCCTGCGCACCCGCGCCAAGAAGAATGCGAGCAACAAGCTGATCGTCCGCCGACGGTATGGGCGGGGTTAGGAGCCTGTAGATGAGTCGTTCCGTCAAGAAGGGACCATTCGTCGACGCGCGCCTGCTCGGCCGCGTGGACGACATGAACAAGCGCAACGAGCGGAAGGTGCTGAAGACCTGGTCTCGCGCCAGCGTCATCTTCCCGCAGATGATCGGGCACACGATCGCCGTCCACGACGGCCGTCGCCACGTGCCGGTCTTCATCACCGAGAACATGGTCGGGCACCGGCTCGGCGAGTTCGCTCCGACGCGCACGTACCGCGGGCACACCGGGCGGGCCACCGAGCGCTCGTCGGCGCTGAAGTAGGTCGCCGATGCGAGTCTCCGCCACCGCCAAGTACGTCCGGATCAGCCCCCGCAAGGTGCGGCTGGTGACCGACCTCATCGCCGGCAAGCCGGTCGAGGAGGCGGCCGCCATCCTTCGCTTCCTGCCGAACGCGGCCGCGAAGGACGTGGCCAAGGTGCTGAAGAGCGCCACGGCCAACGCCGAGAACAACTACAACCTGGCGGCCGATGAGCTGCGCGTGGTGAGCGCGGTCGCCGACGAGGGTCCGACCCTGAAGCGCGGGCGACCGCGCGCCCAGGGCCGGTACTTCCAGGTCCTGAAGCGAACCAGCCACATCACCGTCGCCGTGGCTGACCGAGAGGAGTCGTAAGTGGGTCACAAGGTTCACCCGTACGGCTTCCGGATCGGCGTCATCAAGCCCTGGCTGGCGAAGTGGTACGCAGACCGCGACTACGCGAGCCTTCTCCAGGAGGACATGCGGATCCGGGAGCTGGTCGCGCGTCAGCTCGCGAACGCGAGCGTCAGCCAGGTCGAGATCGAGCGCGGCATCAACCACGTCACGGTCACCGTGCACACGGCCAAGCCCGGCATCGTCATCGGCAAGGGCGGCGCGAACGTCGAGGCGCTGCGCACGAACGTCGGCAAGCTGACCGACAAGAAGGTCAAGCTCGAGATCAAGGAGATCCTCCAGCCCGAGCTCGACGGCATGCTCGTCGCGCAGAACGTGGCGGGTCAGCTCGAGCGCCGCATCGCGATCCGCAAGGCGATCAAGCAGGCCATCCAGCGCAGCATCAAGGCCGGCGCCAAGGGCGTGAAGATCCAGGTCTCGGGCCGCCTCGGTGGCGCCGAGATGAGCCGCACCGAGTGGGACCGCGAGGGGCGCATCCCGCTCGGCACGCTGCGCGCCGACATCAGCTACGGCAAGGTCCTGGCGCGCACGACGTACGGCGCCATCGGCGTCAAGGCGTGGGTCTACCGCGGTGAGCAGCTCGGCGATCGACCGGGCAGCGCCCGCACCGAGCCCCGCGCGCCGCGCCGCACGCAGCCCGAGTCGACGAGCCGCCCGGCCGGCCGTGGAGCCGGTGGCCGCGGCTCGCGTTCCTCGCGCGCCGCGAGCGCCACGAACGGTGGCGCGGCGGTGACCGAGGCGACGGCCGCCCAGCCGGCCGAGGCGACGGCGCCGGAGCTCGAGGCCCCGGTGGAGATGCCGGCCGTCGACGTCGCCGCGACCCCGGCGACGGCGACCCCGGCCGCGGCGACCAAGGAGGCTTCGGCCACCGAGGCTCCGGCCACGGAGGCTCCGGCCGCCGAGGCGACCAAGCCGGCCGAGCCGACTGCCGCCGCCGACCCCGACGTCACCCCCGAGG
>DATAJO010000040.1:0-72788 GCA_036262075.1 Candidatus Limnocylindria bacterium
CGGCTGCGCCGATGAGGGACGACTGGGAGTGGCCGCCCGAGGGCCCGAGGCCGTCGCCCGGCCCGAAGGCGCGGCTGGCCGAGCCGGTCCCGGTCTCGGTGCTGCTGCGCATCTTCCGGGAGGCCCGGCAGGAGCCGCACCCCTACACGATCGACGACGGCCCCCACATCGTGTGGGACGACCAGGGGCGGCTGGTCGAGGGCTCGTTCTGCTGGCGGCTGCGTCGGGTCATCACCTCGGCACGCCGGTGGGGCTTCCTGCGGCCAGTCGTGATCGCCGCCCACCCTAGCCGCGCGATCCTGGCCGGGCGCAGCGTCATGGTCAACGAGGGCCGCTACCGGATCGCCGCGGCCGTGGCGCTCGGGGTCGAGACCCTGCCGGCGGTCGCGCTGACCGAGCGGGGCCACGTGCCGCCGAGCCGCGCGCCGCTGCTGGCCCCCTACCTGGCCGATGGGTGAGCCCTGGCGCCCGAGCGCCCTGAACGAGGCGACCACGGCCCGGTACCTGGCTTGCGAGGCCGGCGGCGGGCACGCCGACTCGGGGGAGGCCGTGGACCGGCGGACGAGCGGGTCCGGCATGCTGCCCGTCTGCGGCACCTGCGGCGTCCCCTTCCGGCCGCCCGCCGCCGACCAGCCCGGCAAGTTCCGGCGGAGGCACCAGGCGGAGCAGGAGCGCGCTGAGCGCGCCGCCCGGCGCAGGACGGCGGCGGCCAAGCCGGTCAGGGCAAGGGCCCCGAGGGTGCCGGCCGCCCGGCGGCCCTGTACGACCCCCGGATGCGAGAACCCGCGGTGGACGCTCCGGACCGGCCTGACCCTCACCAAGTGCCATGAGCACGAGGGCGCGGCCAGGCGCGAGGCCAACCGGCGGCTGCGGGCACGGCGACGCGAGGAGGCGGCGGGGTCGCCGTGGGGGGTGCCGCTGTGCTCGCGATGCGGGCTGTTCCCCCGCAAGCCCAAGTTCTCCTGGTGCATCGCCTGCTCGCGACAGGGGCTCCGCGAGACCAGGGCCAGGAAGGCCGGGGCGACGGCGGCCTGACCCGCGCGGCACCATGCCCGGTGAGGGTTTAGTGGCCCTCCGCGGGGTCGGGCCAACAGCATGCCGAGCTGGGCCGCGGACACCCGGGCCGAGCCCGGCCGGGATGAATCGACCCTCTCCCCGGCCTAACAGCCCCACGAGGGCAGGGACTTGCGGCTGACAGGCAAGGGCCGGCGGACACCCCGTGCCATCGGGGCGGATGCCGGCCATCGCCTTGCCCCCCGGGAACAAGGGGGGCTCCCGGATCACCCCCGGCTCGGCAGCATCAAGGGGTTTGACCGCACGGAGGCCCATGAGATGGCCGCCACCACCAAGCCCAAGGTCGTCCGCAAGGGCGCCCGCTACGACTCGGTCAAGGGCCCCGACGGCAGTGTCGGGATGGTCCGCAAGGCCAAGCCGAAGGCCGACAAGCGCACCCTCGACCGGGTGCCCCCCGAGGAGTTCCGCGCCCTGGTCACCGGGCTCGGGCTGACCCAGCGGGACGTCGCCGACGCCGTGGGCCGCTCGACGTCCCTCGTGGGCGGCTGGCTCGGCCACACCGGGCAGATGCACCCCACGAAGGAGGGCGGCGAGAAGCCGACCAACCCGCCCCTGGCCCGGCCGCGGCTGGCCGAGGTCACCCGGCAGCTGAAGGCCCACGCCGCCCAGAAGGCGAAGGCCGCGAAGGCGAGGCCGGTGCTGGCCGACGTGACCCCGAACCCGAAGGACCAGAACGCTGCGGCCCACGCGGCGGGGGAGGCCCGGCCCCATGTGCCGCCCGCCCTGGTCGAGAAGCGCCGGCGCGAGAAGGCCGAGCGCGTCCTGCGCGGCGGCGAGGGGGCGGCCGGCTACCCGGACTGACCACGGAGGCCACCACGGCCGTCAGGCGCCCGAGCCAGTGCGTTCGGGCGCCTTTCGCTATCCGGGGCCGTTCTGGGCCGCCGTGGCGCGACCGGGATAGACTCTCCTGGGCCGCGGTCGGATGACAGCGAGAACGGCCGAGCGCGTGGGGCGCGAAGACGCCGGCTGCCGTCCGCGGCCCTCAGCGCTTCGCCCGCGACGCGGCCAGCTCCTGCCGGGCGTTGCGCTTGCCGGGCCCGAAGCCCTCGCGGTCGATGAAGTCCGCCACGCCGCCATAGAGCAGCTCGATGACCGCGGACTCGGCCGCCTTGTCATGGCCTGGCAGGAAGAACCTGCCGATCTTCGCCTCCCGGCCGCAGCCGCACCAGCATTCGCCCGTCGGCAACAGGCGCCTCTTCGCCACGGGCCACTCCTAGGGCTGCGATCAAGGACTAGAATCTAGATCAAGAGTCAAGGGCTTGGATGCACGAGGCGATCCACAGCCCCCAGCGATCTCGTGGACGGTCTGTGGACGCTGTCGTGGATAACAACCGCGCCATGGCGAAATGGCGACTGGAGATGACCGGATTCGCTGCCTATCGTCAGGGCCGGGCCGGCGATCGGCCCTTCCCACTGGAGGACCAACCTTGAAGGAAGCGCCCGCGCGGTCCGCGCCGGCCGGCTCCTGGGCATCGTCGGAGGCCGCGAGGCGGACGATGGTGGGGAACCGACGCCGCGATACGGCGCCAGAGCTCGCCGTGCGCTCAGCGGTCCACCGCCTTGGCCTGCGATACAGGGTCGCCGCGCGCCCGGCGGGCATTCGCCGCAGCGCGGACCTCGTCTTCACTCGGGCACGCGTGGCCGTCTTCGTGGATGGCTGCTATTGGCACCGTTGTTCCCGGCACTTCACATATCCCACAACGAACGCCGCCTACTGGCGCCAGAAGATCGACGGGAACGCGGCGAGGGACCGGGACACCGACGCAAGGCTGGCCGCGGCGGGGTGGAGGGCCATCCGAGTCTGGGAGCATGAGGCGGCCGACGAGGCGGCCAGCCGAATCGCCCAAGCCGTGAGGGCGAGCTGGTGACCCTTCGCTTCGTCGACCTGTTCGCCGGGATCGGTGGCTTCCATGAGGCGTTGTCGGGCGGCTTCGGCGCGGAGTGCGTTCTGGCCTCGGACATAGACCCTGACTGCCGGGCCGTCTATCAGGACAACTTCGGCATCGAGCCATGGGGCGACATCAATGATCTGACGCCGGAGGGCGGGCCGCTCCGCGTGCCGGAGCACGATGTGCTCTGCGCTGGCTTCCCGTGCCAGCCGTTCTCGAAGTCGGGGTTCCAGCGCGGGATCAACGAGACCCGCGGGACGCTCTTCTACAACATCCTCCGGGTCCTGGAGGGACGCCGGCCACGCTGGGTGATCCTCGAGAACGTCCGGAACCTGGCCGGGCCACGGCACCGCCACACCTGGGCGACGATCGTGAAGCAGCTCCGGGCGCTCGGCTACCGCGTCGCGGACGAGCCGGCGGTGTTCTCGCCGCACCTCCTGCCCCCGGACCAAGGCGGCCGGCCGCAGGTGCGGGAGCGAGTTTTCGTTCTCTGCCAATACGTCGGCGAGGGCGCGCACCCGGACGACCTCCGCGGCGAGCCGCTGCTGACCAACCAGCCGGTGGGCGGGTGGGACCCGATGCGATGGCGGATCGAGGATTACCTTCAGGACGACGCCGAGGTGCCGTCCGACCGCTATGCCCTCAGGCAGACCGAGGTGGCCTGGCTCGACACCTGGAACGACCTGCTGGGATCGCTGCCTGCGGACGTGCGGCTGCCGGGCTTCCCGATCTGGCTGGACGCGTTCGAGGCGGACCCGGACATCGACCCGGAGACGCCGGACTGGAAGGCGGACTTCCTCCGGAAGAACAGCCGGTTCTACGTCGCGCACCAGGAGGTCATCGACGCGTGGATCGACCGCCATCCTGAGCTGGCCGAGTTCCCCAACAGCCGGCGGAAGTTCGAATGGCAGGCGCAGCAGTCTGCCCGCGATGTCTGGGGCCTCGTGGCCCACCTCAGGCCGAGCGGCATCCGGGTGAAGCGGCCGACGTACCTGC
Source organism: Candidatus Limnocylindria bacterium (assembly GCA_036262075.1). Taxonomy (GTDB): domain Bacteria; phylum Chloroflexota; class Limnocylindria; order QHBO01; family QHBO01; genus JACDBZ01. The sequence continues at coordinate 3,960 of DATAJO010000040.1, forward strand.
CGGCGCTCGTGGCCATCACGCAGACGTCGATCATCGGCTGGAAGCGCCGCCGCATCACGCCTCGCGAGGCCGCCAGGCTCCAGGGCTTTGACGACAGCTTCCGGCTGCACGAGGAAGACGCCGTGGCATACCGCCAGCTCGGCAACGCCGTGAACGTCGGCGTCGTGGAGCACGCCGCGCGCGCCCTATTCGCCACGGCGGTGGAGCCGGCGGTGGAGGACGAACTCGTGGTGGCCGCCGCGAGCTAGACTCGCCTCGTTCGAACGAGGGAGGGGCTGTGGACGCACGCCAAGCTTGGGATGAGTTCCGGAGACGCTTCCGCGAGATCGAGCCCGAGTTCCTGCGGGGCATCACCGAACTGGTCGGTCGCTTCAACGTGTCCGAGCGGTCCAACCGCTTCGTCGTCGGCGACGTCGTGGAGTACCTGCTGGCGGGCAGCTTCTACGCTATGGGCATCCTGATCCTGCCTCGCGGCGGCAACCAGAACGACTTCGACCTCGACTCCCTCGTCCAGGCGATGCGGGGCAAGTTCTCGGTGAAGTCCAGCTTCTCGAAGTCGCGCCCGGCGATCGGGATGAAGAACAAGCAGGGAGACGCCGACTGGGAGTGGGCGGACCCAGTCATCTTCGTCCTCGCCGGGGTGGGGATCGTGTATGCCGACCCAAAGGTCCACACCGACCTCGCCGCCAAGATTGTCGACGCCAAGGACGCCTTCAAACTGTCGATCAAGGCGATACGAGACCACGCCAAGTCGAACCCGGACTGCGTTATCGAGACCGCCGTCCCGTTCAACCCACGGACTGGCCGAGAGTCGGCCGGGCGGACGGTGTTCTCAGAGATATTCGACCACGCTGCGTACCCAACAATCCGCAACTTCCTGCAGCGGACCCGGGCGAACGTCGAGGGGACGCCGATCTTCGAGGCGCTCGCCGAAGCCAGGGCCCTCAAGGAGCGCGGCGATCTGAAGGAGGACGCCTACGAGGCGCTGGTCGACGCCCTCATCGCGAGAGTCGGCGGGGAGCGCCCGGCCTAATCGGCCGTGGGGTCAAACTCCTCGACCTCCTGTTCCTCATCGTCCGCGAACTTCTCAGTGACCTTGCAAGGGCACGAGATCATTTGTCCTTGGCACCTTGGACACTGCTCGACATCGCAGCCGGGGACGTGGAGCTGGCCCTTGCGCGCGCTGCAGTCGTGGCAAGGGCCCTTCTCGGCGACCTCCTCCCAGCCGATCTCGACCCCATAAGGTAGGCGCGGGTACTTCTGGTGCTCGATCTCCACATCGAGAAAGTCTTGCGCCGCGAGCAGCTCGGCCGGCCAGGTCTTGATGACGTCCATGCCGTTGTAGGAAACGAACTCCTCTCGGAAGACCTCCATGAGCGCGGCCTCCTTCCACCAGTTTTCCTCGCGGATGTGGTCGTGCAGGTCCCCGCCGAGTTCGGAACGGTGGAATGAATGCGCGAACTCAAACAGCCCGGCGTACACCTTGCTCGCCTCATCCAGCGACAGGTCCAGCTCGTAATGGGCGATCCTGTCCCGCCACCCAATCGCCGTGCGGATGGATGCCTGATCCGCCGGCTCGATCGCGACGCCGACGGCCTGAAGCCGCCCGAGGGCGACTTCCATTGAGACTGTGTGACCTCGCTTGTCCACGCTGCTGAATACCAACAGGTGGTGCTCGCGACGAAGCCGCTCCTTCATGAGCAGCTCCAAGGCGTGCACCAAGAGGAAGATCGCCAACTTCCATTTCCGCGCCTGCTCATCTGCGGCCTCTGCGTAGTCGGCGCTCTCGAGCGAGTCGTTCAGCGAGTCATAGGCGTTCTCGAGCAACGACAGGGTCAGCTTCCGTGGGGACGTCTCCTGCTTCTGGCCGTCGGAGTCCATACGCGGAGGGTACCCGGCACAAGCGCGCGGCGAGCCGGGCGACCGCCACGTCGCGTAATAAGCGACCAAGGTCGCGTCGCCGAAGTACGCCACGCCCACGCTGCGCCGCGGCCGCCTGCTCGACTGGCTGCACGAGACCGCGAACAGCCGCGCCAGGGTCATCGCCGCCGATGCGGGTTACGGCAAGACGACCCTCCTGTGGCAATGGGAGCGCGAGGTCGAGTTCCCGTGCTACTGGTACAAGCTCGACCGCAACGATCGCGACTGGACGCTCCACATCAGCTACCTCGCCGAGTCGGTCGCGAAGCGGCATCCCGGGTTCGGCCGGCGGACGCACTCGATGCTCGAGCAGATGGGCGGACCGGGCACCTCGCGGCCCGGCGTCACGGCCTACCTCCTCGCCGAGATGCACAAGCGGCTGACGGAGCCGTGCACGTTCATCATTGACGACTGGCATTACGTCAACGCCGTCACCGAGGTCCGCGGTCTCTGGAACCAGATCCTCCGCGACGCGCCGGCCACCTGCCGCTTCATCTTCGCCTCGCGGGTGAAGCCGACGCTCCAGTTCGCCCGCTTCAAGACCCACGGCGGCTACTCCGAGATCAGGACCGATGTGCTCCGCTTCACGGAGCCCGAGATCGACGAGCTGTTCCGCGACGTCTACAACGACCCGCTCGAGCCCGGGCAGGTCGCCGAGCTCGAACGCCGCACCGAGGGCTGGGCGGCATCGCTTCAGCTGGTCGAGGTCTCGCTCCGCGAGCGGCACACGGCCGAGGAGCGCCAGGCGTTCATCCAGTCGATCAGCGCCGCGAATGACAACGACCTCTTCGACTTCCTCGCCGAGGAGGTGCTCGACCAGCAGCCGGAGGACACACGGAACTTCCTCCTGTCGACGTCGATCCTCCAGCAGATCACGCCCGAGGTCGCCGAGCGGCTGACCGGCTCGCACGATGGCCGCCGGGAGCTGAACGCCCTCGAGCAGCGCGGCCTGTTCACGAACCGGCTCGACGACCTCCGCTTCCGCTACCACAACCTGTTCCGCGAGTTCCTGGAGCGGCGCCTCATCGCCGAGCGATCCGAGGCCGAGGTCGTCGGCCTGCACATTCACGCCGCCTCGTATTTCGAGACGACCGAGCAATGGCCCGAGGCGATCCACCACTACCTGCGCGCCGGCCTTCAGCGCCAGGCCGCTCGCCTCATCGCGAAATACGGGGAAGACGTCGTCTCGGAGGGTCGGCTCGGCCTGGTCGATGAGTGGCTGCAACAGCTGCCCGAAGAGTCGATCAAGCAGAACGCGCGACTCAGCCTGCTGTTCGGCGAAGCAGCCGGCATGCGCGGCGATTGGCATCGCGCCCTTGAGGCCTTGAATCGCGCCAAGGCGTACTTCGCGCGCAAAGGTGATCGCCGTCTTGAGGCCCTCGCCTGCCTGAAGCTCAGCACAGTGAACTCGAATATGGGCGAGCCTCAAGCTTCATACGAGCTAGCGGAGGCGGGAGCCGACATCGTGCCTCAGGACGCCGCCGCCCTGCGATTGAGGCTGTCAGGAAACATCGCAATCACCCGCACATGGCTGACAGGGAGCCTTGACGCAGTTGCGTACGAGTGCGAGCGAATCGGCCGGGAGGCCGCCGCTTTGGGGTTGGAGCACTACGCCGCGATCGCGCACCACAACGCCGGCGCGATGCTGCGCAGGATGGGCCGCCTCGAAGAGGCGCTGGCTGAACTCAAGGCAGCCGCGGACTTCTGGGCTGAGCCACCGTTATCACCATTTGCCGACAACCAAGAGCTGGTCGCGGCGCTCATCGCACTCGGGCGACTTGACGAGGCGAAGACCGTCGCTTCTGAGGGCGTACGACGAACTGCCCCGTGGCCGCGGCCGCATGGTGACGCGCTAACCGGGCTGGCAGCAGCCCTTCTCGCCGATGGCCAGTTCGACGCCGCAGCAAAAGCAGTGGAACGTGCTCGAGCTCACGTCACCTTTCTGGGTGGTATCCGGGCTGTGGCTAACTCGTTGATGATCGAGGCGCTGTACCTAGCGGGCCGAGTCAGGGAAATTGGACCTTTTGCCGCCGACCTTCTTGCATTCCCGCCTGACCCACGCCACGCACCCGAATCTGCGGGCGCTCTGGCGATCGCCCGGCACGTCACGGGCAACCCTTGTGACGGCACCTGCCTGTCGACATTGACGGACCTGGACGAGGCAGAGGGCAAAGGGGCGCATTTGGCCGCTCTCATAGGCCGTGTCAAGGTTTCGACACTTGCGTTCGAACATCGAGAACCCCGCCGCCAGGCAATTGCCTGGCGGGCCGCGCATGCGGCAGTGTCCTCCAGATTGCATCCTGCGCTCCGATGGTGGCTTCGACGGCTCGCCCCGCATTCGGCACGACAGTCCAATTCCGAAACCAACGTCGATACGATTACCAAGCTGGCAATCGCGGACCCTGATGGATGGCGCGACGCGTTGGTGGAGGTGCTTCCGCGGGCGCGTGCCAACCGTCCAATCCTCATCGCGACGCTCTCGCGCATTGCCAATCGCCAGACGGTTGGCAGGCTCGACGGCCTTGAAGGAAGCGACGTGGCGGAACTCCGCCGTCACCTCCGCTATCTCCAATCTCCACGACTCTACTTGCGAACGCTGGGCGGTCTCGAACTGCACCGGTCAAGTTGGAGCGGCCCACTGGTGTCGATTGAGAAGAAGCGGGTACGGATGCTGCTGGCGGTGCTAGCGGCACACCACAAGACCCACCTCACACGGGACGCTGCGCTCGAAATCCTTTGGCCCGACTCGGACCCAAACGCCGCAATCAATAGCCTGAACCAGACGGTCTACCAACTCCGGCGGTACGTCGATGCGTCGTACCGGGGCGGAGAGAGCGTGGACTACGTCCTTAGCTCAGCCGAGCAGGTGGGACTCAATCCCGACCTGGTCGTCACAGACTTGGAGGAGATCAAACACCTGCCTGATCGGCTGGCGTCAGCTCAGTGGAAGTCCCGGGAGGCAATAGCGACCAGAACCATCGAACTCATCCGGGGAGAGTTCCTCTCCGACCTTCGATACGAGGACTGGGCAGCCCGACAGCAACTCGAGATTCACTCACTGATCAGGACTAGCTTGCTCCCCATCGCTCTACGAACTGACGCATCTACCTCTACAGGCGTCTCGATACAGGCTTGCCTCGCCCTCCTGCGACTCGATCCGTTTGACGAGCAAGCAACGTTGGCGCTGGCTGATGCACTTTCGGCATCGGGTCGCGTGGCGGCGGCTCGAAAGGTTGTCATCGAGTACGTCCGCCGATTGAACGTCGATCTGGACCTCGAGCCTTCGCCGGAATTCTTCACGGCGGCCACTCGCCATGGTCAAGTGCGCGTTGACTCACGCCGACGCGACTTAAGTTAGGTCTTGACCCGGAAGTCGCCGACGCCTACAGTACCGGTGTCCGGGAGTACTTTGGTACCGCCGGCGAATACCGTGGGACGCCGTGATCCACCTGCCGAACATGGGCACTTAGGCAGTTGGGGAGCAAGTAGTGCAACCGACCGTTCCGTCACCGGAGTGTGTCGGTTAGCAACAATTCCGTTCAGAAGAGGGCACCTTCTGATGGCGAGAGAGCTCGTTAAGGGCTGGTAACCAGCCCTGAGGATGATCAGCATGCGAGCGCGAATGATGCGCCTCAGCGCGCTGGTATCGGCACTCGGATCCCTAATCGCCCTGGCACTTGCTGGTGGCGCTGGCGTCCGAGGCTGGTAGGAGGGGCGTGGTAGACTCCCGGCGCGTACGCGATTAAGACGCCGCCGGTGAATGCCAACGTAGTCCGCCTAATCCTCGCGACCGTAGCCGCTGCGATTCTCGTGATCGCAGCGGCTCTTTTCCTGTTCCCGTTACGGGCCGAAATCGCCGGCCCCGTAGGCCTCGTGTATTGGACCGCAGCGACCCTCGCTGCGAGCGCGATGCCGATCCGCCTTCCGCGCGGGAGCGCGGTGTCAGTCGCCTCGGCACCGATATTGGCGAGCCTTTTCCTTGGAGGCCCGGCCGCGGCTGTGATCGTCGCAGCCATCGGCACCACCGACGAACGGGAGCTCCGGGGCGAGGTTCCGTGGTACGGGACCCTCTACAATCACGCTTCCGCGGTGGCCGCGGTAGGCGTCGCAGGCATCCTCTTCGAACTCCTGAGAGGTCCGGCCTCGTCAATAGGGCCGTTCGCTGAGTTCGTCGCCGCTGTCTTGGGCAGCGTCACGTTCCTAGTCATCAACTGGGCGCTTGGAATCATCGCGGTCGCCGTACGCACCCAATCATCCGTTCGTATGGTGTGGGCGCAAGACGTCAGCAATGTGGCCCCTAGCCTGGGCGGTTTGGCACCGTTGGCGTGGTTGATGGCCCAGATCTTCCAGCTCCCGAACGGCGTCGGATGGTGGGCAACCCCGCTCTTCGTTGTTCCTCTCTTCACAACCCGTATGGCGTACGCGCGGTACGTCGAGACGCGGGAGATGTTCGAGCAGACGATCACCGCGCTCTCGCGGGCGGTCGACGCGCGCGATCGGTACACCCGCGAGCACTCGTCGCGCGTCAGCCACATCGCCGAGGAGATGTGCCGCGTCATGCGGTTGTCGGAGCACGAGATCGAGCGCATCAAGTGGGCCGGCCTGCTCCACGACGTCGGCAAGATCGGCATCCGCGACCACATCCTCCTGAAGGAGGGGCCGCTCGACAAGGCGGAGCGCACGCTGATGAACCGCCATCCGAGCATCGGCGCGGAGATCGTCAAGCAGGCCTCGCAGCTGATGCCGCTGGCACCGCTGGTCGAGACGCACCACGAGTGGTTCAACGGCTCCGGCTACCCGCTCGGCAAGGAGGCGCTCGACATCCCGCTCGGCGCCCGGATCCTCACCATCGCCGATGCCTACGAGGCGATGACGAGCTCGCGTCCGTACCGCAAGACGCCGCTCACCCACGAGCAGGCCATCGACCAGCTCGAGAAGTTCGCCGGCATCCAGTTCGACCCGGACATCGTCCCGATCCTCGTCAACCTCGACCGCAGCATCCTCGACCGGCCGCCGGATGGCCCCGAGCAGCTGCCGACGATGCTGAACGCCGACGAGGAGCCCGAGGAACGGGAGGAGGCGGCACCGGCAGCGGCGGCGGCGGCGGCGGATTCGACGGCCGCCAGCACCGCGATCGACGAAGGTCGATCGCAGGCGAGGCCCGCCCTGGCCTCGGACGATGTTCCTTAGCGCGATCCTCCTGGCGCTCATCGTCGGCGCCATCGCAGGGGGTGGATTTCCCCGGCTCGCGGAGCTGCGGCTCCGCTGGATCGGCCTCCTCGGCCTCGCCCTCGGGCTGCGCGTCTTCATCGGCCTGTCGCGCGAGCTCGGCATCGGCCTCGACATCCCCGCCGGCTGGGTCTACATCGCCGCCTATTCGCTGATCTTCGTCTGGCTCTGGGGCAACTGGCGCGTGCCAGGCCTCCAGATCGCCTCGGTCGGCATCGGCGCCAACATGGTCGCCGTCCTCATCAACGGCGGTCGGATGCCGATCTGGGCCGCCGCCTTCCAGGCGGCGGGGTTCACGCCCGCCGAGATCGCCAACGACCCGTTCCATTTCCTCCTCCAGGCCGATACGGTCGCCGGCTTCGTGGCCCGCGGCGGGCTCTTCGGCGACGTCATCCCGCTGCCGCTGCCGGTCATCCGCGACGTCGTCAGCATCGGCGACGTGCTCCTCGCCCTTGGGATCTTCTGGGCCATCGTGTATTCGATGACCCGGCCCGAGGCGCCATCGCGCTCGGCCTACGTCCTGGGCGGCAACCCCGTCATCCGCCCATCGGGCGCGGCGCTGGCCACGGCCGGCGTGCCGTACACCGATGCGCAGCGCATCCCCGGCGACATCGGCCAGGCGGCGTCCGACGTCATGGGGCTGCGACGCCAGTCGCCGTACCTGCGCCTGGCGGCGAACCGGAACTTCTCGCTGCTGTGGGTCGGCCAGATCGTCAGCCTCCTCGGCGAGCGGATCCACCAGGTGGCCCTCGGCTTCCTCGTCCTGCGCGCCACCGGCTCACCGGTCGAGGTCGGCATCACGTTCGCCGCCACGGCCGCGCCGAACATCGTGTTCGGGCCGCTCGCCGGCGCCCTCGTCGACCGCTGGGATCGGCGCCTGACGATGCTCGGCTGCGACTTCGCCCGGGCCGGGCTGGTGCTCGCCGTGCCGTTCGCCATCACCGTCCACGTCGGGCTCGTCTACCTCGCCGGCTTCCTCATCGCCACGATCACCCTGCTGTTCCGCCCGGCGAAGACGGCGCTCATCCCGGAGATCGTCGACGAGCGCGACCTCGTGCCGGCCAACTCGGCCAGCTCGTTCGCCGATGGCGTGGCCGACCTCCTCGGCCTGCCGCTGGCCGGCATCGTCGTCGCCTCGCTCGGGTCGCTCGAGCTTGCCTTCGCCGTCGATGCGGCGACCTACGCCCTCTCCGGCCTGCTCATCGCGTTCATGACCACGCGGCGCTCGGAGCTCGTCGAAACACCGTTCTCGGTCGGCGCGGTGTGGCGCGAGATGGTCGAGGGCTGGCAGTTCCTCACCCGCCAGGCCGAGCTGTTCAGCAACACGATCTTCAGCACCGTCGCGCAGCTCGCCGTCGGGGCCGAGATCGTGGCCACCATCCCGTACGCCGGCGACGTCATCCAGCGCGGCAGCCTGGAGCCGGAGGAGGCCTACGCCTTCATCCTCGCCGCGATCGCCGCCGGCAGCGTCGTCGCGGGGCTGACGTTCGGCGCGGTCGGCGACCGGGCGCCGAAGGGGCTCGTCGTCATCATCGGCTTCATCGGCATGGGGCTGTCGCTGGCGGCCGCCGGGCTCGTCGACCAGCTGTGGGTGGCGATGATCCTGTTCTTCGTCGTCGGCATGACGAACATGCTGTTCATCATCCCGACGATCACCCTGTTCCAGCAGCGAACCCCGGGCCGGCTCATGGGCCGCGTCGTGTCGAGCCGTCAGGCGCTCGTGTTCGGCGCCATCGCCCTGTCCATGGGCGTGTCGGGCGTCCTGACCGAGGCGATCGGGCCGAGCATGGTGCTCGTCGTGTTCGGCGCCATCTGCGCCGCCGCCGGCCTGGTCGCCCTCTTCGTCCCGGCGATGCGCACCGCCCGTTAGACGGGCGATCTGCTACCCTTCCGCCGCCGTGGGACTCATCCTCGACCTCGCGGTGACCGCGATCGCGGCGGTCGTCGTCGGCTCCCTCGCGCTCCTCGCCTGGACGCTCGGAGTGAGCAGCGTGCGCTCGGTCCGACGCGCGCGGCGTGACGTCGCCATGGCGCGAGCGACGGTCGGGCGGGCGGAGGCGCGCATGACGGCGCTGGCCCGGGCGGCACGGGCCGACGGCCAGCCAGACCAGGACGGAGAAGAGCAGACCGAGGCATGACGAGCAGCAACGATCCGCAGCGCCCGACCGGCTATCGCGGCGCGCTTCCCGAGCGCGACGACCGCCTGGCCAGGGCGTGGGTCCTGGCGGTCATCGCGATCTTCGTGCTCATCTTCGTCCTCGCCTTCCTCGAGGTCCCGTCGCGCTTCGTGCCCGACCCGACGCCGGTCCCCACGCCCTCGGCGAGCGCCGCGCCATCGGAGGAGGCATCCGCGGACGCGTCGGCGGAGCCATCGGCCGCCGAATCGGCCGATGCGGACGCGAGCGCCGGCGCGAGCGCATCGGCTTCGGCCTCCGCGGAGGCATCGGCCGCGCCGTAGCGCCGAACCTTCCCGGCGGGCAGGCGGCCGTTTGTACGGTTAGCGAACGCCGCCTATACTCGGCCTCGTGCCCCCCGGGCAGCTGCCATCACGCCGGGCCACCTTCCACCGCCGAGCACCCCATTACCCGAGGTTTCCCGAGTGGCCGACGTTCCCCGCACCGTCCTCGTCGTCGACGACGAGCCCGACGTCCTGTCCCTGCTGGACGATCTCCTCACCGACGCCGGGTACCGCGTCACCAAGGCGTCGAGCGGTGAGCAGGCCCTCGCCGCGATTGCCAAGCAGCAGCCCGACCTCGTGATGATGGACGTCAAGCTGCCCGACCAGGACGGCCTCACGCTCCTGCGCCAGCTGAAGCGCCAGCAGCCCGACCTCGAGGTCATCGTCATGACCGCCTTCGGCGGCAGCTCGACGGCGATCAAGGCCATGGAGCACGGCGCGTACGACTACGTCACCAAGCCGTTCGACATCGACGACCTGCTCGCCACGCTGAAGCGCGTCTTCGAGCACGCCGATATGAGCCACGAGCTCTCGGCGCTCCGGCTCGAGCTCGGCAAGAGCGCCGGCGAGCGCGAACGGATCGTCGGCTCCGCCAAGCCGATGCTCGAGGTCTTCAAGCTCATCGGCAAGGTCGCCTCGTCCGATGCGACCGTCCTCATCACCGGCGAGTCCGGCACCGGCAAGGAGCTCGTCGCCGAGGCGCTGCATCGGGCCTCGAAGCGCAACCCGCATCCGCTCGTGAAGGTGTCGTGCGCCGCGCTGCCGGAGTCGCTGCTCGAGACCGAGCTGTTCGGCCACGAGAAGGGCTCGTTCACCGGCGCGATGACGATGCGCAAGGGCCGATTCGAGACCGCCAACAAGGGCACGATCTTCCTCGACGAGATCGGCGAGATGACGCTCGGCACGCAGACGAAGCTCCTGCGCATCCTCCAGGAGCGCGAGTTCGAGCGCATCGGCTCGAACACGCCGATCAAGATCGACATCCGGGTCATCGCCGCCACGAACCGCAACCTCGCCGACGAGGTCGAGAAGGGCCGGTTCCGCGAGGACCTCTACTACCGCCTCAACGTCATCCACATCCACATGCCGCCGCTGCGCGAGCGGAAGGACGACATCCCGCTCCTCGTCGAGCACTTCCTCAACAAGTTCCGCCACGCGCCCGACGCGATCCCGACCGCGGTGACCGAGGAGGCCCTCAAGAAGCTCGTCGCCTACGACTGGCCGGGCAACGTCCGCGAGCTCGAGAACGCGATCGAGCGCGCCGTCGTCCTGTCGCGCGGCAACCCGATCACCGTCGACCACCTCCCCTTCGGCGATTCCCGCGAGGGGCGCGACCGCGCCAAGCTCGCCGACCGGCGGGCGCGCCTCGAGGAGGAGGACGGCTTCGGCGACGAGGCCGATGGTTCGGCCGATGCGGTGGCCGATTCCGCGGCCGGCGCGAACGGCGACGGCGGGTCGTTCAAGGACCGCGTCGCGGCCCTCGAGAAGGAGCTCATCCGCGAGGCCCTCGAGCGCGCTGGCGGCAACCGCACCAAGGCCGCCGACGACCTGGGCATCTACCGCCGCCTCCTCTACGCCAAGATCAAGGAATACGGCCTCGAATAAGGCCCGCGCCACGGTGGCGTGACCGATCTATCGGCCAGATCGCACCGGAGCCCGAGTCCCTGCGGCATTTGGCCGATCCATCGGTCACCGAGCCCACGCCCCCGGCACGCGATCGCCGAAAGCGTCCGCGAAGGCCGGCTCCAGCTGGATTTCGGCGATACATCGCCGCCAACAGCATGAGCGCCACGGCTCGCAGGTGTAATGCCATTGGACGCGATGGGCGCCGTCCGCGCCCCGCCGGAGCCGACCGACGGCTGGGGTGTTGTGCAGTGTCGTTACAATCCGTTGCACATGGGAATAGCGCCATGCCACGCCCGGCGCCCGATGACGATGGAGGACTGGCGACATGCAACGGCAACGGCATTCAGCTCCAGGCGCTGCCCTCGCGTTCATCCTGGTCTTCGCCCTGAGCGCGTGCGGGACGACGACGACGTCACCCTCGTCGGACGCGGCGTCGGAAGCGCCTCCGCCGGGCAGCGAGGCGCCCGAGTCCCAGGCGCCGGCCTCCGCCGCCGCCCCGACTGGCGACCCGATCGTCATCGGCTCGACCCTGTCGTTGACCGGTCCCTTCGCCGCCACGGCAGGCCTGCACCAGATCGCGGGCGAGATGTTCGTGGAGCGACTGAACGCGTCGGGCGGCCTGCTCGGACGGCCCGTGGAGTGGCAGCTGCTCGACGACGAGTCGGTGCAGGAGAACGTCGGGCCGCTCTACGACCGGCTCATCACGCAGGAGGGCGTCGACCTCATCATCGGTCCGTACGCGACCCCGAACATCATCGCCGCCATGGGCGCCGCGGAGCGCCACGGGTACGTGATGCCCCAGCACACCGCCGTTCATGCGCTGCTCATGACATACGAGTGCCAGTTCCCGGCGTGGTCGCTCGGCCCCGAGCCGAACGTGTTCATGCCGAACGAGCTGTTCGACGCGCTCGAGACCCTCGACAACCCGCCGGAGTCGATCGTGGCGGTCACGAACGCCGGCGGATCGACCGACTTCATCACCCGCGGCCTGGCGGACGACCCGGATGATCCGGGCCTGCTGGCGATCGCGGAGGAGCGCGGCATCGAGGTCCTGGCCGACATCCCGTACCCGCCGGGCAACGCCGAGTGGGGACCGATCGCGCAGCAGGTGGCCGACGCGAATCCGGATGCCGTGATCATGAACTCGCTCGGCATCGAATCGGCGAGCCTGATCGAGGCGATGGAGCAGCTCGACTACCGGCCGCCGATCATGTTCAGCCTCTTCCCGGCCCCCGGACCGCTGCTCGGTCTCGGCGAGGCGGCCGATGGGCACCTTTCGGTCTCGGTGTTCGAGCCGAACGAGTCGCTCATCGACGCCAAGGGCGACGAGGTGCGTGCCATCGTCGAGGAGTTCCAGTCCCGTGCCGAGGAGGCCGGCCTGCCGTACACCGCGTTCGAGACGCAGGCCACCAGCTCGTGGACGGCGTGGGAGATCCTGGCCGCCGGCGTCGAGGCCGCCGGGAGCCTCGACCAGGAAGCCATCTGCGACGCGCTGCACACCGACGGCGCCGACACGACGTTCCACGGCCACCTCACCTTCGACCCGGACGACAACAACTTCTGGCCGAGTGACCAGGGGATCAAGCAGATCCAGGACGGTGACTGGGTGATGGTCTGGCCGGAAGACATCGCGGCGGCCGAGCTCCGCGGGCCGTAGCCGATCTGATCCCGGCGTGATCCCGCAGCACGACCCTCCGGCGACCACTGCCGGAGGGTCGTCGCGCACTTCCCGGTCGACGTGATCTTCGTCCAGGCGGCCCTCACCGGCGTCCTCGTCGGCGGGCTCTACGCCCTCATGGCGATCGGCATGTCGCTCGCCTGGGGCATGCTGCGTGTCATCAACCTGGCCCACTTCGGGCTCATCCTGTTCAGCGCCTACCTCACCTACGCGCTGACCACCGACGTCGGGCTGGACCCGCTGCTCACCGTCGTCGTGACGGTGCCGGTGACGTTCCTCATCGGTGCGGCCATCCAGTGGGGCTACCAGCGCTTCGCCGTCAGCGAGCTCAGCTCGCTGCTCGTCAGCTTCGGGTTGCTGATCATGGGCATCCAGCTCATCAGCAATGTCTGGAAGGCCGACTTCCGGCGCCTGGCGGCCGACGTGAACCCGTACGCCACGGGCTCGCTGACGATCGGTCCGCTCGTCTTCCCGATGCCGACGCTCATCGCGTCGGTCGCGGCCGTGACCCTCGTCGTGCTCATCCACCTCGTCCTCGCCCGCACCTACGTCGGCCGGGCGCTGCGCGCCTTCGCCGAGGACCCGCCGATCGCCGCGGCGTTCGGGATCGACCATCGGCGGCTGGGCGTGCTCCTCGGCGGGGCGGCCGGAGCGACGGCGGCGGTGGCAGGCACACTGTTCGCCATCGGCTGGTCGCTCACGCCGTCCACCGCGTTCGAGTGGTTCGGCGTGGTGTTCGCCGTCGTCATCCTCGGCGGCATCGGCAACGTCCTCGGAACGCTCCTCGCCGGCGCACTGGTCGGCGGCATCGCCGGCGTGATGACGATCGCCTGGTCGTCGGTGGCCGCACCGGTGGTCGTCTACTCGCTCGTCGTCCTGGCGCTCCTGTTCAGACCGAACGGGCTGCTGCCACGGCGCGGTGGCCATGGAGGACACCGATGATCTGGCGCGGCCTTGCCGGCATCGGCCTGGCAGTCGTCGGCCTGGCGGTGCTTCCCTGGGTGCGGGAGGCGCTCGACCTGCCAGTCTTCCTGCTCGCCTTCGGCACGCTCGTCCTGACGTGGACCGCCCTTGCGACGAGCTGGAACATCCTGTCCGGGTACAGCGGCTACTTCAGCTTCGGGCAGGGCGGGTTCTACGGGGTCGGGCTGTACACCACGGCCGTCCTGACCGGTCGCCACGAGTGGAACTTCCTGGCGACGGTGCCACTGGCGGGACTCGTGGCCGCGGTGCTCGGGCTGCTCGTGGGCATCGTCGCGTTCCGCCTCCGCACGCTGTCGGGCGAGGTGTTCGCGCTCCTGACCCTGGCCGTGCCGTTCATCGTTGCGCCGATCGCGCGCCTCAACCCGTCGATCGACGGCGGCCAGGGCATCACCGTCCCGGTGCCCGAGATCCCCGAACCGTTGAACGGGTTCCAGGACCTCTCGTTCCTCCTGTCGCTGGCGATCGCCGCGATCGCGGTCGTGGTCGCCTACGTCGCCCAGCGCACCCGGCTGGGCTGGGGCCTGTTCGCCATCCGCGACGCCGAGGGCGTGGCCGAGGGCCTCGGCGTCCCGACCTTCCGGAGCAAGATGGTCGCGATCGCCATCACCGCCGGCATCGCGGGCATGGCCGGCAGCGTGGGGGCCATCCAGGTCGGCTACGTGACGGTCGAGGGCACGTTCAACCTCCAGGTGCCACTGTTCGTCATCGTCATGAGCGTCCTCGGCGGACGGCTGCACTGGCTCGGGCCGGCGGTGGGCGCGTTGTTCATCGTCACGCTCCGGGATCGCCTGGCGACGAGCGGCTTCGAGGGCTCCAGCCTCATCGTCCTCGGAGCGATCCTCGTCGTGTTCGTCGTCCTCGCCCCGGAAGGCCTCGTCCCGAGGATGCGCCGCCGGCTCGTCCCGGTCCTCGTCACCGTCGCGGGCGTGGTCGCGCTGCTCGTGGTCACCGGGCTGCGCCAGGACCCGGTCGACTGGCTGGCGCTCGGCCTGCTCGCCGGGGCCGTCGTCGCGTTCCTGCCGGGCATCCGGCGCCGGGCGAGCGGCGAAGTCGAGCCGGTCGGACCGCCCGTGGCCGAAGGTGAACCCGCCGAAGGTGAACCCGCCGAAGGTGAACCCACCGAAGGTGAACCCACCGCGGACGAGCCGGCCGCCGCGCCCGGCGTGCTTCCGGCTGAGGCCACCGAGGCGACCGACGCGACCGCATCCCAGAGGGGGCCAACCCGCGAGCCGATCGTCGTGGCCACCGACCTCACGAAGCAGTTCGGTGGCGTCCGCGCGCTCCACGGCGTGTCGCTGACCGTCGCCGAGGGCGAGCTCATCGGCCTGGTGGGACCGAACGGGTCGGGCAAGACGACGCTCGTCAATCTCCTGTCGGGCCTTCTCCGCCCGTCGAGCGGCTCGATCTCCGTCGGCGGCGTCGACATCGTCGGCCTGCCGCCGCACCGGATCGCCCATGCCGCCGTGGCGCGGACGTACCAGATCCCGCGGCCCTTCGCCTCGATGACGGTCCGCGACAACGTCGCGATCGCGATCATGTTCGGCCGCTCCCCGACGGACCTCGAGTCCGCCCGGGCCGCGGCGGAGGAGCACCTCGCCCTCGTCGGACTGGCCCACCTTGCCGATGCGCTCCCCGGCGAGATCAACCTCCACGAGCGCCAGCTGCTCGAGATGGCCCGAGCGCTCGCCACGCGACCGCGCGTCCTCCTCCTCGACGAGGCGCTCGCCGGCCTCAACCCGGTCGAGGTCGACAACGCGGTCGGGGTCGTGCGCCGGATCCACGCCTCCGGCGTGGCGATCGTCCTCGTCGAGCACCTGCTGCGGGTCGTGAACCAGCTTGCCACACGGATCGTCGTCCTCGACCACGGCCGCATCCTGGCCGAGGGCGACCCGGCCAGCGTGATGTCCGATCCCGAGGTCATCCGGGCCTACCTCGGCCGCCGCGCCGCCGGCCGGTCCGAGCCGGCGTACGAGCAGCGAGGGCTGGCCGATGCTTGAGGCGCTCGGCGTGGACGTCTTCTACGGCGAGGCGCAGGCCCTGAGGAGCCTGGATCTCGCGGCGGCCGACGGCGAGATCGTCTGCATCGTCGGACCGAACGGGGCCGGCAAGACGACGCTCGTCCAGGCGATCGCCGGCATGCTGCCCGTGGCCCGCGGCTCGATCCGGGTGGGTGGGACCGAGGTGGCCGGGCTGCCGGCGCACCTCGTGTGCCGTTCGGGCGTGGCGATCGTGCCGGAGGGCCGGCGCATCTTCCCGGGCATGACGGTGGCGGACAACCTCGACCTCGGCGCGTACCGCTCCGACGCTCGCGCCCATCGCGACGCCTCGCTCGCCTGGGTCCACGAGCTGTTCCCGCGGCTGCGCGAGCGCGCGACGCAGCTGGCGGGCTCGCTGAGCGGTGGCGAGCAGCAGATGCTGGCGATCGGCCGAGCCCTCATGGCCCGACCTCGACTGCTCCTCATGGACGAGCCGTCACTGGGACTGGCACCGGTCGTGGTCGACGGCGTCTTCGACGTCATCACCGAGATCAACCGCGCCGGGGTGACGGTCCTGCTCGTCGAGCAGAACGTGGAGCGTGCGCTCGAGATCGCGTCGCGCGGCTACGTCCTGGCCGAGGGCCGGATCGCGATGGCGGGCACGTCGGCCGAGCTGCTCGCGGACGCCGAGCTGCGACGGACGGTGCTCGGCGTGACCTAGCGCTCCTCGCGGGAGGTTCCCTGCTCCGGGAAGTGGATTCGGAGCGTCGTATCGTGGTCGTCCCGCCCGAGGACGAACCAGATGGCGTGGACCGGCACGTCACCCACGTTCTCGAGCCGGTGCGGCGTCGTCGAGTCGAGGGACACCGCGTCGCCGGCCTCCAGGACGTACTCCCGGAAGCCGATCGTGACCTTCAGCGTGCCCGACAGGACGTAGCCCCACTCGTGGCCCGCGTGCCGCTGGTACGCATCGGCCGCAGACGACGCCCCGCCGACCTCGTAGACCACGTGCAGGAACTCGGTGCCCGGCTCGGAGGTCGTGGTCAGCCGTTGCCACAGGACGCCCGAGGCGAGGCGGATGCGCTGCCGGTCGGTGGCGCGCTGAATCGGTCCGCCGGGCGCGTTGCTCTGGGCTCGATCGGTTCCACGCCGATCGCTGAACAGCAGCTCGTCGAGCGAGAGGTCGAGCTCCGCCACGAGGGCGTACAGCGTCGAGACCGACGGGTTCGCCCGCCCGCGCTCGATCTGCGAGATGAGGCTGGCACTCAACCCGAGGCGCCCGGCGACGTCGCGCAGCGAGAGCCCGAGCTCCTGGCGGCGCGCGCGAAGCCGGTCGCCGATCTCGGGATAGTCCGGGCGGCTGACGCGGAGCGCGGGTCCCTCGACCTCCGGATCGGTCACGTGGTCATCCAGCCGCCGTCCACCCGCAGGTCGAGTCCGTTCACCGCCGGATTCTCGAGCAGGAACCGAACGGCATCGACGATGTCGGCCATCCGTGCGAGGCGCTTCGTCGGCGTGCGCGCGAGGATGTGGTCGAGCGGCTTGTTCTCCCAGAACGGGCTGTCACCCACGATGCCGGGGTGGATGGCGTTGACCCGGATCGGCGCCAGCTCCCACACGAGCGTGCGGACCATGCCGCTGACGCCGCCGTTCACCGTGGTGACGGTCGTGGATCCCGGATACGGCCGATCCTTGGCGAGCCCGCCGAACATGACGATCGAGCTCTCCGAACCGAGCCGATCGATGAGGCTGTGCACGACCTCGGTGTAGCCGATGAGCTTGAGCGTCACGAGCCGGCGCGCGCGCTCGATCGAGTACTCCGCGACCCGGTTGTCGTCCCGGTCGATGGCCACCACGACGAGGTGCTTCACCGGCCCGACCGAAGCCAGCGCCTCACCGATGCGCTCCGGCTCGGTGAGGTCGAGCGCCAGCCCTCGCGTCCGCCCGCCGATCTCGCCGGCCGCCTCCTCCGCGCGTTCGGCCTCGCGGGCGGTGATGACGACCTCGTCGCCGGCATCGGCGTAGTGCTGTGCGATCTCGCGGCCGATGCCGCGATTCCCCCCGACGACGACGACGCAGCCTTCGGCGGCCATGTCAGTACCCTCCTTCGCCCGACGCTATTCGAAGCGCTTCCAGTGGTCGACCCAGCGGTACGAGTGCCGCGTCGGCGGCTGCGGTGCCTGGGTCTCGATCCACCGCACGCGCCCCGTTCCGGTGTTGAAGAAGCCGTGCGTGGCCCCGACCCCCGCGAAGACGACGTCTCCGGCACGGATCGTGTGCACCGTGCCGTCGAGCTCGGCCTCGATCTCACCGTCGAGGAAGAAGTACGCCTCCTCGAAGGGGTGGTCGTGGACCTGGGCCGATCCGCCGGGCTCGTAGTCCACGGTGAACATCGTCAGCAGATCGGCGCCGAACACCGGGTCGACCAGCATCTTCACGCTGATGCCGCTGTAGACGACGAGCGCGGTGTCGCGGCCGGCCGGGCGCCGCCCGCGCGCCGGGCTGTCGAGCGCGAGCGCCTCGGCCTGGGGTGGCGTGCCGTCGTAGTGACCGACGTGGCGCAGGCGCGGATCGCCGAACGGCGGGCGCTGAGCCGCGGCGGTGAATGCGTCGAGATCGAAGGGCTCGGATGCGAAGAACGTGTCGCGGCGTCCGGCATCGGGTGGCAGCCGCTGCGGGGTGCTCACCGAAAGCCAGCGGGCCTGCTCCGCGCCCGGGTTCGCGAGGGCGTGCCACGTCCCGACCGGCATGAGCGTGTAGTCGCCGGGGACGAGACGATGGGTATGGCCGTCGATCTCGACGATCAGCTCGCCGGCGAGGACGTAGAGCGCCTCCTCGAACGAGTGGAAGTGGTGCTGCAACCAGCCACCGGGCTGGAACGCACCCACCGCGAGCTCGGTATGCACGGCGCCCTGCTCCGGCCCGACGATCACGCTCCGCGCGAGGCCGTGCCACGTCGCCGACGTCGGCATCGGCGAGTCGGCGAAGGACCAGTCGACGGGGGCGGCATGGGTCGCCATGGGATCGGCCCCTCCTTGCGTGTTCCAACGCCATTGAACACCACGAGCATGGTGGCAGTCGCGTCAAGAGCGTGCGACACGCCGCACGGCGAGGATCTGGACGTGTGCACTACCATTGAACTTCGATCAGGAAGGTTCGCCGGCCATCGGCCTCGACGCCCCAGTCCAGGAGGAAGCAGGTGAGCGCTCTCGACACCGTTGCGCGGCCCGCGACGACGAATGCCCGGCCGATCGGCTCTCCCGGCCTCATGACCGTCGACTGGGAGGAGCGCGTCAACCCGGATCGGCTCCGCCAGTACCGGTTCGGACGTGCCCGCGACGCCCTGAACGCCTCCGAGCTCGGGTCCGTCCTCCTCTTCGACTTCAACAACATCCGCTACGTCACCTCCACCCACATCGGGGAGTGGGCGCGCGACAAGATGACCCGCTTCGCGCTGCTCACCCGCGGCGGCGAGCCGCATCTCTGGGACTTCGGCAGCGCCGCCAAGCACCACCGCCTGTACTGCCCGTGGCTGCCCGAGGAGAACGTCCGCGGCGGGATGATCGGCCTGCGAGGCGCGGTGGCGCCGGACGCCGGGCTCTTCACGCGGGCCGCGAAGGAGATCAAGGAGATCCTCGTCGCCGAGGGCACCGCCGACATGCCGCTCGGCGTCGACATCGTCGAGCCGCCGATGCTCGCAGCGCTCGAGGCCGAGGGCATCACCGTCCGCGACGGCCAGCAGACGATGCTCGACGCCCGCGAGGTGAAGTCCGCCGACGAGATCATGCTCCTGAACATCGCCTGCGCCATGGTCGACGGGGCCTACCAGCTCATCGCCGAGAAGCTCAAGCCCGGCGTCCGCGAGTCCCAGCTCGTCGCGGAGGTCACGAAGGCGCTGTTCGACATGGGCAGCGAGCACGTCGACAACATCAACGCCGTCTCCGGCGAGCGCTGCTCCCCCCACCCGCACGTGTTCAGCGACCGCCTCATCCGGCCGGGTGACCAGGCGTTCTTCGACATCATCCAGACCTTCGTCGGCTACAAGACCTGCTACTACCGCACGTTCACCGTCGGCTCCGCCACCGATGCGCAACGTGACGCGTACAAGCGGGCACGGGAGTGGATCGACGCGAGCATCGAGCTCATGAAGCCGGGCGTGACGACGGACCAGGTCGCATCGGTCTGGCCGAAGGCAACGGAGTTCGGCTTCGAGAACGAGATGGAGTGCTTCGGGCTCCAGTTCGGCCACGGCGTCGGCCTGTTCCTCCACGAACGGCCGATCATCAGCCGCCTGAACTCGCTCGAGAACCCGATCGAGCTCAAGGAGGGCATGGTCATCGCGCTCGAGACGTACTGCCCGGCGAAGGACGGCTACTCGGCCGCGCGGATCGAGGAGGAGGTCGTCATCACCAGCGGCGAGCCGCAGATCATCACCCGCTTCCCGTCGCAGGAGCTGTTCGTCGCCAATGCCTACTGAGCAGCCACTGACCGATGCGGGCGCCGCGGCGCCCGATGTGCCGGCTCCCGAGGTGCAGGCAGCACCGGACACCGAGCTGCGGCTGCGGATGTACCGCACGATGCTCGAGTGCCGCCTCTTCGAGCAGCGCACCCACGAGCTGTTCCTCGCCGGGCTCGTGCGCGGCACGACCCACCTCGGCATCGGCCAGGAGGCGGTGGCGGCCGGCTTCGCCGCCGCGATGCGCCCGGACGACTGGACGTTCTGCACGTACCGCGGCCACAACCACACCCTGGCGCGGGGCACGCCGATGACCCCGGTCCTCCTCGAGCTCGTGGGCAAGCAGGGCGCGCTCATGGGCACGAAGGGCGGCTCGATGCACCTGACGAGCGTCGAGCATGGCGTCATGGGCTCGTACGCGATCGTCGGCGCCCATCTGCCGATCGCGGTCGGGGCGGCGTGGTCGGCGCAGTACCGCAAGACCGACCAGGTGGCGGTCTGCTTCTTCGGCGACGGCACGACGAACATCGGCTCCTTCCACGAGGCGCTGAACATGGCGGTGGTCTGGAAGGCCCCGGTCGTCTTCGTGTGTGAGAACAACCAGTACATGGAGTACACGCCGATCCGCTCGGTGACCGCGGTCGATCGGCCGGCGGCCGACCGGGCATCGGCGTACGGGCTCGAGGACCTCGTCGTCGACGGCAACGACGTCGAGGCGGTGTACGCCATGGCGCGGCGCACGATCGCTCGGGCGCGCGCCGGCGAGGGCCCGTCGCTCGTCGAGGCGGTCACGTACCGCCATGGCGGCCACTCCCGCGCCGACCCGGGCACGTACCGGCCCGAGGAGGAGGTCAAGGCCTGGCTGTCGCGCGACCCGATTCCCGCCCAGCGGGCGCGGCTCCTCAAGGCCGGCGTGGCCGAGGAGGACCTGGCGCGCGTCGAGGCCGAGGTGAAGGCCGCGGTTGCCGATGCCGAGAAGGCCGCCCGCGAGGCGCCCGACCCCGATCCGGCGGTCGCCACCACCCACCTGTGGGCCGATGGAGGGGCCGAATGGCGGAGCTGACGTACCGCCAGGCCGTTGCCCGCGGGATCGCGCAGGAGATGGAGCGCGACCCGTCGGTCGTGGCGCTCGGCGAGGACATCGCCGCCGCCGGCGGCGTGTTCAAGACGACCGAGGGCCTGCTGGCGAAGTTCGGGCCCGAGCGCGTGCGGGACACGCCGATCAGCGAGCAGGCGATCATCGGCGCGGCGATGGGCGCCGCGATGACCGGCCTCCGGCCCGTGGCCGAGCTCATGTTCAGCGACTTCTTCGGCGTCGCCTGGGACATGGTCGCCAACCAGATCGCCAAGACCCGCTACATGACCGATGGGCAGGTCTCGCTGCCGCTCGTCATCCGCACCGCGAACGGCGGCGGGCTGCGCTTCGGCGCCCAGCACTCGCAGTCGATCGAGAACTGGGCGATGGCGATTCCCGGGCTGAAGGTCGTGGCCCCGTCGACGCCGCACGACATGGTCGGGCTCATGGCGTCCGCCATCCGCGACCCGGACCCGGTGATCGTGTGCGAGCACAAGTCGCTGTTCGCCGACAAGGCCGATGTCGACGACGGCGAGATCGTCGTCCCGCTCGGTCAGGCGCGGGTCGTGCGCGAAGGGACGGATGCCACGGTCGTCGCACTGGCCGCGATGGTGCCGCGGGCGCTGGCCGCGGCCGAGCGGCTGGCGGAGAACGGCGGGCCGTCGCTCGAGGTCATCGACCTGCGCACGCTCGTGCCGCTCGACATGACGACCGTGCTCGAGTCGGTCCGCAAGACGTCGCGGCTGTTCACGGTCGAGGAGAACCCGCGGCTGTGCGGCTGGGGCGCCGAGGTCGTCTCGATCGTGGCCGAGGAGGCGATCTACTCGCTCGACGGACCCCTCGTCCGGATCACGACCCCGCACGTGCCGCTGGCGGCGAACCCGGTGCTGGAGGACGCGCAGATGCCATCGGCCGACCGGATCGTCGACGTCGTGACGACGACGATGGAGGCCACCGGCTGATGGTCCGCGTCGCCGTCGTCGGGACCGGGCGGATGGGCTCGGCGATGGCCCGCGCGCTCGCCCAGGGCGGGGCGACGCTCGTCCTCCACAACCGAACGCTGGAATCTGCCCGGTCCCTGGCCCAGGAGCTCGGCGCGTCGGTCGCCACCACGCCGCGCGAGGCGGCCGCGGCCGCCGACGTGGCGATCACGATGCTCGCCGACGGCGACGCGGTGCGGCAGACCTGGGACGGACCCAACGGGCTCGTCGCGGGCGCGCACGACGGAGGCGTCCTGGTCGACGCCTCGACCGTCCCGCCCGACACGATCACCGCGTTCGAGACGGCGGTCCGGGAGCGCGGCTCGGGGATCGTCGACGCGCCCGTCTCGGGCAGCACGAAGCTCGCGACCGACGGCCAGCTGACGATCATGGCCGGCGGCCGTCCCGAGGATCTCGAGCGGGCGAAGCCGGCGCTCGACCTCGTCGCGCGGCACACGACCCACGTCGGGCCGCTCGGCAGCGGCGCCGCGCTGAAGCTGGCGGTCAACGCACTGATCTTCGCGCTCAACAACAGCCTCGCCGAGGCCCTCGTGCTGGCCGAGCGCGCGGGCATCGACCCGCGGACCGCGTACGAGGTGTTCGCCTCGTCCGCCGCCGGCGCCCCGTACGTCGGCTACAAGCGCGACGCGTACCTCGCGCCGGACGAGACGCCCACGGCCTTCTCCCTCGACCTTGCCCTCAAGGACCTCGGCCTCATCCTCGGCCTGGCCGATCGGCTCGGCGTGCCGACGGACCAGATCCGCGTCAACCAGCAGCTCATCGGCGCGACCGCGCGCCGCATCGGTGGCGACCGCGACATGTCGGCGGTTGCCGTTCACCTGCGCGAGCAATCCGAGGAGGGTGCCCGGGCCGAGACCTAGACCGAGACCGTCCCAACCCATCGGTGCATTTGGAGAACGGAGGCTGCGTACCTGTGACTGACCGAATCCTCATCCGCGGCGGCACCGTCCTGACCCAGGACCCGAACCTGGGCGAGATCGCGAAGGGCGACGTCCTCGTCGAGGACGGCAGGATCGTCGACGTCGGCCCCAACCTCTCGGCCGATGGGGCACGCGTCATCGATGCGGCCGGCGACATCGTCATTCCCGGGTTCATCGACACGCACCGCCACACGTGGGAGACGTGCATCCGGACCTGCGCGCCGGACTACGCGCTGATCACGTACTTCGGCTCGATCCTCGACAAGTTCGCGCCGCACTATCGCCCCGAGGACGTCCACTCCGCGACCCTGTGGGGCGCGCTCGAGTGCCTGAACGCCGGGATCACCACGCTCGTCGACTGGGCGCACATCATGAACACGCCCGAGCACGCGGATGCATCGGTCAAGGCGCTCCAGGAGTCCGGCATCCGATCCGTCTTCGCCTTCGGCTTCCCGAACACCTCGCTCCAGGACTGGTGGTTCGGCCCGGACTACGCCGGATCGGTCCTCACCTCCGATGGCGACGAGGCGCGGCGCCTGAAGTCCACCTACTTCAACGCCGATGACGGCCTCGACGGCCGGATCACGATGGGCCTCGCCACCCGCGGCCCGGGCTTCTGCAAGCCGGATGTCGTCCGCCACGACTGGGAGCTCGCCAAGGAGCTCGGCATCAACATCACCGTCCACGTCGCGATGGACCGATTCGGCTACACGAAGGGCCAGATCACCGCGCTGCGCGACATGGACCTGCTCTACCCCGGCACGACGTACGTCCACGCCTCGCACTTCACCGACGAGGAATGGGCGCTGGTCCGCGACTCAGGCGGGAACGTCAGCTTTGCGCCGCAGATCGAGATCCAGATGGGCCACGGCTGGGCCCCGGCCGTCACCGCGTTGGAATATTCGGTGCCGATCGGACTGTCCTCCGACGTCGCCACCACCGCATCGGCCGATCAGTTCACCCAGATGCACGCCATCCTCGGCTCCGAGCGCGGCCGCAAGCACCAGGACGCGTGGGACGCGAACCTCGATGGTCTCGAGGCGTCACCCGGCCTCATCACCTCGCGCCAGGCGCTCGAGTGGGGCACCCTCGGCGGCGCGCGCGTCGCCGGCATCGAGGACCGCACCGGCTCGCTGACGCCGGGCAAGCAGGCGGACATCGTGATCATCGACGGCTCCGCGGTGAACGTGGCCCCGATCATCGATCCCGTCGGCGCGGTCGTCTGCGCGGCCGACGTGTCGAACGTGAAGACCGTCCTCGTGGGCGGCAACGTCGTGAAGGAGGACTTCAAGCTCGCCGCCTCGCTCGACGGCCCGCGCCGCGCGGTCGAGGCCTCGCGGGACTACCTCCTCGAGAAGTTCGGCGCCCCCGACCCCGGCTGGATCGCCCCTTCGGCTTCCGCCGGCTGACCCCGCTCTTCGGGCCGGCTGACCTCGTCCCTCGGCCCACGCGCCGTCCTTCGGCCCATCGGGCCGCCCGGAACCCGCGAAAGCTCCGCGGCGGCCCGTTTTCGTGCTCGGCGATCGCGCAACAGCCACGAAAGCCCACGGAACAGAGCTGGATGGGGCCGGTGGTATCCTTCTTGCCTTCCCTGAACGGGCAGAGATTCCACACGAAGGGACGCAAATCGCCATGTTCAGCCGCGTACGAATCGCGATTCGCTTCTTCTTCGTCGGCCTGGCGGTTGGCGTGCTCCTCGCCCCCCGGAGCGGCGAAGAAACCCGCCGCATGCTGCGCGAGCGGGCCGATCGGCTCCTGAACGACATCCTCGACGCGGCATCGCTCGGTGCGGGCGGAGGGGCCTCCGCCTCCGGCACGACGCCGGATGAAGAGGCCACGGCGCCGCGCACGAGCCGATCGTCGAACGGCAGCGGAACGAGCTCGAGCCGCAGCCGCAAGGCGAGCACCGCATCGGAATCCGAGACCGAGGCGGAGGCCACGAGCGCCGGGGCCTAGACCGGGGCACGAAACCGAGCCCCCGCCACCAACGAATCGCCGATGCGCTGGCCGCGACGACCGCGGCGCCCAGGACCCGCCGACCAGGACGATGATCGGCGGGTCCGTGACGATGCGCGCGAGCGCGAGCGGATGGTGGCCGAGCAGCTCATGGCGCGCGGGATCCGCGACCCCGAAGTGCTCGAGGCGTTCCGCAAGGTCCCGCGCCACCTGTTCGTCGAGGGCGACGACCCGTACGGCGACCACGCCATGCCGGTCGGCGAGGGGCAGACGATCTCACAGCCGTACGTCGTGGCGCGGATGACATCGGCGGCCCGTCCGCCCGGACCGATGGGCTGGCGCGATGCCCCCGTCCTCGAGGTCGGCACCGGCAGCGGGTACCAGGCCGCCATCCTCGCCGAGCTGGGGGCGCGGGTGACGACGATCGAGCGGCATCGGTCGCTGGCGGAGGAGGCCAGCCGCCGGCTGGCGGCCGCGGGCTACGGTCCCGACCGGGTGAAGATCGTCGTGGGCGACGGCACGGAGGGCTGGGAGCCGGGCGCGCCGTATCGGTCCATCATCGTCACCGCCGGCGGACCGAGGATCCCGGAGCCGCTCCTGAAGCAGCTCGATCCCGATCGCGGCCGGCTCGTCATGCCGGTCGGCAGCCGGTCGCACCAGTTCCTCACCGTGGTGACGCGGATCGGCGACCAGTACGAGCGCGCGGCGCTCGAGCCGGTCGTGTTCGTACCGCTCGTCGGACGGCACGGCGTGCAGGAGAACGAGTCCTCCAACGTCTGAGGCGGTCGGCCGCGCCGGTCGCATGGCATGCCTCGTGCATCCATGGGCGGGTGGGCCCGCCTGCCCAAATGCGCGGCCCGATCCGCACGAGGAGGTACCTCGCGACATGACCTACCGACGAACCGATGCCGATCCGGGCGATGACACGCGCGTCGTCGAGCGCGAGACCTACGTCGAGCGCGATCCCGGCTACGTGCCTCCGGCGGCGCAGCCAGCGGGCAGCCAGGTGAACGTCAACGCGGGCACGGGGCGTGGCCCGACATATGTCGAGACATCGCCGGGGCCGCTCTACTACGCGCGGCGGATCCTGTCGCTGTTGTTCGGGATCCTCACCGTGCTCATCGCGCTGCGGATCCTGTTCCTGCTGCTCGTCGCGAACCCCGGCAACGCGATCGTCGACTTCGTGTACAGCGTGACCGAGCCGTTCGTGGCGCCGTTCCGCGGCATCTTCGCGCTGGACCAGGTCGTCGTCGGCGACTCCACCTTCGAAGTCGCGGGGCTCGTGGCGCTCATCGGCTGGTTCCTGATCTACCTGCTGATCATGGCCATCCTCAGCCTCGGCGATCGAGGACGGAGCGTTCCGGCCTAGAGCGGCGGAACCTCCAGCGCACCGCGCTCGGCGCGAGGGGCGGCCACCCCGCGGGCGCCGGGCGTGTGCGGCACGCCGGCACGAGCCAGCTCCTCGTCGTAGACGTCCTCGATGCGCTTCACCTGCGCGTCGATGCTGAACCGATCGGCGACGGTCCGATAGCCGGCATCGGCCAGCCGATCGCGCAGCGGCGCATCGGCGAGAAGACAGACGATCGCGTCCGCCAGGGCGCCGGGATCCTCGGGCGGCACGAGCAGCCCGTCGACGCCCGAGGTGATGACTTCGGGCACGCCGCCGACCGCCGTGCCGACGACCGGGACGCGGCGGGCCATGGCCTCGAGGATGCTGATTCCCTGCGCCTCGCGCAGCGACGGGAGGACAGCCACGGTCAGGTCGGCCGTGACGGCGGCGATGTCGTCGCGGCGCCCGGTGAAGATGACCCGCGAGGCGACGCCACGGCCCAACGCCCGTGCCTGGGCGCGCAGCGCATCGGCTTCGGAGCCCTCACCGACGATCGCCAGCCAGGCATCGGGGCGGCGCTCGAGGACGGACGGCCAGGCGTCGAGGAGATGCCGATGTCCCTTCTCGGGCTCGAGCCGGGCGACGACGCCGACCAGGGGCGCATCACCAGGAATGCCGAACTCGCGACGCAGGCGGCAGGCGGGCACCGGCGCGCGGAAGCGCGACAGGTCGACGCCGTTGGGAATGACGGCGAACCGCGCGTCACCGCGGCCCTCGTGGCGGACCTTGTGCTCGATCGCGGCCGACGGAACGATGAGCCGATCCATCGCCGGCGTGAGCGACGCGAGGAGCGCGACGTCCTCGGGCGGGCGGACGCGCGACGAGTGGACGGTGGCCATGATCACGGGGACCCCGGCCGCCACGGCGGCGCGGGTGCCGACGGTCTCGGCGCGGTACATGTGGGCGTGGACGAGATCGATCTCCTCGCGCCGCAGCCAGGCGGCCAGCTCGCGGACCGCCAGCTCGTCATCCGGCTCGTCGAGCACCTCGACCGCCAGGCCCAGCCGTCGAAGCCGATGCACCGCCGAGCCCTCGCTCAGCGACAGCGCCCGCACGTCGTACTTCGCCCGGTCCAGCCGTAGCAGCAGCCCGGTGTACGACTCCTGCGCCCCGCCGTTGCCGCCGGTGGCCAGCAGCTGGAGCAGCCGTGGGCGCGGATGGCTGCGCGACCGATGGATCCGCCGATGCCGCGTGTAGCTCGCCCCGGCGATGGCGCCCTCGTGGTCGGGCGCGTGCTGGCGGGCCGATCCCGCCCGCCGGCGCCTCGGCGCAGTGGACATGCGCGTGGTATGGCTCACCCGGCGACGATAGGCCCCGGCGCTTTATCGGTCAAAGCGCCTTGGTGTGCGTTGGTTCGGCCCGTTCGCGCCGTGGCGAGAGGATTTCACCGGAAGGCCCGGAGGCGTTGCGTTTGCGCGCTGTGGCGAGCACTCGCACGCACGAAGGGCGCGCTGCGGCGCGGTTCACGCTTACCGGCTCTCGCCGCAGTCGACAAACGACGCGCCGCCAGCGCCTCACGTGAATTGTGCTCGCTCTGGCGAGAAGCGAGCCGGTAACCCGCCAGTAATCAGCCGATAAGGACCGATGGCGCACCATCGGCGCATGCGTCGAAGCCAATCGAGTCGCAGGCGATCCGCCGATCAGAGCGCCAAGATCGGGAGTGAGGTCGGCCTGGCCCGACGAACACAGGCGATGACCGTCCGCCAGGTGGCGGCGCGCGCCGGGGTGGCGTGGGAGACGGTCGCCCGGTCCGAGCTCGGCGATCCGAAGCTCAGCCTGGATCTGCTCGCGGCGATCACCGAGGCGGTCGGGCTGGACCTCGTCCTCTCGGTGTACCCCGGCAGACCGCCCAGCCTTCGCGACACCGGACAGCTGGCCTTGGCCCGGATGCTGATCGGCATCGCGCATCCATCGCTGACGCCGGAGCTCGAGGTGAACATCGGGCCGCATGGCGAGTCGATCGACCTCGTCTTCTTCGGGCCATCCGAGATCATCGCCTTCGAGATCGAGCGCCTCTACACCGATCACCAGGGCCAATATCGCCGCGCCAACGGTAAGCGCGAGGCGCTCGCCGCTCGTCATCAGCGCCCGGTTCGGCTCGTCCTCGCCGTCCAGGACACCCGGCGCAACCGTGCGGCCGTCGACCGGCACGAGCCGGTGATCCGCACCAGCCTTCCGGCCGGCAGCCGCGAGATCCTGCGCGCCATCCGCGAGGGAACGCCGCTGGGTCGAGATGGGTTGCTCTGGCTGCGCAAGCCACCCCGTGCGGACCCGGCGTAGCTGCCTGGGAATCTCGCCGCGTGCTCGCTGGGCCGAGAGCAATTCACCGGAAGGCCGATCCGCGTGGTGTTTTCGCGCTGTGGCGAGCACCGGCACGCACGAACGGCACGCGGATGCGCCGCTCACGCTCCCAGGCTCTCGCCACGCTCGACAGATGACACGGGGATCGGGCATAGCGTGAAGAACGCTCGCTGTGGCGAGACGAACGCGGCGGCAGGCTGATCGGCGTGGCGTTTTCGTGCTGTGGCGAGCACCGGAGCGCAGGAAGGGCTTGCCCATGCGCCGCTCACGCTCCCAGGCCCTCGCCACACTCGACAGACGACGCGCCGGCGGCCCTATCGGTGAATAGCGCTCGCTGTGGCGCGCACCAGGGCCGTCGAACAGGGACAACGACGACGCGGCGGCGGCCTTCAGTGGCAGTCGGTTGAGCCGATGTCGGCAGCGGCGGCCTCCGCATCGGCCTCGAGGAATCGCCAGTCGTAGCCGTCGGGCCGCAGTGTGAGCTCGAGCACGCCGTAGGAGTTGTCGATGGTGACCTCGCTACCGGCGTCCAGGTGCTCCACCTCGGTCAGCGGCCCGCCGCCGGTCCCGACCGTGAACGCGCGCAGCCCGTCGCGTGGGGCGAAACGCTCGTAGAGGTGATCGTGTCCGACGAGCAGGACGTCGGCATCGGCCGCGACGAGCGCGTCCCAGAGCGGCGCCACGTCCTCGTCGTCGCCGTGCCGGCCGGAGCTGAAGCGCGGGTGATGCCAGTAGGCGAGCGTGCAGGTGGCGGGGTGCTGCGCTAGGTCGGCCGTGAGCCAGGTGAGCTGCTCCGATCCCTCGCCGCAGCCGATGAGGCGGCAGTTTGAGTTCAGCACCACGACATGCCAGGCGCCGAGGTCGTACGAGTACCACCCCTCGCCCGGCGTGCCGGCCGCGTCGCCGAAATACGCGGCATAGGCCTGACCGCCGTCGAGGAAGACGTCGTGGTTACCGAGGGCCGGACGCGTCCGATCCTTCCACGCGCCCCACACCGGGTCGTAGCACTCGCTGTACGTCTGCTCGCTCCCGTCCGGGTAGGCGAGATCGCCGAGCGTCGCCACCGTTGCCTCAGGGTCCAACCGCGCCACCAGGGAGCCGGTCGCCTCGTCCCCCTCGGCGTCACACACGGCGATGTCCCCGACCGCGATGAGCGTCGCCACCGGCGTCGGCGCCGCGCTGGCGTCGGCGGCCGGGGTGGACGATGAGCTCGGCGTGGGCGGTGGCTTCGTCGGGATCGCACGCGGTCCCGATGGCGAGCCACAGGCCGACATGGTCACGATCATGGCGAGCACGGCGAGCACTGAGGCGGCTCCAGCCCGCTGGCGCTTCGGGGACTTGCCCGTCGTGGGGGTCACCGGGCGACGATAGGCCCGGGCGCTCGTATCGGTCAAAGCGCCCCCGACCCGGCGCTGCGCTCGCTGTGGCGAGAGGAAGTCACCGGGAGGCCGATTCGCGCTGCGTTTTCGTGCTGTGGCGAGCACAGGCACGCACGAACGGCACGCGGATGCGCCGTTCACGCTCCCGGGCTCTCGCTCCAGTCGACAAACGACACGCGCCCAAGGCTTCAGGTGAAAAGCTCTCGCGGTGGCGAGAACAGCGACGGAGCGCCGGCGAGCGGATACCAGCGTGCTGAGGGTTACGAATGCCAGGCTTCGTAGGCCTCGCCGACGACGGTCTCGAAGCGGAGGCCCATGAGGACGATGCCGGCGAAGCCGTGCTGGCGCGCCTGAGCGGCGCACTCCCTGGCCATCTGCCAGCCGAAGGCGCGCGCATCGGCCGATGAGAGGCCGGACAGGCGCTCGAGCAGACCGTCGGACACGGCGATGGCGCCGACGCGGGTGAGGCGGCGGACCCAGCGCTCGCTGAAGGGCGGCGTGATCTCGAGGTAGACGGCGGGGTCGCCGGGCTGGAGCTCGAGGCGCTGGGCGACATCGGCGACGGTCGAGGGATCCATGACCGGGCCGGTCGTGAAGAACTGGCCGCCGACCTCGATGCGGCGGCGGAACATCCATCGGCGCGAGCGCGTGCTCATCCCGACCTCGAAGCCGGGGTCGGGCAGCTCGGACTGGAGCGCGCGGAGGTGCTCGACGATCTCGTACGAGTTCGACCAGTGCTCGACCTCGGGCAGCATGTCGCCCTGGACCACGAGGAACGAGGTCACGCCGTTGCCGATGGCGCCGCGCACCTCGGACTCGATGGCCAGGATGTTCCGATCGCGCGTCGAGCACACCACCGTCGGGCGCACGCCGGGAACGTCGTGCGTGATGCGGGCGGCGAAGGCGTAGGGCGAGACGCGGACCTGCTTGAACGGGTTGTCCGTGATGAGGACGTCCCGCCATCGGCCCTCGAGCTCCCGGTGGACCATCCCGGGCAGGCGCGGCGGGTTGATCTCGACCATCTCGACCCAGCCGCGCGGGGACGAGAGCTGCGGGCTCTCCGGCTGATCGTGGACGTGGGCTTCGGTCGTCATGCGCCTCGAAGCGCGCGGGCGGCGGCGACCATGTCGCCGAGCTGTCGCTCGATCTCCTCCCAGCGACGCGTCTTCAGGCCGCAGTCGGGGTTGACCCACAGGTCCGACACGTCCATGAACTCGCGGAAGTGGCGCAGCCGATCGGTCATGACCTGCGACCCCGGCGTGTGCGGGGAGTGGACGTCGAACACGCCCGGCCCGATCTGGAGGTGGCCGTCACCGAACAGCTCGTAGAACTGGCGGATGTACGAGTCGTCCTTGGAGCGGCTGAACTCGATCGAGGCGACGTCGACGCCGGCATCGGACCACAGCGGCACGATGTCCCCGAAGTCGCCGTAGCACATGTGCGTGTGCATCTGGACGTTGGCCGGCTGGTTGAACGCGTGGTTCAGCGCCGCCCGCACGCCGCGGGCGTAGATCTCGCGCAGCTGCGGCGCGTCCTCGGTCGGCAGCGGCCAGCGCTCGCGGACGGCGGGCTCGTCGACCTGGATGATCCGGCAGCCGGCGGCGACGAGGTGGCCGACCTCCTCCGCGATCGGCTGGGCGACCGCCCAGAAGAGCCGATCGTCCGGCACGCCCGGCGGTCGGAACGACCAGTTCACGATCGTGACCGGCCCGGTCAGCATGCCCTTCACCGGCTTGTCGGTGGCGTCCTGCGCAATCCGCCACTCGTCGACGGTCATCGGCTCGCTGATGGAGGGCGGCGCGTCGAGGATGGGGGCGCGAACGCATCGGGATCCATACGACAGGACCCAGCCGTTGCGGGTGGTGAAGAAGCCGTCCATCTGCTCGGCGAAGTACTCGACCATATCGGTTCGCTCGAACTCGCCGTGGACGACGACGTCGATCCCCATCCGCTCCTGCCAGGCGACCGACTCGGTGATGAGCCGCGCCATCTCGCGGTCGTACTCCTCCCGGCCGATCTCTCCCTTGCCCAGGCGAACGCGGAGCTGGCGGACCTCGGCGGTCTGCGGCAGCGATCCGGTCGTGGTGGTCGGGAAGGCGGGCAGGCCGAGGTCGGACTGCGCATCCCGCCGCTCCGGCCGCGGCGCGCGCGGCACGAGCGAGCCGACCTCCGGCCAGGAGGCCATCGGCGGCTGGGTGACCTCGGGGGTGCGTCCCTCGGACAGCGCAGCCGGCCATGCGGCCAACGCCCGAGCCTTCTCGCGGGCGAACTGGAAGCCCGCCGGCAGGTCCTCGCCCTCGACGGTGACGGGCAGGAACATCAGGCTCGTCGACGGCACGAGCCGCACTGCCTTGCCGTCGTCGGCGGCGCCCTCGAGGCCCGCGAGCGCGTCATGCGCCGCGGCGAAGTCATCCGGCCACACCGAGCGCCCGTCCATGACCGCCACGACATGCTCGGGCTGCGCCTCCCACGCCGGCGTCCCACGCAAGGAAGGAACGGAGGCAGCCGGAACCTGGACCGCCAGCCCGTGCCGTCCGAGCCGCTCGACGGTCTCGGCCGAGGGGCGGCCGAACTGGACGGTCACGAGCGGCGTGTGGCGCAGCTCGAACTCGTCGATGCGCTCGTAGGCGGCGTCGCGCAGGCGCCGGTCCTCGTCGGACAGGACCATGCCGAGGCACGGCTCGTCGAGCTGAAGGCGGAACGTCCGCCCGTCGAGCACCTGCTCGGAGCAGAAGGCCCACAGCGACTCGGCGGCGGTGCGCGCAACCTCGGTGATCGACAGGTCGCCCACGATCTTCGAGAGCTTCGCCAGGCTGTACGGGCCGAGGACCGCCCATGTCACGCCGTCCTGGTTGAGCGGCTGGCGCCACGGCAGCGGCCGGATCTCGTCGGGGAGGTCGTGGATCTCGGGGACGACGTAGTGGTAGTTCGTGTCGAACCACTTCGTCATCTCCCACGCCTCGCGCTCCGGCGTGCCGCGTGCGGCGGCGGTCAGCACGCCGAACGGGTTGGCGTCGAGCCGCGGCCCCTCACCCTCGGGCGTGATGCCGAGCATGAGCGCGGTCTCGAGGACCTCGTCGTACAGGAAGTAGTCGTCGACGGCGGAGCCGATGGCCTCGCGCTGCTCGTCGAGGTGCGCCTGCCGCAGCTCGGCGACGCGCTCGAGGAACGAATCGGTGTCCATCCTGCCGCTCCAGGCGCGCTCGAGCGCCCACTTGAGCTCGCGGTTGGGACCGATACGGGGGTAGCCGATGAGCTGCGCGGTGATCTGCATGGTGCCGCGCATGATCGCATGCTCGCTCGCCCCGTGCGGAAGGTGCGCGCCGTCACCACGCGACTCCCCCGGCGCGTTGTCTTGTCGGCCTGTGTCTCCGTGTGTCTGCGTGCCTCCACGTGCCTCCGCGCGGTGTGTTTGTGCGGTCGCTGCGTGCCGCTGCGTGTGCTCGCCGTGGCGAGAGGAATGCACGGGAGGCCGGATCTGCGCGCGCTTTGTCGAGTGTGGCGAGCACCGGCACGCACGAACCGCACGCCGATGCGCCCCTCACGCTCACCAGCGCTCGCCCCAGTCGACAAACGACACGCCGGGAGGGCTTCCGGTGAAAAGTTCTCGCCCTGGCGCGAACCGGAGCGCGAACCAGCGCCTCTGCTCGCTGTGGCGAGAGGAATGCACCGGAAGGCCGATCCACGCTGCGTTTTCGCGCTGTAGCGAGCACGGGCACGCACGAACCGCACGCCGATGCGCCCCTCACGCTCACCAGCGCTCGCTCCAGTCGACAAACGACACGCCACCAACGCTTCCGGTGAACAACGCTCGCTCCAGCGCGAACGGCGCCGATGCAAGGCGAGGCGACAGCAGGAACGCGCCGGAACGCGAAGAGACGCGAGCGGGGGCGCAGGTCCTAGGTGCCGACCGGCTGCGTGACCGATCCGAGCCACTCCCGCAGCCCGGAGATGGCGGCGTCGCCCTTGGCCAGGACGCGGAGGGCGTGCCGGTTCAGGCGCTCCTTGGTGGCCTCGCTGAGGGTGTGGCCGGTGACGACGACGATCGGGATGTCGCGGGTGAGCGCATCGGCTCGGAGCTGGGCGGCAACCTGGAAGCCCGAGAGATCGGGGAGGACGAGGTCGAGGATGATGGCGTCGATGCCGCCGGCCATGGCGCGCTCGACGCCCTCGAGCCCGGTGCGGGCGGTGACGACGGTCAGGCCGTCCCGGCCACTGAGCGCGTTGCGGTAGAGGACGAGGGCGGCCGGATCGTCGTCGATCGCGAGCACCGTCCGTGGCGCATCGCCGCCGTTTAGCGATCGCGCCAGCGCGGTGACCAGCGTCTCGCGCGCGACGGGCTTCACGAAGTAGTCCTGCGCCCCGAGTGTCATGCCCAGCGCCGCGTCGTCGACGACGGTGACGACCATGACGGGGATCGCGCGCGTCGCGGGATCGGAGCGCAGGGCGCGCAGCACGTCCCAGCCGTCGACGCCGGGCAGGACGATGTCGAGGAGGATCGCCGCCGGCGCCAGGGTGACGGCGGCCTTCAGGCCGCTCTCACCATCGACGGCCACGGCGGCGCGGTAGCCAGCCTGGCGCAGCTGGACGCGGAGCAGCTCGGCGGCCACGGCGTCGTCCTCGATGATGAGGACGAGCGGGCCCTTGCCGTCATCGGCCTCGACCGACCCGGCGTCGCGGATGACCGGGCGCTGCATCGGCAGATGGACGGAGAACGTGCTGCCGGTGCCGGCCTCGGAGGCGAGCTCGATCCGGCCACCATGGGCCTGGACCAGCCGGCGCGTGAGCGCCAGCCCGAGGCCGGTGCCCTCGGCGCTGCCGGGGGTGAGCTGCTCGAAGGCGGCGAAGATCCGCTCCTGGTCGGCCTCGGCGATGCCCGGACCGGTGTCGGCGAACCGCAGCACGACTCCGTCGTCGTCCGGCGCGACGGAGACGGACACCGAGCCCTCGGACGGGGTGAACTTGATCGCGTTCGAGAGGAGGTTGTAGACGATCTGGCGGAGCCGGGCCGCATCGGCCTCGAGGAAGAGGCTGGCGGGAAGCGAGGAGGTCAGCGCCAGGCGCTTCACCTCGGCCAGCGGCGTGACCGTGGCCATCACCTCGCGCACGAGGGTAGCGGCATCGACGTCCTCGTAGCGCAGCTCGAGCCGGCCGGCCTCGACCCGCGACAGGTCGAGGATGTCGTTGATGAGGTCGAGCAGGTGCTCCCCGGCACGATGAATGTGCCCGGCGTACTCGCCGATCGACTCCTGGGTCAGCGGGGCCGGCGGCGTCTCGAGCAGCTCCGAGAAGCCGATGATCGCGTTGAGCGGCGTCCGCAGCTCGTGGCTCATCGCGGCCAGGAAGTCGGACTTCGCGGCGCTGGCGCGCGCGAGCTCGACGTTCGTCGCCGCCAGCCGCTCGCCGATGGCGGTGCGCTCCTCGATGATCTTCTCCCGCTCGCTCGCGCCGAGCGTCTGGCTGCCGAGCATGGCGACCAGCGCGAGGTCGTCCTCCTCGAACAGCGCCGGGCCCGGGGTCCGGAGGCGCAGCGAGCCGGACATGTCGGCCATCGAGAAGGGGACGTCGGTGAGGTACGGCGCCAGGCCGTTCTCGACGCCGGCGGTGGCGATCGGCTGCGACGACCCGTTGACCCGCACCTCGGCGCCGAGCGCGCCGGTCAGGCCGATCGCCAGGTTCGCGAGCTCCTGCCACAGGCCGGCGGTCCCGGCGCCGGGCTGGGTACGGGCGAGGTCGTTGAAATAGCCGAAGGCGACCGCCTGCTGAATGACGCGGCGCAGCCAGCGGGGCGGGATGAACGAGAGGATGAAGGCGACCGCGGCGAGG
Organism: Candidatus Limnocylindria bacterium; assembly: GCA_036262075.1. GTDB lineage: Bacteria > Chloroflexota > Limnocylindria > QHBO01 > QHBO01 > JACDBZ01. Next base: position 40,135 of record DATAJO010000040.1, read on the forward strand.
ATGCCGACCCAGCGCGACAGCTCCGGACCCACCGGCCCGCCGGCCAGCAGCGCCACGATCGCCACCGCCAACAGGGCCATCGCCCCGGCCGCGGCGAGAAGGCGCCAGCGCGCCAGGCCGGCCCGGCGCCGGCCCTCGCGAGCGAGGACGAAGGCCGCGACGCCGTCGCCGACGACGAAGTACGCGCCGACGAGCCAGATGAGCCACGGGAACTGCTGTCCGAGGGTGAGGACGCTGGCGACCATCGCCACGTAGGCCACGACCATGGCCGGGAACGCCCAGCGTGGGACCGCGGCGGTGATGTGCTGCGTGAGGCGGATGGCGAACGCCGGCTGCGCCACGAGCAGCATCGAGCTGACGAGGTTGAGCAGCTCGCGGGCGGAGGGGAACAGGACGCCCAGGAACTGGAAGGCATAGAGGCCCGCCAGCGAGGAGAACATCAGGAGGATGTCGAACGCGATCCGGTTGCGCTGGGTGATGAAGCCGACGAGGGCAACCAGGAACAGCAGGTAGAACGCGCCCTGGAGGATGATGGCGTCCATCGACGGCTCGGCCACCTACGCGGCCGGAGGCTCGGGGATGACCGGCTGGCCGGGCTCGGGCTCGACGCCGCCGCCGTCCTCGACGGTCGCGACGAACAGGTCCGTCAGGACCGGGTCGAACTGGTTGCCGGACTGGGAGCGGATCTCCTCCAGCGCATCGGCGGTGCTGCGGGCCGCGCGGTAGCTGCGGTCGTGGGTCATGGCGTCGAACGCATCGGCCAGGGCGACGATCCGCGCGCCGAGCGGGATGGACTCGCCGCTCAGGCCGTCGGGGTAGCCGCGGCCGTTCCAGTGCTCGTGGTGGTGGCGGATGATCGGCAGGAAGCCGATGGCCGCGCCGAGCGGCCGGCAGATGCGCTCCCCGATCTCGGGGTGCTTCTTCATCAGTTCCCACTCGTCGGCGTCGAGTGGACCGGGCTTGGTGAGGATCGCCTCCGGGATGCCGATCTTGCCGACGTCGTGGAGAAGGGCGCCGTAGGCGATCGTCTCCTCCTCGTCGTGGTCGAGGCCGACGCGCTCGGTCAGCCGGGCGGCGAGGAACGCGAGCCGCTGGCAGTGATGCTCGGTCATCGGGTCCTTGGCCTCGACCGCGTTCGCCAGCGTCGCGACGACGGCGTGGGCCGATTCCATGCGCACCAGCGCGGCGCGCAGCCGCAGGGCTGACCGGATGCGCGCGAGGAGCTCCGGCTGCCGGAACGGCTTGGCGAGGTAGTCATCGGCTCCGACGCCGAGCCCGTGGACGATGTCGTCGAGCTGCACGCGCGCCGTGAGCATGATGATCGGCAGCGTCGCGTTCTTCGGGTCCTGGCGGAGCCGGGTGCACACCTCGAGGCCGTCCATGCCGGGCAGGCCGACATCGAGGACCACGAGGTCGGGGCTGTCGCTGGCGACGCGCTTCAGCGCGTCCTCGCCGTTGGCCTCGGCCACCACGTCGTACCCCGCGCCGCCCAGGACGCGGGTCATGAGCAGCCGGCTGGCAGGATCATCCTCGACGACCAGGATCGTCGGCTTCGCTCGCCCGATGAGCTGCGGGCCGCGAATGGTCAGCGGCTCTGGCTCGGACTCCGGCTCGGGCTCGGGCTCTGGCGCGTCGGGACGGCGTGGGTGGAGCATCTCCCCTCGGATTGGTTGTTGATGCAAAATAAATGCTTGCACGGTAGGGTAGCCGATGCGCTAGGACCTTCGGGCTAGTTACGTGTGCCACGGCGCGGCCTTGGGCCGGCCTTGGGCCGGCTTCGCTCCGGTCCGCAGGTCCGCGGTACCTGGCGCACCGCTGCTCGCCACACCGAGAGGAATGCGCCGGAAGCCTTCTCTGGGCGCGGGATGTCGAGTGTGGCGAGCACCCGCACCCACGAACCGCACGCCGATGCGCCCCTCACGCTCACCAGCGCTCGCCCCAGTCGACAAACGACACGCCAGCAAGGCTTCCGGTGAACTCTGCTCGCTCCAGCGCGAGCGGCGCGTCGTGTGTCTACGTCCCTGCCGCGTTTGCTCGCTCCAGCGCGAGCGACGCGGTGTGTGCCTGCGCTTCGCTGCGTGTGCTCGCTCCAGCGAGAAGAATGCACCGGAAGGCCGATCCGCGCGGCGTTTACGCGCTGTGGCGAGCACCCGCACGCACGAACCGCGCGCCGATGCGCCCCTCACGCTCACCGGCTCTCGCTGCAGTCGACACACGACACGCCGCCAACCCTTCCGGTGAACAACGCTCGCTCCAGCGCGAGCGCCGCCGATGAACGAGACGACGGCGGCCTATTCGGCCTTCGCCGGCATCAGCCGCATGACGAGGCCGATGAAGGCGGTGATCCCGGCGATGCTGAACAGCACGATGCCGATCACGCGCGGGATCCAGTTCCGGCCGAACAGCTCCGGAGCGTAGGTCAACGTAGCGAGGAAGCCCGCCAGGGCGAAGACCGACACGAGGATGCCGACCGCGAAGGCCCACGGGTTCGCCGCTCGCATCTCGGCCGCCGACCAACGCAGCGCGACCGCGTAGAGGAGGAGGCCGGCGGTGAGCGCGGCCAGGATCGGGATGTCGCCCGAGCGCTCGGGATTGTTGAGCGTCACGATGGTGAAGAGCGCGCTGAGGAAGACGAGGCCCATCGACAGCCGGCTGTACGTCGAGAAGACGCGCGCCGGAATCTCGCCGACGACGACCGGCACGCGTTCGACCTGCGCCTGGCGACGCTCACGCTCGCGTCGGTGCTGCTCGACGGTGGCCGCATCGGCGTCACGTGGGGTCTTGCATCGGTAGCAGCGCGCGTCGCGCGCCCGGTTCGGCTTCCAGCAGGAACGGCAGATCCATCCGTCGGCGAACGTCATGCGTCGCATCCCTCCCTCCGCCCGCATGCTCGGTCGGCGGGCGTGGGCCGATGCTACGAGATCAGCACAAGCGCCCGATCAGGACAAGCGCCCGATCAGGACAAAGAGCCCGACAGGAGAAGAGCCCGATCAGGACAGGAGGGCGAGCGAGAGGCTGTTCGTGGCGAAGCCCAGGAAGCCGAGTGCCGTGGTGGCGGCGCCGCCCCACACGAACAGGCGCGGGAACCGGCGGGCGGTGGCCACGAGCAGCGCGATGGTGCCCACGATGACGATGCCCTTCGCGACCAATACGGCCTCGAGCCCGCCGATGGCGAACAGGCCGGACGCGAGGCCGTTGCTCTCGACGCCGATCCCGAATCGGCTGACGCCGATGGTGAAGGTCAGGGCATCGGTGAGCTGGGCGAGCACCATGCCGAAGAGGATGAGTCGAGGGGCCAGCACGCCATCGGTCCCATGCATGAACCGTACCGATGGGCCGGGCGCCATCCGTATGCCCCGCGGGTGGCCCGTCCGGGTCATGGGCGCGAACGCACCGGCAGCCGATACTCAGCCGGTCATCCGCCCAACCGAGGGACTCATCCCATGGAAGCCGTCATCCCGATCTTCCTGCTCTTCGTCGCCGTGCTCGCCTTCGCGTGGTTCTACCTCCAGCGGGCCAAGGCCCGGACGACGAACGCGCCGACCGCCGGCAGCGACTCGCACGACTCCCCGAACAGCTGACCTCGTCGAGGGCCTGAGCGCTTGACAGCCGCGCGCATCGTGAGCCGATGCGGGCGCTGCTCGTCCTCGTCCTGGTCGTGATCCTCGTGGGCGCCGGCCTGAAGCTGGCGGGCGTCCCGCTTCCCTTCATCGACTACGCCGTCGGCCCGATGGGCGAGGGACGCGGTCCTGGCATGCCCGACGTCGTCATCGAGGCACCCGGCTTCGGGGACAGCGACCAGCTCCCCTAGCCCTGCTACGACAGGCGCGAGACGAGCCGCTCGGCGAGGTCGATCGAGTAGTTCTGCCCGCGATCGTGCGGGTAGACCTGGAACATGCTCGCCACGAAGAGGTTCGGGATCGGCGTGGTGAACGGTGGGATGTGCTCGCGGTAGTCGACGGTCACGATCGGCTGCGCGAACGGGGCGGCGAACGACCAGGCGTCGGTGACCCAGGAACGGGCGAACGCCGGGTTGATGCGTGCCACCGCCGGCGTCATCTCGTCGAGCACGGCGTCGCGCGAGGCGGTCATGAGCGGGTCGTCCATCGGCCGGTAGTTGCCGAGGTAGACGAGATGCCGACCGCCGTACTCGCCGGCGGGGACGTAGTTCGTGTGCTCCACCAGGGCCATGAAGGGATAGCCGGGATCGTTGACGTTCAGCCAGTAGGCCGATGTCAACGGCCGATCCAGCGCCAGCACCAGGCAGTGCGCGCCGAACGCCTGGCCCCACTCGTGGCGATCGCGCCAGGCCTGCGGCAGCTCCGGGACGAGCCGGGCGGTGAGGCGGACGGCCAGGGTGCTGATGACGCGGTCGAAGCGCTCGACGCCGGCATCGGTCTCGACGTCGAGGGTCGAGTCATCGGCGGTGCGGACCTCCTTCACCGATTCGCCGAGCCGGACCTCGCCGCCGTGGCGGCGAATCTCATCGGCCAGGCGGAAGTAGAGCTGCTGGAAGCCGCCGCGCGGGTAGCCGAGCTGGGTCGTGCGGTCGTGGACGCGGCCCCAGAACCAGGGCATCGCGATCGTCGATGCGGTCGCGCCGAACTTGCCGCGCAGCAGCGGCTCCCAGACGACCTCGTAGCCGCGGCGGCCCATCCATCGGCGCAGCCAGGCCTCGGCCGTGCGGCCTTCGAGCAGCCGCGGATCGGGCATCGCCTTGAGGACGGCGAGGGCGGCCCCCATCCGCACCCGGTCCAGGATCGGCAACGGCGTGAACCGCAGGAGCGAGGTCGGCGAGTCGAGCCGATGCACCCGCCCGCCATGGAGCGTCGCGGTCACCGGTGCCTTCCACTCGAGCCGATCCTCGAGGCCGAGCTCGCGGAACAGCGCGATCGCCCGCGTGTCGGAGCGGAAGAGGTGGTGATAGAACTTCTCGAGCCACATCCCGGGCTCGATCTCGAACCCCGCCGCCAGCCCGCCGGGCAGCGGCTCGCGCTCGATCACGGTCACCCGTTCGCCCCGCTGCGCCAGCCGCAGCGCAGCCGTCAGCCCGAGGGCACCGCCGCCGAGTACTGCGGTTCGTCTCGTGCGCATCGAAGGTCAGCGTACGGGAATCCCCGAAACTGATGCATGATGCGCGGCGGTGCAGAGGTTCACGCAACGCGACCACGACTCGAGATGAACCGGGCGACCCGCGTGCGGCGCCTGGCGATTGCCGCCCTCATCGTCGTGCTCCTCGTCATGGTCGTCGCCATCCTGACGCTCAGACCCGCCCCCGGGCGCCAGCTCGGAACGCCGATGGACATCGAGGCTCGAGGGGACCTCATCCTCGCCACGCTGGCGGAGGGCCAGATCGTACGGGTCACCGTCTCGGGCGACGACGCCTCGATCGACACGCTGGCCGACGGCCTGCATTACCCGCGCGGTCTCGCCCTGACCGATGACACGGTCTACGTGGTCGAGCTCGGTGAGCTGCCGTGCGAGAACCCGATCCCCAGGTGCAAGGGTGAGCAGATGGGTGCGGGCAGCGTTGCGGAGGGAGAGCTCGAGATCCTCCGAGCATCGGCCGGACGCGTGCTGGCCTACCCGAGGATGCCTGACGGAGGACTCGGCGAGCCGACGACCCTCGTCGACGGCCTCCCGTTCGTGAACGCGGACCACGGTCTGAACGACCTCGACCTCGGTCCGGACGGGATGCTGTACCTGTCCATCGGCAACCTCGACCGCCTCGCCTGGCCCGACGTCGAGCCGATCCCTCCCACCGAGCTGCCGGCGACGCTCGGGGTGATCCTACGGATCGATCCGCGGAGCGGCGAGACGGCGACGTACGCCACGGGCCTTCGGAACGTCTACGGACTGTCGTTCGATGCCGCCGGCGCACTCTGGGGCGTCGACAACGACGGCCCCGGCAAGGGCGGATGGCGCTTCGAGGAGCTGATCAGGCTCGAAGAGGGGCTGGACTACGGATTCCCCGACGATGGCACCGTCGGCCCGTACGAGCGACGGACGGGCTTCGCCACCTGGATCATGCCGTCGGGTGCCGGTTCCAGCGGGTTGCTCGTCGAGGGCGACGTCATCTTCAGTGGCGCCTGCGGATCGGTGCAGCGTCTCGGCCTCACGTCCTCGACCGGAGACGCGGCCCTCGTCGAGGCCAACCACCCCGGCTGCGTGACCGCCATCGAGCGGCTCGACGACGGGCGGCTGCTGCTCGGAACCGTCTTCGGAGCGGCGTCCTTCGAGGTGGTCCGCGACGCCGATCTGTTCGGGCGGTGACGTGAGCCGGCGAATCCCCTTGACCCTCGCGGCGGCGCTGGCCGCCCTGGCCTACGGCGTCCTGCTCGGCGGCACCGGCTTGGGAGAGCTGCATCCGGTGCTCCGCGTCATCAATATGGCCGTGGGCGGCTCGCTAGTGGCTGCCTACCTCGTCTTGGCGCCGCGCCGCATGGATCGGGTGGATGCCCTCACGCTCCTCGCGCTGCTCCTGTTCCTCGTTCCCGCGGTGCTCTCGGCGTATCCGCGCCAGTCCCTCGACTCGGCCCTCGGAGCCCTCGTCTTCGTCGCCGCGCTGTTCGTCGCGCGTCGAGTCACGGCCGGGGCGACCGGTCGACGCGCGACGATCCTCGTGGTGTGCGGCCTGTCTGCCGTTCTCGCCCTCCTCGCCGCGGCGCGGTGGCTGCCGGACACGATCGAATGGTGGCGGCTCACCAGCTGGACGGTGACGCCACCGCTGGACATGGACCGCAGCGGCATGCTCTGGGGCCACCGTCATGACCTGGCGCTCCTCCCGATCATCACCGCCCCCGCGTGGTGGATCGGCGATCCGGGGCCCATCCGGCGGGCCGCCGGAGCGGTGTTCACCGCGCTCGCCCTGCTGCTCGTCGTCCTCGATGGCTCGAGGACGATCTGGCTGGCACTCGTGCTCGCCACCCTCGTCGTCGCCGTCCCGCGACTCGCCGCCCGCTGGCGACCGTCTCGCGCGACCCGAACGGTGGCGATCGCGTCCGTCGCAATGGGCGCCATCGGCATGACTGTCTCCGGGATCGGCTCCGCCGCGCTCGACCGACTGCTGACCACGAACACCCTCGCGAGCCGGGCCGACCTGTGGAGCTCCGCGACCGACGTGTTCCTCGGCCGGCCGCTCACCGGCGCGGGCCCCGGGTCGTTTCCATGGCTCCTCCAGCGCACCGACTACTTCGATGCGAACAGCTGGGCGCCCCGACATCCCGACAGCCTTCCCTTCCAGGCGCTTCCCGAGCTCGGCCTGTTCGGCGTCGCCGCGATCCTCGTCGTCGCGGTGGCCATCGTGCCCGGGGTCTGGCGCGGACCATGGCAGGCGCGATGGGCCATCGGCGCCATGGCGTTCGCCAGCGTCGGGACGAACCCGTCGGAGTTCGCCTTCTTCGTCCTCCTCGCCATCGCCTGGGTGGCGATCGCCGCGCCGAGCATCCGAGCTTGGGAGCCGCTCGAGCGCCGGGACCTCGTCGGGGCCGTTCGATTCGCGTCACTCGGCGCGCTCCTCGTCGTCGGGATCGCCGCATCGTCCACCGCGGTGGCGGCGTTCGCGTATGCGGATGGCCGCGCGGCCGTAGCGCGAGGGTCCTTGCCGGAGGCGCACGACGCGCTCGCGCATGCGCGATCGCTCGACCCCGGGATGGCGCTCTACGTGCGCCAACAGGGAGCCGTGAGCCTCGTGGCCGGCGAGGTCGACCGGGCGGTCCGCGAGCTCGAGACGGCGGTCGCCATGAACCCCCAGGACGACCTCGCGTGGAGATCGCTCGCTTTGGCCCGCCTCGCGATGGACGACCTGGACGGGGCCGCGGAGGCGAGCGCACGAGCGGTGGCGACCCAGCAGTCGGACCCGACGAACCTCCTCGTGCAGCTCCAGGTCGCCGATGCGGCGGGGGACGCGACCACGGCCACCGATGCGGCCACGGCATTGGTCCAGGCCTGGCCCTGGCTCATCGGTGCCGACGCCTGGTCATCGGTCGCGCCGGCCGCCAACGACCAGCTGCTCCAGAGCGCGGCGCAGCGGTGGGGTGATGGCACGCCGACGCCCCAGTCGAACGCCCTGCACGCACTATGGCTCGCGGTCCTCGCCGGCCGCGAGGACCTGCGGCCCGAGGCGATCGGCTCGAGCGGCTTGCCCGCATCGCTGGCCGAGACCTACGCCGCGGCATTGGTTTGCGAACCCGACGCGGAGCAGCGGCTGGACGACGCTTCTGCCAACGAACGACGGTTCGACGAGTACTGGGCGGCGTCCCTCCGGCTGTCGTCCCTGGCGGGAGCGCCGGACGAGACTGCTCGCCGCCTGCTCGAGATCATGTCGCCGGCCCCGTACCGCCCAGAGGCCGCGCAACGGGCGCTGGACCCGCTGGACGAGAACGGAGCATGGGGCCTGAGTGGCGACACCTGGGGGTATCGTCGCCCTCCGATGGACTGGCCAGCGGCTCCCGAACGCGCGACCCTGCCGCCGCCTGACGCCGCATGGATCAGGTGGACGCTCGACCCCGCCGGGGCGAACGGTGCAGCGGGCCTCTCGACCCTCGAGCAATGCTCGCCGTGACGGGCGGCACGTGGCGTGCGGTTCGGCACGCGCTCGTCGTCGCCGGCCTCGCATACATAGCGCTCGTCTGGCTCCGCGTCGTGCCCTACGCGCTGCCGGTGCCCGAATACGGTCCGGCGTTCGACGCGCGGGGCTTCTGGATCGCATGGGAAGGTGGCCTGTACGACATCCCGTGGCGGACGAACGAGGCGTACGTGTACTCGCCGGTGTTCGCGCAGGTCCTGTGGCCCCTCACCCTCCTGCCCTGGCCCGTCTTCATCGGGCTGTGGACGACTGCCGCGATCGCCTGCCTGTTCTGGATGCGCGTGCCGTGGATGCTCGCGTTTCCTGGCGTCATCGACGACATCCTGCGCGGGAACATCCACGTCTTCATGGCCGCGGCCATCGTCCTCGGGTTCAGGGCGTCGGCCGCGTGGGCCTTCCCGATCCTGACGAAGGTCACACCCGGGATCGGCCTGGCGTGGTATGCGGCACGGGCCGATTGGCGCCCGCTGGCGATCGCGCTGGCCGCCACGGCCGGGATCGCCGCGGTGTCGTTCGCGTTCAGCGCACCGCTGTGGATCGAGTGGATCGGGCTGCTCGCCGAGAACGCCCGCGAGACAGCACGAATCCAGGTCATCCCGCTGCCGCTGGCCGTCCGTTTGCCCGTCGCGCTCGCGATCGTCCTCGTCGGCGCTCGAACCCAGCGCGCGTGGCTGCTCCCGATCGGCGTCATGGTCGGGCTGCCCAACGTCTGGACGAGCTCGACCGCACTCCTCGCGGCGGGCGCGTCGCTCTGGCGTCATCCCCCGCTCGTCCCTCGCGCAGCCGGGGCATCAAAATGATCGGCCGCTCCTTCCTCGCCATCGCGCCGGCGGCCCTCGCAGCGACGTTCGTCCTTCGGGGCTTCGTGGCCAATGCGGTGCCGCTCGACCTGCTGTGGCGCCCGCTGGCGGTGAGCGTCGCCATCGCGATCGTGATCCAGGTGATCCTGGTGCGAGCGTTCGGGTGGACGCGCGGGCATGTCTGGGCGTTCGTGGCCGTATCGGTCCTCACCGGCCTCTTCGTCCTCGCCGGCGCAGCATTGCTCGCGCTGACCCTGTTCAGCGTCGTGCGATCCGGTCCGGATCGCGAGTACCAGCTGACCGGGATACTCGCCGCGGCCGTGTCCGGCCTGCTCTTCGTGGCGGTGGTGTCCCAGGGTGTCGCCGCGGGGGCCTTCGATTGGCAGCCGATCCTCGTCACCGCCACACCGATGACGCTGGCCGATGACAGCCCGAGCCTTCACGTGCTGCTCCTCGACGGCTACCCGCGCCAGGACGTCCTCGAGGCGAACGGCGTCGACAACGAGCCGTTCCTCGCCGTGATGGAAGTGATGGGCTTCGACGTGTACCGCGACAGCCGATCGAACTACACGCGGACGCCGTTCTCGGTGCTGTCGATCCTGAGTGCCCGCCACATCGACGAGATGTCAGAGCTGTGGGCCGACGTGCCCTCGGGTGCGGCCGCCCAGCAGCGGCTCGTCGCGCGCGCCCTGCTCGCACCGCCGATGCTCGAATGGTTCCGCGCCGCCGGCTACGCCACCCGCGTCCTGCCTGCGACCGTCGCCCACGTTCCGCTGGGCGGCGCGGACGAGGCGCGAGGCGCGGGCACGGCCAACAACTTCGAGCTCGACCTCCTCCAGCGAACCCCGCTCGCCGCGCCCCTCGAGGTCATCGGCTTCGCGGCCGGCCAGCAGCGCACCCATATCGAACGGACGCTCGACACCTGGGCCGATCCGCCATCGGGCCGCACGTTCACCTTCGCGCACGTCATGTCGCCACACGCGCCCTTCGTGTTCCGATCCGATGGCTCCCCGGCTGACGCGCCGCCGTGCTATCCGGCGACCTGCTCGCTGTTCGATTCCGATGTCGGGGACCTGGGATGGCCGGCGGACGAGTACGTTCGTCGCTGGACCGGCCAGGTCGAGCACCTCAATACGCTCGTCCTGGCGGCCGTGGAGCGGCTGGTCGCGGAGGATCCCGGAGCAGTCGTCCTCGTCGTCTCGGACCACGGCGTGAGGGGACCAGCGGAGGACGTCCAGCACCGCAACCTCATCCTGGCGCGGGTGCCGGGCCATCGCGGCGTGCTCGGCACCTCGCCGACGCTCGTGAATGTCATCGTCGACGCGATGGCGCCGTGGGCCGAGGGGACCGTGCCCCGGGCGAGCGACATGCTGTATCGGAGCGGCGACGATCCGTGGCTCTTCGTGGAGCCGCTGCCATCTTCGGCAGCCGATGGTCCATGACGCCTGATCCACAGGTCCCGTGGCGCGACGCCGCCCGGCTGCCACACTGGCCGCCGATTGCCGAACCGAGCACCAACGATGACGTTCCTGTACATCGATCCGGGCGCCGGAAGCATGGTCGTCCAGGCCCTGCTGGCCGGTCTCCTGGCCGTCCCGTTCTTCTTCCGCACGCATGTGCGTCGCGCCGTCGACCGAGCCCGCGCGTGGCGTGGCCGGTCGAAGGACCGGGAATCCGACACCCCGCGCTGACGTTCGCCGTCCGGCGCTCCCGCGGACTCCAGTGACGGCGATGCGCCCCGCGCTCGACGTTCCCGTGCACCCGATCCTCGTCGCCGCCACGATCGTCGTGACGGCGTGGCTCGACGCCGCCGTGTCGCCCTACGCCGCGACGCGGTCTCTGCTCGTGGCCTTTGGCCTCGCACTGGTCCTGACGGTCATCGCGTCGGCGGTCGCTCGGTCAGCCCAAGTGGGCGCCCTGGCCGCCACGGCCATCCTGCTCGCGCTCTGGAGTCGCGTGGCGCTCGAATTCGTGCTCGAGGTCGTCGGCGCGATGGGGTTCGTCATCGGGGTTGTGTGGCTGCTCCTCGTGGCCCTGCTGGTGATCCTCCTGGTCCGGCGGACGCGCGGTCGCTGGTCGACGGCGGCCGCCACGACCGCGCTCAACCGCGGATCGGCCCTGGTCCTGCTGGCGGCCCTGCTCCTCGGGATGGTCAACGGACGCCTCCCGTCGCTCCTCCCCGATTTCGCGCAGGGCGGGCCGATCTCGTCCCTCTACCTCGCCTCCGACGCCGCCGAGGACCGGCCCGACGTCTACGCGATCCTTCTCGATGGCTATCCCCGGGCCGACGTCCTCGACTACGCGTTCGGCATCGACAACTCCGCGTTCGTCGACGCGCTCACCGAGCGTGGGTTCACGGTCGCGTCGGAGTCACATTCCAACTATCTCTGGACGCACGTCAGCCTGCCGACGACGCTGAACATGACATTCGCCGAGCAGATCCCCGAGATGCGAGCGGTAATCGACCTTCAGCGCCCTCGCCAGCCGACGTTGCGCCAACTGGTCTCGAACAGCGCCGCCTTCGGCGTGGCGCGGGATGCCGGCTACACGACCGTCGCGATCGGCTCGGGCTTCGAGGAGGTCGCTGCCCGGCAGGCCGACGTCTACCTCGACGGTGGCCAGCTCAACGAGTTCGAGATCAGCCTCCTGACCAGCACCTTCGTCGCCGACCTCATCCGTCCGTTCGCGCCCGACGTCGCCAGCGGCCAGCAGCGCGAACGGATCCGCCACAACCTCGCGGTGCTTCCGGACATCGCCGGAATCGGCGGAGCGCCCGTCTTCGTGTTTGCCCACGTCCCGTCGCCGCACCAGCCCGTCGTCTTCGGGCCCGACGGACAGCCGGTCGCGGAACCACTGAGGTCGAACTGGTTCGCGGACTCGCCGGGAGAGCGGGGCCAGGACCCCGAGGAGTTCCGCGAGCGGTATCGTGCCCAGCTGCCGGTCCTCAATGACCTCGTGCTGGATGCGATCGACGGCATCCTCGCCGCCTCCGACGAGCCGCCGATCATCGTGGTGTTCGCGGACCATGGTTCCGCGTCGGCCGTCGACTGGAACGAGACCGAACCGGCGGAGGCCGATCCGGCGCGCCTTCTCGAGCGGACCGGAACGCTGTTCGCGGCGTTCACCCCCGGCCGGACGGACGTCTTTCCCGACGACGTCTCGAACGTCGACATCTTCCGCCTGCTGTTCGACGCCTACCTGGGGACCGAGTACGGGCCTGCGACTCCGCCCGAGGGCGGCGGGCACGTGCAGCCCGTCGACGCATCGGTCCTCGACGACTGACCTGGTCGCAGGAGTGACCTAGTTGCAGGAGCGCAGGTACGCGACCTCGTTCTCGTCGCGGTAGACCTCGCACCAGCCCTCGTCCTCCGCCGGGCCCTTCGTGATGGCGCGGTACGGCGGGAAGATCAGCGCGTCGACCTCGTATCGGTCCGCCACCTCCGCCCAGCCCGGGTCGGCGTCGCGGACGAGGCCGTATTCGGTGAGGATGGCGTCGTCGTACATGTCGTTCCGCCCGTCGACCATGACCCGGGCACCGGAGTCGTACATCTGGCCGATGACGTAGCCGCCCCAGCCGTACTCGGCGAGGATGCGGCCGCTCGGAACGCGTTCCTGGAGGAGCTCGACGCCCTGGACCGGAAGCTCGCGCTCGATGCTGGCCCGCACCGCTCCCATGAGGTCACGCGGCACGAAGATGATCACGCCCGCGACCGCGATGAGCGCTCCGAGCACCAGCTCCATGATGCGGCGCTGCCGGGCGATGCGCGGGCTCGGCTCGCGACGGTGCGGTCGCCAGTCCCGGAGCGCCGCGTCGATGCCCACGGCAAGTGCCGGTGCTCCGAGGATCGCCGCGACCGGACCGTTTCGGAGCGCGAAGAGGGTCATCGCGATGCCCATGAATGCCAGCAGGCTCATCCACCACGGCACGCGCCACCGGCCGAACACCGCGACAGCCGCCATGTAGATCACGAGCGGCCAGTGGGCCGGATCGTGGAAATCGGGCGACTGCCACTCGGTGATGTTCGCCGCGCCCCAGTCGCCGGCGTCGACGTAGCGTAGGGGATAGAGCAGAAGCCCCGGGCCCTCGGGCGTGAGGACCGTTCCGGCCATCGCCAGCGGAACCATGGCAAGCGCCCATCCCTTCGCCTGCGCCATCGGCGTCATGCCGAAGACGGTCATGACCGCGTACGCCGCGAGGACGACGAGGCCGACCACCCACAGCCCGTGAAGGTTCGCCCAGAGGACGAAGAGGGGAACGAGGGCCAGGGTCCAGCGCCGTCGGTCGGGCCGCAGGTGGACGAGGCCCGCGACGAGCAGGGCGAACATCACCCAGGACAGGGCTTGGGGCCGGATCGTCGCGTAGGGGATGATCAGGAGGGCCGTCAGCGCGGTCGCACCGGCGACCGCGACGGTCCGGAGCCCGAGCCGATGCAGCGCCACCGCGAGGATCGCCACGGCAACGACCGGTACGGCCGCGAAGATCAGGACGGCGCCCAGATAGCCGATGCCGTCGACGAGCACGGCAATGATCAGCTCACCCAGCCACTCGTGGAGCGTCCACGGCTGGCCGCCCCACGTGAAGCTGAACGGGTCGGTGCGCGGGAAATCCCCGGCCGCGATCAGGCGGCCCGTTTGGATGTGCCAGTAGAAGTCGGAGTCCCACGGTCCCTTGGACAGGAACGCCGCATACAGCAGGGCGCCGAGGACGACCACGTGAATGGCGATCGGCGACGGGAGCCAGCGGTGCAGGTCCGGGGTGGTGCGTGAACGCATCGGGGGCGAGTCTACGGTGTGAAGACGGCGCGACAAGGCACCGGTGGTCCTATCACCCGCCGTTCGTCCCGTTGAGCGGGGAGTGACGAGCGGTACCCTGCGCCCCGATGGATGCGGCCACCCTTCGCTCGTCCGCGCTCGACCGATGGCGGCCGCTGCTGCCCGCCGTCTACTGGGTCGTCACGGCCATCGGCGCGGCCTGGTGCTTCCTCATCGTCTTCGACGTCGTGCCGTACGGACTGTGCGGGAACACCGGCACCGTGCCGTGCGACGCCTACAGCTACTGGGCCGTCGACGCGACCCCGTACACCTGGGAGACGAACCTCGAATATCGCTACTCGCCGGCGTTCCTGTGGGCGATCGCACCGCTGACCTGGATGCCGTTCGGGGCGTTTCTCGCGGCATGGACGGCGCTCCACGTCGCCGCCGCGATCTGGCTGCGCGTCGGCTGGATCCTCATCATCCCGGCGCTGAACGAGGATGTCCTGCGGGGCAACATCAGCCTGTTCCTGGCGGTCGCCGCCGTCCTTGCCATTCGGCAGTCCGGCGCGTGGTGGGCCCCCGTGCTCCTCACCAAGGTCACGCCCGGCGTCGGGATCGTGTGGCACGCGGTGCGTCGAGAATGGAGGTCGCTCGCCGGTGCGGTCGGGGTGACGGCGGCGATCGTGGCCATCGGCTTCGTCCTGGACGCCGGCCTATGGCGCGCGTGGATCGACACGCTGGCGAATGCCGACGCCACGTACGAGGTGGGTCACCCGCTCGGGCCGCCCCTCCTCCGGGTGGGGATCGCCGCCGTGGTGGTCGGGTTCGGGGCGTGGACCAGCCGTGCGTGGCTCGTGCCCGTCGCGATGTTCGTCGCGGTCCCCGGCCTGTGGTGGTTCAACTGGGCGCTGCTCGCGGCGATCCCCCGGCTCCTCGAGCGTGGGCCGGCACCGCAGTCGTGAAGGTCGTGCGGAATCGCGTCATTCCCGCGGCGGCGGCCTCGTTCCTGACGTGGTCGGCCGTCGTCATGCTCGTCGCGACCACGATCGCGGCACCGCTCGACGTCCTCGGGCGACCGATGCTCATTGGCCTGGTCGTGGCGGCAGCCATCTCGGTCGCATCGATCCCCCTCGGAGCGTTCGGTCGCTACGGGGCGGTCGCGATGACGATCCTGTTCCTCCTGCCTGCGCTGTGGTGGCTGGTCGCGGCGCTCGGGCTCGTCGAGGTCGCTGCCGCGCTCGCGGCCCGTTGGCGGCGGGCCGAGCGATGGCCGATCGGGCGCGCGTCGGTCCTCCTCGTGGGACTGCTGTGCGTGGTGAGCGCCGTCCAGCTGGCACCGCGCTCCCTCGACTACGTCGGCGAACGGCCGCCGGCCATCGCGGACGCCGACGTCCCGGTCTACCTGCTCCTTGTGGACGGCTACCCGCGAATCGACACGCTCCAGGGCCTGGGGATCGAGAACGACGCTTTCGTCCATGCGCTCGAGGAGCGCGGGTTCGACCACTATCCGGATGCGACGTCGCTGCACCAGTGGACGCATCGGACGCTGGATGCCATGGCCGCGACGGACCCGCGGGCGGTGCCCGACGAGGGAGGAAGCGCTGCCGATCGCGAGGAGGTCCGCGAACGCCTTGGCATGCCGGAGAACTTCGTCGTGATCGATCCGCCTGCCAGCCATGTCATGATGCGGGGCGGTCCGACCATCAGCGCCGGAGGCATGAACGACTTCGAGGCGCACCTCATCGGTCGATCGGTCGTGACCTGGATCGCTCCCGAGCTCGCGCGCGATCTCGTCGAGGCCGGGCTTCGGCGCCACCTGGAGGGAACGTTGGACCTCGTGGCCCGGACGCCGTCAAGACAGCTCTTCGCCCACCTCCTCGCGCCCCATCCGCCATTCCTCTACGCCGACGGCTTGTCAACGTGCTGGCCAGCCTGCGGCACGTTCGAAGTGGACGCGGAGAAGCTCGGCATGAGCCGTGACGCCTGGGCCGCCCATATGGATCGCCACCTGGACGGGGTCAACCGCCGGCTGTTGGACGCGGTCGATCGGGTCCTCGACGCCCATCCCGATGCGGTCATCGTCCTGTTCGGCGACCACGGTGCGCGCTACGGAGGCGATCGGGACGAGCCCCACCGAACGTTCCTGGCGGCGCGGACGCCGGGCGCTCCGCACCTCTTCGATGCCGAACCGCATCCGCACGCCATCCTTTCCGTCCTCGCGGAGTTTCTCCGGTGAGACTCCGCGCTGGCCATCTCGTGCTCCTCACGGCCGCGGCGTTCCTGCTCGCCGACGCGATCATCGTGTGGATCGGCGCCCGGGCGGACTTCGGCTTCGACTTCACGTGCTGCTACCAGCAGGCCGCCGCGCGGGCCGTCGAGGACCCGGCATCGCTGTACGAGTGGTCCGACACGTACACGTTCCGCTACACACCGCTGGGCGCGCTCGTCTTCGCCCCCCTGGTCCCGCTGTCCGAGTCCGCGGCCACGTTGGCGTGGCTCGTGGCGAAGCTGGCGATCCTCGCGATCGCCGCGGCATGGTTCTCCAACCGATGGACCGGCACGCAACGCTGGCTTGCGTTCGCCGCCGTGGTCGCCTTCCCGCCGCTCGTCCACGACCTCGTCATCGGCAACGTGAGCACGCTCACATTCCTCGTCCTCCTCGCGCTCGCCCGATGGACCGATGGGCGCGGTGGCATCGCCCTCGGGCTGCTGCTCATCCTCATGCCCAAGCCGCACCTCCTTCCGATCCTCGCCTACCTCGCGCTGCGGCGGCGGCGTGACGCGATCTCCGCCACGGCCACCGCGGTGGCAGGGGCCGTCGTCGGCCTCGCGCTGTTCGGTACCGGGCCGTGGCTGGAATTCGTCGGCACCCTTCGCGAGCCGCTCGAGCGCACGTTCACGGCCAATGTCGGCTTCAGCGGACTCCTCGGTCCCGCCGGCGTCGTCGTCGGCGTCGTGGTCGCCGTCGCCATCTTCGCCGCCGCGGTCGTCATCGGCGGGACGCGTGGCTACGGGCTCGCGATCCTGTCCGGCATCGCGGCCGGCCCGTACACGTTCATCCACTACCTGGCGGGGACGCTCGTCGCCGCCGAACCCGTGCTCAGGACCCGTCCACGGTGGCTCGCCCCGTTCCCGTGGCTCCTCGTCTTCTTCCCGCTGATCCCGGTCTGGCTCACCGCGCTGGCGGCGGTCGTGGCACGCTCCCCGGAGCCTGCTGGCGGCGAGGAAGCGGAGCGGCCAGCAGCAGCGCGAGGTTGACGAGCAGCACGCGCGGCAGCGCCACGAGCTGGAGCAGCGTGGCGAGCAGCCAGCCGTAGCGCGTGCGCGCCCACCAGATGGCGGCAACCAGGACGGCAACCGTCCCGACGATCCAGGGAACGACGCCGAGGGCGCGCAGCGACATGCCCGGGATCGTCTCGGTGGCCACCGGATCGGTCAGGTAGAAGCGGAGCATCGGCTCCAGCCACGGGAGCTGCACGAGCGCGAGCACGGCCATCGCCACGGCGTACCAGCCCAGCGGCACCCAGTCGCGCCGCCCGACGTACCACGCCAGCGCGAGCGCCGGGTGGAGCTTGAGCATGGTCGCCAGCGCGAGCGCCGGTCCTCCCCATGCGCCGATGAACGGCACGACCGCGAGCAGCGCCACGACGATGGCCTGGGCGTTGCCGTTCAGAAGCTGCTGCCCCCACGCGCCGATGAGGAGGGCGGCCGGGAGGAGCCCGGCCGGTCCGGCAACGCGCCACGCGACGACGATCGGGACGGCCGTCGCGACCGCCAGGATGGCGTACCAGAGCGGCGGCCAGCCGAGGACCGGGATGGCCATCGCGAGGAGCGGCGGGTACCGGTAGCGGTAGTCCTCCGGCACCGCTCCGGCGGACGCGTAGGGATCGCCGGCCGTCCACAGGTCGTGCGCGGCCCGGTTGTACGTGTCGAGATCCGCGCCGATCGACGTGGTGTCGGCCAGGTACCACGCGCCCGCCAGTCCGAGCGCGAGGTAGACCGCGACGAGGAGCACCCAGCGCGTGTTCACGGGCCGCACGGTAGCAGTCGGGCCGTAGGCCGCCGCTGGTACCTCCGGGTGGGCGGAAGGCGTCGGGGCTGCCGGTAGACTGCCCGGCGATGCATCCACGCATGCGCGACCTGGTCGCGCTCGCCATCGGGGCCATCGTGGCCCGAACGCTGGCAGTCGCCCTCGTCCCGTGGCCGCCGTTCACCGATCCGGCGTACTACTCCCTCGTGGCGCAGCGGCTG
This sequence comes from Candidatus Limnocylindria bacterium, assembly GCA_036262075.1. Classification (GTDB taxonomy): domain Bacteria; phylum Chloroflexota; class Limnocylindria; order QHBO01; family QHBO01; genus JACDBZ01. The sequence goes on from DATAJO010000040.1 coordinate 58,528, forward strand.
GCCGAGGGCCACGGCTTCACGATCCCGGTGCTCTACAGCTTCCTCGAGGTCGGCAGCCGGATCCCGGATCCGGCGACGCTGCCGGTGGCGAGCAACGGGCACTGGATGCCGCTCACCTCGATCGTCGCGGCGGGATCGATGGCGCTGTTCGGACCGACCTACGTGGCGGGCACGATCCCGCTCGTCGTCCTGTCGGCCGCGCTCGCGCCGTTCACGTACTGGCTGGCGCTCGAGCTTGGCGCTTCGCGCGGCGCGGCCATCGCCGCCGGCATCCTCGCCATCTTCGCCGGCCCGCTGCTGATCATGTACCCGACGACCGACAACTTCGCCGTCTTCGGGGTGGCCGGGGCCGGAAGCCTGTACGCGTCGACCCGCGCGATCGGCGCATCGCGTCCCGGGCCGTGGCTCGTGCTCGCCGGCGCCCTGGCCGGGCTCGCCACGCTGGCACGCATCGACGGCGTTCTGCTGACGATCGCGGTCGCGACGGCCTGGTTCGTCCGCCGAGGGTGGAGCCCGTGGCGACCCGCGGTCACCGGCGGGGCGAGCGTCGCCTGGGGCGCCGCGTCGGCGCTGGCCTTCCTCGCCGTCATCGCGCCGTGGGCGGCTCGGAACCTGGCGACGTACGGCAGCCCGCTCCCGTCGGCCGGCGGCCACACGCTCTGGATCCGGACGTACAACGAGCAGTTCTCAATCGGCCACGAGGTGAGCCTCGGCACGTACCTCGACTGGGGCCTCCCGAATATCGTCGGGTCCAAGCTGACTGCCGCCGGCGAGCTGATCGGCCGGACCGGCGTGCTCCTGGGCGGGGTGTTCCTCCTGTTCTTCGCCGCCGGGCTGTGGATGCGGCGACGAGAGCCGCGCCTCGCGCCGTTCGCGGTCTACTTCGCCGTCATGTTCGTCGCCATGGCGGGGATCTTCACGTTCCACGCCCCGAGAGGCGCCTTCTACCATTCAGCGCCGGCCTGGCTCCCCTGGGCCTTCGCGATCGGCACGATGGCCGTGGCGCCGACCGCGACGGCGGCGGGCCGGCTGTGGCCGTTCCTGCGGCGACCGGCGACGCATCGGTTCCTGCTGACGGCCGGCGTGGCGGGAGCGATCGTCCTGTCGGTCGTCGGGTCGGCGATCCTTCACGCCCAGTGGAGCCGCTCGCGCGACCGAGACGAGCAGGCGGCCGCGTACCTGCTCGCCAACGCGGAGCGGACCGACGTCGTGATGGGCAGCGATCCGGCGAGCATCTTTCCGCTGACGCAGAACCCGGGCGTGGCGGCACCGTTCGATCCGTACCCGGTCGTCGAGGACGTCGTCGAGGCGTACGGCGTGGACTGGGTCGTCGTGTACCGCCCGGGACCGGGCGAGACGGATCCGCTCGGGCTCTGGGACGGCGCCGCGGCGACCGACAGCGAGGGCAACCACCCGGCGTTCCTGCCCGCCGAGCCCGCGTTCGAGGGCGATGACCTGAGGATCTTCCGTGTCACGCGCTGAGCGCCTGGTGCTCCTGGGCGCGCTCGCCCTCGGGGTGTTCGTCCGCCTCTACCCGTCCTTCGGAGCCGATGGACCCATCGGCGACGGCGGGCTGTTCTACGCGATGGTCGAGGACGTCCGCCGGGCGGGGCTCGGGATCCCGGCGACGACCTCGTACAACGAGCTCGGCATCCCGTTCGTCTATCCGCCCCTCGCCATCCTGGCCACCGCTGCGCTCGGGCAGGCGGCGGGGGTACCGACCCTCGACCTGCTCACCTGGGTCCCACCCCTGCTCGCCATCGCCAGCCTCGGCGCCTTCGCGCTTCTCGCCATGCGCTGCCTGCCCCCGATGGCGGCGGCGCTCGCGACCGCGACCTACGCGCTCATGCCGCACGCCTACGACTGGGTCGTGGGCGGTGGCGGGCTCACCCGCGGGCTCGGCCTCACCCTGGCCCTGCTCGCGGCCGCGGTGGCGTGCGGACGACTCCGCCGGAGGCGCGATGTCGTTCTCGCCGGAGTGCTCATCGGCGTGGCGGGGCTGTCCCACCCACAGGCGGCGATTTTCGGGTTGATGGCGGTCACCGTCCTCTCCTTCGAGCGCGACCGCGCGTGGGTGCCCCGCATCGCCGCGGTCGCGGGGATCAGCCTCATCGTCTTCGCACCCTGGCTCGCGGTCGTGGCCGCGACGCACGGGATCGGCGCCCTGCTCGCGGCCGGGAATCGCCTCGAGCCGGCCATCGGCCTCGTTCGCCTGCTCAACCTGGAGTTCGCGGGCGCACCGTTCATGAACGTCTTCGTCGTCCCCGCGACCGTCGGCATCTTCCTCGCCGTCGTGCGCGGCAGCTGGCGGATCCTCGTGCTCCTGCTCCTGACGTATCTCCTCGGCGCCGGAGGCGGCGAGTACCTCGCCGCGGTTCCGTGGTCGCTGCTCGCCGGTATCGGCGCGGCGGGGATCGTGGACCTCGTGGCACGGGATTGGCGGTTGCCAAGGGGCAGCCGCCTCCCGGTTACGCTCGGAAGCACGGCGCTGCTCGTGCTCCTTGCCATCATCGGCTCGATCGGTTCGTCGGCTGATCGGTCCTCCAAGCTCCAGGCCCTGGGGTCCGATCGGCTGGAAGCCATGCGCTGGGCCGCGGACAACCTGTCGTCCGACGCCGGGATCGTGGTCGCCACGGTGGACGTCTGGGGCGACGACGAGATCAGCGAATGGCTGCCGGCCATCGCGGGCCGGCACAGCATCGGGACGGTCCAGGGATCGGAGTGGCTCGGCGTCGACGGGTTCGAGCGCCAGCTCGCAGCCCATGAGGCGATCCGCGATTGTGCCGGCCATACCGCCGCCTGCTATCGGGCTGTTGCCCCGGACGCGGTCATCTTCGTGCCGAAGGGGCCGATCGCCGGGCCGCTGTCGCAGGACGACTGCTGTCCGGCACTCCGCGAGACGCTCGAGGATGACGGCTACGAGATCGTGTACGACGGGCCGGGGGCAACGATCGCGATCCCCTGAGCGTGCGCACGAAGGGGCGGTAGTACTTCCGGCGCCCAAAGTACTGTTGCTCGTATGCATCGCGCGCCGACAGCATGGCGCCGGCGTCCGGTACTAGCCCGGACCCGGTACTCAAGGGGAACCATGCACCAGAACCCGGCGACGCGAGCAGGCCAGGAGCGGTTCGACCGCATCGGCGCCGAGGCCATCGAGAGCCTCCGCGGCGACGCGCGCCGCGTCCACGACCTCGCCGAGCAGTTCCGGTCCCAGTACCGGAGCGACCTCGAGGAGTGGATGCAGCTCCGGGCACGCCTCGACCACCGCGGCGGAACCCTCCGTCCGGTCGGGACCGATGCGCTGCGCGCCGAGTACGAGGCCCGCGGCCGCGAGCTCGCGGCGCTCCAGTCGCGCCTGAAGCGGCTCGACGTCGTCGCCAAGCAGCTCGACCTGCTGTTCACCTACCTCGAGTCCAACGAGGACGTCGCCGAGGAGCCGGGGCCCATGGCCGACGACTCGCCGGCGACGATGGGCCTGCGCATCATCGAGGCCCAGGAGGGCGAGCGGCAGCGCATGGCCGAGGACATCCACGACGGCCCGGCGCAGGTGCTGACGAACGCGATCTTCCAGGTCGAGTACCTCGACCGCATGCTCGACCCGGACGAGCGCGAGGCCCACGCGGAGCTCGCCTTCCTGCGCGACATGCTGCGCGGCGGGCTCGAGGAGGTGCGCTCGTTCATCGCCGACCTGCGGCCACCCACCACCGACGTGCCGCTGACACAGACGCTCGCCACCCGCGCCCGGCAGCTCGAGGAGCGCCACGGCATCGCCGTCGACGTCGAGGTCGACGGGCTCGACGAGCGGCTGACGCAGCCGCAGCGCGCATCGGTCCTGCGCATCGTGCAGGAGGCATTGCAGAACGTTCGAAAGCACGCGGCGGCCAGCCGCGTATCCATCGGCCTCGAGGCAGACACCCTCGTGATCGCCGATAACGGTCGGGGCTTCGACGTCATCCGGCTCGCGTCCGCGCGTGGCCGGAGCTTCGGGCTCCAGTTCATGCGCGAACGCGCCGAGCTCATGGGGGGTGAGCTGCGGATCGAGTCGCGCCAGGGAGAGGGCACCCGCATCCTGCTGCGCCTGCCGGCGTCGCAGGTCGTGTCACGGTAAGGAGGAGACCATGGTGGACACCCAGAACGAGACCCAGGAGGAGACGCGGACCGATGAGCGTCGCCGTGGCGGCGATCGCCGGGCCACCGGCAAGACGCGCGTCGTCATCGTCGACGGCCACACGCTCTTCCGGCGCGGCGTCCGGAACATCCTCGAGCTCGAGAACGACATCGAGGTCGTGGGCGAGGCCGGCAGCGGGCGCGAGGCGCTCGCCACCGTCGAGGAGCTGACGCCGGACGTCGTCCTCATGGACCTCGGCCTGCCGGCTCCGAACGGCATCGAGACCACCCAGCGCCTGAAGCGCGAGCTGCCGCACACCGGCGTCATCGTGCTCGCCAGCAACGACGACGAGGACCAGCTGTTCGACGCCATCAAGGCGGGCGCGGCTGCCTACGTCCTCAAGGACATCGATCCCACCGACCTCATCGCCATCATCCGGCGCGTGCGGTCGGGCGAGTACCTCATCAACGACAAGGTCTTCGCCAAGCCCGCCGTCGCCAGCCGCGTGCTCAAGGAGTTCCGCGAGCTGGCTGTCTACGGCGCCGAGGCGCAGCCCATCTTCGCGCCGCTTTCGCCGCGCGAGGTCGAGATCCTGGACAACATCGCCCAGGGCATGACGAACAAGCAGGTGGCCTACGCCCTCTCGATCAGCGAGCAGACGGTGAAGAACCACATGTCGTCGATCCTGCGCAAGCTGTCGGTCAACGACCGCACCCAGGCCGTCGTGTACGCGATGCGCCAGGGCTGGATCAAGATCCCGGAGGACTGAGCCACGACCTCCTTCCGTACCTCGAGAGGCCGCGGTGCTAACCGCGGCTCTCTCATTTCCTGAATGACCCAAGAACCTCTGTCCGGGCGCCAATCGGGATCCGCTTTCCCCTGGTATCCGGTCGCTCTCGCCGCGGCCGTCGTACTGGGTGCCTACACGGCGAACCAGGTGCCACTCGACCAAGTCTGGCGACCGCTCACGGTCAGCCTGACGATCGTCGCGACTGTACTCGTGGGCGCCGCCCTGGTAGGCCGATCACACGGAGTGTCGCTCACGCTAGCTGGGTCCGTGCTTCTCGTGGTCGGACTTTGGCCGGTCCTCCTCTTGCTGATCGGAGCCGTGATCGCTCTCGGATGGTGGACCGTCCGCAACCGAGCCGGCTCCGTGCGCCTCGCCGAGCTGGCGCCGAAGCTGAACGTGGTCGCGAGCATGTGGCTCGTTGTTTCGATCGTGCTCACCGCAGCGACCGCAACGGCGCGACCCACCGTTGAACCGACGTCTGCACTTGCCGTTGCCCGATCCCCAGCTTCACGCCCAAATGTGTACCTCCTCCTTCTCGATGGCTATCCGCGCGCTGATTCGCTGCGTGAGTACTTCAACTACGGCAACGACCCGTTCATTCACGACCTTGAGGATCGCGGGTTCGTCATCGCCGCCGGATCACGCGCGGCAGCAACGACGACGTTTCAGTCGGTTCCGAGCTTGCTGCATATGCGGTCGCCGGCTGCGCTGGGCCTCGTGCCGTTCTACAGCACGCCGGCAGAGAGAACCCACGTTAGGGACCTCATCAACGAGTCACCGGCAGTCGCTACGTTTCGGGAGGCCGGGTACTCGGTCGTCAGCATTCCGTCGGGAGCGGGACCCCTGGAGCTCAGGGACGCTGACGTCGTCGTGGAAGTCGCTCCGTTGTCGGCACTTGAAACAAGTCTCATCGACGGCGGGATCGTCAATGTGGTCGCGACGAATGCGCTCTACGAGATTCGGCGCCGGACAGTTGACGCGGCCTTCGATGCTTTCGCTTCGTCACCTTCTCTCGCCCCGAGTCCCCGATTCGTCTTTGCGCACGTCATGAGTCCACATGCCCCATTTGCGTTCTCTAGCACGGGTGCGGCCTTGCCCCCGCTGGCGTGCGCACCCTGGTGCGACATGGGGACGGCTCAGTTGCCCGCCCTCGGAATGACGATGGAGGAGATCGCGGGCCCATTGATCGGGCAGCTGGAGTATGTCAATGGACGTGTATTGGAGGCGGTCGACGCAGTGGTCGCGCATGACCCTGATGCGGTGATCGTCATCTTCTCTGACCACGGCGCGCGCTTGGATCCAGATGATGTCGAAGAGTGGCATCGCACCTTCTTCGCTGCGAGACTCCCCGGAACGCCAAACGCATTTGGGGATTCACCGACGCTGGCGACCGTGCTCAGCACCCTCTTCGACGTGTACTTCGACAAAGGGACTACCGCTCGAGCGACAGGACACCGTCCGCCACAGTCGAACACGCGTTGACGACGGGCAGCGGAAGGTATTGCAATTTGTCCTATGGGGGTCATAATCGCGGGCGGACCACCCCGATCAATGTGCCCAGGTCGCCCATCACGACCTTATACCCGCGCAGGACTATTGCCGCGCGGTCCCGACCTTGGGCACGGGGGAGCCGAGGGAGGGAGGTGACGCTCGCTAGGACCACGGCCGCATGGCCGGGACCGAGCGAACCTACGAGCGATCGCGCGGGGGACCAGCCCCGACTCCCATGCCCGTGGTAGGCCCAAGCTTGCCGCTATCTCCATCTCATTCCACGGAGGAGTCATTTCGCAATGATTCGACGCTTTGGCGCGGTCCTCATCGGCCTCGCCCTCACGCTGCCGCTCTCGCTGTCGGCGGTGACCGCCCACACCACGGCCGGTGTGACGGTCGACTATGACGTCGTCGGTGACACGATCGTCGGCACCGTCACCAACCACACGAGCACGCGGCTGGCCGGCATTGACGTCACCGCGACCTGGGACGAGACGCCGGATCCCGACGTCACCGCCACAGGGCCTGTCCTTGTCACGAACCTCGCACCGCATGCGGCGTCACCATTCGAGCTTGCCGTCCCGGATGAGGCAGACGGGCTGACGCTGACAAGCGTCACGGCAGCAGGAACGGTTTCCGGGACAAAGCCGATCGGCGGACTCGACCTGGCCGGCAGCCTGACCGGGGACACGTACAACGGCACGATTCACAACGAGTCGGCCTCGAACGGCACCAACATCGTCGTGTACGCGGTCCGCAGCGACGGCACCGGCTTCGAGGATGCCGCCGAGTCGGCTCCGGTCACTGTGAATGCCGGCGTGTCCGGCGCCGCATTCACCATCAACTTCGACGCCGCCGGCGACGGGACGACCGTCTATCTCATCGCCAAGACCAGCGCCGGCGCGTTCCTGACGAGCTGGAACAACTTCTTCGGCGACCTCGGCAAGACGGCGTTCAAGAGCGAGATCGAGTTCCTCGCCGACGAGGGCATCACCCTCGGCTGCGGGAACGCGAACTTCTGCCCGACGTCGAACGTGACGCGCGAGCAGATGGCGCTCTTCCTCGTCCGCGCGCAGCCGACGGTGTTCGACGACCCAACTCCGTACGGCTTCACCGACATCGACCACCTGTCGCAGGCGTCGCAGGATGCGATCAACGCCCTCGCCAATGCCGATGTCTCGGGCGGCTGCTCGCTGGAGCCGCTCAAGTACTGCCCGAAGAGCTCGGTCACGCGCGGCCAGATGTCGAAGTTCATCGCCCTCGCGTACGACCTGCCGCCAGCGACGGACGACTACTTCACCGACGACGAAGGCCACTTCTCTGAGGACTTCAACAACCAGATGTTCGAGGCCAGCATCACCTCGGGATGCGGCACGGACAAGTACTGCCCGAGCTCGACGCTCAAGCGTGAGCAGATGGCGAAGTTCCTGTTCGAGGCCGAGACCCCGTAGTCGACGCCTGAACCCAAGCGAGGAGAGCCCGAGTCGTCGACTCGGGCTCTCTTCATATGCCCCCACCCGGCGGACCTCGGAGGACCGCCGACCCGTGCCTCGCCGGCTCGGAAGTAAGGCATCGCTCGGTACGGGAGTCCCGTATCGGCTTGCGGGCGCGCGGCGCAGCATGCCTGCACGTCGTCACGGGTATCCGCGGCGACCTTCATCTGGGGGGTCGACGGCTCAGCGTCGGCCCCCAGGGTCTCCTCCTCCGGTGCCGGGAAGCCGCCTCGCAAGGGGCGGCTTCTCCGTTCTTTCGCCGTACTTGGGGGTCCGGACACCGAATCCGGCGCGATCTATTGACACCTTCATCCTCCGTGGCGCAAGGTACGGCCCGCGACGGTAGCCTCTGGGACCATCGGGCCATTTCGACCCGGGGGGAGAGCCCATACGCTCCCGCTGCAAATCTCTCGGAAAGGAGGTTCCCGCACACATGATTCGTGACTTCATCAGCAATCTTCTGGCTCGCTTCCAGAGCGAGGACGAGGAAGGCCAGACGCTCGTTGAGTACGGCCTGCTTCTCGCCCTCATCGCGATCATCGTGATCGTCGCCCTGCTCTTCCTGGGCCCGATCGTGAGCAACATCTTCAGCAACGTCGGCAACCAGCTCGGCTAACACCGGCTCTTGCCAACGCAAGAAGGAGCGCCCCGGGTTCGCCCGGGGCGCTCCTTCGTCGTCTCACCTCCGGTCGCGACCAGCCCGGAGTACCAGTCACGGCATAGCCCACAAGTCCGATTCTTGGCTCTTGCCGGCCGTGCGTAGACTGTTGACCGCAGTCACAACGGCTGCACCTGGCGTCCTCATCGGTTTCCTTGTTTCACCCGAGCTCAAAGGGGAACGTTCGTGAAGCGCTCCAACCGCCTCGTCATCCTGGTCGGCGTGCTGCTGGCCATCCTGGCCTTCGTGGCCATCGTCATCCTGCTCAACCAGCCGGATGGCGGTACAGCCGGCCCGGGCGCATCGGCCGAGCCCGAGCGCGCGACGGTCCTCGTGGCCACGCAGGACATCGAGATCGGCGACCCGGTCACGCCGGACGTCGTCGAGACCCGAGAAGTGGATCCCGAGGCGGTCCAGGGAACGCCCCTCCAGGATCCCTCTGCCGTCCGCGGCCAGCCGGCATTGTTCGCCATCCCCGCGGACGCGCAGGTGCCCGCGGAGGCAATCGGAATCTTCCGCGAGGGCGACGTGGATGTCTCCGGCATGCTGCGTCCCGGTGAGAAGGCGATCGCCCTGCGCGTCGACTCGATCACCGGCGTCGGCTTCCTCGTCGAGCCGGCCGATACCGTCGACGTCATCGTCACCGCCGAGGTCAGCGTCCTCCAGGAGACGGCCGACTCGATCCAGAACACCGATCCGAACGTGCCGCCGCGCTTCGAGGAGATCCCCGGCCTCGAGGGCATCCGCACGGTGAAGGCGGTCCTCCAGGACAAGCGCGTCCTCTACGTCAGCGCCTCGCGAGCCCAGGCTCCCGAGCGTCGCGACACGAACGGCGACGGCGTGATCGACGATCAGGACGATCCGCCGACGGCCGATGCGATCGAGAGCGTCATCGTCGTCATCGCCGGCACCGCGCAGGACGCCGAGGTCGTGCGCTGGGCGCAGCGCGACCAGAGCGAGCTGGCGAGCGAGCGCACCGAGCTGGCGCAGTCGATCAGCCTCATCGTCCGCGCCGACGACGACGATGCGGTCGAGGAGACGGTCGGCGTGACGATCGACTCGCTCGTCGAGGAGTACGGCCTCCGTATCCCGAGCATCGTCGAGCAGCTGAACGAGGAGCTGCCGACCCCGTAAGGGGCGGCCTCCTCACCATCCCCGCGAGCGAGAGCACGGAACGATGATCAAGGTCCTCATCGTCGACGACATTCCCGAGACGCGCGACCACCTGTCGCGCCTCATCGGGCTGGAGCGCGAGATCGACGTGATGGGCACCGCCGGATCGGGCGAGGAGGCCATCGCCATGGCCCTCGACCTCCGGCCGGACATCATCGTCATGGACATCAACATGCCGGGCATGGACGGCGTGGCCGCCGCGGAGATCATCTCCCAGCGGCTTCCCTCCTCCCCGATCATCATGATGAGCGTCCACGGCGAGGCCGAGCATCTCAAGCGGGCCATGGGCGCCGGGGCGCGGGAGTTCCTGGTCAAGCCGTTCAGCGGCGACGAGTTCGCCACCTCGATCAAGCGCGTCTACGAGCGCGAGCTCGCCCGGCGCGAACAGCTCGGGGCGGCGGCCCCGGCGGGCGCCGGCGCGGTGGCGGCGAGCAATGGGAACGTCGAGGACCACCAGGTCGTCGCAGTCTTCTCGCCCAAGGGCGGGGCGGGCCGCACGACGCTGGCCACGAACCTCGCCCTCGCCCTCCACAAGGAGACGAACCAGCGGGTCGCCCTCGTCGACGCCAACCTCCAGTTCGGCGACGTCGGCGTCCTCCTCAACCTGAACCCGAAGAACCGATCCGTCCTCGACGCCGTCGAGGGCGGCGAGCCGGACGCCGACATCATCGAGTCGGTGATGATCGACCACTCGACCGGCATCCGCGTCCTCCTCGCCCCGCCGTCGCCCGAGGGGGCCGACCTCGTCACGCCGCAGTACCTGCGCAAGATCGTCGAGATCCTGCGCGAGTCGCACGACTGGGTCATCGTCGACCTGCCGTCGGGCCTGAACGATCACTCGCTCACCGTCCTCGACGCGGCCGACCAGATCCTCGTCGTCGCGGCGCTCGAGATCACGACGATCAAGAACGTCCGCCTCTTCCTCGAGGTGGCCGATCAGCTCGACTACGAGCGCTCGAAGCTCCGGCTCGTCATCAACCGGTCGGATGCCTCGCAGGGCATCCGCATCGGCGACGTCGAGGCGTCCATCCGCCGATCCGTCGACGGCACGATCGTCTCCGACGGGCGGCTGGCGGTGCTCGCCGTCAACCGCGGCGTACCATTCGTCGTGTCCCACCCCGAGTCGCCCCTGTCGCGAGACATCACCGCCCTCGCCCGGACCGTGGCCGGCGAGAAGGCGCCCTCCTCAACGAACGACAAGAACCCCAAGCGCGGCCTCTTCGCACGCCGATAACGGAAGGATCTGAGCGATGTCACTGCTGAAGCGAATCGAGCGGGCGCGACCCGCCGCCGAGGGAGAGGCCACCCCGGCCGTCCCGGCGGCGCCTGCCCCCTCTCAGCCCGGGGGAGCGCAGCAGCCGCCGGCGGTTCCGCCGAGCGGTGGGACACCGACGCCTCCGCCCGGGGCCGCCTCCCGGTTCTCCGCCGCCCTGCCGGCACGCGAGTCGTTCCGCGAGGCGAAGTACCGCGTCCAGAACCGCCTCATCAATGACCTCGACCCGAAGCTCGACCTGACGAACCAGACGGAGGTCCGGCGCCAGATCGAGGAGCTGTTCGGGAAGATCGCCGACGAGGAGGGCCTGGCTCTCACCCGCGCCGAGCGCGTGCGGATGCTCGAGCAGATCACCGACGAGATCCTGGGCCTCGGCCCGCTGGAGCCGCTCCTGCGCGACGAGACGATCACCGAGGTGATGGTCAACGGCCCGCAGCAGGTCTACATCGAGCGCGAGGGCAAGCTCGAGCTGACGAACGTGACCTTCCAGAACGACGAGCACGTCATGAAGGTCATCCAGCGCATCATCGCGCCGATCGGCCGCCGCGTTGACGAGTCCTCGCCGATGGTCGACGCCCGCCTCGCCGATGGCTCCCGCGTGAACGCGATCATCCCGCCGCTGTCGCTCGTCGGTCCGGTGATCACGATCCGGAAGTTCTCGGCCACACCGTTCACCGTCGACGACCTCATCCGCTTCGGCACCGCCACCCCGGAGATGTTCGAGTTCCTCGAGGCCTGCGTGAAGGCCCGCCTCAACATCTTCGTATCGGGCGGCACCGGCTCGGGCAAGACGACGATGCTCAATATCCTGTCGTCGTTCATCCCCGATGACGAGCGGATCGTCACCATCGAGGACGCCGCCGAGCTCCAGCTGCGGCAGGAGCACGTCGTGACCCTCGAGGCGCGCCCCTCGAACATCGAGGGCAAGGGCGCCATCCCGATCCGCGAGCTGGTCCGCAACGCCCTCCGCATGCGGCCGGATCGCATCGTCGTCGGAGAGTGCCGTTCGGCCGAGGCGCTCGACATGCTCCAGGCCATGAACACCGGCCACGACGGCTCGATGTCGACCGGCCACGCCAACACCCCGCGCGACATGCTGTCCCGCCTCGAGACGATGGTGCTCATGGCCGGCATGGACCTTCCGCTGCGGGCCATCCGCGAGCAGATCAGCTCCGCGGTCGACCTCATCGTCCACCAGAACCGCCTCAAGGATGGCTCGCGCAAGATCGTGAACATCACCGAGGTCCAGGGGATGGAGGGCGACGTCATCGTCATGCAGGATGTCTTCGTCTTCGAGCAGACCGACGTCGTCGACGGGAAGATCCAGGGCCGCCTGAAGGCCACCGGGATCCGCCCGCACTTCGTCGAGAAGTTCGAGGTGATGGGCATCCACCTGCCGCCGAACATCTTCGGCTCACCGTTCTAGTCAGACAGAGAGGCGGACGACCATGACGGGCATGCTGCCCTTCGTCATCGCAGCCATCGCGGCCATCGCCATCCTGGTGCTCTCCGTGGGCATCGCCATGAGTGGCGGTAGCGGCGGGATGGCCGCCCGCCTGGAGCGCTACGCGTCCGGGCGCGAGCCCACCGCCGATGCGGCCTCGGGAGACGCCCAGTCGGCGGTCGTGGCGAGCATCCAGAAGGCGATCGAGGGCCAGGACATGGCCTCGCGGATGGCCACGGATCTCGCGCGCGCCGACCTGAAGATGAAGCCGGCGGAGTTCCTCCTGTTCTGGGCGATCACGCCGATCTTCTTCGTGTTCGCCGCGTTCCTCCTGAGCTTCGTCTTCCCCGGCTTCCGGAACCCGGTGGCGCTCGTCGGCATCTTCTTCCTCGGCGCGTACGCCCCGCGCTTCTACCTGAAGCGACGGCAGGCGCAGCGCCTCAAGAACTTCGCCGACCAGCTGCCGGACACGATCACGCTGCTGGCGAACTCGCTCCGCGCGGGATCGTCGTTCCTCCAGGGCATGGAGCTCGTCACCCGCGAGGCACGCCCGCCGATCTCCGAGGAGTTCGGCCGCGTCGTCCGCGAGATGCAGCTCGGCGTCGCCCTGCAGCCGGCCCTGAACAACCTCGTGCGCCGCGTGGCGTCCGAGGACCTGGAGCTGATGGTCACCGCCATCCAGATCCAGAGCCAGGTCGGCGGCAACCTCGCCACGGTGCTCGATGCGATCGCCCACACGATTCGCGAGCGGATCCGCATCTTCGGCGAGATCCAGACCCTGACCGCCATGCAGCGCTACAGCGGCTACGTCATCACGCTGCTGCCGGTCGGCCTGGCCGGCATCCTGTTCCTCATCAGCCCGAGCTACATCAGCAAGATGTTCGTCTCGCCGCCCGAGCTCATCGGGCTGCCGGCGGGCGTGGTGTTCATGTTGATCGGCCTGGTCAGCATGGGGATCGGCTTCCTGTTCATCCGCCGAATCGTCGACATCAAGGTGTAACGAGATGCCCGAGACCACCCTCGTCCTGATCATCGCCGTCCTGGCGGCGCTCGCCGTCCTGCTCATCACGTTCGGCGTCGCGGCCCGGCCGGCGGAGGACGCCGTCCAGCAGCGCCTGTCGCAGCTCGTCGTCCAGCCGAAGTCGCTGGAAGAGATGGAGATGCAGCAGCCGTTCTACGAGCGCGTCATCCGTCCGACGATCCAGCGCCTGTCACGGCTCAGCCGCCGGCAGGAAGGCGGGATGATCGGTGCGATCGACGCGAAGCTCGAGAAGGCGGGCTTCCCCGGCGGGCTGCGCGGCGCCGACTGGGTCGGTGTGAAGCTCCTCGCCCTCATCGCGTTCTCGATCGGCGGCTTCCTGCTCGGTCTGCTCATCACGGCCGGCACGTTCGGCGCGGCGCTCCTGTTCGCGCTGTTCGGCGGCGTGCTCGGCTACATCGCGCCCGAGTTCTGGCTCGGCAAGAAGATCCAGGCCCGCAGCATGGCGATGACGCTCCAGCTGCCCGATGCGCTCGACCTGCTGACGATCTCCGTGGAGGCCGGACTCGGCTTCGACGCGGCGCTCTCGAAGGTGGTCGAGAAGATGGAGGGGCCGCTCGTCGAGGAGTTCCGCCAGGCGCTCGCCGAGGTGCGGATGGGTCGCCTGCGCCGCGAGGCGCTGCGCGACGTCGCCGTCCGCGCCGACGCCCAGCCGGTGACGAACTTCATCGGCGCCATCGTCCAGGCCGAGCAGCTCGGCGTGCCGATCGCGAAGGTGCTCCAGATCCAGTCGAACCAGCTGCGCATCGAGCGCCGCCAGCGCGCCGAGGAGGCCGCGGCAAAGGCGCCGGT
>DATAJO010000041.1:0-1980 GCA_036262075.1 Candidatus Limnocylindria bacterium
TCGACGACGCGGTCCGCCTCCACGCCCAGGCCTCCTCGGCGACGAAGGAGCTCAAGGTCTTCACCGTGGCCGAGGGCGGCGCGGCCCACTGCCAGAACGACAACCGCATCCTGGCCCACGACTACATCGGCGACTGGCTGGTCGACGTCCTCGTCACCGGCCGCGCGCGGGGCGGGGTCATCGGCCTCCAGCGAAGCGAGGCGGTGTCGACCTGAGCGCGGACGAGCGGCTGGACGGCGTCGTCATCGGCGCCGGCCAGCACGGCTTGATCCTCGCGGCGTACCTGAGTCGAGCGGGGCTCCGCGTCGGGGTGGTCGAGCGGCGCCCCGACGAGGGCGGCGCCATGTCGACCTGGGAGTCCGCGCCGGGCGTGTTCCACAACCTGGCCACGCACTTCAAGCTGCACGACGGCCCGATCCTGGACGATCTCCAGCTCGAGCGATACGGCCTCCGCTTCCTGTACCCCGATCTCAAGACCACCGTTCCCGGCGACGGCGATCGCGTTCCGCTCCTCCACTATTCCGGCGATGCGGAGCGCACGGCGCGGTCCATCGAGCGGTTCTCGCGTCGGGACGCGGAGGCGTTCCGCCGCATGTTCGGGGTCTGGAACGACTGGTACGAGCGGTTCGTGCTGCCGCAGGTGTACCGGGCGCCCGAGCCGGGCGACCTCGTGGCGCAGCGCATCGCGGCGGAGCCGGGTGGCGCTGACTACCTGCGGGCGACGAGCATGCCACCGGAGGCATGGCTGCGCGAGCTGTTCGAGACCGACCTCGTCCGGGCGCTGCTGCTGTGGATGAGCAATACCTCGACCTACCGCTCGGGCGGGCTGTCGACGATGGCGATGCACGCGTTCCTGTCCTGGCTCGTGCGACGAACGGGCATCGCGGCCGGGGGGAGCCGCCAGGTCGCCCGCGCGCTGAGCCGCCTCATCACCGCCCACGGCGGGCACGTGACGACGAACGCGCACGTCGCCGAGATCGTCGTCGAGGGCGGGAGAGCCACCGGCGTCCGGCTGGACGATGGACGCCTGCTCAGGGCGAACCGCTTCGTCGCGAGCGCGATCGACGTCAAGCAGACGCTGCTCGAGCTCGTCGACGATCCCGGGCTCGGACGCGACCTGCTCGATCGTGTTCGGGCCTTCCGCCTCGACGACAGCTCGCTGTTCGGGGTCCACCTCGTGCTGAGCGAGCCGATCCGCTACCGCGCGGAACGCACCGAGCCGGAGGTCGGCCGGGCATTGCGCCTCATCGTCGGCATGGACGGGACCGACGACCTCGTCGCCGAGCGCCAGTCCGCCCGTGAGGGCGCCCTCGCCGACGGCCGGCTGGTCGTCATGACGGGCAATCCGTCCCGCCACGATCCGAGCCTCGCGCGCCCGGGAGCCCACACCGCGTATGCCTGGGCCATGGTCCCGGCCCGGCTCGGCGACGGAGGCGTCGAGGCCTGGGACGCGGTGGCCGAGGAGACCGCCGACCGCGTCGTCGAGTCGTGGGCCGCCGCCACCGAGAACCTGTCGTCGCGGACGATCCTCCACCGCCGGCTGACGACCCCGCTCGAGCTCCAGCGCTCGTTCGTCAACATGGTCGACGGCGGCATCAACATGGGGCTGCTCGCTCCCGATCAGTCGGGCGTGAACCGGCCCGACCGCGAGCTCTCGGCCTACGCGACGCCGATCGATGGACTCTACCTGTGCGGCTCGTCGTCGCACCCCGGCGGCCAGCTCACCGGCGCCAACGGCTACAACGCGGCACGGCGCATCGCCACGGACCTCGGCGTCGAGCCATGGTGGCCGGAGTTCCGGCCGATCGGCGCGGCACCCGTCCGGAGCGCGACTGGCTGACCGAAGGAGCCAGATGTTCCACTTCTTCCCCGACAACTACCCCTGGTCGCAGGCGGTCCTGCGCATCCTGTTCACCGGCGGCTCGATCGGCGAGGTCGGTCCGGCGGTGGAGGCGCTGCAGGCGGCCTCGGTGGCCGGCG
>DATAJO010000042.1:0-29578 GCA_036262075.1 Candidatus Limnocylindria bacterium
CAACCCGACCCCGACCCCGGGCGACCTGCCGGACACGGCGGTCGGCCAGGCCGGCCAGATCCCGGCCACGGTGCTCAGCCTCCTGATGCTGGGTGCACTCGCAGCGATGGTCTACGTCCGCCTGGCTCGCCAGCGCTGACCTGACCGCCAGCCAGACCGAACGGCCCCGGACCTCGAGTCCGGGGCCGTTTCGCTATGTCCCGATCGGAGACCGACGCGTCAGGGCTGCGGCGTCTTCTTCGCCTTCGGCGTCGGGCTGGGCGTCGCCGATGGAGTCGATGACCCATCGGTCTCGTCCGCCGACGGGTCCGTAGCTGGATCGGGCGAGGTCGATGGCTCGGGCGTCGGCGCGCTGCCACTGCCGCGGCCACTCCCCGGTCCACCATTCCCAGAACCGGCCCCGTTCCCGTTGCCGCTCCCGTTGCCGCTCCCGTTGCCGCTTCCGTTGCCGCTCCCGGCACCGTTCCCGGTCCCGTTGCCGTTGTTCGCGCCGTTCGCGTTTCCGTTGCCGTTGTTGGATCCGTTCGCGTTCCCGTTACCGGTGTTGCCGTTCCCGGACCCACTGCCGGAACCGGATCCCGAACCACCCGCCGACGACGATGGATCGCCCGGATGCGCCGCGGCGTCGAGCGCGGCCGTGACCGCGTCCTGCGCCTCCTCGGGCAGCTGGTCGATGAGCGACGCCAGCGTCGCCTCCGCGGCGGACCCGCCACCGCCGTCGCCCGAGGCGTGGACGACGTGGTACTCGGTCGTGATCTCCGTCGCCAGCTCCGCGACGTGTGCGTTGTCACCGCGCTCCACGAGCGTCGCGAGCTCGTTGAGTCGCTCGCTGACCTCGTGGGACTCCAGGGCGGCATGGAACTGCTCGGGCAGGACATCCATCCGCGCGTCCTCGATCGCGCGCTTCAGCGGATAGAGGACGTCGCCAGGCACCGCGACATCGGAGGCGGCCATGACGCCGGTCACGCTCACGCCGAGCGCAAACGAGGCGTACAGGACGGCCCGGCCGAGGCGGCCCATGGTCCGTGCCGGCGAGAACCGATCGGCGACGACCGCCCGGCCGCCGCGCTCGCGGGCGACGACGAACTGGTTGACGACGACGCCGCGCAGCCGGCGGCGAAAGGCCGGGTCGGGATCGATCTCGCCGCGGAGGGCGGCGAGGTAGCGGGCGACGGCCTCGTCGCTGTAGATGGCCGGCGGTCGGACGGAGGATCGGAACAGGCTCACGCCGGCTCCTCCACCCCCAGCAGGCGACGGAGCGTGCCGATCGCCCGGAACGTCAGGCCGCGCACGGTCCCCGCGCGGCGTCCCATGACGCGGGCGGCGTCATCGGCGCTCAGGCCGGCGCCGTAGCGGAGGGCGAGCGCCTCCTGCTGGTCCGGCGTGAGCTGGCCGATGGCCCAGCCGAGCTCGCGCAGCTGCTCCCCCTGGAGGGAGATCGCCTCGACCATGAGGGCGTCGACCGGCTCCGCGATCGCGCCGAGTGGCTCGGTCTGGCGGTAGCGGCGGTGGTAGTCGATGACGGCGTTGTGCGCGATGCGGAACGCCCAGGCCCGAAACGGCTTGCCGTTGTGCCGGTAGCGCGGCAGGGCGGCGACGATGCGCTCGAAGACGACCTGGGTGATGTCCTCGGCGTCTTCGCGACGACGCACACGCAGAGCGATGTAGCGATGGATCGGGTCGACGAGGAGGTCGTACAGCCGCCCGACGGCCTCGACGTCACCCGCGGAGGCCGCCACGGCCAGGGCGTCGAGATCGGCTCCGGCTGGCGCGTGCGCGTGATCGGCGCGTGCGGCCTCGTGGCCGTCGGCGATGACCTGCGGGAAGGCGACGGTCACGCGGGAGTCATGCATCGGGCAGCAGTCTCAGCGGTCGGGCGAACGCGGGCAACCGTACCATCCGCCACGCCCCGCGAACAGCAGGGCTGGCGCACTCCGGCACCGCTCAGATGATGGCGAGCTCCCGGCCGACGCGCTCGAAGACCTCGAGGCAGGTGTCGAGCTCCTCGCGCGTGTGCTCGGCGGTGACGATCGTGCGGACCCGGCTCCTGTCCTCCGGCACCGTCGGGAAGCCGATGCCCATGGCGAACACGCCCTCCTCGAACAGCCGGTCGCTGAACCGATGCGCCAGCGCGCCGGCGCCGACGATGACCGGCGTGATCGGCGTCTCCGACGCACCCGTGTCGAAGCCGAGCTTCGCGAGCCCGGCCTTGAATTGGCGCGTGTTCTCCCACAGCCGATCGATGAGCTCCGGCTCGGACTCGAGCACGTCGATCGCGGCCAGGCAGGCGGCCGCCACGGCGGGCGGATGGGACGTGCTGAACAGGAACGGCCGCGCCTTGTGCTCGAGCACCGTCCGCAGCGTCTGCGGGCCGGCAACGTAGCCACCGAGCACGCCGATCGCCTTCGACAGCGTCCCGACCTGGACGTGCACCCGGCCGTGGAGGTCGAAGTGGTCGACGCTGCCCCGGCCGTTCCGGCCGAGCACCCCGGAGGAGTGCGCGTCGTCGACGTAGACGATCGCCTCGTGCTCCTCGGCGAGCTCGACGATCTCCGGCAGCTTCGCGATGTCGCCGTCCATGCTGAACACGCCGTCGGTGATGACGAGGACCGTCCCGTCCGCATCGGCCTCGCGAACCTCCCGCAGGGCCTGACGCAGGGCGTCCATATCGGCGTGCGCGAAGATCTTGCGGCTCGCCTTCGTCAGGCGGATGCCATCGATGATGCTCGCGTGGTTGAGCGCATCGGACACGATCGTGGCGCCCTCGGGCGCGAGGATCGGGATGACGCCGGTGTTGCAGGTGAAGCCCGACTGGAAGGTGAGGACCGCCTCGACGTGCTTGAAGGTCGCCAGGCGTGCCTCGAGCTCCTCGTGGAGGCTCATCGTGCCGGCGATGGTCCGCACGGCCCCGCTGCCGGCACCGAAGCGCTGGACGGCATCGAGCGCCGCCTGCCGCAGCTTCGGGTGCGTGTTCAGGCCGAGGTAGTTGTTCGAGCTGAGCGTGATTACCTCGCGGCCGTCGATGACGCATCGGCTCTTCTGCTCGCTCTCGACGACCCGGAGGCGCCGGTACAGGCCCTTGGCCTTCAGCTCCTCGATCTCGGCGTCCAGGAACGCAAGCGGGTTGCGGCTGCGCGCGGTCAGCGAGGGGCCAGCATCGGTCTCCATGCCGCCATTATCGCCCCGCGCCCCGCGCCGGAGCACCCGGCGGCGGAACGATGACGGATGATGCGTGGATGCTGCCTCCACCCTCCAATCCTGCCTGGCGGACCGCGCCGCGTGCCGGCGGGGGCGGAGAGATCCGCTACCTGCCATACGGTCCGCCGGCCGCGTCATCCCTGTCGTCGGGGGTCGACTGGCTGTCCGAGGACGGATCGGTCGTGCTCCTCGAGGACGGCTATCCGGCCAAGCTGACCGATCGAGGCATCCTCGTGCACCCGATGCACGGGCGGTACGTGCTCGAGGACGTGCTCCGCCGCCACGCGGCCTCCCCGAGCGCCGATCTGCGGGCGGAGATTGATCGGACGGCCCGCGCGATCATCGGGCGCAGTGAGTTGCGCGGGGACGAGCGCCGCTTCTGGTATGAGGGTGCGGCGGCGAGCGGGCTGTCTGAGGCCGGGCGCCACGTGTCGGGGCTGCCGCAGGCGTACTACGCGAGCCTGCTGACCCGCGCGGCATCCGCCATCGGCGACGAGGACCTGGCGCGCGAGGCCGATCGGTTCTTCGCCGTCCTGGCCATCCCGGTCGACGAGGGTGGTGCGCGGTACGACGGCGAGGCAGGCCCGGGCCTGGCGATGGTGCCGATGGCACCACGCGACTGGATCCTCAACGGCTGGCTGTCGATGCTCGTGTCGATCGCCGAGTACGCCGAAACCCGACCGTCGCCGGAGGCGAACGCGCTGCTCGACGAGAACCTTCCGACGCTGCTGCGCGTCCTCCCCGCTTACGACGTCCCGGCGCTGCGCCTCTCGCGCTACATGCTGCCCGGCGTCGCCCAGCTAGCCATCGAGGTGAACCCCGCGGCCGGCGTTGGCATCCGGGATCTGCGTGTCGCCATCCCGGGCGAGAGCCGCTTCCCGATTCCGCGGCGCGAGGCGACCGGATGGCGCAACCGCCTTCGGCCGGACGACCTGGCCGAGCCGGATGCCGACGGCTTCGCGCGGCTCATCGGCCGGGCACTTCGGTTCGTCGCGGTCCTGTCCCGCGCGGCGTGGCCGCAGCCGAACGCGATCGAGCTCGAGGTCGAGACGGATGAGCCCGCCGAGCTCGTGCTGCGCGCGCACCTCGGCGCCTTCGACCCGATCGGGTCGCGGATGGTCGACCGCAGCTGGCAGACGCTGGCCACGACCGGCGCGCCGGCCGGCCGGACGGCGGTCCGGCTCGAGATCCCGTACGAGGCGATCGACCTCCTCGGCTATCCGACCAGCTTCGCGCGCACGTACGGTGGCCGGCGGCTGAACGTCTACCACGCCACACACGTCGTCAGGCTCCGTCAGCTCGCGCGCGCGACGTCGGAGCCCGAGCTCGACCGCTGGGCCGGCCGATGGCGGCGCTACGTCGACGAGTGGTCGGCGATGCCCGAGTACGCTGGCTACGGCGCCTGGTCGCCCGAGGGCGACCTCTGACCCGCTGACGCCTCAGGGCCGCAGGACGACCTTCCCCGCGTGCCGGGAGCCGATGAGGTCGAACGCCTGCTCCCACTCGTCGAGGGACAGGCGGTGGGTGATGATCGGCGTGACGTCGAGGCCGCCACGCAGCAGCGCCTGGGTGCGCTCCCAGGTGTCGTACATCCGGCGTCCGTACACGCCGTACAGTCGCAGCCCCTGCATGATGACCAGCTCGGAGAGATCGACCGTCGGCGGCTCGCCGAAGATGCCGAGCAGGCTGATGCGGGCTCCGCGGCCGGCGACCCGCAGCGCTTGGTCGAGCGCGGACGCGGCGCCGCTCATCTCGAGCACGACGTCGATGCCGTCGCCGCCGGTGCGCTCCCGAATCGTCGCCTCCGTCTCCGGGTCGGCGGCGTCGAGCGCGAGATCGGCGCCCATACGTCGGGCGAGATCGAGCCGATACGGCTCGGTGTCGGTGGCGACGACGAGGCTAGCACCCGCCGCCTTCGCGATGCCGACGGCGCACAGGCCGATCGGCCCGCAGCCGGTGACGAGCACCGAACGCCCCTCGATCGGCTCGACGAACGCGGCGTGCACCGCGTTGCCCATCGGCTCCTGGAGGGCGACGACCGCCGGGTCGAGGCCGTTCGACTCAATCGCATTCGCCTCCGGGATGACGACGTGGTCAGCGAAGCCGCCATCGGCGTGGACGCCGAGGACCCGCAGGTTCTGGCACAGGTGCGGATCTCCGCGACGGCACGTGGTGCAGGTCCAGTCGACCAGGTGCGACTCGACGCCGACGAGGTCGCCCTCGCGCACGCGCGTCACTCCCCGGCCGGTGGCCACCACCGTCCCGGCGAGCTCATGACCCAGGATTCGCGGCGGCACGAGGTTCTCGGCCGCCCACTCGTCCCAGGTGAACAGGTGATGGTCGGTACCGCAGATGCTGGCCGCCGCCATGCGGAGCAGCACCTCCCCCTCGCCCGGCATCGGCACCGGAGCCTCGGTCAGCTCGAGGCCAGGGCCGGGGCGCAGCTTGGCGAGCGCCCGCATCCGGGTGCCATCGGCGGTCACGCCCGTGCCTCGTCAAGCTCAGGCAGCCCGGCGCGGCGACGATCGAACTGCTCGGGCCAGAAGACCTGGCCGATCGATCGGAGCCGCAGATCGTCCTCGACGTCCATCGGCTCGATCCCGAGGTCGTGGAAGACGGATCGCACGTGATCGCGCAGCTGGTCGGGCAGCATGTGCTGGACGGCGTACGGCGAGTAGCGCTCGAGGAAGCCGAGCTCGACCTCCCGGTAGCGGTCGATGTCCGGGTGCCGATAGCCCGAACGCACCGCGGCGTACACCACGCTCGTCGCGCTCTTGAGCGGGTATTTGTGGAGCAGGGCGTGGACACCGGGCGACGGCTCGGGGAGGTCGCGACGACCGTCGAGGCGCAGCTTGCGGAAGCACTTGAAGCACACCGCGCACGGGGCCCCGTCGGGCGCCGCGTTCGGGCAGGATATGGCGACGCCCCGGAACCGGCCGGCTTCGGCGATGCGATTGGTGAGAACCTCCGAGCAGCCACCGGTCGGCAACGCGAAGAACAGCCCGGCGGCGCCAACCAGCCGGCGCATCGAGTTGTAGGCCGATGACGGCAGGGCCACGACATCGGCGTAGAGGTGGCCCGACCGCATGAACACCTGCTCCATGACCGAGCCGAAGGCGATGACGCCGGCGTCGACGTGGTCCGCCAGGAGGAGGCCGATGGCGGCGTAGCCATAGCTGTGGGCGAAGCCATGGCGTCCGCCGGCGCAGACGCGGATCTGCTCGAACGTGTTCGGGACCACGATGAGGTCGGGGATGGCGCGCAGGCGCTCCTCCCACGGCCGGGCGTCCGGCAGCGCGATCTCGGCGCCAGTGCTGGTTACGTACGACCGATACGGGCGCTGCGCGTAGTAGCTCACCGTGCCCGGCGGCAGGAGTGTGAGCGCCGCAGTGCTGTCCGTGCCGAGGCTGTAGCTCAGAAGCGTCCGCGATCCGATGAAGCGGCGATACTCGTCGTCGGGATCGGGCGCCCGCTCGACGATGCCGAAGGCCTGCTTCAGAAGCGGCGCGTAGAGGATCCACTCGGCGGCTGTCAGCGCCGCTGGATGGACATCGGCCAGCCGCCAGCCGGCCGGCATGTCGGCCCAGTGCTCGCCGAAGAACGACGTGACCACCACCCGGCTCCCGTCCTGGTGCCACCGGCGGCTGATGTCGACCGTTCGGGGCTCCGTGGCCCCACCGATCGGCACCTGCAGCTGACCGGCGGTGAGCCGGACGTCCTCCATCCGCAGCTGGCCGTGGTAGCGGCGATCGGCATAGATGACGATCTGGATGCGCGTCGCGCCCTCGGGAACCGTCAGCGGAAGGGCTATGCGCACGGCCTCCTGCCCGGCGAACCACCGCACGCGCTCGAGCCCGATCTCGCGACCCTCGGCGTCGAAGCCGGCGATGAACGTCGTGAACGGAGGGCGTCCGTCCTCCCCGTCGTAGCTCGCCCGCATCCAGAGCATGATCGGCGAGGCCTCGGGAGTCGGGATGGCCGGAAGCGATACCAAGCAGTGGACCGCGTCATCACGCGCGGAAAGGTCGAGAACGAGCGAGGCGATGCCCATCTCGCCGGTCTCGGCCGCAATGCCGACGCGGTCGCCGGGGCGCACCGCGACCACCGCCTCGGTGGCGTTCAGCGGGATTCCCATCCGGTCAGCCCGAGGACGGCCGTTGCGGCCGGCCCGGGGCCCTCTCGGCGCTCACGCGCGGATCGTACGCGACGCGGCCCGGACGGTGGGCGCGGCTACTCGGCGTCACGCAAGGTGGCCGCCGGGGCGACGCCCAAGGGCGCGAACGACGGCTCGACCCTGGCCGCGGTTAGCGACAGGCCGGCGTAGACCTCGCGGAGCCGCTCCACCTCCAGGCTCCAGCACAGCTCGGTCGTGGTCGCCGTCCGGCATCGGGCATGCATCTCGGCCCGCTCCGACGGCGACAGGGCGAGGAGCTCGGCTGCGGCAGCGGCGATCGAGGCTGGCGCGTGGTTTGCGTGCAGCACGCCGACCGGGCCCCATGGAGCTTCCCGCACGACGCGCCGGAAGCCGTCAAAGTCGGGGCCGACGACGGGCACGCCGGCGGCGATCGCCTCGAACAGCTTGTTCGGCGTCGACAGCCGGTGGTTGAGCGTCGTGGGCTCAATCGGCATGACCGCGACGTCGGCGCCGGAGACCCAGGTCGTGACCACTTCGGGTGGGACGGGGGCGAGGAAATGGATCCGCTCGGCCGCCAGCGAGGCTGTCGCGTGGGCCTGCAGGGCCGGCCGCAGCGGCCCATACCCCATGAGCACGAGATGGGCGCGGGCGAGCATCGGCAAGCGCATCGCGTCGATCAGCGCCTCGAGGCCGCGACCGATCGTGATGCTGCCGTGGTAGATGAGCAGCGGCGTCTCGGCGTCGAGGCCGATCGATTCGCGCAACGGCGACGGACCCATCGGTGGCTCGGCGCAGTTGCGCACGACCGTCACGTCCTCCCGCCCGAGCCGAGCGCGCAAGACGGCGGCGACCGCAGGGTTGACCGTGATGACGGCATCGGCGCGCTCCGCCCACTGGCGCTCCCGACGCAGCAGGGCACGGCGCACGAGCCACGGCAGGCGGGCGGTCGCGCCGGCGTCGACGTAGAGCTCGTGGCTGTCGTACAGGACCTGGCCGCCGTGCCGGCGCGCGCATTCGAGCGCGGCGGGGAGCGTCGGCAGGTCGTGGGCGTGCCAGATATCGGCGGGTTCGGCGACGTCGGCGACCCGGCGCCCCCATCGGCTCCAGCGCAGCTGCCAGTTCAGCGTGAAGTGCAACGCGCCGCCGAACAGTGGGCGCGTCGAGGCGAAGGCACGAGCCGCCGTCAGCCGAACGGCCGTCGTCGCCGTGCGCGAGCTGACCGATCCGGCCGTCACCGAGTCCGGATGCGGCCGGGTCAACATCGGATGGCGGCAGATGACGTAGCCATCGACCGTCTCGCGGGGCCGGTCGCGCGTGGCATCGGTGGCGACCGCATGAACGGTGACGTCATAGCCGGCCACGGCGAGCGATGCAGCCTCGCGGCGCACGCGCGAGTCGAGCCGCATGTCGTTGAGCACGAGCATCGCGACCCGCCGTCCGGCCGCCGTCATGCAGCCGCCTCCGCCAGGCGGGCCGCCCGAACCGGGGCAGGGCCGAGCTCCTCGTAGACGTGGAGCAGCCGTCGCGCTTCGACTTCCCAGTTCCACCGATGCGCGGCCGCGTCGAGGCATCTCCGTCGCATCCGTTCGCGCTCGACTGCCGGCAGGTCGAGCAGGGTCCGCACGGCCGCGGCGATGTTCGCCGGCTCGGTCGGATCGAACAGCACGCCGAGCGGGCCGCCGGGCCCATCCGCGATGACGCGCCGAAACTCGGGGAAGTCACTGCCGGCGACCGGGGTGCCGACGGCGATCGCTTCGAACACCTTGTTCGGGCTCGAGTACCGATGGTTGAGTGTGGCGGGCTGGATCGGGGCCACCGCGACGTCGACGCCCGCAAGCCAGCCGAGCAGCTCGTCCGGCGGCACGCCGTCGAGGACGTGGAGCCGACCGCCGAAGCACGGATCGGCCTCCCGCTCGCGCAGCGCGTCGCGCAGGCTGCCGTGCCCGAGCAGCGCCACGTGCACCACGGCCATGGGCGGCAGGAGCATGGCATCGAGCAGCTGCTCGATGCCCCGATGCGGTGAGAACGAGCCGTGGTAGACGGCAAGCGGTATCTCCGGCGAGATGCCCGCGGCCTGCCTGAGCGGCGACAGCGTCACGTCGCCGGATCCGCGGTACCGGGGCGGGCAGTTGTAGACCACCTCGACCCGTGAGCGGTCGAGGCGGCGACCGATGATGTCGGACAGCGACTCGTTCACCGTGATCACCGCGTCGACCTCGGCGACGAGGCGTCGCTCGAGGCGCTCGAGCGGCTCCTTCGCCCAACGCGGCTGATCGGCGCTGCGTCCCGACTCAAGGTAGATCTCGTGCGTGTCGTAGACGGCGACCCCACCCCGCCGTCGCTTGAGCTCGACGATCGCCGGCAGGCTGGTGAAGTCGTGGCCGTGCCACACGTCGGCATCGGGAGCGTGCGCGGCGACGTAGCGCGCCCACCCCAGCCACCGCCATCGCCAGCCGGTGAGCCACTCGATCGCGCCACCGGTCAGCCGGTTCGCGAACAGGTACGAGCTGCCCCAGATGGCGAGCATGACGACGTCGGCATACGGCCGCACGATTCGCCACCCGAGCCACACGATCCGCAGCGGGATGCTGACGACGAACGCCGCGCCGCGAACGAGGCCATGGGTGAACGCGAGCGCCACGGCCGGCAGCGATTGGTAGCGGCGTAGCCGCCACACCACCGTGCGCTGGACGCGGCCACCGGTGCGCGTCAGCTTGCCCGGCCACTGGGGCAGCGGCGCCCGCACGAGGCGCGCGGCGGCGTGGCGGCCGGCCGTCAGGCGTCGCCGCATGCCGGACATCGGGGGCGGCCGACGACGCGCGTGGAGCGCGATGGATCGGCCACCGGTCGAGACCGAGAGGAGGTCCGTGCTGGGCCGCACGCCATTCAGCCAGCGGCCGATGCCACGGCGGACCGCCGCGTACCGCGCGCGATGGATCGTGAGCTGACGTTCGGCGCGTGCGCGAAGGCGCTCGCGGTAGTTCGGCGGAACCCACCATGCCGGCGGGCGGGCGCGGAACGGCAGGCGCCTGATGACAAAGCCGTCACGGACCTCGGTGGGGGGAGCCGTCGTCCGGGCGGTATGGATGCCCAGCACCGTGACCTGGTGACCGGCGGCGGCGAGCGCACCGGCCTCCCGCAGGACACGGCTGTCACGCGTGACGTCGTTCGCCACGACCATCACGACCCGTAGCGAGTCATTCGCCGGTATCGTCGTCGGCGTGGCGTCGGAATTGGGACGCTCGGGCGTGAGCGTCACCGGTCGGCGGACCAAACTCCCTCCCCCGTGCACAGTCGCTACCAACCTTCCCGGGCGACCCACTGCACGGCAACTGACCGGATCGTACCAACGCGCGGACAATTCGGATGCGATTCTTCGTCAGGGGACCGAACGGCCTCCGGGTGCGTCGAAGGTGGCCACGCCGTCGTCGGAATGGAGCGTGAGACCGCAGGTCGGGCAGGTCCCGGGCACCGTTCCCTCGCACGTCTCGCACGCGTAGCGGCGCGGCGGTCGCACCGTCCGGGCGCGGTGGAATGTGCCCACCGCTCCGGGCGCTCCCTCGGCCACGACCCGTCCGTGGTCGAGGAGAACGGCGTACGAGGCGAACTCGCTGATCCAGGCCGTGTCGTGCGTGGCAAGGATGACGGTGTGCGCGCCCTCGACGAGGGACATGACGCGCTGGCGGCTCTTCTCCCGGAACGACGCGTCGCCGGTGCCCATCACCTCGTCGAGGAGAAGGACGCGCGGATCGACCATCGACGTCGCGGCCGAGAACCCGAGCCGCGCCCGCATGCCGGACGAGTAGGTGCGCAGCGGCGCGTCGATGAACTCGCCGATCTCGGCGAACTCGACGACCTCACCGATGCGCCCGGCGACGGCCCGACGGTCGAGGCCCATCAGGGCGCCCATGAGCTGGACATTCTCCCGTCCGGTGAGCCGGGGGTCGAAGCCGACCCCGAGATTGAGGAGCGAGCTGATGCGGCCGCGCACCGAAACGGACCCGACGTCGGGAAGCAGCAGCCCGGCGATGACCTGGAGCAACGTGCTCTTGCCGGCGCCGTTCGGCCCGATGATCGCGAGGCAGTCGCCTTCCCGAACGGTGATGTCGATGTCCCGCAGTGCCCAGAACGGGTTCGGGCTGGGCCGGCGCAGTGCGTTCGCGATCGTCGAGGCCACCGATCGCTCGTGCTTCAGGCGCAGGTCGAAGGCGACGCCGACCTGCTGGATCCGCACGGATACGGGCCGACGCCCCCGCGCTCGCTGGGCGTCCGCCCACCCGTCGGGAAGCGCCGGCGGGGCAAGCTCGAGCTGCTTCACAGCGCGCGTACGAAGCCGGGCTCGACGCGCCGGAACCATGCCAGCGCGAACGGCAGCGCGATGAGCCCGATGCCGATCGGCAGGAGGATGGCATCCGGCCCGGGAGCCGTCGCGCGGTACGCGACATCCCGGTAGCCCTCGAGCAGCGCGGCGAGCGGGCTGAGCCGGTAGATCGCAACGAGCGAATCGGGCAGGCGGCCGGCCAGCTGGTCGAAACCGTAGAGGACCGGCGAGAGGTACATCGCGAGCCGCATGAGGTGGCCGATCAGGTGAGACAGGTCGCGGACGAAGACCGTCGCGGCGCTGAGGATGATGACGAACGGCAGCAGCATCACCATCTGCGCGGCGCCGAGCACCGGCAGCCACGCGATGGCCGGCGACAGCCGCGCGGGCCAGAGGATCGCCATGAGCACCACGAGCACGACCAGGGCGACGCCGAGCCGCCAGAACTGCGCGAGAAGTCGCGCAGCCGGCAGGACGATTCGCGGGAACGGAAGCTGGCGAACGATCCGCTCGTTGCCGATCACCGCCGTGCCGCCCGAGCTGATCGACGTGGCGAGGCCCTTCCACGGGATGAGTGCCGCAAGGACGAAGAGCGGGTAGTCGACGATGGTCCGCTGGAAGATGACGCTCACGAGCAGCGTGTAGACGAGCATCTGCAGCAGCGGATCGGCGATCCACCAGATCGACCCCAGGACGAGGCGGGCATTCTCCCGGGTGAGCTCCGCGCGGACGAGCTGGAGCGCGAGGTGCCGCCACCCCACGAGCTCGAGGAGGACGGTGCCGGCGGCGCCGAAGAGCCCCTCCCGCCGCTCCCGGGACCCCGCCGCCGTCAGCGTGATCCCACCGGTCCCGGCCATCGGCTCAGCGCTGACCCGTTCCGAGGACGTCGACGCCGGCGGCGAGGTGATGGTCGTCGAGGCGCGGCGTCTCGTCGATGACCTGGTTCTCGATGGCGCCGATGCCCTCGATCTCGCAGCGCATGAGATCCCCGTCGGCGAGATAGCGCGGCGGCGACTGGTAGTGGCCGACCCCGGCCGCCGTGCCGGTGGCGATGACGTCGCCGGGCTCGAGGGTGATGGTGCGTGACACGAACGCCACGATGGTGCGCACGTCGAACACCATCTCGGCCGTCGTCGAGTCCTGCCATGTCTCGCCGTTGACGCTCGACCGCAGCCGGAGCGCCTGCGGGTCGCCGATCTCGTCGGCGGTGACGACCGCCGGGCCCATCGGCGCGAAGCCGTCCGAGCCCTTCGCCCGCAGCCACTGGCCGTCCTCGCGCTGGAGGTCGCGCATCGTGACGTCGTTGACGACGGTGTAGCCGAAGATCGCCGCCGGAGCCTCGTCGAGGCCGATGCGCGCCGCGCGCCTGCCGATGACGACCGCCAGCTCGCACTCGAGATCGAGCTTCTCGGTGGCGATCGGCCGCACGACCGATGCGCCCGGATCGGCGACGGCGTTCGCGAACTTGCTGAACAGGATCGGGTGGCGCGGCGGCTCGATGTCCTGCTCGCGACAGTGGTCGTGGTAGTTCAGCCCGACGCAGATGATCTTCGGCGGCCGGGCGATCGGCGCCAGCAGCCGAACGCCGGCCAGCGGCCGCGTCGGGGCCGAGGCCAGCGCGGCCCGGACAGCGTCGACGCCGATGCCGGCCGCGAGCAGTCCGCCGACGTCGGACACCCCGAAGGCATCGGCCAGGTCGTGGACGGTGTCGCCGTCGAGCACGCCCACGCGCCGTGCTTCGCCGTCCGCCGTGAAGGAGACGAGCTTCATCGGCTCACGGCTCCGAGAAGTACACGCGCGCCGGCGCCCGCAGCAGGCCGGCGACGAGGACGATGCTGATGAGCGCCCCGATCGGAACCGTCAACGCCCACCACCCGCTGGCCGCCTCGGGCGGCATGCGGAGCAGGACCGGGACGAGGCCGGCGAGGATCGGGATCGGCAGGAGCGCGATGCCGATCGCGAAGCGGTGTGCGATCCGCTTGCGCTGGAGCGCGACGGTGATCCCGAACAGCACCGCGGCGAGCTCGATCATCATGAAGATGCCGAGCAGGCTGAACGGCGCGCGCTCGCTGAAGTCGATGAACTCGATGACGCGTGGGAGCAGCAGGCCGGACAGCGCGAGCAGCGCGAAGGCCCACGCGAACCACAGGCGGACCGAGAGCGGGGTACGGATCGGCGCGTCGGCCGGGGGCTCGCTCACCCGTCGATCGTAGCGAAGCCGTCCCGACCGTGCTCCCAGCCCTTGACATCGCGCCACCGCATCCCCTAAGGTCCGCTAAACCGGTTCACTAAACCGGTTTTCGAGCGCGATCCGGCAGGGAGGAGGATCGCAGAGTGATGGAGCGCGGGTGGCCCGACCACGCATCGACGATGTGGCGCGACGCGCCGGCGTCAGCAAGACCGCCGTCAGCTTTGCGTTCAACCAGCCGGAGCACCTCAATGCGGCGACCCGCGAGCGAATCCTCGCCGCGGCCGCGGAGCTCGGCTACCGTCCCTCCCCGATCGCCCGTCGCCTCGCCCGCCGGCGGACCGACCAGATCGGCCTTGTCGTTCCACAGTCGACGCACGACATCTTCGCCAACCCGTTCCTGCCCGAGCTCGTCCGTGGCATCGGCGACATGTGCGACGCGGAGGGCATCGCCGTGGTCATCGTCCCGCCGGTGGGCGGCTCGATCTCCCGCGCCGTCGAGGCGGCGCTCGTCGACGGCCTCATCCTCCTCGGCCTCGTGCCGGACCACCCCGAGCTCGGCGAGGTCCGGCGGGCGGGCACGCCGCTCGTCGGCCTCGACACCGAGGGCTTCGTGGGTCACGACGTGATCGGCATCGACGACGTCGACGCGACACGACGGGCGGCGGAGCACCTCCACGGCCTCGGGCACCGCGACGTCGCCGTCGTCCTCATCGCCGAGCATCCCGACTCGCCGATTGACGAACGCAGCGGCATCTCGGCCCGGCGCCTGCGTGGCGTGCGCCAGGGCTTCGGCCTCAACGGCGAGGGCGGCCCGTCCGCCGACGGGTCGACCCGGCTGCGGGTCCTGTCGGCGCCGGTCAGCGAGGAGGGCGGCCGCGCGGCGTTTGCCGCCATCGCCGGCGACGGCGACGGGGAGATGCCGACGGCGGTGATGGCCATGTCGGACGTGACCGCCATCGGCCTCGTGGGCGCCGCGCTCGACGCCGGCCTGCGCCTCCCGGACGAGCTGTCGATCGTCGGCTTCGACGACATCCCGGCCGCGTCGTGGACGAGCCCGCGCCTGACGACCGTCCATCAGCCGATCCGCGAGAAGGGCCGCCGCGCGGCCCAGCAGCTCATCCGCGCCATACGATCCGGACCCGAGCACCAACCGGTGGTCGAGCTTCTGCCGACGCGACTCGTCGTGCGCGGCTCGACGGCCCCGCCACGAGGCACGACCGCCTCGAATCCGGCAGGGGGAGGAGGTGCGGCCACCACCTGAGCACCCTGAGATTCGATCCCCGACCACGTCGATCCACTTCCATCGAGGTACCCAGATCCATGACCAAGCTGAACCGCGTGCTGCCGATCTTCGTCATCGGCCTGCTCGCGCTCTCGGCCTGCGGTGGCGGCACGTCCACCCAGTCCGCCGGCGCGGACGAGTCGACCGGGGCGGGCACGTCCACCGGCGCGGCGCCATCGGCCGGAGCCACGGCCGCCTGCGAGGGCGTCGACTCGATCACCTTCACCCACACCATGAACGACCAGGAGTCGCCGGTGATCAAGGAGATCGCCGAGGCCTTCGAGGGCGCCGACGTCGAGGTCACCCAGATCCCGTTCGACGGCGCGCAGCAGGCCTACGACCAGCAGGCCGCCGGCGGCGAGGCGCCCGACGTGTTCCGCGCCGAGATCGCCTGGATCGCCGACTACGCCGACAAGGGCTATCTCCTGCCGCTCGCCGATCGCTTCAGCGATTGGGACGACTTCCTCCCCGGCCCGCTCGCCTACGGCCAGTGGCAGGGTGAGACGTACGCCGTCCCGCAGGTCACCGACGCGCTTGCCCTCCTCTACAACAAGCGGATGTTCGAGGAGGCCGGCGTCGAGGCCCCGGCGACGATGGACGACCTCGTCGCGGCCGGCGAGACGCTCCAGACCGAGCTCGGCCTCGACAACGCGTTCTACATGCGCGGCGACGCCTACTGGCTCCAGCCGTTCCTGTGGGCGTTCGGCGGTGGCCTGCTCGAGGTCAACGACGAGGGCCAGGTCACGGAGATCCAGGTCAACAACGAGGGGTCGGTCACCGGCCTCGAGTTCCTCCTCAACGACGTCCTCGGCACGATCGCTCCGGCCGACGTCGACTTCGCCAACGACTACGGCAATGCCATGACCGCCTTCAAGGAGGGCGACGTGGCGATGATCTTCAATGGCCCCTGGTCCACCGCGGACGTCCTGTCCGGCGCCGAGTTCACCGATCCGGAGAACCTCGGCGTGGCGGTCATCCCGGCCGGGCCGGACGGCGACAAGGGCTCGCCGATCGGCGGCCACAGCTACGTGCTCTACGCGGGCATGGACGAGGCGAAGCAGGACTGCGCCGCCGCGTTCGTCGCCTACCTCAGCAACACCGAGAACCAGGCGCGGCTCGCGACCGAGCTGAACCTGCTCCCGACCCGCACGAGCGCCTACGAGGATCCGAGCGTCCAGGAGAGCCGGCTCATCGCCGACTTCCAGACGGTCATCGAGAACGCGACCGCTCGCCCGGTCATCCCCGAGGGCGGCCAGATCTACACCGACTTCGGGCCGAACTTCCAGGCGGCCTGGACCGGTGACAAGGACCCGCAGCAGGCGCTCGACGACGTCGCTGCGGCGTGGGAGACCCTCGTCGCCGGCCGGCTCGCCGAGTAGAGTCGCCGTGAGGCTCGGGCCGGGGTCCGCCCCGGCCCGAGCACTGATCCCTCAGCATGCCGGGACCGATGCGCTGCAGTCGAATGCCAGAGCACCAGGAGCACGCCGATGCGTGAACGGATGTGGGTGGCGTACGCCTTCCTCGCCCCCGTGGCCATCGTCATGGCCGTCATCGTCGTCTACCCGCTCATCGGCTCCGTGGTCTCGAGCTTCACCGACCTCAACCGGTCGAACGCGGCCACGGTCTTCCGGCCGGGCAGCGAGCAGTTCATCGGCCTCGACAACTACGTCACCGTCCTCACCAGCGAGGAGTTCCGCGGTCGCCTGCTCTGGACGATCGTGTGGACGGCGGTGAACGTCTTCTTCCACTTCACGATCGGCATGGGCCTCGCCCTGCTGCTCAACCAGAAGTTCCGCGGCCGGACGGCGTATCGGCTCATTCTCATGCTGCCGTGGGCCGTGCCGGCATTCATCAGCGCCGTCAGCTGGCGCTATATCTTCAACGGCGAGTACGGCGTCCTGAACCAGTTCCTCGCCACGTTCGGTATCGACGGCCCGAACTGGCTGTCCGACCCGTTCTGGGCGTACGTCGCGCCGATCATCGTCAACGTCTGGCTCGGGGTGCCGTTCATGATGGTCGCCCTGCTGGGGGGCATGCAGTCGATCCCCCAGGAGCTCTACGAGGCGGCCCGCGTCGACGGCGCGAACCGACGCGACACGTTCTGGAACGTCACCGTTCCGCAGCTGAAGTCGGTGTCGGTGGCGGTCACCATGCTCGGCATCATCTGGACCTTCAACCTCTTCGTCGTCATCTTCCTGACCACCGGCGGCGGGCCGGGCGGCCGGACCGACATCCTCGTCACCGAGTCGTTCAACCTGTTCCAGGCAGGCCAGTACGCGCAGGCAGCCACCTACTCGGTGATCATCCTCAGCCTGCTGCTCATCTTCGTCACGATCTACCAGCGGGTGTTCCGGACCGAGGAGGCCTACCGATGAAGCAGCCGCTGTGGGAGAGGATCGCGACGCATGCCATCCTCATCGCCGCCTGCCTCATCGCCATCTTCCCGATCTTGTGGGTCATCTCGACCTCGTTCAAGAACCAGTTCGACGTCCTGTCGTCCGAGATCCAGCTCATCCCGCGTGAGCCGACGCTCGAGAACTATCGGAACCTGTTCGACCCGAACAGCGCCACCGGTGGCTACTTCTGGAACTGGTTCGGCAACTCGCTGATCATCAGCGTGCTGACCACGATCCTGTCGGTCTTCCTCGCCTCCACGGCCGCCTACGCCCTGAGCCGATACCGGTTTTGGGGCAAGCGGCCGGTCACGAGCTTCTTCCTCACCAGCCAGATGTTTCCGGCCGTCATCCTGCTCGTGCCGCTGTTCCAGCTCCTCGCCGTCCAGTTCCGGCTGCTGAACACGCCGTGGGCGCTTGTCCTCGCCTACGCCACGACCGCCATCCCGTTCTGCGTGCTCATGCTGAAGAGCTACTTCGACACGCTGCCGATCGAGCTCGAGGAGGCGGCGAAGATCGACGGCATGGGACCGTTCGGCGCGTTCTGGCGGATCGTCGTCCCCCTGTCGACGCCGGGCATCGCAGTGACCGCCTTCTACGCGTTCATCACCGCCTGGAACGAGTTCCTGTACGCGCTCGTGTTCCTCACCAAGCCGGAGGCGTTCACGCTGCCGATCGGCGTTCGCCTCTTCATCAACCAGTTCACGCAGAACTGGGGCGGGACGATGGCCCTATCGGTGATCGTCACCATCCCGGTCATGATCTTCTTCTACGTGGCGCAGCGGTACCTCATCAGCGGGCT
Source organism: Candidatus Limnocylindria bacterium (assembly GCA_036262075.1). Taxonomy (GTDB): domain Bacteria; phylum Chloroflexota; class Limnocylindria; order QHBO01; family QHBO01; genus JACDBZ01. The sequence goes on from DATAJO010000042.1 coordinate 18,323, forward strand.
GTCGACCGGCGGCGTGAAGGGCTGAGCACCACCTCCGCGCGGAGCCGATGACGACGGAGCTCCACGAGCCGCCGGTCTGGTCGCCGACGCGGCGTCCTACCAGGCCATCCCGGACCGATTCGCCCGGTCCGGCCGCGTGCGGGCGTCCGGACCGCTCGAGGTGCTTCCGGCGCGATCCGCGACCGTCGCCGGCCCCGGTTGAGGAATGATGGACCCATGAGCTGGCTGGCCGAGCTGTTCGAGACGAACCGCATCATCGTGCTGTCCGTCTACGGGCAGGTCTTCTTCGTCACCGGCCTGGCGATCGCGCTCCAGCGGCGCCAGCGGTCGGAGCTGTCGCTCGCCGGCTCCCTCGGCTGGCTGGCGGCGTTCGGCCTCGTCCACGGCCTCATGGAGTGGGGCTACCTGTTCGTCCCGATCCAGGCCGGCTTCCTGCCGCTGCCCGCCGTCGAGGCGCTGCTCATCCTCCAGCTCCTGCTCAAGCCGCTGAGCTTCGCGTTTCTGTTCCAGTTCGGCGTCGAGCTCCTCATCGGCGCCCGCGACCCCGAGCGGCCGATGCCCCGGGTCCTCGGCCATCCGTGGCTCCGGCTCGTCCCGAGCGTGACGCTCGTCATGTGGCTGGTGGCGACGCTCGCGCTGTCCTCGACCGTGGCCGCCGGGTTCGTGCCCGACGTGGGACCGTGGCTGCCGTCCCCGGACATCGGCCCGGCGCTGGCCGAGGTGGGCGCGCCGCTCGCCGTCGGCGACGTCGTGGCGCGGTTGATGATCGCGCTGCCCGGCTCGATCACCGCCGCCATCGGCCTCGTCCGCACCATCCGCGTCCTCGGGCCGATCGCCGGCCCGCCGGTCGCCCGGGCGATGCGGGCGGCGAGCGTCGCCTTCGCCGTCTACGCCGTCCTGGGCGGCCTCGTGCCGCTGGCCGCGCCGTTCCCGCCGGCATCGGTCCTGAACGGCACGACGGTGTTCGACACGCTAGGCGTGCCGATCGAGGTCTTCCGCTCGCTCACTGGCCTCGCCATCGCGCTGGCCGTCATCCGCAGCCTCGAGCTGTTCGAGCGCGAGACCGATCGCGCCCTCGCCGAGGGGCGGCGCCGGGAGCTCCTCCTCCGCGAGCGCGAGCGCATCGGCCGCGACCTGCACGATGGCATCATCCAGTCGATCTACGCCGCCGGCCTCCACCTCGAGCAGGCGGCCGCCGAGGCCGAGGCGGCGCCCTCGCGCACCCGCGAGCGCATCGGCACGGTCATGGCTGAGCTCAACCGGATCACGAGCGACATCCGCAGCACGATCTTCGACCTGCGCTCCGGCGAGCTCGAGCTGCGCGACGCGGAGGCGATCGTCCTCGCCGTGGCCGACGAGCTCCAGGCCCACTCGCTCGTGAAGCTCGACATCACGGCCGAGGGCCACGACCGCCCGCGCCTGCGGCCGGAGCAGGCCGAGCAGCTGCGCCAGCTCGTGACCGAGGCGTTCAGCAACGTCCTGCGCCATGCCCGCGCGACCCGGGTGGCGGTCACGATGCGCTTCGGCCCGAGCCACTTTTCGCTGGAGATTGCCGACGACGGCGTGGGCTACGACACCGATGCGCCGGCTCGCGCCAGCGGACGCCACGGCCGAGCCCAGGGGCTCGGCAACATGCGCCGCCGCGCCGAGCTGCTCGACGGGGAGCTGACGATCGAGTCGGCGACGGGGCAGGGAACCCGGCTGTCGCTTACGATGCCGGTCGCCACCGTTCGGCGCTCACCATGACCGAGACCCTCCCGACCCGGGCGCACGAGGCGCCGACCCGGATCCTCATCGCCGACGACCACGAGGTGGTCCGCATCGGCCTCGCCGCCCTGCTCGATGCGCAGGAGGGGCTGACCGTCGTCGCCCAGGCGTCCTCGGGTGCCGAGGCGGTGCGGCTGTCGCGGCGCCATCGGCCGGACGTGGTGGTCATGGACATCCGCATGCCCGACGGCTCGGGCATCGATGCCTGCCGCCAGATCACCTCCGAGCTCGACGACGTCCCGGTCGTCATGCTCACCAGTCACGCCGACTCCGATGCGCTGTTCGAGGCGATCGACGCCGGCGCGTCAGGCTACGTCCTCAAGCGTGTCGGCTCGGGCGAGCTCGTCAACGCCGTCCGCACCGTGGCCGCCGGCGGCTCGCTGCTCGACCCGGCGGTGACACGCACCGTCCTCGATCGCCTGCGGAACGCGGCGCGCGTCGAGGAGGCCGGCGCGTTCGCCGAGCTGACCGAGCGGGAGCGCCGGGTCCTCGCCCACCTGGCCGATGGGGCCTCGAACCGCGCGATCGCCGAGCGCATGGGCCTCGCGGAGAAGACCGTCCGCAACTACGTGTCGAGCATCCTCGCCAAGCTCGTGCTCGACAGCCGGGCCCAGGCCGCCGCCTACGCGATCCGCAACCGCCTCCCCGAGCTCGCCGACCTCGCATGACCGCTCGCCGACGGGCGCTCGTCGCGCTCCCGCTCCTCGCCACGCTCGTCGCCTGCCGCCTGCTCCCGAGCCCGTCGCCGCCGGCGAGCCCGACGCCGCCACCCTCGTCCGCCGAGCCGTCCGCCGCGGCGTCCGTCGAGGCATCCGTCGAGGCATCGCTGGCGCCTTCGGCGGCGTCCGCCACGCCCACGCCGCCACCCGAGCTCGGGATGGAGCTGCCCGAGACGCGCGACCCGCGGGTCGTGGACGTGACGATCAACCCGACCGTCGACGGTGAGGGCGGCGAGATCCTCGTCCGCGTCGTGAGCGGCGCCGACTCGCGCGTCGACGACCTCGTCGTGCGCTGGCCGGCGGACCTGGCCGAGTACCTCCACCTCGCGCCGTTCGTGCCGTCCGAGGACCGCATCCGAGACGAGGGCGACCCGCTCGTCCAGCCCTGGACGAAATGGGTGCTCGGCCCGGGCGAGCACGGCGAGCCGGCCGGCACGATCTCCCTCGGCTATGGCCCGCTCTTCCCGGGCGCGACGCTCGAGGTCCGGATCTTCGCCAGCCGGCGCGCGCCGGGTCCGGTCGCGTTCGACCTCCATGTCCTCGCCGGCAATGACCTCCTCACCCTGGCCGATGGCCAGCCGGCCGTGTTCCGGGTGGAGATCCCATGACGACCGCCATCCTGCCGGCCTGGCGCGGCGGCGACTCCGAGCTCCACGAGCGCCTGGGCCGGGCGATCGACCCCGAGCGACGCGTCCTCGCCGCCCTCGAGCGCATCACTCCGCTGTCCGGCAAGCGCATCGCCGACGTCGGCACGGGGATCGGCCACTACCCAATGCTCCTCGCCCGGCGCACGGGCCGGACGTACGGCATCGAGGCCGATCCGGAGCTGCTGGCCGAGGCGCGACGCCGCGCCGCCGAGTCGCACCAGCCGAACATCCGGATCGTGGAGGGCAGCCCGACGGCGCTGCCGCTGCGCGACGCGACGGTCGATATCGTGCTGACCAGCGCGATCGAGCCGGACGACACCTCGCAGCCGGTCATCGAGGAGGCGCTGCGGGTCGTGCGACCGGGCGGGCGGCTCATCGCCATGGGCTACTACGGGCGCGACGACGTCAGCGTCCTCCTCGAGCCGGAGGTGGCGGAGCATGCGCGGGCCGCGACGCACCACCGCGACGGCTGGTGGCTGCGCAACGGCTTCAAGATCAAGGTCGTCCACGCCCGCCTCGACCTGGGCGACGCCGCCACCACCCACGAGCTCCTGCCGCGCCTCTACGGCGACCGAGGCCGGGCCTTCCTCATGGGCCCGCACCCGTCGTCGCTGCGCCTCAACCTCGGCCTGTTCCATCGGGAGAAGCCGCGGACCGGGTGACGGCCCCGCCATCGGTGGAATCGACACCCGAATCGTGCGGATTTCGTGCGCAGGAATCTGTTGCGGTCACGATAGGCGGCAGATATCATCGCGAGGTCCGAAGGCCAGGCTCTTCTCCCCCCGGAGCCTGGCCTTCGGCACACCCGGCGTCCGTGGCCCCGCGGCTGCCGGCACGACTCCCGGTGCGATAATGGACGCCCCACCACACCGATTCGAAAGTCCGCATCGGCACCAGGAGGCCCCCGTCAGACCGATGGCCACCACGCCACGCATGAAGATCACGTACGCCACGCTGTCCGCCGACAACGAGGAGCTCCAGTCGGCGTTCGACGCGGCGCTCGAGCGCGCCCGGGCCGATCTCGGCCGCACGTACCCCATGCTCATCGGCTCGGAGCAGCGGCTCCGCGACGAGACGTTCGAGGATCGTTCGCCGATCGACCGCGCCATGGTCGTCGCCCGCTTCCCGGTCGGCACGCGCGAGGACGTGCGCGACGCGATCGCCGCGGCCCGTGCCGCCTATCCGGCCTGGCGCGACACCCCGTGGCGCGATCGGCTCGCCATCCTGCGCCGCGCCGCCGACCTCATCAGCGAGCGGCAGTTCGACTACGCCGCGCTCATGGCCCTGGAGGTCGGCAAGAACCGGCTCGAGGCGCTCGGCGACGTGGAGGAGACGGCCGACCTGCTGCGCTACTACAGCGACGAGTTCGAGAAGGCCGATGGGTTCGTCAAGCCGATGGGCTCGCTGTCGGCCGCCGAGAAGACGCGCTCGGTCCTCCGCCCCTTCGGCGTCTTCGCGGTCATCAGCCCGTTCAACTTCCCTATGGCGCTCGCCGGCGGTCCCGCCGGCGGCGCGATGATCGCCGGCAACACCGTCGTCCTCAAGCCCTCGTCTGACGCGCCGCTCCTCGGCTGGAAGTTCGGCGAGGCGCTCCGCGAGGCGGGCCTGCCGTCCGGCGTGTTCAACCTCGTCACCGGCCCCGGCGAGACGGTCGGCGCCGAGCTCGAGGAGAACCGCGACGTCGACGGCATGGTCTTCACCGGCTCGTACGAGGTCGGCATGAAGCTGTACCGCGGCTTCACGAAGGAGTACCCGCGGCCGATCATTACCGAGATGGGCGGGAAGAACCCGGCCATCGTCACCCGCACCGCGGACCTCGACATCGCCGCCGAGGGCGCGATGCGATCGGCCTTCGGCTTCGACGGCCAGAAGTGCTCGGCGCTCTCCCGCGTCTACGTCGAGAAGTCGGTCGCCCGCGAGTTCGTCGGCAAGCTCGTCGAGAAGACCCGCAGCATCCAGGTCGGCGACCCCACCGACCGATCGAGCTGGATGGGCCCGGTCATCAACGAGCGCGCCCTGAAGAAGTTCCGCGACGCGGTCGAGGAGGCGAAGCGCGACGGCGGCACGATCGAGATCGGCGGCGAGGCCGACGACTCGACCGGCTGGTTCCCGACCCCCACGGTCGTGACCGGCCTTCCGCTCGACCATCGCCTGTTCCGCGAGGAGCTGTTCGTCCCGCTCCTCGTCGTCGGCGAGGTGGACTCGCTCGACGAGGCCCTCGAGCGCGCCAACGACAGCCCGTACGGCCTGACCGCCGGGATCTTCAGCGGCGACGAAGCGGAGGTGAAGCGCTTCCTCGACACGATCCAGGCCGGCGTCGTGTACGTGAACCGGCGTGCCGGCGCGACGACCGGCGCCTGGCCGGGGATCCAGAGCTTCGGCGGCTGGAAGGGCTCCGGCTCGTCTGGCAAGAGCGGCCTCGGCCCGTACTACGTCCAGCAGTTCCTGCGGGAGCAGTCACAGACCGTCATCGGCGAGTAAGTCGCGTCTGCCAGCGGACGACCGCGCCTCGCGGTGGGTCCGGACGACATCGGGAGAGGAGGAGATGTCATGGCCGCCCCATTCGTGTCCCCGCCCGTCGACGAGGTGACCGTCGAACCGTCCGGCTGGTTCGCGGTCCAGCTGCGCTACGCGTACCGGACCGGCGATTCCGGCGAGGTGGCGCTCGTCGAGGACCGCGTGATCCTCGTCGACGGCGCCGACGAGGAGGCGGCGCTCGGCCGAGCCGTCGAGATGGCGCCGGTGTACGAGGACGACTACGAGACCGATGACGGCGAGGCGGGCACGATCCGCTTCGAGGGCATCGTGGCCATCAAGGAGCTCGACGACCCACCGTCGGCGGGCACCGAGGTCTGGCACGAGTTCATGTCACCGGACCCGCAGCGACCCGCGGATGAGGAGGGCGAACCGCTCCCGCCGGTCTACCCCGAGGAGATGGCCTTCCCCCGCGCCCACGACGACTGACCGGCGTTATCGGCTAGCATGCTGGGCGTCTAGCCAGGGTGCGCGGGCAGGACGCGCCGCTCCGATGACGGAGTGAACCCACCGATGACGACCACCGACACCACCCGCTCGCCTGCGGCTGCGCACGACCAGGCCGCGCCGCACATCGTCACCGAGCTGCCCGGCCCGCGGGCGCGCGAGATCATCGCCCGCGACGAGGCCGTCGCCAGTCCCTCGCTGACACGCGCCTACGCGCTCGTCGCCGAGTCCGGCCGGGGCTCGGTCGTGACCGACGTCGACGGCAACCGCTTCCTCGACTTCGCCGCCGGCATCGCCGTGTGCTCGACCGGTCACGCCCATCCGAAGGTCGTCGCGGCCATCAAGGAGCAGGCGGATCGGCTCATCCATATCGCGGCCACCGACTTCTACGAGCCGCGCTACCTCGAGCTCATGGAACGCCTGGCCGGCATCGCGCCGTTCGAGGAGAAGGCGCGGGTGTTCCTCACCAACTCGGGCACCGAGGCGGTCGAGGGCGCCATCAAGCTCGCCCGCTATCACACCCATCGGCCCGGGATCATCGCCTTCGAGGGAGCCTTCCACGGCCGGACGATGGGCGCGCTGAGCCTGACGAACTCGAAGGTCAAGCAGCGCGCCGGCTTCGGCCCGCTGCTGCCGATGGTCCACCATGCCCCATTCCCGCGGGCCCGCACGTGGCGCGAGGGCTCGGGCGGCGACGGGAGCGCCGAGCTCGAGTACCTGAAGCGCACGATCTTCGGGCGCCAGATCGCCCCGTCGGACGTCGCCGCCATCGTCGTCGAGCCGATCCAGGGCGAGGGCGGCTACTTCCCGGCCCCGCCGGCCTTCCTGCGCGGCCTGCGCGAGCTGTGCGACGAGCACGGCATGCTGCTCATCGCCGACGAGATCCAGTCGGGCATGGGCCGCACCGGCCGGTGGTGGGCGGTCGAGCACGCCGAGGTCGAGCCGGACATCGTGACCGTTGCCAAGGGCATCGCCTCCGGCATGCCGATCGGCGCGTTCATCGCCCGCGACTCGGTCTGGACCTGGCCGCCCGGCGCCCACGGCTCGACGTTCGCCGGTAACCCGATCTGCGCCGCGGCGGCACTCGCCACGATCGACGTCATCGAGTCCGAGGGGATGGCGAACGCGGCCGCCATGGGCGATCGGCTGCGGGCCGGGCTCGAGCGCGTCGCCACGCCGGCGGTGCGGGACATCCGTGGCGCGGGGCTCATGCTCGGCGTCGAGTTCGAGACCCACGAGGCCGCGGAGGCGGTCCAGGAGGCCGCGTTCCGTGCCGGCCTGCTGACCCTCGAGTGCGGCGAGTCGTCGCTGCGCTTCAGTCCGCCGCTCATCGTGAGCGAGGCCGAGGTCGACACCGCGGTCGGCATCTTCGCCGATGCGGTCCGCGCCGCCGGGCACCCCGAGGAGGGACCGGCCGAGATCGGCGGCTGAGGCCGCCGGCGGGAGTCAGGTCCCGTCGGCGAGGTCGCTCAGGCTCGTCGGCACCAGGCCGCGGCCGCGCAGCCCACTGATCAGCGAGGGCAGCGCCGGGTACGTGTTGTAGCCGCCAAGGTGCATCAGGACGATCGACCCGTTCGTCGCGCGGCCGAGCACCTTGTCGATGATCTGGACGGCACTCGGGCCGGTGTCGCTCGGCGGCGGCGGACGCCAGTCGATGGTGTCGATGTCCCACATCACGGTCTTCGTCCAGCCGGCCGCGGCGGCCGCGGCACGCACGCCGGCGTCGTGGGCACCGAACGGCGGACGCCAATAGGGCTTGGTCGACATGCCCGTGATGGCCTTCACCGTCGTCTCGGTCGAGGTCAGCTGTGACGCGATGAAGCTGGCCGACGGCCGGCTCGCCGGGCAATCCGAGGCGCCACCACCCCGCACGAGGTCGCAGTGGTCCTTCGTGTGGTTGCCGATCTCGAAGAGCGCCGGATAGTTGTCGACGAACTCGAGCACGGCATTCCCGGCGGACGTCGCGGCCGCATCGCCGGTCGCAAAGATGGTCGTGCACACGCCGTGGACGAACAGGCGCTTCACGATCGCGAGCGCCGGATCGGTTCGCCCGCCGAGGTCGAACGTGAGCGAGATCTCCGGACCGGCGGCCGTCAGCCGGGTCCACACCGCCGGCGCGCCACCGCGCTTGGGCGTCGTGTCACATGCGAGAACCCGAGCGCGGCTCGACCCGCCGGACGGAACCCAGGTGCCGGCGAGCGGCCCGCTGGTGATCGCGTAGTGGATCGTGCCGTTGATGGCGGCCGCCATCGAGGCGGACGCGCTCGACGCCGTCGCGAAGCGCACGACCCGGCCGCTGAGGAACCCGCCGCTCGCGTCGAACTTGAATCCCTGGACGTCGCCGGCCGGGATGGTGATCGTGCGCGGCGGGCTGAAGATCTGCTGTCCGACGAAGCCGATGACATAAGCGACGATCGACTCGCGCACCCAGTAGCCGGCCAGCGGACCGGTCGACATGCGCAGGAAGAACCCGCCGCGGCTGCCCACGAACGCCCGCTGGGTCGACTGCACCGTGGTCGGCGCCGCGATCGTCACCGCCTTGCTGCCCGAGATCGCTCCGGTCGAGGGATTCAGGAGGTGGCCGGTAACGTGACCGGCCTCGAGCCGCATCGCCATCGGCGCGGACGGCGTCGGCGAGACGGCGAGCGCCGCCGATGGGCCGGTCAGGGCCCACGTGCCGGTGGCGACGGTCGCGACCAGGGCGACGAGCGCCAGGTGGAGCAGTCGACGTCGCATGCTGGGACTCCTGTCAGCGGAGGAGGTCGGACAGGCTCGTCAGCGTGAAGCCGCGGTCGCGCAGGCCCGGCACGATGAGCCGCAGCGCGTCGAGCGTCTCGTAGCCGCCGAGGTGGAACAGCACGTTCGAGCCGTTCACCGCGTTGCCGATGACCTTCGAGGCGATCTGCTCCGCGTTCGGGCCACCGTCGGAGATCGGCTTCCAGTCGATCGTGTCGATGTCCCACATGAACGTCTTCGTGTAGCCCGCGGCGGCGACGGCGTTCAGCACGGCATCGTTGTACGAGCCGTACGGCGGCCGCCAGTAGGGCTGCGGGTTCTGGCCGGTGCCGGCACGAAGGATGGCCTCCGCATCGGTCAGCTCCTTGCGGATCCGGTTGGCGTCGAAGGACCCGGTGCACGGCGCGGTCGTCGGGGAGCCACCGCCCCCGCGGGCGAGGTCGCAGTGGTACATCGTGTGGTTGGCGATCTCGAACAGCTCCGGGTGGGCCTTGATGATGGCAAGCACCTGCTGGCCCTGCGGTGTCTGGCTCATCACGCCGGTCGCGAAGATGGTGGCGCACACCCGGTTCGCGACCAGGAAGTTCATGATGTCGACCGCCGGCTCCATGCGGCCGCCCATGTCGAAGGTCAGGGCGACGCCGGGACCCGCGTTCGGGATGGTGCGGAAGACCTGGATGCCGCCGGCGCCGACGCGGTTGCCGGCCGTGCAGCCCCCACCGCCGCCACCCCCGCCCTGGGTCGGCGCGGCGGTCGGTCGCGGGGTCGCGGGTGGCGCGGTCGGCGTCGGTGCCGCGGTGACGCCCGGCTCGAGGCTGACGATGAGCGTCCAGCCGGCCTCGATGATCCCCGGATTCGTGACGAGCGACGGATAGCGCTCGGCGTTCCAGTCCTGGAGCTGCTCGACCGTCGCGCCGTACCGGCGGGCGATGCCCGACAGCGACTCTCCCGCGCGGACGACGTGCTCGGTGCCGGCGAAGTCCGATGGCTCCGCGCTCGGCTCCCCCGACGGCGACGGCTCGTTCGGCGTGACGCTTCCGCCGGCGGTCGGCGATGCGGGCACCCCGGAGGGCGGCGCGGAGGGCGCCAGGGACGGCGACGCGGACGGGTCACCTCCGAAGCACGCGCTGAGCAGCACGAGCACGGCGAGCAGCGCCGGGACGGCGCGGACGGGTCGCATCGGTCTAGTTCGGGTGATAGTCGAGCTGGCCGGCGGCGACCGGCGGCAGCGATCCGTCGTCGAGCAGGCGGCGCTCGCGACGGAGGAGGTTGAGCTCGGCCCGGAGCCGGGTGGCGGCATCGGGCAGCTCGAGCAGCTGCTGCTTGCGAACCAGCTCCACCTGGAGCACGCCCGCGACCGCGTAGCTCGCGGCCGCCGGGTCGTCCGGCAGCTGGATCGGCTTGAGAACCTCGTCGAGGGTCGCGGTCACGTCGCGTGGCTCCTGTGTCTGGTCCCCGACGGACGCATGGCGGGCCACGTAGCGTTTCACGGTGGCGAGATAGGCATCCAGCGCGCGCTGCACCTGCGGCACGAGGCCGGTCGCCTCGCTGCCCTCCAGCTCGGGCAGCTCCGTCACCTCGACGGTCGTGAACGGACCGGACCGATGCACCTCGTCGATCCGGGCGCGCGCCACGCCGACGACGAGCAGGAGCCATCGGCCGTCCGCGAACTGCTCGGCACTGCGGACCTCGCAGATCGTCCCGATCAGGCTCGTCGTCGCCTCGCCGCCCACCTCCCGACCGTCGGTGATCATGCTCACCACCAGGCGCCCGGCGAACGGGGACCCGTCGGCCAGGACGGCGCTCGCCATCGCCCGATACCGCTCCTCGAACACGTGGATCGGGAGGGGCAGATGCGGGAAGACGACGGTGTGCAGGGGGAAGTGCGGAAGGCGCATCGCGGCGCATCGTCGCACCCGGCCCGCGGCCCCGCAACCGAACGAGCGGGGCTCTGGTTGGTTGTTGGGCCTGCTGGCTGCTCGCTGTGGCGAGAGGATTTCACCGGAAGGCCGATCCACGCGGCGTTTTCGCGCCGTGGCGAGCACCGGGACGCACGAACCGCACGCCGATGCGCCCCTCACGCTCACCGGCGCTCGCTGCAGTCGACAAACGACACGCCACAAGCGCTTCCGGTGAAGAATGCTCGCCCTGGCGCGAACCGGAGCGCGAACCAGCGCCGCCGCTCGCCGTGGCGAGAGGATTTCACCGGAAGGCCGATCCACGCGGCGTTTTCGCGCTGTGGCGAGCACCCGCACGCACGACCTGCACGCCGATGCGCCGCTCACGCTCACCAGCTCTCGCTGCAGTCGACAAACGACACGCCGGGAGCCCTTCCGGTGAATAGCTCTCGCTGGAGCGCGAACCGCCACGCACCAGCCCGCCGATGCTCGCCGTAGCAAGAGGAA
>DATAJO010000043.1:0-23647 GCA_036262075.1 Candidatus Limnocylindria bacterium
CGCGGGCCGCGCAGCCGATACTTGGGTCGTCCCGAAGGGGCAAGCGACACCGGATCCGACGAGTTCGCTCAACGGTTCCGGGGACCGGAACGGCGGCTTCGGCCGGCGGACCGGGTGGTATCGGTGGCTTCGGCCACACGAGCCGCGCGTTTGTTCCTTCGGGACGTTTCCGTGTGCCCGGTTCTGTGCCCGGGACACCAACCCGAACCGGATCGGCCGCCGCCGCAGACCGGGCGCCGGGGGAGATTCTTTGTAAGGTCACTTGACAATGGGCGTAGTCTCAGGGCGTAACTTTGTCCACCGTCCTGACAAAGGAGCCCGAGCTCGACCGTGGCCACCGCCTCCCAGACCGCGCACCGCCTCGCGCATCGGCTCGTCCTCCGGGCGATCTTCGATGGCAGCCCGATCAGCCGTGCCGAGGTTGCTCGCCGCACCGGGCTGACCCGGACCTCGGTCTCCGACGTCGTCGACCAGCTCCTCGCCGACGGCCTGGTCGAGGAGGTCGGGCGCGGGCAGTCGACCGGCGGCAAGGCGCCGATCCTCCTCCAGGTCCCCGACGACGCGCGCCACCTCATCGGCATCGAGGTCGGCGACCGCAGCCTCGTCGGCGCGATCGTCAACCTCCGCGGCGAGACCCGACGGCGCGAGGAGGTCCCGCTCGACGGTCGCGACGGCGAGCTCGCGCTCGAGCGGCTCGACACCCTCATCGGCACGCTGCTCGAGGCGGCCGAGCGGCCGGTCCTCGGCATCGGCGTCGGCACCCCGGGCCTCGTCGATCCGACGACCGGGACCGTGCGCTGGGCCGTCAACCTCGACTGGCGCGACCTGCCGCTCGGCGACCGCCTCTCGCGGCGCTGGGACCTGCCGGTGTACGTCGCCAACGACTCGCAGGCCGCGGGCATCGGCGAGCACACGTTCGGCGGCCATGGCGCGTCGGGCAGCATGGTCGTCGTCAAGGTCGGCCGCGGCATCGGCGCCGGCATCGTCATCGACGGCCGCCTCTACGCCGGCGAGGGCTCCGGCGCGGGGGAGATCGGCCATATCGCCATCGCCGACAACCAGCGCGCCTGCCGATGCGGCAGCACCGGCTGCCTCGAGACCCTCGCCTCCACCCGCGCCGTGGTGCAGCGCGCCCGAGAGCTGGCCCCCCACGCCCCCGAGTCGAGCCTCCACCCGACCGGGGACCGGGAGCCGATCGACCTGGACGAGCTCCAGCGGGCCTTCGAGGCCGGCGACGAGCTCGCCCGCGAGGTCGTGCTCGACGGCGCGCGGCACCTCGGTCGCACCCTCGGCGGGCTGATCGGCACGCTGTCGATCCGCCACGTCCTGCTCGTCGGCGAGATGACCGTCTTCGGCGAGCCGTGGCTGACCGCCGTGCGGCGCGAGGCGCATCGGAGCTCGCTGGCGCTCATCGCCGACCTGACGCGGATCGAGATCGGCCGGCTCGAGTCGGACCTCGTGCCGCTCGGCGCCGCCGCCCTGCTCATGACCCACGAGCTCGGGCTCGTGCCGGCGCGATGAGCGGACCGCTTCTCGTCGGCATCGACGTCGGCGGCACGAAGCTGGCGGGCATCGCCGTCGACGGCGAGCGGGTCGTGGCGCAGGTCCATCGGCCGTTGAGCCGGGCCGACGTCGCGGGCCAGGTGGTGGAGGTCGCGCGCGACCTCGCCGGTCCGCTCGGCGGCCGCCCGGACGCCATCGGCATCGCCGTCCCCGGCCAGGTCGACACGCGGCGCGGCATCGTCGAGCTGGCGGTGAACCTCGGGGTGCGCGACCTGCCGCTCGGCAGCCTGGTGGCCGATGCGCTCGACGCGCCGACGGCGGTCGAGCATGACGCGCGGGCGGTCGCGGGCTGGCTCGTCGACGAGGGCGGCGACCCGGCGCCGGTGACGCTCGCCTATCTCAGCGTCGGGACCGGCATCTCGGCCGGCGTCGTCGTCGACGGCGTCGTCCTGCGCGGTACCGCCGGCCTGGCGGGGGAGATCGGGCACGTCGTCGCCGATCCGTCCGGGGAGCGCTGCGCCTGTGGCCTCGCCGGATGCCTCGAGACCGTCGCCTCGGGGCCCTCGGTGGCGCGAGCCGCCCGCCGGCTCGTCGCCTCCGGCGCCGCGTCGTCACTGCCGGCCGATCCGACGAGCGAGCAGGTGTTCCGTGCCGCCGGCAACGGCGACGCGCTCGCCTGCGACGTCGTCGACCGCGCGACCACGCATCTCGCGGCCGCCATCCGCGGCCTGGCGCTCGCCTACGGCATCGGCCGCATCGTCGTCGGTGGTGGCGTGGCCCGCGCGGGTCGCGCCTTCGCCGAGCCGCTCCTCGCCGCCGTCGAGCGCGAGCGCGCGGCATCGGGCCTCGTCGAGCGTGCCCTGCGGGACGTGCCGATCGAGGTCCTCGAGGACGACCGCCCGATCGGCGCCCTGGGCGCCGTGGCGCTCGCGCGCCGTCACATCAGCGATTCCGCGCCAGGGGGAGGGGAGGTGGGGACGCGCTGAGATCGATGGGGGTGATCCCACCCACCCGACCCGCCGGTCAGGTGACCGCGCATCGACGAACAGACCCCATCCATGGAGAGGAGAACCGATGAAGGTACGGAGGACCTGGGCCTGGTTGGCCATCCTCGCGCTCGTCCTCGCCGCCTGCGCCAACGAGGGCGGCGGCGGGAGCGAGGAGCCCAGCGAGGCCGACGAGAGCGAGCCCGCCGCCGAGAGCCAGCCGGCCGAGTCGGCCGACGCCGGCGAGCAGAGCTTCCTCGAGCGCGCCGAGGCCGGCGAGTTCGAGGGCACGACCGTCGACATCCTGGCCCAGTGGGTCGAGGCCGAGGCGGACAACTTCGAGGGCAACTTCGCCGACTTCGAGGAGCGCACCGGCATCGACATCAACTACGAGGGCGTGACCGACTACACGACCGTCCTCAACGTCCGGGTCGAGGGCGGCGACGCCCCCGACATCGCGCAGATCGCCCAGCCCGGCCTCATGCGCTCGCTGCAGGCCGATGGGCACCTGGTCAACCTGTCCGAGTTCATGGACGTCGACCAGCTGCGCGAGGACTACATCGAGTCGTTCATCGACCTCGCATCGGTCGACGGCGACCTCTATGGCCTGTACTACAAGGCCGACCTGAAGTCGATCGTGTGGTACCCGAACGCCGCCTTCGAGGAGGCCGGCTACGAGATCCCCGAGACCTGGGACGACCTGCTGGCCCTCATGGACCAGATCAAGGCCGATGGTGGCACCCCGTGGTGCATCACCCAGGAGCACGGTGAGGCCACCGGCTGGGTGACGACCGACTGGGTCGAGGACGTGCTCCTTCGCACGGCCCCGCTCGAGACGTACGATGCCTGGGTGGCCCACGAGATCCCGTTCGACGATCCCGCCGTGGTGAACGCGGCGAACATCGTGGGCGAGATCTTCTTCGGCGAGGGCAACGTGTACGGCGGCCCGACGGCGATCAACGCGACGTTCGTCGGTGACGCGCAGAACCCGATGTTCGCCGAGGGCGGACCCGACTGCTGGCTCCACAAGCAGGCCGCCTGGATCCCGTCGTTCTGGCCGGCGGACGAGTCGACCGACCCGCCGACCCCGCTCTACGAGCCGGGCGTCGACAGCTCGTTCTTCTACCTCCCGCCGATCGACGAGGAGTACGGGCGACCGGTCCTCGGCGGTGGCGACATGCTCGTCATGTTCGACGACCGCCCCGAGGTCCGCGCCGTGATGGAGTTCTTCGCGACCCCCGAGGCGGCGGAGTACTGGACCCAGGCCGGCGGCTTCGTGTCGCCGAACAAGGACGTCCCGGATGACTGGTACACGACGTACCCGTCGTCCGGACTGGCCGAGATCCTCGCCGGAGCCGATGCGCTGCGCTTCGACGCCTCGGACACGATGCCGGCCGAGGTCGGCGCCGGGACGTTCTGGTCCGGCATGGTCGACTGGATCGCGAACAACGGCGCGAGCACCGAGGAGGTGCTCGCCGAGATCGAGGCCAGCTGGCCGTAGCCACGGACGTGATGTGATCCACCTCCTCCCCCGGCCGGGGCGTCGCGCGGCGGCGCCCCGGCCGCATCCGACCCGATGACCACGGCCACGACACCGCTGGGCGCGCCGAGCCTGCGGCCGATCGACATCGTCCGTCGCCTGCTCGCGCCGCTCGCCGGTGTCGTGGGCATCCTCGCCATCTGGTGGGCCATCGGCTTCCTCGTCGAGGAGGACGGACCGGCGAACCTGCTCGCCGGGCTGTACGACACGATCGGCCTCGACGGCCAGGCCGAGGCGATCCGCGAGCGCGGCATCCCGACGCTCACCTCGAAGCTCATCCTCGCCGTCGTCGCGCTCGGCGTGGGCGTCGGCGGCATCTGGGCCGTCTACATCGGCGCCAACGCGGTCGTCGAGCGGCTCGGCGACACGCTGAAGCGGCGGGTCCTGCCGTGGGTCTTCGTCGGCCCGGCGCTCCTGCTGCTGTCGGTCTACCTCGTCTTCCCGTCGGTCAGCACCGTGGCGACCAGCCTGACCGAGGACGGGGGAGCGGCCGAGAACTTCGGCTTCGTCCTCACCGATCCGGACATGCTCGTCGCGCTGCGCAACAACGCGCTGTGGCTCGTGCTGGCGACCGGCGGCTCGGTCGCCATCGGCCTCGTCATCGCCACCCTCGTCGATCGCGTGAAGCGCGAGGCGCTGGCCAAGACGTTCATCTTCCTGCCGCTCGCGATCAGCATGGTCGGGGCGGCCGTCATCTGGCGCTTCGTCTATGCCTGGGCGCCGCCCGGCCAGCCGCAGATCGGCCTCGCCAACGCGGTCTGGACATCGGCCGGCAACGACCCGGTCGCCTGGCTCCAGGTGCCGACGCTCAACACGTTCGCCCTCATCCTCATCATGGTCTGGCTCCAGACCGGCTTCGCCATGGTCGTCCTGTCGGCGGCGATCAAGGGCGTGCCGACCGAGGTCATCGAGGCGGCGCGCATCGACGGCGCGCGCGAGTCGCAGGTCTTCTTCCGGGTCATCGTGCCGATGATCAAGGGCTCGATCATCACCGTGGGGACCACGATCGCCATCGCCGTGCTCAAGGTGTTCGACATCGTGTTCGTCACCACCGGCGGCCGGTTCGAGAGCGACGTGATCGCCAACCTCATGTTCACCGAGTTCTTCCGCTTCCGGAACTTCGGCCACGCCTCGGCGCTGGCGGTGATCCTGTTCCTCGCCGTCGTGCCGCTCATGGTCATCAACGTCCGGAACCTCCGCCGCCAGGGGATCGGCTCGTGACCGCCCCGGCGCTGAGCGAGCGGAGCACGGGCGTCGCGCTGCCGCGCTGGGAGCGGATCGCGCGATCGGCGCCGGTGCGGATCGCCGTGGTCGTGATCGTCGTGCTCTGGTCGCTGCCGACCGTCGGCCTCCTCGTCAGCTCGTTCCGGCCGGCGGCGAACATCCGCAGCACCGGCTGGTGGGAGGCGCTGCTCCACCCGTTCGAGTCGGCCCAGTGGACGGTGGCGAACTACGCGAACGTCCTCCGCGCCGACGGCATGGCCGAGGCATTCCTCAACTCGCTCATCGTCACCATCCCGGCCACGGTCATCCCGATCACGATGGCCGCCTTCGCGGCCTACGCCTTCGCGTGGATGCGCTTCCCCGGCCGCGGGATCCTGTTCGCGATCGTCATCGGCCTCCTCGTCGTCCCCCTGCAGATGGCGCTCATCCCGATCCTGCGCCTCTACACCCAGCTCGACCTGAACGGCACGTTTCTCGGGACCTGGCTGGCGCACACCGGCTTCGGGCTGCCGCTGGCGGTCTTCCTCCTCTACAACTTCATCAGCCAGATCCCGTCCGACCTCGTCGAGTCGGCCCAGCTCGACGGCGCGTCGCACTACCAGGTCTTCACCCGGCTCATCCTGCCCCTGTCGATCCCGGCGCTGGCAAGCTTCGCGATCTTCCAGTTCCTGTGGGTCTGGAATGATCTCCTGGTGGCGCTCACGTACCTCGGCACCGACTCCGACGTGGCCACCATGCCCGCCCGCCTCAACGAGCTCGTCGGCTCGAAGGGCGAGGACTGGCACGTCCTCACGGCCGGCGCGTTCGTGACGATGCTCGTCCCGCTGCTCGTCTTCCTCGGCCTCCAGCGCTACTTCGTGCGCGGCATCCTCACCGGATCGGTGAAGAGCTAGGCGCATGACCGATGCCGGCGCCGCGGCCCTCGGGCGGCTCATGCTCGCCTTCGATGGCCTCGAGCTGCCGGAGCCGATGCGCCGGCGCCTCGCCGGGGCGCCGGCGGCGGGGATCAGCCTCTTCCGGTTCCGGAACGTCGCGTCGCTGGCCCAGGTGCGCGCCCTGGTCGATGCTGTCCAGGCGCTTGCCCCGGTCGATAGACCGTTCCTGGTGGCGATCGACCAGGAGGGCGGCCAGCTGCGCGGACTCGGGCCGGAGTCGACGCCGTTCCCCGGCGCCATGGCGCTCGGCGCCGCGGGTGACGTCGGGCTCACCCGGCGCGTGGGCTCGGCCGTCGGCCTGGAGCTGCGCGCGGCCGGCGTGAACGTCAACTACGCCCCGGTCGCCGACCTCGCCACGAACCCGCGCAACCCGTCGCTCGGCATCCGCTCGTTCGGCTCGGATGCGTCGGCGGTCGCCGGGCACGTCGCCGCCTTCGTCGAGGGCCTCGAGTCCGTCGGCGTGGCGGCCACGCTCAAGCACTTCCCGGGCAAGGGCGACGCGGGCGTCGATACCCACCACGAGCTCGCCCGCGTCGAGCGCACGCTCGACGAGCTGGGCGAGCGGGAGCTGCGGCCGTTTCGCGCGGGCATGGGCGCGGGCGCCTCGCTCGTCATGTCCGGCCACTTCGCCATCCCGTCGCTCACCGGCGACCGGCCCGCGACGCTGACCCCGGCCGTCATGCGCGGCCTGCTGCGTGACGAGCTCGGCTTCGGCGGTGTGTCGATCAGCGACGCGTTCGACATGGACGCGCTGTCCGCCGGCGAGGGCCGGGTGCGCGACGCGATCGACGGGCTCAACGGTGGGCTCGACCTCCTCCTGCTCGGCGGTCGGTCCGATGGCGCCGCGTTCGACCAGGCCGTGCTCGCGGCGTCGGCCGATGGCACGCTGTCCGCCGAGCGCTCCGCTGAGGCCCTCGGCCGGATTGGCGACCTCCGGCGTCGTCTTGGCGCTGGAGGCCTGCCGGCACTTGCCGACTGGGACGCGCACCGGACGCTGGCGCGCGAGGTGGCCGAGCGCGCCGTCACGCTCGTCCGCGACCGCGACGGTCTCCTGCCGCTGCGGCTGGCATCCACCGACCGCGTGCTCGTCATCACCCCTCGCCCGGAGGACCTCACGCCGGCCGATACCTCGTCCGGGGAGCGCGTGGGGCTCGCGGCGGCGGTTGCGCGGCGCCACCAGGGAATCGAGGCATTGGCCGTCGCGCACGCCCCCTCGCCCGGCGAGACGCGTGCGGCCGGGGCGGCCGCACGCGACGCGGACATCGTCATCATCGGCTCCGTGAGCGCCAGCCTGGAACCCTTGCAGGCGGAGCTCGTGCGTGCCGTGCTCGACGTCGGGCGGCCGACGATCACCGCCGCCCTGCGAACGCCGTGGGACCTCGCCGCGTACCCGGCGGCGGGCACACACCTGTGCACGTACTCGATCCTCGAGCCGTCGTGCGAGGCGCTCGCCGCGGTGCTGTTCGGCGAGCTGGCTCCGACGGGCCGCCTGCCGGTGGCGGTCGAATGACCGGTCGGCTGGTGCTTCGCGGGCTCGGGTCGGTCGGCGACCTCGAGGGACCGCGGTCGCTCGTGACCGAGGACGGCCGGATCGCGGCGCTCGACGCCGAAGCCGAAGCCGGGGCCGGCGCCGGCGCAGGCGCCGACGCGCTCGACGCGCGGGGCCTCGTCGCCGTCCCGGGCTTCATCGAGCTCCAGCTCAACGGCGCCCTCGGGCACGACTTCACGACCGCCCCCGCGTCGATGTGGGCCGTCGGGCTCGACCTCGCCCGTGACGGGGTGACCGCCTTCCTGCCGACCATCGTCACCTCGCCGCCCGGAACGGTCGATGCGGCGCTCGCCGCCTGGCAGGCCGCGCCGGCCACGCCTCGAGGCGCCGTCCCGCTCGGCGTCCACGTCGAGGGCCCGTTCATCGCGCCCGCGCGGGCCGGTGCCCACGACCCGGCGCTGCTCCGCGACCCAGACCCCGGCGAGATCGGCCGCTGGGCCGAGACCGGGGCGCTGCGGATTCTCACGCTCGCGCCCGAACGTCCGGGTGCGCTGGAGGCCATTGCGCAGCTCAGCGAGCGCGGGGTAGTGACCTCGATCGGGCACACCGATGCCGATGCGCCGACGACCGCCGCGGCGATCGAGGCTGGCGCCCGCAATGCAACGCACCTGTTCAATGCGATGTCACCCCTCGGACACCGCGCGCCGGGTGCGCCGGGTGCGCTCCTCGCCGACCCGCGCGTCACCGTCGGGCTCATCCTCGACCGCCATCACCTCGACCCGATTGTCGTGGGCCTCGTCGCGCGGTTGGCCGCCGGCCGTGTGTCGATCGTGAGCGACGCGATCGCGGCGATCGGGCTGCCCGAGGGTCCGAACGTGCTCGGCGGTCGCGAGGTGACGGTCCGCGACGGCGCCGTCCGCCTGCCCGATGGCACGCTCGCCGGTTCTGCGACGCCGCTGTCCGCCGGCGTTCGGGCCTTCGCGTCGATCACCGGCTCGGCGCGGGCCGCGGTCGAGGCCGTGACGTCGACCCCGGCCCGCCTCCTCGGCCTGGCCGACGGCCGAGGAACGCTCGCCGTGGGCGGCCGCGCGGACGTCGTGCTCCTCGACGACGCGCTCGAGGTGCGGGCGACGATCGTCGGCGGCGAGCTGGTCCACGCCGCGGAGGAGCTCGGATGGCGCTGATCGACGAGATCCGCGAGCAGCCGGCCGTCGTCGAGCGGCTCGTCACCGACCTGCCCGGGCGCCTCGCGCCGATCCGGGAGCAGGTCGAGCGGCAGGGGATCGGCCACGTCCTCATCGCGGCGCGCGGCAGCAGCGATCACGCCGCGGTCTACGGCGTGTACGCGCTCGGCGCCATGGCCGGGCTCCCGGTCGCGCTCGCCGCCCCGTCGCTGTTCAGCCGCTACGCTCGCCCGCCGCGCCTCGAGCGCACGCTCGTCATCGGCATCAGCCAGTCCGGCCGCTCGCCCGACGTCGTCTCGGTGCTCGAGGAGGCTCGACGGCAGGGCACGCCGGCACTGGCGATCACGAACGACCCGGCCTCACCCCTGGCCGATGCGGCGGCCGAGGTCGTCGACCTAGCCACCGGCCCGGAGCGATCGATCGCGGCGACGAAGACGTACACCGCCTCGCTGGCCGCGATCGCCGTCCTCGCCGCCGTCCTCGGCAACCTGTCGGAGGCCGAGTCCAGGCCGCTCCGCGAGCTTCCGGATGCCATGGCCCGCGCCCTCGACACCGACGACGCGACGATCGCGCGCGCCGCGGAGGCCGCCCGTGACGTTCGCGCCTGCGTCGTGCTCGGCCGCGGGTTCAACCTCGCCAGCGCGCTCGAGTGGTCGCTGAAGATCAAGGAGCTCGCCAACGTCCACGCCCAGGCGTACTCGACCGCCGATTTCGAGCACGGGCCGATCGCCAGCCTCGAGGAAGGCGCGCACCTCCTCGCCGTCCGGGCGGGCGGACCGCTCGCGGCCGACCTCGACGCGCTGCTGGCCCGCCTCGCCACCGAGCGCGGCGTCCAGCCGGTCGTCGTCTCGGATGCGCGGCCGGAGGTCGGGGCGTGGCTGCCGTACCCGTCGGGCGTGCCCGAGTGGCTGTCGCCGCTCGTGGCGATCCTCCCGGCCCAGCGCTTCGCCGCGGCGCTCACCGTGGCGCGTGGCCTCGACGTCGAGCGTCCCCGCGGCCTGAGCAAGGTGACCCTGACGCGCTGACGCGGCCGGCCTGAACCGCGCGTCGACGTCCTCGGCGTGACTTCGCCGAACCGCGGCCCGATCAGCGGCGCCGGTGGACGACGAGGAGGAGGCCGATCGACTCGTCGCCGGTGCCATCGGCCGCGTCGACCTCGTCGATGAGCGCCTTCAGCTGCTCCCCGAGTGCCTCGAGCCGCTCGGGGCTGACCCGGACGGCCATCCGGGTCTCGGCCAGGACCGACTCGGCGCCGGATTCGACCAGCTCGGCGCGGGTGGCGTCGATCACGGCCAGGTTGCCGGCGATGTCCGGCTCGAAGGTCAGCGCCCACGACTTGCGGGTGGCGCGGTACGGGAACTCGCGGGCGCCGCGCCGCCCGCGCCGCACCGCCTCGCGGCGCAGGAAGCCGGTCCGCACCAGGGTCCGCACGTGGTACAGCACCGTGGCCGGATCCTCGCCAAGCCGCTCGGCGAGTTCGCGGTTGGTGAGCGCCTCGTCGAGGCACAGGCGCAGGATGCGCAGGCGCAGCGGATGGGCGAGGGCCCGCGCCTCGGCGCGGGTGGCCGGCCGTCGCCTGGGCGGGATGGATCGGTCCGCGGTCATCGCAGGACCGATGCTACGCCAAGTGATTGACAGTTCTCAATCACTTCCGTCAGAATCGCCAACCGATGCTCGGTCTCCCGGCCAACTACTGGCGCCTGTGGGGCTCGTCGGCGGTCTC
The DNA here is from genome assembly GCA_036262075.1 of Candidatus Limnocylindria bacterium. Taxonomy (GTDB): domain Bacteria; phylum Chloroflexota; class Limnocylindria; order QHBO01; family QHBO01; genus JACDBZ01. Next base: position 10,585 of record DATAJO010000043.1, read on the forward strand.
GAACCTGGCCGATGGCCTGTTCTTCATCGCCCTGCCGCTCATCGCGGTCCGCCTGACCGATTCGCCGATCCTCGTCGCCGGCGTCGCCATCGCCGGGCGCCTGCCGTGGCTCGTGTTCGTGCTCATCGCCGGCGCGCTGGCGGATCGGCTCGACCGGCGCCGGACGATGCGCAACGTCCAGATCTTCCGCGTCCTCGTCGTCGGGCTGCTCGCCGTCCTGGCCGCGTTCGACGCCCTGTCGCTGCCGGTGCTGTACGTCGCCGCGTTCGCCCTCGGCGTGGGGGAGACGCTGTTCGACACCTCGGCCCAGTCGATCATGCCGTCGCTCGTCGAGCGCGAGCAGCTGTCGCTGGCGAACGGCCGCCTGTACGCGGTCGAGCTGGTCACCAACCAGTTCGTCGGCCCGCCGCTCGGCGGCCTGCTGGTCGGCCTCTCGGTGCCGATCGCCCTGTCGGGGTCGGTGCTCGGCTACGCCCTGGCGGCCGTCGGGCTCACGCTCATGACCGGCACGTTCCGGCCGGAGCGCAGCGGACCGCCGACCCGCCTGACGGCCGACATCGCCGAGGGTCTGCGCTACCTGTGGAGCAGCCCGGTGCTGCGCACGCTGGCGATCATGGTCGGCGTCCTGAACCTCGCCTCGTCGGCGACCGGCGCGATCTTCGTGCTCTACGCGGTGGCGCCGGGACCGATGGGCCTCTCCGAGCCGGCGTTCGGCGTCCTCCTCACCGCCTTCGCCGCCGGCAGCCTCATCGGCTCGTTCCTGGCGGCGCCCATCGAGCGTCGATTCGGTCGCGTGCCGGTCCTGTTCGCCAGCATCGTCCTCATGTCCGCCTGCATCGCGACGCCCGGCCTCACCACGAACCCCATCGCCGTCGGCGCCTCGTTCGCGGTCACCGGCGTGGCGGTCGTGGTGTGGAACGTCATCACCGTCTCGCTGCGGCAGCGCATCGTGCCCGACAACCTCCTCGGGCGGTTGAACGCGGGCTATCGGCTGCTGGCGTGGGGCACCCAGCCGATCGGCGCGCTGCTCGGTGGCGTCGTCGCCGAGATCCTCGGCCTCCCGGCGGTCTTCCTCATCTTCGGCGCGCTCGGTCTCGTCCTGCTCCTGGCACGGGTCGTCATCGACGAGCCGGCCCTCCGCCGCGCCGAGGCCGAGGGCGTCGGGGCCGCCTCCGCCGCGAGCGCCTGACCCGAGCTCCTGGGCTCAGGGGGGGCTTGCACACCTCGGTATGCTGTCGGGGCCGCAATGCTCAGCGGCACGCCCAACCGGGGGAGAACGAACAACGTGGCGGAGAGGTGACTGCCATGGAGCTCCTCGTGGGGCGTCAGCTGCTCGTGATCGTCGTCCTTGTCCTGGCGCTGCTCGGCGCCCTGTGGGTCCTCGCGAGCACGCGTCGCTCGCCGCGCTGACCCCAGCGCCCGCCTGTGCGGGCGATTGACAACGCAAACATCGGGGCCGACGATTCGCGGGTCCGATGCGGTCCCTGCCATCCGGCGGCGGCGCCCCCCGCCCGCATGCCCTGCGCGGCCCGAGCCGGCGCCTGCCGGTCCTCGTCATCGTCCTCGTGCTCGTCGCCGGCGTCGCCATGCCGGCGCTCGCCAACCACGGCGGACGGGAGATCGGCTCGTTCCTGTCGTGCGACCGGCCCGTCCAGCCGCCGCGCTGCACGAGCGTGGGCGACGACTTCTGGCATTACGTCGCGTTCGATGCCTCGCTGAGCGAGGGCCTCGCCTCGAGCCTGCGCGACACGATGGCCGAGGACTACGACGGCCCGACCCGGCTCCACCTCGTCGAGGTGGCCGAGGTCGACGACAGGACCGACGTCATCGCCTTCTCCGGTGACTTCGGCGAGAACGGGGCCGCCGGGTGGGTCTATTGCCCGCCCGATGCGCCGCAGGGGGTGAATCCACGCGGCGACCGCTGGTGCCGCCACCAGGAGCTGTATTTCAACCTCAACCCGCGCTACTCGATCTTCTTCGACGACGACGGCAGCCGCGACCACGTCGCCTGCCACGAGCTCGGCCACACGCTGGGCCTCCATCACTGGGGCAACCCGCCCGAGACCGACGGCCCGGTCGGGGCGACGTGCATGAACGCCAACACGCCGAACGGCCCGACCTTCCTCGCCGCGGAGGACGTCGAGCACATCAACGCCTACCGCTACGACTTCTATCCGACGCCCCGCGGCGTCGAGGTGGTCCGGGCGCCCTCCCTCGACGGCGCGATGGCCTCGGGCATGATCGAGGCCACCGGCGTGCCCGCCCCGCGCACGCTCGGCCAGCTCGTCGCCGGCAGCGACGTCGTGCTCGTGGGCCGGATCACGGACGTCGAGCCGGGCCGTGCCTTCGGCCCGCCCGGCCGCCAGCTCACCTACGCCGCGGTCAGCGTCGGCGTCACGCGGCTCGTCGGAGGATCCCTCCTCGACGGCACGACCCTCGTCGTCGAGGTCCCGCTCTTCGACGGACCCGCCTCCATCGACCGGCTCCGCGACGGCCTCGTCGGCTCGACCCGTCTGCTGTTCCTGCGCAACAAGGGCGAGTCGGCGCGCGCTGCCGGCATGTCGGCGGAGGCCATCGAGGCCGATGCGCCCTTCCACCGCCTCGCCGCTCCGGGCGCCGAGCTCCTCGTCGAGGGCTCGACGCTCCGCACCCTCGACGGTGGCGCCGAGCTCCTCGACCGCTTCGACGGCCGCTCGCTGGCCGACGTGGTCGGCGCGCTGCGCGCCGTCCGCTCACACCCCTAGCGGCAGCTGCTCCGGCTCCGGGGCGGGCACGAGCACGATCCGTCGCCGGTCGCGGATGGACGCGCCGCGCTTCACGGCCGCCACCCGCGCCTCGATCGGCTCGAGGTCGGCCGCCCGCAGGTAGCCGCTGCCGCCGGCGGGGTAGAGGCGCCGGTAGCGGGCCAGCTCCTCGGGCCACTCGCGCTCGAGGACCGAGAGGAAATGCTCTCGCGTCCCGGGACGCAGGTTGAGGACGTTCGACCAAGCGTGGGTCGCGCCGGCCTCGCGGGCCGCGGCCAGCACCGCGGCCATGCCGCGCGCGTCGTCGGTCAGTCCCGGCAGCACCGGGGCGAGGGCGACGCCGGCGGCGATGCCCGCATCGGTGAGGGTGCGGATCGTGCGCAGGCGCTGGCGCGGGGGAGCGACGCCCGGCTCGAGCCGGGCGGCGAGCGACTCGTCGAGGGTCGCGATCGAGACGCTGACCTGCACGGCGGCCCTGCGGGCCGCATCGGCCAGGACGTCGACGTCGCGCACGATGAGCGGGCCACGGGTGATGATCGAGAACGGCGTGCGGGCCCTGCCGAGCTCGACGAGGCAGCCTCGCGTGAGCCGATACCGGCCTTCGGCCGGCTGGTACGGGTCGGTGGCGGCACCGATGGCGACGAGCTCGCGCTTCCAGCTCCGCCTGGCGAGCTCGGCACGGAGCACCTCGACGACGTTGACCTTGACCCGGACGCTCGAGCCGTACCGGTCGTCCGACGGCCGATCCGCCCGGCGCTCGAAGCCGCGGACGTAGCAGAAGGCGCACCGATGCGCGCAGCCCATGTACGGGTTGAGGCTCCAGTGGAAGCCCATGCCGGCGACCCGGTTGAGGGCGGTCCGGCATGGCTCCTCGCGGTACGTGGCGCGCATGGTCGCCCAGATTAGAACATTCGTTCGATCCGCGCGAGTTCGGCCTGGTCGATGAGCAGCACCCCCGGACCGACCTGTCGGACGAGTCCGCGCCGGGCGAGCACGCCCAGGTGACGGGTCACCACCTCCCGGCTCGAGCCGACCATCTCGGCGATGAGCTCGTGCGTGGCGCGGACCGTGGTCGAGGACGCGGCGCCATCGTCGGCGAGCGTGAGGACCGCGTGGGCGATCGACTGGCGCATCGCCGTGCGGCGAGAGGCGGGCACGCGCGCCATGGCCTGGCTGCGGTACTTGGAGTGGACGTGCTGCGCGATCGCCCGGAGCAGGGCCGGGTCGGGTCGCGCCAGCATCTCGGCGAAGAGGGAGCCGAAGCGCAGGACCTGCGTGTCGGTGACGGCGATGGCGACCTCGGACCCCGCCGCACCGAGTGCCGTCGACACGCCCAGCAGGTCGCCCGACACGACGATCTGCTCGGCGGAGGCGTGCGTGGCCGCCGCTCCGTACGAGAGGACGCGCACGGCGCCCTGCTGCACGACGCCGGCGTACGGCCGCTGCGTGTCGAACAGGCACGCTCCCGCCCGATGGCGCTCGACCCGGGCGCCGGCCACGAGCGCCTCGCGCAGGTCGGCGGGGATGAGCCCGAGGAATGGAGCGCTGCTCGCCATGCGCCGGGTATAGCAGGGGCCCGCTTATCGGCCGGTTACTGCCGGCTTACGTGACCGGGCTACTCGCCGGCGGTGAGCTCGACGGCCGCCCGCTCCGCCTGGCGCATCACGTCCACGACGACCCTGTCGACGCCCGTCGTGGTGCTGCCACTCGTCAGGCCGCTCCTGACCGCGTTTTGGACGGCGCGCCGCACGTCCGGCGACGTGAACATCTCCGGGACGGTCACCGCGAGGAATCCCTGGATCGTCTCCGCGCGCTCGGGAGCGGCGACGTCGGACACGTCGATCGTGGCGGTCACGGCCGATACGCCGCCGTCCGACCACGTGAAGGTGACGACGACCAGCCCCTGGGCGGCGTCCTCGTTGCGGCACTCGGCCCGCTGCTCCCGGACGTCACACGCAAGGGTGTGCTCCGTCCAGAACTGCGTCAGCGCGTCCGCCGACATCAGGTCCGGGATCGGGCCGCCGGCCGCGGCCGGCGTCGCGGTGGGTGCGCTCGCGTCGCACGCCACCACGAACGCCAGCAGGGTCACGGCAAGGACGCTACGGAGGGCCAACGCGGGACTCCCCGTGGAAGGTGGGGTCAGCAGGGAGTGTAGATGCCCGCGACCGGGTTCACCGCCTGCCACCGATTCTCGACCTTCGTGAACGTGAACGAGATCCCGGTGTCGCTCACGCTGGCTCCGCTCAGGAGCGTGCTCGACCAGGTATGACCCATCTTCGACTTCAGCGTGAAGGTCTGCGTCCCCGTGCAGCTCAGGACGTTGAAGTACATCCACACATTGCCGTGGTCCCAGGTGTACTGGCGGTTGCCCGTGTTCGAGCGGTCCTGGCCCTTGTAGACGACGCCGTACGCGTCCCAGTCCTCGGGGTTCACGAACTGGGTGCGCACGTTCGTCTCGGTGTACGCGTTCCCGCCGCTCGAGCGATAGATGATCTCGCGGTTGAGGTAGATGCCGAACGCATCCGCTCCGCCGACGTTGCCGCCGTACACGCTCGTGTCGCTCGTCCAGCATCGCGTCGTCGTGCCCGGCTTGTTCTTCCACGACCACGAGGCGCTCACGATGTGCATCCCGTGGTCGTAATAGGCCGTCGGCTTCGGCAGGTTGACGCAGGACGCGTCGCTCGACAGGGCCACGAGCGCGGTCTCGGCGGTCGCCGGTACCGGGACCAGGCCGAACTCCCGCGCCATGGTCCGATCGATCGACCGCTGGCCCTGGCCGCTTCGCTGGAGCTCCATGATCCGCGAGCTGATCGCCTCGCCCCGGGCCGCCAGCTGCGTCGAGCTCAGCTGCAGGGTGCTGAGCTGGGGCGTTCCCGGCGCCGCGGCCGTGAGCAGGACGATGAGCGTCCCGGCCACCCCGAGCCGCAGGGCTCTCGAACGCGCCTCGATCGGTCTCGCCATGCCTCACTCCTCCGGTCCCACGGAACCTGCGCTGTTGCCAGCCGATCCTGGGCCCACGCGCGACCGGAGTCAGTGCCTCGAATCACACGGCGAATGACCCGATGAACCCGCTCGGCGCGGGCTTCGTCCTCCGGTGAGGAGGGCGGCTAGACGTACTCGACCTTCTCGACCGGGCCGTTGTAGGTCACGCCGGTGGCGTGGTTCGGGCAGTAGCCGTTCGGAACCTTCACCAGGTACTGCTGGTGGTAGTCCTCGGCGAAGAAGAACTCGCCGGCGGGCACGATCTCGGTCGTGATCCTCCCGTAGCCGGCCTTCGCGAGCTCGGCCTGGAAGGCGTCGCGCGAGGCCTCGGCGGCGGCGCGCTGCGCATCGGAGTGGGTGAAGATCACCGATCGGTACTGCGTGCCGCGATCGTTGCCCTGGCGCATGCCCTGGGTCGGGTCGTGCGCCTCCCAGAACAGCTTCAGCAGCTGCTCGTAGTTGATGACGTTGGGATCGAACACGACGCGCACGGTCTCGGCGTGGCCGGTGCGGCCGGTGCAGACCTCCTCGTACGTCGGGTTCGGGGTGATGCCGCCCTCGTAGCCGACGGCGGTGACGATCACGCCGGGCTGCTCCCAGAACAGCTTCTCCTCGCCCCAGAAGCAGCCGAGCGCGAACTCGGCGATCTCGGAGCCCTCCGGGTACGGCGGCTTCAGCGGCACGCCGGTGATCGCATGGCGCTCCGCGGTCGGGATGGGGGTCGGGCGGCCGGGGAGCGCTTCGGCCTCCGTGGGCAGGGTGGCGGGCTTGCCGAATCCGAACATGCGAAGAGTCTACGCCGATGCGGTCACGGCACCATCAAGCGCCGATGGAGATTCGACAACCGATGCCGCGGCGCATTGCTAGGCTGCCTCGGTGACGACCGATCCGCCGATGTCGCCGATGGCGCCGATGGCGCCGACTCCGCCCGTGCCGCCCACCCGCGTGGTCCTGCTCGGCATGATGGGCAGCGGCAAGTCGTCGGTCGGTCGCGCGCTGTCGGCCCTCACCGGCTGGCCGTTCGTCGACAACGACGAGCTCGTCCAGGCGGCAACGGGGCGGACGGCGCGCGAGCTGCTCGCCGAGCGGGGCGAAGCGGCGATGCGCGAGGCCGAGGCGGCCGCGCTGCGCCGCGGCCTGGCGGCCGATCCGCCGGCGATCGTGGCCACGGCCGCCGGGACGGTGCTCGATCCGGAGAACCGGCGCCGGATCGACGAGGGCGGCTTCGTCGTATGGCTCACCGCGGCGCCGGAGGTGCTCGCCCGCCGCGCCGCCGGCGCGGCGCATCGGCCCTGGCTGGACGAGGATCCGGAGGCGTGGTTCGCGGCGACCGCGGCGGAACGGAACCCGCTCTACGCCGCGATCAGCGACCTGGTGATCGATACCGGGGCGATCCGGCCCGACGAGGCGGCCCGCCGGATCGTGGAGGCGCTGTCAGCCGGCGGCTGAGACGGCGTCGCCCTCGTCGTCGGCGGGGACGATGCCGAGGGGCGACGTCGAGGGTGCGGCCGGCGCGCCGCCGATTGATCGGACCGGCTCGAGGAGCACGGTGGCCTCGGGGCTCTCGGGATCGGCGTCGCGGATGACCCCGCGCAGCAGGTATGTGACGGCCACGCCGTTCTCGGTCATGGTGACCGGCTCGCCGGGACGCCAGAAGCGCCCTCGGGGCCACGGCATGCGCGTCTCGACGATCTCGCGTCGCTTCACCAGGGCTCGGGCTCCTCACTGTGAAGGTGGGCAGGTGCTGTGAGCGTAGCGGTGGCCCACGGGGCCGAACCATGGGCCGATCGGTGAAACGGTCGCTACCATCGGCCCATGGAGCGCGACCACGACCGCCGCATGGACGAGGTGCGGCTGGCCGAGCTGATCATGCCGAACCGCACGAACCACCACGGCACGCTGTTCGGCGGGCACGCGCTCGGGCTGATGGACCACGCCGGCTGGGTGGCCGCCACGCGCTGCGCCCGAAAGACGATGGTCACCGTCGCCTCCGATCGGGTCGAGTTCAAGGTCCCGGTCCACGCGGGCCAGCTCGTCGAGCTCGTGGCGCGCGTCACGCGCGTCGGCCGCACCTCGGTCACGGTCGGGGTCGACATGTACGCCGAGGACGTCCTGACCGGAGAGCGGCGGCTTGCGACGTCGGGCAGCTTCGTGTTCGTGGCCATCGACGACGATGGCCGGCCGACCCCGATCGAGAGCTCTGACGCCGCAACGGATTGAACGTTTTCGGCGCGCCCCGCGTACCCCCACTAGGCGGCGCGGCTCAGGGGCGTGGGCCGCGCCGCGACCCATCCGATACGACAAGAACCCCGGTCCGGCTGCTCGGGAGCCGACCCGGGGTTCTCGTCTGGAGGGAGGTTGGGTGACTGCAGTGTCACCCTCGGCATCGGTCGCCGAAATGGACGTTGGGCTGACGAGGGACTACGTCAAGTGACGTAGGAGGTCAGTCGGTGACGGTGAACTCCTGGAGCATCCCCTCGGCGAAGTGCGGCGCGCCCTCGACCGATTCGGCATCCTCGAGCGAGGTCGTGCCCGTCGCGACGAAGCAGATCGCCAGGTAGTCGCCCGGCTCGTCGACGGTCAGCGTGTCCTCCGACGTCGCACCGGGCTCGGCCACGATGCCACCGACGATGGTGACGAGCTCCATCGCCTCGTCCTCGGGCAGCTCGAGCAGCTCCTCGAACGTCAGATCCACGTCGTCGTTGCGGCGCACGAGCACGAGCTCATGGACCTCGGAGCCCTCGTTCGTGAGCTCGAACGAGGTGCCGGACTCGACCTCGCTCGGGATCCCGGCGAAGGCGTAGTCGACCGCGGTCACCTCGATGGTGTCGCCGGCCGCGGCGCTTGATCCGGCGCTGGCGTCGGCCGTCGCGGCCTCGCTCGCCTCGGCGCTCGCCGAGGTGCTTTCGCTCGCCCCCTGGCCACAGGCGGCGAGGAGCACGGCGAGCAGCAATGTGCTGGAGAGTCGGAACATCGGGGTCCCCCGTATGCGCGGAAATCGCCGGCCAGGCGGCCGGCGGTTGATTGGCAAGGCCGCGCCACGGCGCTCGATCGGCGGCGGGCGGCACGCTCCATCCTCGCACAATTCGGGCCAGGGGGATGGGCGCGCGCCCTCAGCCCTCGTGCAGCCGCCCGTGGGCGGCCATTACCTCGCGCAGCCGGTCGTGGGGGATGGCGTGGGCGGTGATGCCGTCGCGCCCGACCATCGTCTCCGCAGCGACGAGCGCGTTCGTGATGGCCTCCTCGGTCGCCTCGGCCACGGCCTCGAGGAGCGGGTTGATGTGGCCGTCGACGACCATCCGCACGTCGACCAGCGTCCGCGGGTCGTCCTCGCCGGCGTTCCGCGACAGGTCGCGGTTGCCGGTGGCGAACGCGACGAACAGGTCGCCCGAGCCGTGCGACGCATACGAGCCCATCCGCGCCAGGCCCATCCCGACCCGCTGGGCGAGGCGCGCGCACTGGTGTGGCAGGAGCGGGGCATCGGTGGCGACGACGCCGATGATCGAGCCGCCCTCGGGTCCCGTCCGGGCGCCGAGCGCCTCGACCTGGTCCCAGGCCGATGGCACCTCCGAGGTCGGGATGGCCGCTCCCACCGGCACGCCGTCGATGCGCAGCAGCTCGCGCTCCCCGTAGTTCGCCTGGACGAGCACGCCGACCGTCCAGTCGCCCGCCACGCGCGACGCGGTGCCGATGCCGCCCTTGAACTCGTGGCAGATCATCCCGGTCCCGCCGCCGACGTTGCCCTCGGCCACCGGGCCGTCGCTCGCCGCCGCCAGTGCCTGGTGAACGTGCTCGGGCCGGACGTGGAAGCCGTTGATGTCGTTCAGGCCGCCGTCATACGTCTCGCCGGCGACCGGCAGCGCCCAGATCCCGTCGCTCATGGCGTGGGCGCGCGCGGCCGCCTCGATGAGCGCGTCGTGCACGACGCCGACCGAGTGCGTGTTCGTGATGCCGATCGCGCCCGCCAGCATGCCGTGCTCGCGGATCCACTCCAGGCCGGTCAGCTCGCCGTTGCCGTTGAGCCGATGCGCCCCGGCGAAGACCGGCTCGGTCCAGATATCGCCGTCGTGCGGGATGACGACCGTCACGCCCGTCCGGACCGGGCCCGCGCCGACGCGGAGCGGTCCCTCGCCGCGGATCAGCGTGGTGTGCCCGACGCGCACGCCGGCCACGTCGGTGATCGCGTTGTTCGGGCCGGGGGTCATCCGCCCGATGCGGATGCCGAGATCGCGCGCGCGCATCGGGCCGGAGTGTAGCCGCCGATCGGGGGAACCATCCGCCCGCCGGCAGCGTATGGTGTCGCGTGATGGAGGGGCGATCGGCTCGCCTGGCGCCCGCGACGCTGCTGCTGGCCGTGCTGGTGGCGCTCGCCGGCTGCGCCGGCGTCGGACCGGGTGGGTCGACGGCGCCATCGGCCTCGGCCGAGCCGACGGTCGAGGTCTCGATCCGCATCGGCCCCGACGGCCCCGAGCTTCCCGAGGACGCCGTCGCCGCCCTCCAGGCCTACGGCGCGGACCATGCGGACGAGTTCGGCGGCATGTGGGTCGAGGACCAGGCCCACGGCGCATTCGTCATGCTCTTCACCGGGCATCTCGAGGAGCACGCCGCGGCCGTGGCCGAGATCTGGCCGCGGGTCGCCGTGCGGCAGGCGCGGTACGCCGAGGCGGACCTCGTCGCCCTGCTCGAGGGCCTCGACTTCGAGGCCATGGCGGCCGACGGCATCGAGCTCGTGTCGGCGTCGCTCGACACGATGAACAACCGCGTCACGCTGGACGTGAAGAGCAACGACCCGACCCTCGAGGTCCGCCTCGAGCTCGAGTACTCGGGCATGGTCGACGTGACGGTCTATCCCGTGCCCGGCGAGTGGTCGAACGTGGCCGAGGGTCCCGGCTGGCGCCTGCTCGCGGCCGGCGTGTCGGAGAGCGACGCCTACACCGTTCGGGCGGCTACCGACGCGGACGAATGGGCCGCGATGTGGGACGCCATCGGCCTCGACGGTGCGCCTCCGGTGGTCGATTTCGCGACCGAGGTGGCGGTGAGCTTCGGCCACGGCATCGGCTCGAGCTGCCCGGAGCTCCGGCTCGACGGCGTCGAGATCGGTGGCGGCGTCGTGTTCAGCCGGGTGAGCGACCCGCTCGCGCCGCGCGGGTGCACGGACGATCTGATCGGCGGCGCGGTATTCGTCGTGGCGGTGGACCGCGACGCGCTGCCCGACGACGGCTTCTCGCTTCAGCTCTTCGAAGACAGGATGCCCTGCCGTGACTGTGGCCTGGCCGACCAGCTCGACGTCGAGCTGCCCTAGGTCAGGGGGTCGGGCCGGACAGGAGCGGGTCGTCGAGGACGCCGCACTCCGGGCAGGCCGTGGCGAGGAAGCGGAACCACTCGCTCAGCTCGTCGACGTCGGGGAGGGCGTCGACCTCGGTCGCATCGTGGACCGCGTAGACCTGGCGGTAGCGGTCGACGACCAGGACCCGATGCGCCGCCTCGCCGTCCGGCTCGGCGACGCGAACCCGACCGTCCCACTCGGCGAACCGGTCACGGGCGGCCTCGAGGCCGGCGACGTAGGCATCGGCGCCATCCCGGCCGGGCAGGACAAGGACGGTCGCGTCCAGGCGCCGCGCCGGCATCGGCCCCAGGTCGGCCGCGGGGACCCGATCGCCGACGCGGAGCCCGCGCAGCGCGCTTCTCGTGGTGACGGCGAGCGGATCAGCCACCGAGCAGCGTGATGACGAGCGCCATGAGCAGCATGGCGACGAGGAGGTAGCCGAGGTAGATGCCGACGAGCGCCCAGGACCGACGCTCGAAGACGCTGTTCACGACGATCGCCGGCAGGGCGAAGCCCCAGAAGCCGATGAAGCCCCACATCAGGCCGATGCCGACGCTCGCGCCATTCGGGATGATCCAGCTCATCCCGACGCCCATGAGGAGGAACGCGAGGGCCGCAATCGCCATCGCCGGGCCGGCGTTGCCGAGCTCGTCGTCGGACTTGCCGATGAGCGCCTGCCAGCGGTTGGCGAACAGGATCGGCGAGTACCACAGCGCGCCGACGGCCATGGCCACGACCGCCCCCGCGATCGCGCCGATGAGGTTGACGTTATCCAGGCCCATCTTCACCTCCGGTGGCGTCGCTCCCTGCGCCGCCTGCCCCGAGGGTAGCGTCAGCGGCCCTCGGCTGGAACGCCGGCCTGCACCGCGGCTGGCCGCGTCGGTGCCGATCCGGGATGCTCGACCAACCACAGCCCGACGAGGACGATCGCGCCGCCGATGACGGTGTTCGGGCCGATCGGGTCGCCGAGCAGCCACACCGACGACAGCACGCCGATGACCGGCACGAGCAGCGCGAACGCGCTCGCCCGCGCGGCCCCGAGCCGCGCGACGCCGAGGTTGAGGAGCACGAATGCGGCCACGGTGCCGAAGACGGCGAGGTAGCCGATGCCGGCCAGCGCCCCGATCGGCGCATCGAGCACCCGCTCGGCGCCGCCCTCGAGCAGCGCGGCCGGGACGAGGATGACGGTCCCGAGCGCGATGCCGTACAGGGTCGTGCTGACGGCGTCGAAGCGGCGGCTGGCGATGCGGGCGAGGACGCTGTAGACGCCCCACAGCGCGGCGCCGGCGAGGAACAGCGCGTCGCCGAGGAGCCGCGTCTCGCTCGTTCCGCCGCCCGGCATGACGACGAGGTACAGCCCGGCGGCGGCGATGGCGAGGCCGGCGAACACGCGCGGCCCGAGGCGCTCGCCGAGCGTCGCGCCGGCGAGGAGCGCCGTGAAGACCGGGGCCAGGCCGGGGACGATGATCGCGCCGTCCGAGGCGGGGGCGAGGGTCAGGCCGGTGAGGAACAGCCAGTTGTAGCCGGCGACCGCGGTGAGGGCGAGGCCGGCGATGAGCGGCAGGTCGGCGCGGCGGATCGGCGTCAGCCGCCGCCCGGCGAGGCGCGACCAGGCGTAGAGGAGGACGCTGGCGATCCCGAAGCGCAGCGCGGCGATGGTGAACGGGGGTGCCGCCTCGACCGCGACGTCGGCGGCGACCCAGGTTCCACCGAACGAGATCGCCATGCCGACGAGCATGAGGTAGGCAGCGCGGTCGGAGCGGGGCATCGGTGTCCTCGTGGTGTTCGAGCCTCAGCATGCGCCGGTCGCGCGGCGCCGGCATCGGTCAAACGGTGCAGGCTCGCGATGCGTGAGATCCGGCCGCCGTTAGTGGATGGGCTGTGGACAGGTCCGTGACGAGCCCGAAGATTCGGGGATAACCGGTCTTGTGCGGCGCGGGCCGCGCAGCCGATACTTGGGTCGTCCCGAAGGGGCAAGCGACACCGGATCCGACGAGTTCGCTCAACGGTT
>DATAJO010000044.1:0-19382 GCA_036262075.1 Candidatus Limnocylindria bacterium
CTTCACGCCGAGCTGGTGGATGGCGCGACGCGCCGGGACGAGCTCGCCGCCGCGGTCGAGGGCGATATGGCGCGCGAACTCGGCGATCGCGACGGCGGCATCGGTGGCGAGGTAGAGCGTCGGCTGGCCGCGCCAGTGCCAGCGGCCGTCGGATCGGCGGCCGGCGAAGCGGAGGTCGCGGACGTCGTAGCCCGCATCGGCGGGGATGTGGCGGTAGGCCGTGCCCTCCCACGGCCGGACGAGCTCCGCGAGGGAGGCGGCCACGCTAGTAGCCCGCGCCCTCGTAGTCGGCGGCCAGCGCCGCCAGGACCCGCTCGGCCTCGCCGCGCTCGATGAGCTGAAGGGGTGTCAGGCCCTCGGCCTCGGCGAGCGGCGCGAGCATGAAGTCGGCGAGCCGCTCCCGGGTGTACACCGCGGCCCCGAGATCGGCGATCTCGCGCAGCTGGGCCAACCGCGCCCGGATGTCGTCGCGGGCCGGCTGGGTCGGCCGCGCCTCCCAGCGCTCGACGGTCTTGGCGGACACGCCGATGAGCCGCGCGAGCCGCTCCCGGCTGAGCCGGAAGGCGTCGCGCAGGTCGCGCGGCTGAACGGGGGAGACGGCTCGAACCGTCATCGGCGTCGTCGTACCTCGTGTCTCGACATGTGTCCAGACAATCATCGGCCCATCGGAGCCGATCGGTCAAGGCGTGGGTGGCGGCGCCGGAGCGACGACCGGCAGGCCGGAGGCCTCGTAGATGCGGTTGAGGACGTAGAGCCCATCGGTCTCCGGGTCGGTGAGGTTCGTCTGGGCCTGCTCGAGCATGATGTACGGGTGCATCCGGGCCTGGACGAGCTCGGTGCCGAGGAACGCGAGCTCGAGCGTGACGCCCTCCTGTGTCTGCTGGCTCCACTCCTGGCCGAACAGGAAGTTCCCGTGGCTGACCATGGTCACGCGATGATCGCCCTCGTCGGTGGGCGCGATCTCGATCGGCCCCGACCAGTGCGTGCCATGGCCGAGGACGTGGTCGCAGCCCGCGTCGAACATCTGCCGTTGGCGGTCCCGCATGTCCCCGCGGAACGTGGCGTGGTACTCGGCACCGGGTCCGGGAGTGTCGCCGCCCCACCACTGGGGCACGCAGATGACGATGTCCGCCACGTCGCGCGCCCGCGACACGGCCTCGACGATGTTCGGCTCCTCCAGCCAGGCCACCCCGGGCACGCCGGGCGCGGCCGCCGTTGAGCCGACGATCTGGTTGAAGGCGACGAAGCCGATGGTCAAGCCGTCGACCTCGACGGTCGCCGGTTCCAGTGCCGCGTCGAGGTCCATGCCCGCGCCCGTCGTCGGGATGCCCGCATCCGCGAATTGCTGAAGCGTCTCGGCGAAGCCGGCTGACCCGCGGTCGAAGAGATGGTTCGCGGCGAGGGTGGCAACGTCGACGCCGTACGTGTCGCGCAGGCGCGGGAGAACCGCGGGGTCAATGCTGAAGATGGTGCCGTCGTTCACGGTCCAGTTCTCGACGACGGGACACTCGAAATCGTCGAGGGTGACGTCGGCGCCCGACACGAGCTCGGCCACGGCCCCCTCGTTGCCCGCCGGCACGGCGTCGACGATGTTGAACCCGTTGCCGACGAAGCCCGCCGGCACGGGATTTGGATAGACCGCGGTGTAGTTGGCGGTGCCGCCGCCGAAGACCCAGTCCCAGCCGCGGCCGAGGGTGATCGCCGCGTACGCCACGCCACGGTCCGGGCACGAGTCGCCGAGGCTCATCAGCGTGCGGACGTCCTTGGCGTCGTACGCCCAGTCGGCCGGCGGGCCGGACATCGGCACGGTGAACGGCCACGGCTTGGATCGCGCCTCGGGACCGCCGAATAGGTCGGCGCCGTCGACCGGCAGGACCTTGATCGTCGGCACGACCAGCCCGGCCGGGATGAGGGCGAGGTCGGTCGGATTGGCCGCCAGGTGGTCCGGGATGTCGACGGCGGGAACGCATTCGGGCGCCGGCTCGGCGCCCATCGGTGCCTCGCAGGGAGTGACGACCTCGCGTGCGTCGAGGGCCGCGCGGACCTCGACCTCGGTGATCGAGGCGACCGGGTTCGTGTAGCCGGTGACGACGGCCATGGGCACGTCGACCTCGGGGACCGGCGTCGGCGTCGGGTCCGGCGTGGGGGTCGCCGGGTCGCCGGCGGAGGCCGCCGGACCGCTGGGGCCGACCGTCGGATCGGGGCTCGGCCAGCTCAGCGTGCAGGCCGAGAGCACGAGCAGGAGGAGGGCGAGGACGGCCGGCGAGCGACGGCGGCGAGGATGCATCGGGGGGTCAGTCTAGCCGCGGCCACGCGTGGCGGCCGCGCAACGGACGCCGCAACGGACGCCGCAACGGACGAAACGCTCGCCGTACGAACCATCGAGCTGCCCGGTGTGACCCCTCCCGCCCGACAAGGAGACCCGATGAGACGCATCACCCTCCTTCGAACGCTCGGCATCGGCATCGCGCTCGTGGCGTTGCTCGGCATGGTGGCCGCGGTCGCCGCCGCGCCGCCGCAGGGCGCCCGCAATTTCACCGTCCCGCTGAACGGCGGCAACGAGTTCCCGCTGGCGATCGACACGCAGGCCCGTGGCGTCGGCATCTTCCACCTCAGCGCCGACGGGACCGAGCTGAGCTATCGGCTCATCGCCACGAACATCGACAACGTGATCATGGCCCACATCCACTGCTGCACCGGGCCGGGCGCGAACGCCGGCATCTCGGTCTGGCTGTATCCCGATGCGCCACCGCAGCAGCTGATCCCCGGACGCCACACCGGGACGCTGGCGACCGGCACGATCACGGCCGACGACGTCCTCGCGCCGGCGCTGCTGACCGATGCGGACGATCCCCTGGCCGCACTCGTCGAGCAGATGCGGGCCGGGAACGCGTACGTGAACGTCCATACCAGCGCGAACCCGGGCGGGGAGATCCGCGGCCAGCTGCCCTAGGGCCGAGGCTCCACGCCCACCCATGATGCGCCCGGCCGCACGGCGTAGCGGCCGGGCGTTCCGTGCCGCGTCACCTGCTCGTGGGATCGCGGCTATCATCGGCGTCCCATGACCTCCGAGACGCGGCCGGACGCGATCGCTTTCGGCACCGGGACTTCCGACGATCACCGTGACGGTATTCGCTGGGTCGACTACCGGAACATCAGCTGGAACCCGGTGTTCTGCAAGCGCTGCGATATCTGTGTCGAGATCTGCCCGAAGAACACGCTCGTCCTCCGCAACGACGCGATCATCGAGGAGGACAACTGCATCCTCTGCGGGCTGTGCGAGCGGTACTGCCCCGACCTCGCCATCGAGATGATCCCGGAGGCGGTGGCAGCCCACCAGGCCGAGGAACGATGAGCTCGGTCCTCATCGGCTACCCGACGGGCTGGACGCTCGCGGTCGTGGACGACCCGAGCGAGGCCGATGCGCTCGTGCGCGACCTGCGCTCGACGACCCGGCGCAGCAACGACGTGCTCCTCATCCACGGAGCCGATGCGCCTCGCCTGCTCCGCAGCCTCGGCGCTTCGACGGGCGCGATCGCGAAGCTGCGCCGCACGATCCAGTTCATGGCGATGGACCAGCTGCCCGACCTCTTCGTCTACGAGCGGGCGCTCGAGGAGGGGCGCGCCCTCGTCGCCGTGCGCGTGCCCGGTGATCGGCGCGACGAGGCGGTCGGCATCATGCGCCGGCACGGCGCGCATTTCATCAACAGCTTCGGCTCGTGGATGACCTCCGAGATCGAGCCCTGGCATGGTCGGATGCCGGCGATCCCCGGCTACATGAAGCGCTGATGACGAGAAAGCTGACCCAGGGCAACGAGGCGGTCTTCCGCGGCGCGATCGCCGCGGGGGCGAACTACTACGCGGGCTACCCGATCAGTCCCTCGACCGAGATCCTCAACATCGCCTCCGGGCATGCGGCCGAGCACCCGGAGTTCCGCTTCCTCCAGGCCGAGGACGAGATCGCGTCGGCCAACGCGATCATCGGCGCGTCGCTGGCAGGGGCGAAGTCGTTCACCGCCACGAGCGGGCCGGGCTTCAGCCTCATGCAGGAGGCGGTCGGCTACGCGCAGAAGGTCGGCGTGCCGTGCGTGTTCGTCGACGTCCAGCGCGTCGGCCCGGCGACCGGCATGCCCACGATGCCCGGCCAGGGCGACATCATGCAGGTGAAGTGGGGCTCGACCGGCGACTACACGCCCATCGCGTTCTACCCGAACGGCGTCGAGGAGGCGTTCCGGATCACGGTCGACGCGTTCAACGCGGCGGAGGAGTCGCGCTCGCCGGTCGTCATCCTGTCCGACACGTTCGTCGCGCACCTCAACGAGGTCGTCGACCTCGACGCGGTGGCCGATGGCGTGACCGTCGTGCCGCGTGAGCTGCCGCCGCTCGGCGAGTTCAGCGACGAGCCGCGCTTCTTCGCCGGCGTCCTCATGTACGAGCACGGCCCGAACGCGGGCGAGCCGGCGACCGCCGATGCGGACGAGTACCTGCGCCAGTTCTACGCCGCCAAGCATCGCCACCTCGAGGTCGCGAAGCGCTACGCGCGCTACGAGCACGGCTGGAACGTCGACGCCGACGTCCTCGTCGTCTGCTACGGGATCGTGTCGCGCGTCGCCGCGCCGCTGCGCGACGAGTTCGCGCTGTTCCGGCCGATCCGCATCCACCCGGTGCTCGGCGACGAGCTGCGCGAGATCGCGTCGCGCTACCGCGAGATCGTCGTGGTCGAGGCCAACGACGGCCAGTACGCCGACCTGGTCGAGCTCGCCATCCATCGCGAGGTCAAGCGCGTGCCGCTCCTCGGCGGCCGCATCTCCCTCGAGGCGGTGCGCGAGGGGATCGACCGCGTCCTGTCGGGCGGGCCGTCGGAGCCGCCGATTCCTCCGGAGCCGACCGAGCCGCAGCCGCGCGCGCCGCTGGGGGTGGGCTGAGCCGATGCGCTGCCGCCGTGGTCGTTCCCATATGTCAACCGGGTTGACGTTAGGCGAGCCGGCTCGCGCCTCCGCGTCCGTCCGATCGGCTCTTCACGCTCACACCGAGCTCCGAGATGCGCCGAAGCGCAACCACGTTGCCATTTGGCAACTTGCCGGCCCAGTTCGCGTTCCGAGGAGCAACCACGTTGCCATTTGGCAACGTGCCGGCGCGGCAGGAGGCCACCATGCCTGAGGCGCCGATGGCCGAGATGACCTACAAGGACCGGCTCAAGCTCGACCTGTTCCCGACGATCTGGTGCCCGGGCTGTGGCATCGGCACGATCATGATGCAGCTGGCCATGGTCCTCGACGAGATGGGCCTGCACGAGCGGAACACCGTCATCGTCACCGGTATCGGCTGCACCGGGCGGATGGGCGGCTACCTCAAGCACGAGGCGGTGTACACGCTTCACGGCCGAACGCTGCCGGTGGCCGAGGCGATCAAGACCGTCAAGCCGGACATGAACGTCGTCGTCGTCGCCGGCGACGGCGACACGGCGTCCATCGGCGGCAACCACCTCATCCACTCGATCCGCCGCAACGCGCCGGTCACGGTGCTGTGCAACAACAACGAGATCTACGGCCTGACCGGCGGCCAGACCGGCCCGACCACGCCGACCGGCACGAAGACCCTGTCGAGCCCGGCGGGCAACCCGAACACGCCGATCAACCTCCAGGGCCTGGTCCGCAGCTCGCCGCACGCGCTGTACGCGAAGACGACCGTCTACCACCAGCTCCATATGCGGAACGCCATCAAAGAGGCGATCGAGTGGCCCGGGTTCAGCTTCGTGGACATCACCAGCCAGTGCATCGAGAACAACGGGCGGCGCATCGGCTTCGCGAGCGCGAACGAGATGCTCACCTTCTACCGCAAGACCTACAAGCGCGCGCCGAAGGATGCGGACCACCTGGACCCGTTCGAGATCGGGATTGTCTATCCGGCGCAGCATCCCGCCCGGAACGGCAACGGGACCGAACCAGCGCCCGAGACCGATGCGCAGCGCCCGGAGGCGCTGCCGGAGCAGCCGGCCGGACCGATGGCGTCGGCGACCGATTCCCCCGGCGAGGGCGGGGCCACGGCGCCAGAGGCCGCCACCACGGTCGTCGAGCCGCGAACCGAAGACGACAAGGCCCGCCGCCGTGCCGAATCGGTCGAGCGTGCGGCGCTCATGGCCCGCCTCTCGCCGGAGGTGAAGGTGCGGGTCGCGAAGCGCGAGATCACGCTGGCGCAGGCACTCGCCGAGGCCGGAATCGAGATTCCCGAATGGCTGCGGACCGGCGCGAGCGCGCCTGATGCGCCGGTTCCGACGGGCACCGTCGAGCGCTCGGAGACGGGGGCCGACCCCGGGACACAGGTCAAGCCCGAGCTGGATGCGCAGAAGGCCGAAGCGGCCGCCGAGGCCCGCGACCTGATCGGCGGTCAGCCGGGCGGTGACACGCAGCCCGCCGCGCCGCGGACGCCGGCGGATGCGGCGCACGCATCGGTCCAGGGTGCGGTGGATCCCAAGGAGGCAAAGCGCGCCGAGTCACAGCGCAAGCTGGCGCTCATGCAGCGGCTCCCGTCGGACCTGAAGCTGCGGGTCGCGAAGCGCGAGATCACGCTCGAGGACGCCATGCGTGAGGCGGGGATCGAGCCGGAATGACGACGAAGATCGCGCTGGACGGGGTCGGCGGCCAGGGCGTCCGCGTCATCGCCGGCGTCATGGGGGCGCTCCTGGCCCGCATGGGCAAGGAGGTCACCGTCCTCTTCGACTACGACTCCAGCGTCCGCGGCTCGATGTCCGACGCGTTCCTCATCTTCGACGACCAGCCGATCGAGAACCCGGTGGTCGAGGAGGCGGACATCATGCTGAAGCTGGCCGACAAGGGCCACCTGCGCATCCACGGCCGCACCGTCGTGACCGATCTGGGTCTGGCCGTGCCCGGCGCCGAGCAGATCCCGTTCGCCTCGCTGGGGTTCCAGCACTTCGGCAAGGAGCTCTTCGGCAACATGATCGCGCTCGGCCGGCTGCTGCGGCTCGCGGACATCGAGTTCGACGAGCCCGCGATCCGCGAGTCGCTGCCGCGTCGCTACCAGGACGAGAACGTCGCCGCCATTCGCTTCGGTTACGAGCTCACGCCGGAGTCGATCGCCGCGTATGCCGCGGCCGCGCCGCCGTCACGCTTCCAGATGAAGGATGCGGCGACCGCCCCGCTGGGCCACCCGAAGGCCGCCAGCGTGGGGATCGGCACCGCCGCCGACGTCCGCGAGGGCGGCTGAGCCCGACGGAACCCGTCAGCCGCCGTTCTCGATCGGCTGCTGCTCCTCGCTCGGTCCGACGCCTTCGTCGTTGAGCGGGGCGCCCCCATCGTCCGCCGGCTCGGTGACGGTGAGCTGGACCTCGAGGCCTGCCTCTCGGTCCCCGTCGACCGGGCTGTACACCGTGTAGCTTCCCGGGTCGAGCTCGACGCGCAGCGTCTCCAGCTTGTCGGGGCGCAGCTCGTCGAGACCGCCGTCGACGCCCCCGATTCCGAAGCCGTGCGGCGACGCGCCGGCGTTCGAGACCTCGAACTCGACCTTGCCGCCAGAGATCTCGCTGGGCATCTCGATCCCGTCATCGGTCAGGCGCACCTCGACCGCGATCGCGCCGGGGCTGGGGTTCGTTCCTTCGTTGGTGTTTTCGTCCCGCTCGTTGAAGCACCCGGCGAGCGCGAGTGCCATGACCAGGAGGACGGCGCCGAGCGCGGCCGGACGTGTGGTGATCCAATGCATGGGGCCGGCTATCGCAGGACCGCTGCCAGCCCATGGGCGCGTGTGCGCGCCGAGCGTTGCGACGACATCCGGCGCCGGAGTACCGTTCGGCCATGAGTGCAGATCCCGTCGAGTCCAACGCCGGCCTCTACCGCGTCGTGATGGAGAACGAGCGCGTCCGCGTGCTCGAGTACCGCGACCGACCCGGCGACCGCACCACGCCGCACGGCCATCCCGACAGCGTCATGGTCACGCTCTCCAGCTTCCGTCGCCGCCTGGAGAGCGGCGGCACGCAGGCGGAGGTCGAGATCCCCTCGGGCGTCGTCCGCTGGCTGGATGCCCAGGAGCACATCGGCGAGAACATCGGCGAGTCGGAGACCCACGTGGTCTTCGTGGAGCTCAAGGAAGCTCGCCCGGAGGCGTCCGGGCCGGCACGACAGGCCACGCTCGGACCGTCGGAGGGCTGACGGCCGATGGACCGTCCGGCCAGCCGACTCGACCTCGAGGCCATCCGTCGCGCGCCGAAGGTGCTCCTCCACGACCACCTCGACGGCGGGCTGCGCCCGGCGACCGTCCTCGAGCTCGCCGCCGAGTCCGGCTACCGCGAGCTGCCGACGACCGATCCCGACGAGCTTGCCCGCTGGTTCACGCTCGGCGCCGATCGGAAGTCGCTCGAGCTGTACCTCGAGGGCTTCCGGCACACCGTGGCGGTCATGCAGACCCGCGACGGGATCGAGCGCGTGGCGGCCGAGTGCGCCGAGGACCTCGCCGCCGATGGCGTCGTGTACGCCGAGGTCCGCATGGCGCCCGAGCTCCTCACCGCCGGCGGCCTGACGCTCGACGAGGTGACCGAGGCGATGCTCGAGGGCTTCCGGCGAGGCTCGGCCGGCCGCCCGATCACGATCGGCCTGATCATCACCGCCATGCGCCAGGCGGCGCGCTCAGTCGAGATTGCCGAGCTCGCGGTCCGGCACCGCGACGCGGGCGTCGTCGGCTTCGACATCGCCGGCCCGGAGGCCGGCTACCCGCCGACCCGGCACCTCGACGCGTTCCACCTCATCGCCCGCGAGAACTTCCACTTCACGATCCACGCCGGCGAGGGCTTCGGGCTGCCGTCGATCTGGGAGGCGCTCCAGTGGTGCGGCGCCGAGCGGCTGGGCCACGGCGTGCGGATCGTCGACGACATCACGGTCCGCCCCGACGGCCGCGTGGCGCTCGGCCGGCTGGCGGCGTACGTCCGCGACCGCCGCATCCCGCTCGAGATGTGCCCGACCTCGAACGTCCACACCGGGGCCGCGGCCTCGCTCGAGGAGCACCCCATCGACCTCCTGCGCCGGCTCCGGTTCCGGGTGACGGTGAACACCGACAACCGGCTCATGAGCGGCATCAGCCTGTCGTCCGAGTTCGCGGCGCTGTCGCGGACGTTCGGGATCGACCTCGACGACATGGAGTGGCTGACGCTCAACGCGATGAAGTCCGCGTTCTGGCCGTTCGACGGTCGGCTGCGGATCATCAACGAGCAGATCAAGCCCGGATTCGCGTCCCTCCGGGCCCAGCAGGCTGCCGCCGAGCTGACGACCGCCTAGTCACCCTCACCAGGGTCGCCGCCCTCGTAGATCCCGCGCTCGATACGGACGACGTGCCCGGTCGAGTCGAGGCATGCCGCATCGTGCGTGAAGAACCGGGTGTCCTGCGTCAGCGGTCGCCGCCCCGCCGGAGCGTCACCCGGACCGACGACGTCTTCATCCGTCGCATTCGGGCTGAGCGGTACCGCGATGCCTGCGCCCAGGACGATGGAATCGCCCCTGACGGCGGCCGGGGAGTACACCGAGTAGCAGTCGAGCTCTTCGTCGTACGGAATGACCGCCACGAGCGTGAGGCCATCGCTCGTCGCACCGGTTGCCACCAGGTCGCCGGGATGCGGCTGGGAGCCGATGACGTACTGGCGCCGGGACAGCAGCACCTCGGTCCCGTCGACGAATGACACGGCGAGGTCGTCGTCCAGCCCCGTCACTTCGGCGACGATGCCGGCGCGCTCGACCGTGGCGCGCGCCTCCGGGACCTCGACGGCCTGCGCCCGCGGGTACACGCAGGAGCCGGTGTGCGTGGCCAGGACGGCAACGACCAGGCCGACCCTCGCGCCCATGCTCACGTCGACCGCGGCAGCTCCGACGACACCGCCTGCTCCAGCGCCGCGGCCTCGTCGGCGGTCAGGCGACGCAACGGCGGGCGGACGTCCGGACCGACCGGCAGTCCCCGCATGCCGAGGACGTGCTTCACGGCCCGGATGAGCTGGCCCGATGCCTCCAGCGCGGACCGCAGCGAGGACAGGCGCGCGCCCGCGGCGGCATCGGCGGTGTCGAGGCACTGCCGGACGACGTCCGGGAAGCCGGCGGCCATGCCCGACACGGTGCCGATCGCCCCGGCCGCAACCGCTTCCGGGATGAGCGGCTCGCTGCCGACGAGCACGGGCAGCCCGAGCTCGAGGTAGGGAGCCACGCGCTCGAACGGCGACTCGCTGACCTTCAGGCCGGCGAGGTTGTCGACCGATGCGCCGATGCGCCGGATGACCTCGATCGGCAGCGGGTAGCCCGATCGCGCGGTGAACGCGTAGCAGTAGAACGGCACCGGCGCCGCCGCGCGGGCCGCGGCGACGAAGTGGGCGGTGAGCTCGTCGTCGTCGAGCCGGAAATACGGCGGCGCGATGACGGCCACCGCATCGGCCTTGACCTCTCGCGCATGCGTGGCGAGGGCGACGGTGTCGGCCGTCGTCTGGGCGCCGGCATGGACGACGAGGACGCCGCGCAGGGCGGCGCGGAACGCCTCCGCCACCTGCTTCCGCTCGGCGACCGACAGCTGGACGCCCTCTCCGGTCGTGCCGCACACGAAGGCGCCGTCGGCGCCGTTCGCCTCGAGGAACGCGGCGTACGGGGCGATGGCGTGGAGGTCGGCGGTGGCGCCGCCATCGGTCAGCGGCGTGACGGCGGCGGGGATGAGCGGGCGGTGGCCGAGATCGTTCAGCATGCCGGTGATCGTACCCGGGTGAGGCGCCACGAGGCGGCGGCCCGTCCCCGACGGGGGCATCGGTGTAGACTCGATTGCAGCCGTCTGTCGATTAACGAGGGACTTTCGCAGCCCATGACGTACGTCATCACCGAGCCCTGCATCGGCGTCAAGGACGCGAGCTGCGTCGACGTCTGCCCGGTCGACTGCATCCATGCCACGGACGACGACCCGCAGTACTACATCGACCCCGACGAGTGCATCGACTGCGGGGCGTGCGAGCCGGAATGCCCGGTGACCGCGATCTTCGCCGAGGACGCGGTGCCCGACGACCAGCAGCAGTACATCCAGATCAACGCCGACTACTTCCGCCGCTGACGCCGATGCCTCGGCTCATCGCCCTGTACGACCACCCCGAGGACCCCGCCGCGTTCGACGAGCACTATCGGAGCGTCCATGCGCCGATCGTCGACCGCTACCCGAACCTGCGGGGGGTGCGGCTGACGACGCCGCGCGGGGTGGCGGGGCGGCCGGCGCCGTACCACCTCATGGCCGAGATGTCGTTCGACACGATGGCCGATCTCGAGGCGGCGCTCTCGTCCGACGCGGGGATCGAGTCGGCGAAGGACCTGCGCAATTTCGCGTCGGCGGGCGTGCGCCTGTTCATCGCTCCCGACGAGGCCGATGCCTGAGCCGGCGGCACCGATCGCGGCGGACCCGGCGACGCTCGGCTTCGAGCACGTCCGCTACGAGCGTGATCTTCATCGCGCCGTCGCGACGGTCACGATCGAACGGCCCGAGGTCCTCAACGCCCTCGACTTCCCGACGATGCGCGAGCTGGCGCGGGCGTTCGAGCAGGCGGCCTGGGACGACGCGGTGGCCGTCGTCGTCGTCACCGGGGCGGGGGACCGGGCGTTCTGCACCGGCGCCGACCTCGACGAGCAGGCCCGCATGGGCTCGACCTCGGGCCAGTACTGGCGCTGGATGGGCGCCTTCATCGACATGCACGACCGGCTGCGGAACATCGGCAAGCCGACGATCGCCCGCATCAACGGCGTGTGCGTCGGCGGCGGCAACGAGCTGCAGATGGCCTGCGACCTGTCGGTGATCGTGGACGACGGATACATCCGGCACGTCGGGCCGGAGCACGGCTCCGTGCCGGCCGGCGGCGCGACCCAGTGGCTGCCGCTCATGGTCGGGGATCGGCGGGCGCGCGAGATCGTCATGCTGTGCGAGCGGATCAGCCCGCAGCAGGCGCTCGACTGGGGCCTCGTGAACCGCGTGGTGTCGCGTGACAGCCTGGACGCCGAGGTCGCCGCCCTGGCCGAGAACCTCGCCCGCAAGCTGCCCGAGACGATCCGCTACACGAAGACCCAGCTGAACTGGTGGCGCGACCTGGTGTGGGCGCAGACGGTCCAGCACGCGCGCGACTGGCTGGCGATCCATTCGACGGCCGACGAGACGAAGGAGGCGGTCGACGCCTTCCACGAGAAGCGCGCGCCGCGCTTCGCCGAGCTGCGGCGGCAGCAGGCCGGCGAGGGCATCACCTGCCCCGCGTGCGGCGAGACGGGACTGTCGGCGACGGCGAAGTTCTGCTCCGAATGCGGCACCGCGCTGCCGAACCCGTGGGAGAAGGTCCAGTGACGCCAGCCCGTCAGCTGCCCGTCGTGGCGGCGCAAGCCGGCTTGCGGGACGGATTCGCCCGCTGGAACATGCGGAAATCTATGACTTGCAGGAGCGCACCCCCACCGATCGTCGTCAGGATGGACCGATGACGGATTCGCCACGGGACGAACCGCTCGTCATCGTCGTGCGCCAGGTCGATGCGCGCACCGCGCTGGTGCGCCTGAACCGGCCGAAGCAGCTCAACGCCCTGAATGGCGCGGTCATGGACCAGCTGTGCAGCACGCTCGAGGAGCTCGACCGCGACGACGGCGTGCGCGCGATCGTGGTGACCGGCAACGAGCGGGCATTCGCCGCGGGCGCCGACATCGGTGAGATGGCGGGCGCGACGCCGATCGACATGCTGCTCACCAACCGCATCGGCCAGTGGGACCGCATCCGCAAGATCACGAAGCCGGTGATCGCCGCCGTGAACGGCTGGGCGCTGGGCGGGGGCTGCGAGCTGGCGATGACGCTCGACCTCATCGTGGCGGGGGAGGGCGCGAAGTTCGGGCAGCCCGAGATCAATATCGGCGTCATCCCCGGCGCCGGCGGTACCCAGCGGCTGACGCGGGCCATCGGCAAGTCGAAGGCGATGCGGATGATCCTCACCGGCGACCCGATCACGGCGCGCGAGGCGGAGGCGGCGGGCCTCGTGGCGCTCGTCACCCAGGACGAGGTCGTCGTCGAGGACGCCCTGGCGCTGGCCGCGAAGATCGCGACGAAGAGCCCGATCGCCCTGCGCGTGGCGAAGGAGGCGGTGAACGCCGCGTTCGAGATGAGCCTGACCGATGCGCTCGCCCACGAGCGCCGGCTCTTCTACCTCCTCTTCGCGAGCGAGGACCAGAAGGAGGGCATGGCCGCCTTCCTCGAGAAGCGCGAGCCCGACTTCACGGGCCGATGAACCTCGGCAACCCGGATCGGCCCGTCGGCGGGCTGTCCGTTCCGCGTCCGCCCGGCGTCGAGATCCGCCCGCTCGGCCGCGACGACTTCGCCGATGCGCTCGCGCTGGCGCGCGAGCTCTACGGTCTGCCGGACACCGACCCGGGGCCGCACCGCGAGCCGTTCGAGGCGCTCGTCAACGACGTCGACGCCGCGCCGTTCCTCGCCACGGCCGACGGGGAGCCGGCCGGGCTCGTCGTCTTCCGCTTTCGGCGGCGCCTGAACCACGCCACGTTCGAGGGCTGGCTCAGCGACCTCGTCGTGCGCGAGGCGCAGCGCGGGAAGGGGATCGGCCGCGCGCTCGTGGCCGCCGTCATCGCCGAGTGGCGGCTGCGCGGGTCGCATCGGCTCGAGCTCGAGGTCTCGTACGACAGGACTGTGGCTCGCGCGCTGTACGAGTCCGCGGGGTTCGTCGAGCAGGGCAAGTACTTCGAGATCGCGCCGATCGCCGTGCGCGGGATCACCGCCGAGGGGGTGGAGATCCGGCCGATCGAGGCCACCGACGACGACTTCGAGGCCACGACCCGGCTCCTCGCCGAGCTCGGGCGGCCGACGCCGGCCGAGGAGAAGCTTCCCGCGCTGCGCCGCACGTACGACGTCCATGTGCGCCGGCCCGAGACGGGCTCGATGCTCGCGCGCGAGGCCGACGGCACGCCGATCGGCTTCATCAGCCTCGAGCTGCGCCGGCCGTTCTACACCTCCGCGCCGCAGGCCTGGGTGCCGGACCTCATCGTCACCGAGGCGGCTCGGGGTCGCGACGTCGGCGCCGCCCTCCTCGACGCCGCGTTCGCCGAGGCGCGCCGGCGCGGGGCGTACGCCGTCGCGCTCGAGAGCGGCCAGCATCGCGCCGTGGCGCACCGGCTGTACCTCGCCGCCGGCATGCAGGACGTGGGGTCGTTCTACACGCTCGACCGCTGACCCCGGCGGGGTCGGCGGGGCACGTCACCGGTAGAATTCGCGCCGATGCCTGACGCCACCGACAGCCTCCTCGTCGTCACCGACGGGGCCGGCACGACCCTCACGCTCAACCGGCCCGAGAGCCTGAACGCGCTCGACTCCGGTCTGCGCCGTGCGCTCCTCGCGGCGCTCAAGGACGCCGGCCGCGACGCGAACGTCCGCGCCGTGGTCATCACCGGGGCCGGCCGCGCGTTCTGCGCCGGCGCGGACCTGCGCGGCGGGTCGAGCGAGCGCGCGTTCCGTCGCGTCCTGACCACCGAGTACAACCCGCTGATCGAGGCCATCCGCGGCCTGTCGAAGCCGGTCGTCGCGTCGGTGAACGGCGTGGCCGCCGGCGCGGGCATGAGCCTGGCCCTGGCCGCCGACCTCGTCGTCGCGGCCGAGGAGGCGCGCTTCGTGCCCGCCTTCGGGCGCATCGGCCTCGTGCCGGACTCCGGGCTGACGCGCACCCTGGTGCGGGCGCTGGGCCGGCATCGGGCCACCGAGATCCTCCTTGGCGAGCGGCAGCTCACCGCCGCCGGTGCCCAGGCCGCCGGGCTCGTCGCATCCGTCGTGCCGGGCGAGCAGCTCGCCGATGTCACGCGGCAGCTCGCCGCCAGGCTCGCCGCGGGCCCGACCGTCGCGATCGGCCTCACCAAGCGGCTCGTCAACGCCGCCGAGGACGAGGATCTCGCCGCCAGCCTGGCCGCCGAGGCGGCCCTCCAGGACGTCGCCGGGCGCACCGAGGACCACGCCGAGGGCGTGGCCGCGTTCACCGAGAAGCGCGACCCCCGCTTTACGGGCCAATGACCGAGGCAGGGTCGATCGGCGTTCTCGGCGCGGGGACGATGGGGGCGGGGATCGCCCAGGTCGCGGCCGAGGCGGGCCTCGAGGTTCTGCTCCACGACCCGGTCGAGGGGGCCACCGAGCGGGCGGCCGAGCGCATCGGCGCATTCCTGGACCGCAAGGTCGAGAAGGGCCAGCTCTCGGCAGCCGATGCGGACGCCGCGAAGCGGCGCATCGGCTCCGTGCCCTCGCTCGAAGATCTGGCGCGGGCCGACGTCGTCATCGAGGCCGCACCGGAGGACCTGGCGCTCAAGCGGCGCGCCTTCGCCGCCCTCGACGCCGCGGCGGAGCCGGCCGCGATCCTGGCCACGAACACGAGCTCGCTGTCGGTGGCGGACATCGCGTCGGCGACGAGCCGCCAGGAGCGCGTGGCCGGCATGCACTTCTTCAACCCGGTGCCGCTCATGCGGCTGGTGGAGGTCATCGGCGGCCCGTCCACCGACCCATCGGTGACCGATGCGCTCGCGCGGCTCGCTACCCGGCTCGGCAAGACGCCGGTCCTCGCCGCCGATACGCCGGGCTTCATCGTGAACCGCATCCAGCGCGCGCTGTACCTCGAGGCGTTCCGCATCTTCGAGGCGGGGGAGGCGTCGGTCCCCGAGATCGACGAGGCGATCCGTGGCGCCGGCTTCCGGCTCGGCCCGTTCGAGCTCGCCGACGTCGTCGGCACGGACGTGAACCTCGCCGCCGGCGAGTCGATCTTCGCGGGCTTCGGGCGCCACCCGCGCTTCGCCCCCGCCGACGTCCAGCGCCGGGTCGTGGAGGCCGGCCGGCTGGGGCGGAAGACG
Source organism: Candidatus Limnocylindria bacterium (assembly GCA_036262075.1). Taxonomy (GTDB): domain Bacteria; phylum Chloroflexota; class Limnocylindria; order QHBO01; family QHBO01; genus JACDBZ01. Next base: position 15,876 of record DATAJO010000044.1, read on the forward strand.
AGCGCCGGCTACTACGACTACGCCGCCGATGGCACGCGGGGCGAGCCGTGGAGCGAGCTCGCGCGGCCCCCGGGCGGACTCGATGCCGACGCGATCCAGCGCCGGGTGCTGGCGGCGATCTTCAACGAGGCGGCATCGGCCCTGGCGGACGGCGTGGCGAGCGCCGACGACATCGACACCGCCATGCAGCTCGCCTCGAACTGGCCTTCAGGACCGATCAGCTGGGGCGAGCGCATCGGCCTCGCGGAGGTCGTCGACACGATCGACGAGCTGGCCGCGACACGGCCGGATGGCCGTTACGAGGTCACGCCGCTCCTCCGAGAGCGGGCGGCCGCGGCCCGCAGCCTGCGATAGGCAACGGCATGCCTCTCAGCGGCAGGTACCGCGCGGTCGTGTTCGACATGGACGGCCTCCTCCTCGACACCGAGACGCTGTGGCACGAGGCCGAGGCCGAGCTGTTCCGGCGCCACGGCAACGAGTTCACGTGGGACGACAAGCTCGCCGTCATCGGCACGAGCTTCGCCTTCACCGCCGACTACTTCGCCCGCCGGCTCGGGCGGCCGCCGGAGGAGGGGCCGAAGCTCGTGGAGGAGATGATCGAGCTCATGCACGAGCATGTCCGTCGCCAGGTCGACGCGCGGCCGGGCGCGATCGAGCTCGTCGAGCGCCTCCGGGCCGATGGCGTGCCCCTTGCGCTGGCCTCGAACTCGCCGCGCTTCCTCGTCGACGACGCGCTCGCCACCGCGGGCCTGGCCGACGCCTTCGACGTCATCGTCACCTCCGACGACGTCGAGCACTCGAAGCCGGCGCCGGACATCTACCTGCTGGCCTGCGAGCGGCTGGGCGTGGCACCCGAAGAGGCGCTCGCGCTCGAGGATTCGCCGTCCGGCGTCGCCGCGGCGAAGGCCGCCGGCCTGACCTGCATCGCCGTACCGCAGTTCGCGGAGACCGATGTCTCGGCCGCCGACCGGGTCGTCGAGTCCCTGGAGGAGCTGCTCGTCGACTGAGCGCGTATGCTTACGGCATGTGCCGAAGCATCAAGACCCTGCGAACCGGTCCCGTCCCGGCCAGCGACGAGGAGATCACCGCCGCCGCCCTCCAGTTCGTGCGCAAGGTGAGCGGCTACCGCAAGCCGTCGTCGGCGAACGAGGAGGCGTTCGAGCAGGCCGTGGCCGAGGTGGCCCGGGCCTCGAAGCAGCTGCTCGAGGCCGTCGCCGCCACGCATCCGCAGGCGCGCAGCGCCCACTCCCACGCGCATTCGCACGTGCCGCAGGCATAGACCGTGCAACGGGCATAGACCGATGACCATCGTCGGCGGCCTCGGCCAGCGCCTCATCATCGGCATCGCCCGATGGTGGTGGACCTTCATCCTCCGCGGCCTGGCGGCGATCGCGTTCGGCCTCCTCGCCTTCCTGTCACCGGCCTGGGGCATCGCGATCCTCGTCGCGCTCTTCGCCGCCTGGGCGATCGTCGACGGCGCGTTCGAGCTCCTCGCCGGCATCCGCACCCGCGGCGTGGACCGCAGCTGGTGGCTCGCGGTCCTCGAGGGCGTCGTCAGCATCGCCGCCGGTGTGGCGGCGCTCGTCCTGCCGCCGCAGATCGTGACTTGGGCGCTGGTCATCGTCATCGGCGCCTGGTCGGTCCTCACCGGCATCATCGAGATCGTCCTCGCCATCCGGCTGCGACGCTTCATCCAGGGCGAGGTGTGGATGGCGCTCGCCGGCGTGGCGTCGATCCTGTTCGGCATCCTCATCGTCTTGTTCCCCGCGGCCGGGGCGCTGAGCCTCGTCTGGCTCATCGGCGCTTTCGCCATCGTCTTCGGTGCTTTCGAGATCGGCCTCGGCTGGCGGCTGCGGCGGGTCAACGAGCTTGCCAAGCGCGACGAGGCTCACGACTACGGGCCGATGGTGACCCGATAGCTCGGCCGCCCTGCGGTCGCTCCGGCGCCCGACCGCCCTTCAGTCGCTCCAGGTCAGGGTCGACAGCACCTCCTCGGTGGTGGCCACCCAGGCGTCGAACGCCGCCGAAGGGGCGTCGGTGAGGATGAGGATCTCGGTCCCGTCCAGGTCGATGATCCATGCACGATTCGGCCGGTCCTCGAGCACGACCCAGAACGCGAACCCGGACGGAACGAGCTGGAAGCACGGTTCGCCTTCGGTCTGACAGATGGGGGCGTCGTCTCGGAGCTCGAAGTCGACGGCAACGCCTGGCACGCCCCCGATCTCGGTCGGCACCGGCTCGCCAACCGTCAATTGGTTGGCTGACGTGATGCGATCGAGCCACGAGCCGCCCTCGGGTGGCGGTTCGACGGTGAACTGGATCCAGCGATCGACGGGGACCTCGATCACCAGCGTCGACGGGCCACCACCCGACCACCGCGTCCAGTTGTCAGGCACGGTGATCGAGAGCGGATGGTCCCACCCGAACTGCCTCGTGCCCAACGGGACCGGCGTTGGCGTCGGCTTCTCGGTCGGCTCGGGCGTCGGCGTCGGCATCGCCGTCGGCTCGGGTGTGGCGTCAGCAGCGGGCGGAGCGCTGCTCGGCTCGGACGGTGACGGGGCTGCCTGGGAGCAGGCGACCAGTACGAGGCCGATCAGCACTGGCGGCACGCGACGAAGCATGGGCACACCTCGACTGCGCGGGACGTGTGGCCCTCCCCCAGAGGCCAGGGATGGGCGGAGGATAGGCCCGAGGCCTGGCCATGGCAACGGCCAATCGCCTCGGTCCCGTGCGAGGTCCGAAACGAGGAGGATCGGCCGATGGTGACCCGATAGCTCGGCCGCCCTGCGGTCGGGCCCGGGCCACCGTCTAGCGGACCGGGGCGAACGCGCCGGTCGCCGCCTCGACGGCCCGCCGGTCCTCCTCGACCGAGCCACCGCTGACCCCGACCCCGCCGACCAGCACGCCATCCCGCTCGAGCGGCAAGCCCCCGGCGAATACGACCATCCGCCCGCCGGCGATCGAGTCGTAACCGTAGAACTCGGCGCCCGGCTGGACGAGCGGCGGGAGGTCCCCTGTCGGCATCCGGTTGACGAGGGCCGTCCACACCTTGTCCGTCGCCAAACGGACCGTGACGAGGTCGGCGCCGTCCATGCGCTCGAAGGCGACGAGCTGGCCGCCGGAGTCGACGACGGCGACGGACATCGCCACGCCGATCTCCCGCGCGACCTCCTCGGCGGCGCCTCGTCGCGACGGATGAGCGCCTCGCGGACGACGCGCGCGCCGAGGTAGCGGATGGGCTCCGGCGGGAAGCGGCGGGACGCCCGCTTCGGCGATCGGCAGGCGGGCCACCGGGTCGTCGGGCGTGGCGATCCGGGCGGCGATCACGCGGCCGGCGAGCCGTGCCGGACCGACGCCGTTGCCGGCGAAGCCGTAGGCGTGGTGGACCCGGCCGCCGTGGGTGCTGCCGATGATCGGCAGGCGATCGGCCGAGATGTCGATCGGTCCGCCCCAGGCCTCGGCGATCGGGACGTCCGCGAGCGCCGGGAGCAGCCGGTCGAGGCCCGC
>DATAJO010000045.1:0-29681 GCA_036262075.1 Candidatus Limnocylindria bacterium
ACGACCCGCCGGGACTGATCTCAGCCCGCGGAGCCGTCAGCTCTCGGCGACGACGGAGACCGAGACGGTGGCCTCGACGCCCGGCATGATGCGGACGTCGACGCGGTAGTCGCCGAGGGCCTTGATCGGCTCGCGGAGATGGAGGGCGTGACGGTCGAGCTCGATCCCCTCGCGGTTGATGAGCGCGGCGATCTGATGCGAGGTGACGGCGCCGAACAGGCGGCCGCGCTCGCCGGCCTTGACCGGGATCTCGAGCTTGAGCTCGCGGAGCCGCTCGGCGGTCGCCTCGGCGGCGGCGCGCTCGGCACGATCGCGTTCCTCGCGCTGGTCGCGGTGGCGCTCCCAGTTCGCGACGGCGCCCTTGTCGGCCACGATCGCCTTGCCGGTGGGCAGGAGGAAGTTGCGGGCGTACCCGTCCTTGACCTCCTTGAGGTCGCCCTCGCGACCGAGGCCCTTCACATCGTGCTTGAGGATGACCTTCATCTACGTTCCTCTGTCGTGGTGGTTCGCGTCCGCCGGCGTCGCCACGACGCCAGGGCGCGCTTGAGCTCATCGGGATCCCGCAGCTGCCCATAGCGCTCGAGCAGCTCGGGCAGGTCGTCGCGGATGCGGTCGAATCGGTGCCCCATCAGCGAGCGCAGGCGGGCGAGGTCGCGGTCGAGGTCGGCCGTGCCGCTCCTGGCGCGCGCGACGTGCTCGGCGCGGACCTCCTCCGGCGCGTTGGCGATGAACAGGTCGAGCACGATCAGGAGGACGGTGAGGTCGTCGGCCTGGCCGAGGATCGGGATCGCGTCCGGGACGAGGTCGACCGGCATGACGACGTACGCGAGCGACGCGGCCAGCATCGCCTTGAGCCCGACCGGGGTCCGCGGGTCGCGCAGCAGGCCCCACACGATCCGGGCGTAGGTCGGCAGCCTGACGACGAGGCGTCCGAGGCGCAGGTAGCGCGCCGACGAGGACAGGTTCACGCGGAAGTTTCGTCTCCTGGCGGGCGGGACGGGAGCGCCCGAGCGAACGTCGGGCGACCGGGATGATACCAGAGCCCGCGGTTTGACATTAGAACATGCGTTCTGCTACGGTGCGGCGAACGCACACGCGCCCGAGCGCGGAGGGACAGCAGGGTTGACAAGGCACGACGTCGAGCGGCGACAGCGCATCCTCGACTGCATCGCACGCACCGTGGCGGAGCGCGGCTATCCGCCGTCCGTCCGCGAGATCGCCGATGCGGTGGGCCTCGCCTCCACGAGCGCCGTGCACCATCACCTCATCGCCCTCGAGCGCGACGGCCTCATCGAGCGCGGCAACCATGCCTCTCGCGCGCTCCGTCTCACGGCCAACGTCACCTCCCAGCCGCCGGAGACCGGCAAGGTCACCCCGTTCCGCATGCCCGTCGAGCGCGAGACGCTGACGCTGCCGGTCATGGGCGAGATCGCCGCCGGCCAACCGATCGAGGCCTACGAGGACGCGGCCGAGACGCTCGAGGTGCCGCGCTCGATGGACGCCCGCGAGGACTCGTACGTCCTCCGCGTCCGCGGCAAGTCCATGATCGACGCCCTCATCGACGACGGTGACTTCGTCATCGTCCAGCCCCAGGCCAGCGCGCGCGACGGCGACATCGTCGTCGCGCTGCTCGAGGACAACGGGGTCACCCTGAAGCGCTTCTTCCGCGAGAAGGACCGCATCCGCCTCCAGCCGGCAAATGCCGAGATGGAGCCGATCTACGCGACCGAGGTCCAGATCCAGGGCAAGGTGGTCGGCGTCATCCGCCGCCTCGGCTAGGCACCCGCCCATGGCGCCGAGCACGGCGCTCTCCCTGCGCGACCTCAACCGCGCCACGCTCGCCCGCCAGGGGCTGCTCGAGCCGTTCTCGTCCGGCGCGACCGATGCGGTGACGCACGCCGTCTCGCTCCAGGCCCAGCATCCCGAGTGGCCGCCGGTCGCCCTCGCCGCCCGCGTCGCCGACCGTGCGACCGCCGACCTCGCCGCCGCGCTCGAGCGGCGCACCGTCGTCCGCAGCTCGCTGATGCGGATCACGATCCACGTGGTCGTCGCCGACGACCTGTGGCCGATGTTCGCCGTCATGCAGCCGATGCGCCTCGCCCAGTGGCGCCTCGTCCTCAAGGCCGATCCGGCCGAATCGGACCTCAGCAGGCGGATGCACGCCGCCCACGAGCCAGCCCGTGCCGCCCTGCGCGACGGACCGAAGACGTCGCTCGAGCTGGATCGGATCATGGCCGCCGAGATCGGCGCCGATGCGACCGCCACGACGCGTCCCGCCTGGCGCGAGCCCGACAGGCAGATCGTCGTGCGCGCGGCATGGCGCCATTTCGCGGCGCACGTCCCGCTCGTCCACGTCCCGTGGGACGGCGAGGGCTACGGCCGCTCGCGGTACGCCCTCGCCTCGGAGTGGCTCGGCGTCGAGCCGCCCGAGATCGATGAGGCCGATGCGCGCGCCCACGTCGCGCGCCGCTACCTGGCCGCCTTCGGGCCGGCGACGATCGACGACCTCGCCGCCTACGTCGGCCGCGGCAAGGGCGGGATGAAGCCATGGCGCGACGCCGTGGCGGCCCTGGGCGACGCGACGGTGCGGCTGAAGGACGAGGACGGCCGCGAGCTCGTGGACCTTGTCGACGCCCCGCGGCCGGGCGGCGAGACCGCGGCGCCACCCCGCCTCCTCGCCCGCTGGGACAGCCTCCTGCTGTCGCACGCCACGAAGGCGCGGACGCGGGTCATCGACGAGCGGCACCGGGCCGCGGTGCACACGAAGAACGCCGACGTCCTGCCGACGTTCCTCGTCGACGGCTTCGTGGCCGGCACCTGGGAGCTCGAGCGGCGGGACGGAACGGCGGCGATCCGGCTCCGTCCCTTCGGCGACCTCGACCGCCGGACGCGCGATGCTCTCGCCGCGGAGGCCGAGCGCGTGCTCGGCCTGCTCGCCCCCGGCGCCGGCCGGTCGGTCGACTTCGCTGCCTGACCGATCGGATGCGGGAGGCGGCGGGATGTCAGCTGAAATGCATCCGGATCTCGAACGCCCCGTCCTCGAGGCGCGACTCGAGGCGGAGGCCGGAGCGGCGGAAGACGGCGAGCATGCCGGCGTTCTCGGCCAGCACGTCGGCCGTGAAGCCGATCACGCCGTGGGCCCGGGCGTAGGCGATCGCCCGCTCCTGGAGGGCGCTGCCGAGGCCCGTGCCCTGGTACTCGGGATCCACCATGTAGGCGACGTCCGCGAAGCCCGAGGCCGGATCGAGGAAGTACGAGGCCGTCCCGACGATGCGCTCCGCCTCGCGCTCCCCGACCACCGCCGCGAACGCCATCTCCTGCTCGTAGCCGACGCTGCACAGGTGCTGGGCCATCTCATCGGTCAGCGAGCGCAGGCTGCGGAAGAAGCGGGTGCGGACGTCGTCGGGCCGCATGCGGAAGAACAGGTCCTGGAGGGCGCGCGCGTCCGTCGTGCGGGTCGGCCGGATCTCGACCCGCCGGCCGTCGCGCAGCTCGGCGACCGCCTCCTCGCCGACCGGGTAGGCGACGCGGCTGCGGAGCGTCTGATTGGCCGCGACGATGCCGGCGGCGACCGCATCGGCCAGGAGCGCCTCGCGATGATCGGGATGCGCGATCTCGATGAGCGCCACGGCGCGCTCCGCCAGGGATCGGCCGTGGAGGTAGGCGACGCCGTACTCGGTCACGACCCAGTGCACGTCGGCGCGGGCCACGGACACCGGCTCGTCGCGCTCGAGGACCTGGCGGATGGCCGAGCTGCCGTCGCCGAACGTCGAGGCCAGGCACACGACCGCGCGGCCGCCGGGCGACCGGATCGCGGCGCGGTGGAACTCGGGCTGGGCGCCGAGGCCGCCGTACCGGTCGCCGTCGAGCCGCTCGGCGGTCACCTGGCCCGACAGGTCGACCGCGAAGGCCTGCGTCACCGAGACGAGGCCCGGCAGCTGCGCCAGCCGGGCGGGGTCGGCCACGCGCTCGATCGGCTCGAGGGTCATCGCCGGGTTGCCGTCGAGGTGGTCGTAGAGCCGGCGCGTGCCCATCGCCATGGCGCCGACGACCGGCCCGACGACGACACCGCGCTCGACGAGGTCGAGGATGCCGTCGGTGATCACGTCCGAATGGACGCGCAGCCCGCGCCGCTCCTCGAGGTAGCGCAGCATCTCGTTCGGGATGCGGCCCAGGCCGACCTGCAGGGTCGCGCCGTCGGGGATGAGCCGCGCCACGTAGCGCGCGATGCGCTCGGCGACCGGGCCGACGTCGGGATGGACGTACTCGATGACCGGGGTGTCGACGGCCACGAGCGCGCCGATCCGATCCAGCGGGATCGTGCTCTCCGGACCGGAGCGGGGCATCGCCGGGTTGACCTCCGCCACGATGTGATCGGCGGCAAGCGCCGCGGCCCGCGTCACGTCGACCGACACGCCAAGGCTGCACTGGCCAGACTCGTCGGGTGGCGCGACCTGGACGAACGCGACGTCGAAGCCGATGCGCCCCGCCTCGATGAGATGCGGCACCTCGCCGACCGAGATCGGCGCGTACTCGACGCCGCCCGCGCCAGCGAGCTCGCGCATGTCGCTCCCGACGTACCACGTCCGGTGGCGAAACGCCGAGCCGCGACCGTCGGCGCGCAGGCCGGCCGCCCCATCGGTCAGGAAATGGACGAGCTCGACGCCCGCCGGCTCGTCGACCCGTGCCTCGAGCGCGGCGAGCAGCGTTCGGGGCGTGGCGCAGGCCGAGCCGACGAAGACCCGGGCACCGGGCCGAACGGCGGCGACCGCCTCCCCGGCCGATACGGCCCGCGCGCGCCAGTCCGATCCCTCGCTCACGGCCGCGATGGTACGGAATCGGTGAGCCAGCACGTGCCGGCGCATCGCGAGGTGGCGGCATGACGGTGCGGGCGATCATCCACGCCGATCTCGACGCGTTCTACGCGAGCGTCGAGGTCCTCGACGACCCCGCGCTGCGCGGCAAGCCGGTCATCGTCGGCGGACGGCGCGGCGACCGCGGCGTCGTCAGCGCCGCGTCCTACGAGGCGCGCACGTACGGCGTCCACTCGGCGATGCCGCTCACGACGGCCGCGCGCCTCTGTCCGGACGGCATCTTCGTGTCCGGCCATCCCGACCGCTACCGGCAGCTGTCGGAGCAGGTCATGGCGATCTTCGCGTCGTACACGCCGCTCGTGGAGCCGATCAGCCTGGACGAGGCGTTCCTCGACGTCACCGCCAGCGCCGCCGCCTTCGGCGACGGCGTGTCGATCGGCCGCGAGATCAAGGCGCGGGTGCTCGAGGAGACCGGGCTCGTCGTGTCGGTCGGGGTGGCGACGAACAAGCTCGTGGCCAAGGTGGCCAGCGACCTCCGCAAGCCGGACGCGCTGGTGATCGTGCCGCCGGGCGAGGAGGCGGCCTTCCTCGCCCCGCTGCCGATCCGGCGGCTGTGGGGCGTCGGCCCTCGCGCGCAGCGGGCGCTCGCGGACTACGGCGTGACGACCATCGGCCAGCTCGCCGCCCTGCCGCCCGGCACGCTCCACCGTCGGTTCGGGCGCCACGGCGACGACCTCTCGGGCCGGGCGCGGGGCATCGACCGATCCTCGGTGGCGCCGTTCGGGGCGCCGAAGAGCATCGGCCATGAGCACACCTTCGGCCACGACACCGCCGACCTGCCCACGATCGAGTCGACCCTGCTCGACCTCGCCGAATCGGTCGGGTCGCGCCTGCGTCACCATCGGCTCGCGGCCGGCGGGGTCCAGCTCAGGCTGCGCTACGAGGGCTTCGAGACGCTGACCCGCCAGGCGCCGCTGCCGCGCCAGACCCGCGAGACCGAGCTCCTGTTCGAGGTCGCGCGCGACCTGCTGCGCCGCACGATCGCCCCGGGTCGCGGCGTGCGGCTCATCGGCGTCACCGCCATCTCGCTGTCCGAGGTGCAGCAGCTCACCCTGTTCGACGCCGACGAGCGCACCGATCGGCTGACCCGCTCGATCGACGCCGTGCGCGAGCGCTTCGGCGACCGCGCCATCGTGCGGGCCCGGCTCCTCCGCGAACGGCCGGCCCGACGCTTCGACTTCGGGGAGCGACCCACGCTGCCGGCCGACGAGGAGGACGACGAAGGGGCTTGACGAACCGAACGTCTGTTCGGTATCGTGGCCGCCTGAATCGAACGCCTGTTCGAGTGCCCGAGCAGGATCGCAGCATCCGAGGAGCGACAAATCGCATGGCACTCGTGAAGATTTCCCCCGTCGAAGCCCACGTCCGCTGGGACCGCGCCGCCGATCGTCCGGCGGAGGTCACCTGGGAGGGCGGCCATCACCGCGTCGTGGACCTCGACGCGGTGCGCGACGAGCGCTCCGCCTATCCGGCCGATCGCGGGCCGCGCATCACCTTCGTGCTCCGCACCGACGACGGCGGGCGCGCCTCGCTCGTCTTCGACGGTCGCCGCCGACGCTGGTTCCTCGAGGCGCTCGAGCGGGCGGCCTGAGCGCGGATCTCCCCGCGCCTACAATCGGCCCGCGTCGCGCGGGCCGATTTCGCTGGGTCCGCGGCGCCCGCACGAGGCCCCGCCCCGGTGGAGACCCGACTCCGTGAGCTGACCGTCCGCGAGCTGCTCGCCCGCCTGGCGACCGACGACCCGGTGCCCGGCGGCGGCAGCGCATCGGCCCTGGCCGGGGCGACCGGCGCGGCGCTCGTCGGCATGGTCGTGGCGCTGACCACCGGCCGCCCGGCGGCCGAGGGCCACGAGGAGGAGCTCGCCGAGCTGGCGGCTCGCAGCGCCCGGCTGTCGGACCGTCTTCAGGAGCTCGCCGAGCGGGATGCACAGGCCTACGGCGCGGTCATCGCCGCGCGGCGCCTGCCCCGCGACAGCGACGACGAGCGCAACGCACGCGCCGCACGCATCGACGAGGCGACCCGCGAGGCGACGCTCGTGCCGCTCGAGACGGCGCGGACCGCGGCCGAGGTCCTGGCCCTCGCCGAGCGCCTGGCGCCGATCGGCAGCCGCAACGCGGTCAGCGACGTCGGCGTGGCCGCCCTTCTGGCCGTGGCCGCGCTGCGCGGGGCGGCGATGAACGTGCGCATCAACATCCCCTACCTGCGGGACGACGAGCCGCTGGGCGAGGAGGCGGCGCGCGAGCTCGCCCGGCTCCTCGACGGGCTCGACGAGCGGGAGCGGGCGATCCGCGACGCCGTGGAGCAGCGCATCGGATGAGCGCCCGCCTGCTCGACGGCCGGGAGCTCGCGTCCCACCTGCGGCGCGAGCTGCAGCATCGGCTCGAGCGCCTCGTCGACCCCGAGGCCGAGGGCGCCGATGCGCCGTGCCTGGCAATCGTGCGTGACGCCTCGAGCGAGCCGGCGTCGGTGTACGCGGCCAGCCTCGAGCGGGCCGCGCGGAGCATCGGTGCGGCCGCCCGGATCATCGACGCCGAGGAGGCCGCGGCCGGCGCGGGGCTGGAGGCGACGATCGCCGGGCTGAACGCCGACCCGATGGTCGCGGGCATCGTCATCGCCCAGCCCTTCGCCGATGCCGCACGCGGCCGCCGGCTCGTCGAGCTCATCGATCCGGCGAAGGACGTCGACGGGGCGACGCCGACGAACGCCGGCCGCCTCGCCCGCGGCGAGCCGGCCTTCGTGCCGGCCACGGCCCTCGCCGTCGTGGCGATCCTCGAGGGCTACGGCGTCGAGGTGGCGAGCAGGCGCGCGGTCGTCGTCGGGCGCTCGGCGGTCGTCGGACGGCCGGTGGCCTCGCTCCTCCTGGCGCGCGACGCGACGGTCGTCATCTGCCATCGCGCCACGCGCAACCTCGCCCGCGAGACGCGCCGCGCCGAGATCCTCGTCGCCGCCGCGGGCCAGCCGGGCCTCATCCGTCCCGAGATGGTCAACCGCTCGACCGTCATCGTCGACTGCGGCATCAACGCCGTCGACGGGCGGATCGTCGGCGACGTCGAGTTCGACGCCGTCGCGCCCGTCGTCCGCGCCATCTCGCCGGTCCCCGGCGGGGTCGGCACGGTCACGCCCATGATGGTCCTGCGCCAGACGGTCGAGTCCGCCGAGCGGATGCGGTCAACAGGTCACGCAGCCGGTCACTCGGGCTCGGCGAGCATGTCCTCCAGCGGCACCGAGCCGTCGATGAACCCGAGCCGCTCCATCGTCTCGTAGGCCGAGGCCCACAGCTCGCGGTCGACGGCGCCGTCGTCGAAGCCGCTCCCCTCCCACAGCTCAACGGTGGCCTCGAGCACGGCGCGAGCGACCTCCGGATCCTCGGCGATCGTCGGCACCGCCTCCTCGGCGGCCGCGAAGCCGACGTCCGGATCGGCGATGACCTCGGCCTGGGCCGCGGCGACGGCCGAGGTGAAGGCCGAGACGAGCTCCGGATCGGACTCGAGCAGCTCGTCACCGGTGATGACGCCGGGACCGGGCAGCGGCACGATCTCGTCGACGGTGAGCAGGTCGACCTCCATGCCGCGCGCCTCGAGCCGCAGCGGCTCGTTGTTGCGGAAGCCGGTGATGAGGTCGACGTCGCCGTTCGACAGGCCGTCGACCTGGTTGAACTGCGGGTATTCGCGGATGGTGACGTCCTCCTCGGTCAGCCCGCCCGCGTCGAGCAGCGCCAGCAGCGCGTGCCACGACGAGCCGAAGCGCCCCGGCGTGCCGATCGTCATCCCGGCGAGGCCGGCCGGATCGGATGGCACGGTCCCGGCCGGGCCGATGAGCGCGACCGGGAACGCGTTGTAGAGGGTCGAGACGTAGCGGATCGGGATGCCCGCGGTGCGGGCGATCATCACGTCGGTCGCATCGGCCACGCCGAACTCCGCCTGGCCGTCGGCGACGAGGCGCTGCACGTCGGGCGCCTGCTCGTGTCGGATGGTGACCTCCAGGCCGGCGGCGGCGAAGTGGCCCTCCTGCTGGGCGACGTAGAACGGCGCGAACTGGACGTCGGGCCGATAGCCGAGCACGAGCGTGATCTCGCGCAGCTCACCGGGGGTCGCCGAGCCACCGCCGCCCCCCTGGCAGGCGACGAGGACGGCGGCGACGACAGCCACGAGGGCAGGGCGGAGAGGGCGCATCGAGGTTCCTTTCATCTCGGGACGAGGCGTCGCTCGACGAGCACCACCAGGCCGTAGAACGTGAGCCCGATGATCGCCAGCACGGCGAGCGCGACGAACATGAGGGGCGTGTCGAACAGCCCCTGGTTGGCGATGTTGATGAGGACGCCGAGGCCAACGCTGGCCCCGGCCCACTCGGCCACGACGGCGCCGATGACGGCCAGCGTGACCCCGACCCGCAGCCCGCCGAAGATCACCGGCAGGGCGGAGGGGATCTCGAGCATCCGCGTGCGCTGCGCCGCCGAGGCCCCGAGCGAGCGGAGCATCTCGTCGAGCAGCGGATCGGCGCTGCGGATGCCGACCATGGTGGCGATGGCGATCGGGAAGAAGATGATGAGCGCGCAGATGACGACCCGCGCCAGCAGCCCGCCGCCGAACCAGATGTCGAGCAGCGGCGCGAGCGCGAGGATCGGCACCGCCTGGGCGGCGACGATATAGGGCGACAGGACGCGCTCGACGAGGACGCTCTTGCCGAGCGCGATCCCGGTGAGGATGGCGACCGTCGCCCCGACCGCGAAGCCGAGGACGACCTCGACCAGCGTGACCGCGGTGTGCTCCCACAGCACGCCGGAGCCGATGGCGCGCGCGGCGCGCTCGAGCACGACCTCCGGCGCGGGCAGGATGTACTCGGGGTAACCGCCGACGACGGTGACGAGCTTCCAGAACGCGAGGAATGCCGCGGCGCTCAGCAGCGCCGTCCCGACCCGCCTCATTCGGCCACCTCGACGGGCTCGGACCACGACCGCAGCTCGCTGGCATGTCCGGCGGCGAGCGCCTCGCGGACCTGCGCCACGAAGGCGGCGGCCCGCGGGTTGCCCTCGAGGTCGACGGGGCGCGGCCGCGGCAGGTCGACCTCGACGACGCGGGCCACCCGACCCGGGCGCGGCGTCATGACCACCACCCGGTCGGCGAGGGTGACCGCCTCCGGCACCGAGTGCGTGACGAGGACGACGGTCCGTGGCCGCTCGAGCCACAGCCGCTGGAGCTCGAGGTCGAACGTCTCGCGCGTCAGCGCGTCGAGCGCGCTGAACGGCTCGTCGAGGAGCAGGACCGGCGGGTCGATGACGAGGGCGCGCGCCAGCGCGGCCCGCTGCGCCATGCCGCCCGACAGCGCGCGCGGTCGCAGGCCGGCGACCGACCCGAGCCCCACCCGGTCGAGCGCGACCCGTGCCCGGCGCTCGCGTTCGGCCACCGGCACGCCGGCGACCTCGAGTGGCGTGGCCACGTTCTCGAGCGTCGAGCGCCAGGGCAGGAGGCGCGGCTGCTGGAAGGCGATCGCCACCCGGCCGTCGCCGGCCACCGGCGCGCGGCCGCCGACGACGACGCTGCCCGACGTGGGGGGCAGGAGGCCGGCCACGAGCCGGAGCAGCGTGCTCTTGCCGCAGCCGTTCGGCCCGATGACGACCGTGAACGACCCGGCCGGCACGTCGAGCGTGCACCCGGTGAGCGCCTGGACCGCGGACGGGCCGTCGCCGAAGCGCAGGCCCACGCCGTCGATCGCGAGTGCCAGGGGATCGGGTCCGTTGCCCTCGTTCATGCCGCTCCGTGGTCGGTGTGTGGTCGCCACGGGGCATGGCCGCGGCTGGCGCCGGCGTGCCTCCAACCACCCGCGGTGAACGGGGGAGGCAGCGCGCGGGGACGCGCCACGGCTCGTCTTCTCCCATCCGGACTGTGACCGTCGGCCCTGTCTGCCCCGGCGAGCGCCGGGGGTCAGGTCGGCCGCATCGGTCTCGAATCGAACGCCGATGCGGTTCGCGGGCTGGCCCGCCTCAGGCGAGCCGACCGCCGGTGGGGAGTTTCACCCCGCCCCGAAGACGAACTGGTCTCTGGTTGCCGGCCGATGGTGGCACGCGGCTCGCCCGTCGGTCAACCGATCAGCTGCCGTCGCTGGCGCGGCGTCGCCGCTTCCCCAGGTACCAGCGCACGACGAGCAGCGCGACCACGGCGAGGACGATGGCGTAGATGACGTATTCCCACGGCTTGAGCGCCGCCTCGATCTGCGGGTAGTTCTCGCCGACGAGGTAGCCCGCGAAGATGAGCGCAAGGTTCCACGGCAGCGAGCCGAGCGTGCTGAACAGGAGGAAGCGGCCGATCGGCATGCGCGCGATCCCCGCGGGGTAGCTCACGAACGTGCGCACCAGCGGCACCATGCGCCCCAGGAACACCGCCCAGCTGCCCCAGCGCTCGAACCAGCGGTCCGCCCGGTCGAGATCCTCGGCGCCGATGCCGACGTAGCGCCCGTAGCGGTCGAGCAGCGGCCGTCCACCCCACAGGCCGATGGCGTAGCCGACCAATGCCCCGACGATGCTCCCGAGCGTCGCGAACGCGACCGCCAGGGGGATGTTCCAGCCGACGCCGGTGAGCGGCTCGACCACGGACGGATCGGCCACCGACTGGCTCACCTTCCAGCCGGCCATCGGCAGGATCACCTCGGACGGGATCGGCGCCACGATCGTCTCGAGCGCCACGGCCAGGGCGACGCCGATGTAGCCGACCGCGTCGTACATCTGGAGGACGAACGGGATGACCTCGCGGTCGATGAAGTCGAGCACGCCTCAGCGGTCCGCGGCGTCGTTCGAGCCGGGTCCGGCGCCCGCGCCCTGGTCGGTCGGGCGTCGCAGCTGGACGGCCACGCGCCTCCCGGCGGCCGGCGGTCGCGACGCCGCCTCCGCGGCCTCGCGGGCACGCGCCCGCTCGTCGACGCGCAGGACGTGTATCGCGATGAGGATGAGGACGAGCGCGCCGCCCGCCATCCAGCCGCCGAGCACGTCCATCGGGTAATGAGCGCCGAGGTAGATCCGGGTGGCGCTGATGGCGCCGATGAGGATCGCCGCCACGATGTACGCGATCTGCCCCTGTCGCACGTCGTGGGCGAGGCGTGCGACGCAGAACGCGGCGAGGCCGTAGAAGGCGGTCGCGCGCAGGGCGTGCCCGGCCGGGAAGTCGGCGATGTCGTCGAGGCCGACGTCGTTGACGTTGAAGATCGCTGACACAAGGGCCGGCAGGCTGATCGCCTCGGCCGAGACGAAGTACTTCAGCGCCCACTCGATCGGGAAGCACAGCGTGCCGAGGGCGAGGAGGAAGGCGAGGTCCCGGCGGCCGCGGGCGAGGGCCAGCAGGCCGAGGACGGCGAAGCCGAGGGCCACGAACCAGCCCGATCCGAGCGCGCTGATCGCGACGACGACGGTCTCGACCGGCGGCAGGTTCGTCTCGACCCAGGCGTGGAGGTTGCTGACGACGTTCCTCATCAGCCACTCCTCCGGCGCCGTGTAGACCGTCGTGCGCTTGAGCATGACGAGCCAGAACAGCGAGGGCAGGGCGATGACGGCGAGGAGGAAGGCAAAGGCAGGACTCGGGACCGCTCCCCCCAGCCGATGCGCCGCGTCGTCGTGGACGACGAGGCGGCTCATGGGGTCCGGCAGCCGTCGCATCGGTGCGTAGTATACGGACCGATGCCGCCGCTTCCGCTCACCGGACGGGACCTCACCATCGACGCCGTCGTCGAGGTCGCTCGTGGCCGGCGGCCCGTCTCGCTCGATTCCGGCGCCGCCGATCGGATGCGCGCCTCGCGGGCCGTGATCGAGCGGATCGTGGCCGACGGCGCGACCGCGTACGGCGTGACGACCGGCTTCGGCGACCTCGCCGACGTGCGCATCGAGCCCGAGCGCACCGCCGAGCTCCAGCGCAACCTCGTCCGCTCGCACGCCGCGGGCGTCGGCGAGCCGCTTCCCGACGACGTCGTGCGGGCGATGCTCCTGCTGCGTGCCAATGCGCTGGCGGTCGGCCTGTCCGGCGTGCGGGTCGACGTCGTCGAGCTCCTCATCGGCATGCTCAACCGCGCCGTCCATCCCGTCGTCCCGTCGCGCGGCAGCCTCGGCGCCTCGGGCGACCTCGCGCCGCTGGCCCACGTCGCGCTCGTGCTCATCGGCGAGGGCGAGGGGACCGTCGACGGCGCCGGACCGGGATCCGGGGCCGATGCGCTCGCCCGTGCCGGGCTCGCGCCGCTGACCCTCGAGGCCAAGGAGGGGCTGGCGCTCCTCAACGGCACCCAGCTCATGGCGGGCATCGGCGCCCTGGCCCACCACGACGCGCTGCGGCTGGCGCTGAGCGCCGACGTCATCGGCGCGATGAGCCTGGAGGCCATGCTCGGCACGGGCGCCGCCTTCGACGAGCGGCTCGTCGCCGCGCGGCCCCACCCGGGCCAGATCGCCTCGGCGCGGCATCTGCGTGAGCTCCTGCGCGACTCGGAGATCTGGGCCTCGCACCGCGCCGACACCGAGCACCGCGTCCAGGACGCGTACTCGCTGCGCTGCATGCCGCAGGTCCACGGCGCCGCGCGCGACGTCCTGGCCGAGCTCGAGCGGGTGCTCGCCGTCGAGATGAACGCGGCGACCGACAACCCGCTCGTCCTGCCGACCGGCGAGGTGCTGAGCGGCGGCAATTTCCACGGGGAGCCGCTGGCCCTGGCGCTCGACTACACGACCCTCGCCGTCGCCGAGCTGGCCTCGATCTCGGAGCGGCGCGTGGCGCGCCTCGTCGACCCGCACCTCAACGGCGGCCTGCCGGCGTTCCTCGCCGACGACCCCGGGCTCGAGAGCGGCCTGATGATCGCCCACTACACGGCGGCCGCCCTCGTCAACGAGCTCCAGGGCCTCGCCCACCCGGCCAGCGTCGACTCGATCCCGACCAGCGCCAACCAGGAGGACCACGTCTCGATGGGCGGCACCGCGGCGCTGAAGCTTCGCGCCGCCGTCGATCGCGCGGAGCACGTCCTCGCCATCGAGGCGCTGGCCGCCGCCCGCGGCATCGACCTCCGCGCGCCGATGAAGCCCGGTGCCGGCGTCAGGGCCGCCCACGCCGCGATCCGCGGCGACGTCCCGGCGCGAACCGGCGACCGCTCGCCCGCGCCCGAGATCGAGGCCGTGCGCCAACTGCTGCATGCCGGCGACCTGCTCGCCAACCCGGCGACCGCGCGAGCCCACGAGGCCCTGGCCGATGCCTGATCTCGACTTCGTCCTCGTCGACGAGGAGAACTTCGACAGCATCCCGGCGCCGGCACGCCCCGGCGCCCGATGCCAGACCTGCGACTACTGGGAGCGCATCGACGGCTCGCGCGACGCACCCCCGGCGGAGGCGACCGACGCGGAGGCGCGGGCGTCGCTGAAGCGGCAGCGGCTGCTCGGCGGCATCGCTCGCTCCGGCTCGCTGGCCATGCTCGCCCGCGACGGATCGGGCGACGCGGCGCCGGTCGTCGGCTACGCGCAGTTCGGCCCGCTGTCGGCCTACCCGCGCGCGCAGTCGATCCGGGAGCGCTACCCCGAGCTGCCCGAGTCGCCGGCGCCGTGGGTCGTCACCTGCCTCCAGGTCACGCCCGCCGGCAGCGCCGACGAGCGCCTCGACCGGGGTCGCGCGCTGCTCGAGGCGGCCTGCGACGAGCTCGACCGCCGCGGCATCACCGCCGTCGAGGCCTACCCCGAGGTGGTCGCCGACGCCTGGATCCCGTCCATCGGTCCGGTCGCCGCCTACGAGGGCGCCGGCTTCGAGCGCGTCGCCGGCGACGACCATTTCCCGGTCATGCGTCGCGAGCTGTCGGGTGAGACCGATGCCGGCGCCTGGGACGACCTCCTCCGCGCCAGCCGCCCGGCCGATGACGACGAGGACGGCTGGCCGCTGCCGCTCCCATCGACCCCCGATCCCGACGACTTCTTCCGCCTGCCGCCCGAGAAGCCGAAGCGCCCGAACCCGTTCGGCGACGACGACTGAACCGATGCGGGCGCGCGGCCCGTGACGAAACACGCGCCCCGATCCGGGCGTCACGGGCCGCAGTGAACGACACGCCGCCGACCGACACGGGCGACGCCACCCGGTCCCCGCGCCGATACCTGGGGTGGATCGCCGCCGGCATCGGCCTCGTGCTCGTCGGCATCGCCGCGGTTCTCGTCGCTGTCACCCTCTCGAATCGGCCGTCGGGCGTCGGACCCACGCCGGACCCCGGCCCGAGCGGGAGCTCGCAGGCGTCGGAGGCCCCGTCGCCGTCTCCGTCCGAATCGGTCCCCGGATCGCCGGCCGCCAGCGCGACCGCGACCGCCAGCGCCACCGCGACCCCCGTCCCGTCCTTCGCCGCGTCGACCATCGATCTCGCGTGGACGAGGACCGGGTCGTTCCCCACGTCCGGCGGGCTCTCGATCGTCCTGGGCGTCGCTCCGCTGGGTGACCGCTACCTGGCCGTCGGCATCGAGTACGTCGAACCGCTGCCGGTGCTGGGGCCCCGGCCTCCGCACGAGACCCGCGTCTGGACGTCCACCGACGGCAGGACGTGGGCGCCCGTCACGCTCGACCCTGCGCTCGTCGACGTCGAGCTCACCGCGCCGGTCGTCCTGGCCGACGGATCCCTGCTCGCGACCGGCGTGCGCGTGCTCCCGACCGAGTTCCGGGACGAGGAGTACGGCGCGTGGCGGACGACGGATGGGATCACCTGGACCGAGACCGACATCCCGATGGACGGGATCGTCTCCGGGATCGCGCGGGGCGCTCGGGGCCTCCTGGTCGTGGTCACTCCCCTGACCTCGGATGACCAGGAGCTGTGGATGTCGGCCGATGGCAGCACGTGGGAACGCGTTCACACGGTGGAGGCGGACTACCTCGACATCGACGCAGGCGACGAGGGCTTCGCGGCCGTCGGCTGGAGCGACGAGGTCGATGGCCCGATCGCGATCGCGTCGGGCGACGGCCGGACCTGGGTGGATGGCACCGATCCCGGGTTCAGCCCGTTCCTCGAGGTCGCGGCCTTCGGGTCGGACTGGATCGTGGTCGACGACCCCGGTGGGCCGATGCCGACGTGGTTCTCGGCGAATGGCCTCGGCTGGGCGCCCCACGGCGGAATCCCGGGCAGGACGATCCCCGTGGACGAGATGGAGTGCCGTGAATTCCGTCGGGATCTGCTGTCATCCGGACCGTGGCTCGTGGCCAGCACCGACCTGACCTACCCGTGCAGCGAGGGGGCGTATGCGATCCACGGCACGCAGTACCTGTCGCTCGACGGGGCGGGATGGGCGGGGCTTCCGTTCGCCGAGGGGACGCCCATGGAGAATCGCAGCGGCTCATCGGTGAACGGCGTGCTGCCCGTCCCCGGCGGCCTCATCCTCGTCGGCGAGGAGAACGGCGCGGCGACGTTCTGGTTCGGCGAGGCGCCCTGACCGCGAGCCGTATCATCGGCGCATGACGGCCGTCACGCCGAGGAGCGGCCCGCGCACCGTTCGCGCACCGCGCGGCACCGAGCTCAGCTGCAGGGGCTGGCAGCAGGAAGCCGCCCTGCGGATGCTCATGAACAACCTCGACCCCGAGGTGGCCGAGGACCCCGACAACCTCGTCGTCTATGGCGGCACCGGGCGGGCGACGCGTTCGTGGGAGGCATTCGACGCGATCGTCGCCGAGCTGCGACGGCTCGAGGACGACGAGACGCTCCTCGTCCAGTCCGGCAAGCCGGTCGGGGTGTTCCGCACGACCCGTGACGCGCCCCGCGTGCTGATCGCCAACGCCAACCTCGTGCCGCACTGGGCGACCTGGGATCGGTTCCGGGAGCTCGAGCGCGCCGGCCTGACGATGTACGGCCAGATGACGGCGGGGTCGTGGATCTACATCGCCACCCAGGGGATCATCCAGGGCACGTACGAGACGTTCGCCGAGGCCGCGCGCCAGCAGTTCGGCGGCACGCTGGCCGGGACGGCGACGATCACCGCCGGCCTCGGCGGGATGGGCGGCGCGCAGCCGCTGGCGATCACGATGAACGACGGCGCTGCCCTGATCGTGGAAGTGGACGAGGCGCGCGCCCGACGGCGGCTCGATGCCGGCTACGTCGACGAGCTGACCGCCGACCTGGACGAGGCGGTTCGACTGGTGGATGGCTGGCGCGCCGACCGCATCGGCCGCTCGGTGGCGCTGGTGGCGAACGCCGCCGACGTCCTGCCCGAGCTCGTCCGGCGCGGCTGGCAGCCGGACCTCGTGACGGACCAGACCTCCGCCCACGACCCGTTGGGCGGCTACGTCCCCAACGGCCTCGACCACGCCGATGCGCTGGCGCTGCGCGCCCGCGATCCCGACGACTACGTCCGTCGCTCGACGGCCGCGATGGCCGAGCACGTCCGGGCCATGCTCGCCTTCCAACAGCGCGGCGCGGTCACGTTCGACTACGGCAACAACATCCGCCAGGTGGCGAAGGACGCCGGCGTCGAGAACGCCTTCGACTTCCCCGGCTTCGTGCCCGCCTTCATCCGGCCCCTGTTCTGCGAGGGCAAGGGCCCGTTCCGCGTGGCGGCGCTGTCGGGGGATCCCGCCGACATCGCGACGATCGACGGCGCGCTGGCCGAGCTGTTCCCCGACGACCCCGGCCTCCAGCGCTGGCTGCGCCTCGCCGCCGAGAAGATCCCGGTCCAGGGGCTGCCGGCTCGGATCTGCTGGCTCGGCTACGGCGACCGGGCGAAGGCCGGCCTGCGCATCAACCAGCTCGTCGCCTCGGGTGAGATCACGGCACCGATCGTCATCGGTCGCGACCATCTCGACGCGGGTTCGGTGGCCTCGCCGAACCGCGAGACCGAGGCGATGCGCGATGGCTCCGACGCGATCGCCGACTGGCCGATCCTCAACGCCCTCGTCAACACCGCCGCCGGCGCGACCTGGGTGAGCTTCCACCACGGTGGCGGCGTCGGCATCGGCTTCAGCCTGCATGCCGGCATGGTCGTCGTGGCCGATGGCACGCCGGAGGCCGCCGCCCGACTGGAACGGGTGCTGACGACCGACCCGGGCATGGGCGTCCTGCGCCACGCCGATGCCGGCTACGAGCGCGCGATCGAGGTCGCCCGCGAGCGCGGGCTGCGGATCCCGATGCACACGGAGGACTGAAGAAGACCGATGGACTGGCCCGCGGCGATCCTCAAGCTGTCGCACGTCGCGCTGGCGATGGTGCTCGTCGCCGGCATCATCGGCCGCTGGGTGACGCTCCGGCGTGCCCGGCAATCGGAGGACATCGAGACGACCGTGCGGTTCACCGAGGCCTCGCACCCGTTCGAGCGGATGGTCGTGACCTCCTCGCTGCTGATCCTGCCGGCGGGGTTCCTGACGGCGTACGCCCAGGGCTACGAGTGGCTCGGCCTCACGACCGGTTGGATGCTGGTCTCGACGCTGATCTACGTGGCCGCCACGCTGCTCGTGCCGACGGTGTTCCTGCCGCGCGGCCGCGCCTTCGCGGTTGCCCTCGCCGAAGCGCGGGCCGCCGGCTCGGTGACCCCGGCCCTGCACGCCGCGTTCGACGACCGGCAGGTGCGCATGGCCCGCTGGTTCGAGATCGGCGGGATCGCGGTCATTGTGGCGCTCATGGTCCTGAAGCCGTTCTGATCGGTCCGAGCGGGAACGAGACGACGTCGCCGAGCTGCGCACGGTGCCCGCGCTACCTCCCGATGGCGGCGTTGCCGCATGATGGCGCCGTGAACGAGCCTCTTCCCGGCCCGCCCGATCCGTGGGCGCCGTCCGAGATGCCGCCCTTCCGATCGCGTCCGCCCTACCTCATGACCGAGATGATCGCCGCCGAGCCGGCGCTGGCGCAGCGGCTCGTCCGCCGGCTGGAGACCAATCCTGCGGTCGCGTCGCTGGCCGATGCCGTCCGGCGCGCGTCGGAGGCCCGTGAGCCGATCCTCCTCACCGGCTGCGGCACGTCGCAGCACGCGGCGATGGGGATCGCCGAGCTCCTGACCGAGGGCCTCGCGCCGCCGGCCGGGCACGAGGTCCGTGCCATCGAGGCGCTGCCGGCCCTCCGGCGACCGCTGCGGCGCGGCGTGCTCATCGGCGTGTCGCACGAGGGTGGCACGCGGGCGACGAACGCCGCGCTCGAGGCGACCCGCGAGGCGGGCGGCACGACGGCGCTGATCACCGTCGGGCCCGGGTCGCCGGGCGCCGCCCTGGCCGATCACCTCGTGACGACCGAGGAGCAGGACCAGAGCTGGTGCCACACCGTCGGCTACCTGTCGCCGATCGTCGCCGGGATCGTCCTGGCCGCGCGCATCAGCGGGACGCGGCTCGATGCGGCCGCGATCAACGCGCTGCTCGACGTGGCCAACGAGCCGCGCGACGGCGCGAACGTCGCGGCCGGGCTGGCCGAGACCGATCGCGTCATCGTGACTGGCGCGGGCGTCGACCACGTCTCGGCCCGCGAGATGGCGCTGAAGATCACCGAGGGCGCCCGACTCGCGGCCACGTCGATCGAGCTCGAGACGGTGCTCCACGGCCATCTCGCCGCCGCGACGCGCTGGACCGGGCTCGTAGTCATCGCCACCGACGGCATCGGGGACGGCCTGCCGGCGGAGCGGCTGCGGCGCCTGTTCGACGCCGCTCATGCCCTGTCGATGCCGACCGCCGCGCTCCTCGACGAGCGCCTCGCCGGCGACATCCATCCGTCGCTCACGCCCGCCGGCCGGATCACGCTGCCGCGGACCGGGCGGGTCCAGGGCGTGCCGGCCTCGCTGCTCGCGCCGGTCATCCCGTTCCAGCTCGTCGCCGAGCGGCTCGCCCGCGCGCGTGGCGTCGACCCGGACACGATCGGCCGCGAGAACGAGGCCCAGGCCGCCGCCCACGCCTGACCGGAGGGGTCAGCCGCCGGATCGCAGCAGGGCGAACAGCCGGACGTAGAAGCGCAGGTTGTGGAGCGTCGCCAGGCGCTCGGCCGACAGGTCGCCGACCTTGAACAGGTGGTGGAGGTACGCGGTCGAGTGGCGGGCGCAGACCAGGCAGTCGCAGCCGTCCTCGATCGGTCCGTGGTCGACCCGGTGCTGCGCGTCGTGGATGCGGACGGCGCGGAAGAAGTCGTCGCCGGGCGCCGGACGGCGATCGGCCCAGCCGGCGCGGAACGCGTACAGCCGTCCGTGACGCGCGTCACGCGTGGGGAGCGCCGAGTCGAAGATCGAGTAGCCGAGCCCGAAGGCGGTGACGATGTGGTCCGGGCGGCCGACGCCGAGCGCGTGCTTCGGCGCCGCTGCGGGGAGCGACTCCGCCACCCAGCGCATCGGCTCGCTGAGCAGCGAACCGTCGGCGGCGAGCGGCCAGCCACCGAAGCCGAACCCGTCGAAGCCGATGGCGGCGAGCTCGGTCGCGCACTGCCGGCGAAGCGCCTCGATCCCGCCGCCCTGGACGACGGCGAACAGGCGCGGGGCGTCGCCGCGGCGCTGCTCGGCCTGGCGGTCGAGCTCCTCGCGGCAGCGGCGGGCCCAGCGCAGCGTGCGCTCGACGGAGCGCTCCTGCTCGTCGGGCGGCGCGTCCGCATCGGTGCAGTCGTCCAGGCAGACCGCGATGTCGCTGCCGAGCTGGAGCTGGAGCTGGATGATCCGCTCGGGAGTGAGCGTCCATTTCTCGCCGGTCTCCGGCTCGCGGAAGATGACCTCGTTGTCGCGGATGACCCCCCGGTTCGGGTCCTGCCGGATGAGGCTCCACACCTGGAAGCCGCCCGAGTCGGTGAGGATCGGCCCCGACCAGTCCATGAACCGATGCAGGCCGCCCGCGGCCTGGACCACCCGCGCGCCGGGACGGCGCAGGAGGTGGAAGGCGTTGACGACGAGGCCCTCGATGCCGATCGACCGCAGGTCCTCGCTGCTCACGCCGCGCACGCCGGCCCGGGTCGCATCGGGCAGGAACGTCGGGACGGCGAGGGTGCCGTGCGGGGTCGCGACCGGGTCAGCCATCGCGCGGCGCCAGCTCGAGGACGAAGACGAGCTCGCTCGGGACCGACGTCTCGGTGACGCCCACGATGCGCGGTGTTTCGGCCCGGAGCCGCCCCATCCGCTCCCGGTACGCCCGCTCCAGGTCGCGGCCCCGGCCGCCGAGCGATCGCCGCGTGAAGCTGACGACGGCATGTCGCACCGGGAGGCGGTCGAGAAGTCGCGCGGCGGCGTTCGGGTCCTGGCGGTCGAGGGTCGTCACGAGCTTGAGGACGAGCGCCACGTCGGCGGGCTCGTCCGGCGGGTCGGCGACCGCGTCGCGCGCCTCGACGACGTGCGGCTGCCCGACGAGCTCGAGAAAGGCGCGGACGGTCTCGAGCGGGCGCCGATCGGCGTCGACGGCGTGGTAGGTCGTGGTTCGCGGCAGGTCCATCCAGGGCAGGGCGAGCGGCCCGAGCCCGCAGCCGACGTCGAGCAGCCGGCCCGGCCGGCCGGTCGCGGCCCAGATCGGCGCGAAGAAGCCGGGCAGGTCCCCCAGGCGCTCGCGGGTCGAGGCATGGGTGGCGAGGACCTCGGCGCACGCGGCGCGGAGTTCCGGCGCCGCGAGGTCGCCGGACCAGGCGGCCCGGACTGCCGCCAGCGGATCCGCGGCCGCGGCACCGCGGAACGCGCCGACGGCCTGGTGGAGCCGGCGCTTCACGCGCTTCACCGCGTCGTCGGCGTTCCGCGCCCGGGCGATCTCCTCCTCCGCCAGCCGCGCGACGAGCGCGCGGTCGACGTCGTGGTAGCGACGCGAGCGGAGGACGCGCTCCACGATGTCGGCGGTCATCGCGATCCGTCGCGGAGGCGGAGGACGAGGGCGTACGCGTCGCGCCGGCTCAGCCCGTGACGCCGGACGAGGAGGTCCTGGACGGCGCGCGCCGGCGCGCCACCGTCGAGCAGGACGCGCGCATCCTCCTCGGCGGCGGCGTCCGCGGCGGCCGAGGCATCGGCTCCGCCGATGACGAGCGTGGCCTCGCCGCGCACCTCGCCCTCCGCCTCGAGCTCGGCGACCAACCCCGACAGCGGAGCGCGCTGCCAGCGCTCGTGCGGCTTGGTGAGATTGCGGGCCAGGCACGCCTGGCGGTCGCCGAGGACCGCGAGCGCGTCGCGGACGGTGGCGAGCAGCCGGTGCGGCGCCTCGAAGGCGACGATCGTGGCCGGGTCGTCGCGGATGGCCTCGAGGCTCGCGCGCCGCGCCGCCGAGGTGCGCGGCAGGAAGCCGACGAAGCGGAACGGGTGCGGCGGCAGGCCGGACGCGGCGAGCGCGGCGGTCACCGCCGACGGGCCGGGGACGCTGGTCACGGCGATCCCCGCCGCCAGCGCCTCCCGCACGAGCCGGTAGCCAGGGTCGCTGACGAGCGGCGTGCCGGCGTCGCTGACGAGGGCGACGTCGTCGCCGGCGCGCAACCGTTCGATGAGCTCCCGGGTACGGCTCTCCTCGTTGTGGTCGTGGTAGCTGATCGCCCGTGCCGGCAGGCCGTGGTGCCGCGCCAGCGTCGCGTAGTGGCGGGTGTCCTCGGCGGCCACGACCGCCACCTCGCGCAGCACGGCGAGCGCGCGCAGGCTGATGTCGTCGGGGTTGCCGATCGGCACGGCCACGAGATGGAGGGTTCCGGCCATCGCGGCCGAGCCTAGCATCCGCCGCCGGGGTAGCATCGGCGCCGTGCCTGGCCTGATCGAGTGCGTCCCGAACTTCAGTGAGGGCCGGCGACCGGAGGTCGTCGACGAGATCGTGCGCGCCATCGCCGCCATCGACGGCGTCACCGTGCTCGATCACTCGTCCGATGCCACCCACAACCGGAGCGTCGTGACGTTCGCCGGCAAGGCCGAGCCGGTCGGGCGGGCCGCGACCGCCGCCGTCGGGCGGGCGCTCGAGCTCATCGACATGACGACCCACACCGGCGCTCATCCCCGCATCGGCGCCGTCGACGTCATGCCCTTCGTGCCGCTCGGGAGCACGCGGATGGAGGAGTGCGTCGACCTGGCCCGCCGCTTCGGCGAGCAGATCGCGGCCCGCTTCGACCTGCCGGTCTACCTCTACGGCGAGGCGGCGCTGCGCCCCGAGCGGCGGCGCCTGGCCCACGTGCGACGCGGCCAGTACGAGGCGCTGCGCGAGAGCATCGGCACCGATCCGGACCGCGCGCCCGACTTCGGTCCCCCGCGGCTCCACCCGCGCGGTGGCGCCATCGCCGTCGGGGCGCGGAAGCCGCTCATCGCGTTCAACGTCAACCTGCGCACCTCCGACATCGGCATCGCGCGGAAGATCGCCACGACCATTCGGGAGAGCTCGGGCGGCATGCCGGCCGTCCAGGCCATGGGCGTCCTGCTCGAGGTGCCCGGCGGCGAGCCGATGGCCCAGGTCAGCCTCAACCTGGTCGACTGGGAGCGCACCGGGATCGCCGCGGTCGTGCGCGAGATCCGTCGCCTGGCCCGGGAGGCCGGGACCGATATCGACCACTGCGAGCTCATCGGCCTGGCGCCGACGGGGGCGTTGCTCGAGGTCGCCGCGGACGCGCTCAAGCTCCACGACTTCAGCCCCGACCAGGCGCTCGAGCTCCGGCTGGCCCGCGAGCGCTGATCCCTCCTGGTCGGCGGTGCGTCGCGGCACCGCTGCGCGGCGCCGTGCGCGTGCGGGCTGGCACAGCTCCTGCCTTGTCTGCGTCACAGGGGGGAACCACATCGACTTCGAACCGCTCCCGAGCGTGCCACAGGAGCAAGACAGGACAGACCATGAAACCCACAGCCCGCACGGCCGTCGCGACGGCCACGCGCCCGAATCGCGTCCTCATCCTCCTCGCCGCCACGTGGATGGCCGTCGCCATCGCCATGGGCGGCCTCGTCGGCGCCGGCCCGACCTCGGGGGGCACGACGGACACCGCGAACGGGGTGGTCGGCACCGTCCAACCCTGAGGCGAGGGCCCGCATCGGCGTCGGTCGCTAGACTCGACGGCCGATGAGCCTTCGCACCGACCTCCGCCACGCCCTCGCCCTCGCGCGCGATCGAGCGATCGCCGCGGGGGCCCTCCATGTCCCCGAGGGCGCCGAGCTGCCGCCGATCGGCATCGAGCGGCCGGCGAACCCGGAGCACGGCGACTGGGCCACGAACGCCGCGATGCAGCTGGCGCCGGTCGTGCGCCGCGCGCCGATGGAGATCGCCAGGATCCTGCTCGAGCATTTCGATGCGCCCCCGTCCATCGGCGAGACATCGGTCGCGCCGCCGGGATTCCTGAACTTCCGGGCCAGCCCGGCGTGGATCGCCGCCCAGGTCGGCCCGATCCTCGAGGCGGGGCCGGAGTACGGCCACTCCGTGGCGGAAGACCGGCGCCGCATCAACGTCGAGTTCGTGAGCGCCAACCCGACCGGGCCGCTCCACGTCGGCAACGCGCGGGGCGCGTTCGTCGGGGACGTCCTGGCCCGGGTGCTCAAGGCGGCCGGCCACGAGGTGACGACCGAGTACTACTTCAACGACTTCGGCACGCAGGTCGGGAACCTCGGCCTCTCGGTCCTCGCCCGCCGTCGGGGCGAGGAGGTGCCCGAGGACGGCTACCGCGGCGCCTACGTCGACGACCTCGCGACCGAGCTGCCCGATGACGTCCTCGCCGCCGCCGAGGCCGATCCGGACCAGGCCGGCATGATCGTCGGGCGCTGGGCGTCCGAGCGCGTGCGCGCCGGCATCGAGGCCAGCCTCGAGCACCTCGGCGTGCACTTCGACGTGTGGAAGGAGGAGGGCTCGCTCCACCGCGAGGGCTGGGTCGCGCGCGCGGTGGATCGGCTTCGCGAGGCGGGCTACATCTACGAGGCCGATGGAGCGACCTGGTTTCGGTCGACGGCCTTCGGAGACGACAAGGACCGCGTCGTGTTCCGCTCGAACGGCCAGCCGACGTACTTCGCCAGCGACATCGGCTACCTGGCCGAGAAGTTCAGCCGCGGCTTCGACGAGCTGATCTACATCTGGGGCGCCGATCACCACGGCACCGTCGCCCGCGTGCGGAACGCCGCCGAGGCGATGGGCTACGACCGCGAGGCGGTCCGCATGCTGCTCATCGCCTGGGTCCGATTCGTCCGCGACGGCGTCGAGATCCCGATGAGCAAGCGCTCGGGTGAGTTCATCACCCTCGACGAGGTGCTGGCCGAGGTCGGCGTCGACGCCGCGCGCTGGTTCTTCAGCTCGCGGGCCTACACGACCGGCATCGACTTCGACCTCGAGCTGGCGAAGAAGCAGTCGAACGAGAACCCCGTGTACTACGTGCAGTACGCGCACGCCCGCTGCGCCTCGATCCTGCGCAACGCCGCCGAGCTCGGCGTCAGGGCCGATGCCACCCACACCGGCGAGCTGCTCACCCATCCGTCGGAGCTGGCGCTGGTGGACCATCTCCTCGAGCTGCCCGACACGGTGGCCCAGGCCGCCGAGCGCCGCGAGACGCACGAGGTGCCGCGCTACGCGTACGAGCTGGCCACCGCGTTCAGCGCCTTCTACCGCGACTGCAAGGTCCTCACCGACGATTCCGCCCTGAGCGCCGCGCGGCTCGCCCTGGTCGATGCCACGCGCTCGGTCATCGCCAACGCGCTCGGCCTGCTCGGGATCTCCGCCCCCGACTCGATGTAGCGCCGGGGAGCGCCGGGGCGCCTCAGTCGAGCGCGCCCTCCGCGCGGTCGAGCAGGTCCTGGCTCGAGGCGTGGAACACGACCACCTCGCCATCGGCCTCGACGACGCTCACCGGGAATCCGAGGTCGGCCGCCGCCGCCTCGTAGGCCGCCACGAACTCTCCGGCGTCGCTCGACGCGTCCCAGGCGAGACGCCAGGCGGCGACGAAGGCGTCATCCGGACCGTTGGCCACGACGACGCGGTCGCCGCCCCAGCCGGCGGCCGCCGCCTCGGCCTCGGCCAGCGGTGCGCCCCAGTACTCGAGCATGATCTGGATCATCGCCTGGCCCATCGTCGTCTCCTCGACCTCGCTCCAGCCCTCGCCGAGCACGCCGACGATGTCGGGCGCCTCGACCTCGATCGGCTCCTCCCGCTCGCGCCAGGCCTCGAGCGTCTCGTCCATGACCTGCTCGGTCGAGTCGGGCGGATCGGCATAGGCCTCGTCGACCGGGCCGAACTGCGGGGCGATGGGCGAGCCCGCCAGCGCGCCGACCCAGGTCAGGCCCGTCTCGTACGTGAACGAGACCTGGTCGACCATCCACTGCGGAATGCCGGCGGTATCGGGCACCTCGAGGCCGGAGGCGTACTCCTCCAGCTCCTGCGGGCTCAGGTTGTTGAAGGCCCACACCAGCATGACGATGGTGGCGTCGCCCTCGACCAGCGTCGTGCGGGCGATGGCCATGTCGTCCTCGCCCTCGGTGTCGCGGTCGAGCGCGTCGAGGTCGAACGCCGCGTCCTGGAGGGCGTGGGTGTACTCGTGGGCGTACGTGACCATGGCGCCAACGTCGAGGCCGGTATCGGTGACCACCACCATCCGCCGTTCCTGGTCGTCGTAGAAGCCGAGCGTCCCGTCGCCGAGCAGCTGAAGCTGGAGCTCGGCGAAGTCCTGGTCGGCTGCGAGGAGCCCCATGGCACGCAGGAACCGGTTGTCGCGGTCGCGCTCGTCCGGCGGGTAGTCCTCCTCGAGGATCGCCTCGAGCTCGTCGCGCAGCTGCGCCCGGGTGAGGAGCTCGGGCGGACCGATCTCGGCCGGTGGCAACCCCCGGATCGCCTCGACCTCCGCCTCGATCTCGTCGAGGATGGCGAGCAGCTCCTCCTCGTCGAGCGGCGCCGTCGACGGCTCGGGCTCGTCGCTGCCGGATGGCGTCTCGCTGGTCGAGGCCGATGCCGACGGTCCGGCGCTGGGGACGTCGCCAACGCCGATCGGCCCGCCGGTGACGACCACCGCCACGACGGCGATGCCGACGACGAGCAGGACGGCCACAACGGCCGCGGCGAGGCGCTGAGCAGGTGACATCGGCGCATTCTCGCATGGCATCTCCGGCGACCCGGCGGAAGGTTCAGGTTTCTTAAGGTCGGGCAAGCCCGGGGTTTAGGACAGGCCGATAGCCTCTGGGCTGCGAGATGGAGATCCATTGGGTTTCTACCTCCACCCTCCCTCCTTCGAGCCCCGGTGTCATTGGGCGGGCACCGGGGCTCGTGCTATCTCCCGAACGTTCCGGGTGACACTCGGCTACCATCGGCCCACCGATGGAGATCACCTGGTACGGGCGTGCCTGCTTCCGCCTGAAGGGCAAGGACGCCACCGTCATCACCGACCCCTGCCCACCGTCGACCGGCTTCGTCGCCGGCAAGCACGACGTCGAGCTGCTCACCCTGAGCCACGGGCACCCGGACCACACGTACACCCGCTCGATCACGGCCGGCCTGACCCTCACGCGGCCCGGCGAGTACGAGTACAGCGACCTGCTCGTCACCAGCATCCGCACGTTCCACGACGGTGCCGGCGGCAAGGAGCGTGGCGAGAACATCGTCTTCTCCTTCGAGATCGACGGGGTCCATATCTGCCACCTCGGTGACCTCGGTCATCTCCTGACCGAAGAGCAGATCGCGGAGCTCGGGCCCGTCGACGTGCTTCTCGTCCCGGTCGGCGGCGAGACGACCCTCACCCCGGTCGAGGCGGCCGAGGTCGTCGCGCAGATCGGCCCGAAGATCGTCATCCCGATGCACTTCGCCGTCGACGGCGGCTCCAAGGACCTCGGCGGTCCCGACAAGTTCCTCCACGAGATGGCCACCGAGCCGATCCGCCAGCCGAAGGCGCAGGTCACCCACAGCTCGCTCCCCGACGAGACCCAGGTCGTCGTGCTCGAGGCGCGCGGCCGCACCGGCTGACGTCCCTCCGAACCGCGGTGGGACCCTCGTACCGGGTCCCAGTTAGGTGCGCCGGCGCACCATCGCGCGCGCCCAACCGCCCAGAACCGCACCAGACGGCACGCCGATACGTCATTTGACTGGTACCAACGTCCTGGGACCTGCCCGTATACTGCCCGCGCTGTCCGATCTCATCTTTCCCCTTCGTGGGGCGCGCCCCGGCCAGCCGGGCGAACAGATCGTGGAGGTCCTTATCGTGAGTGGTACCACGGCGCTCAGTGCGCCACGGGCTGCCCTGGGGTTGCTGGCGGCGTTCGCCCTGGCGATCTCGATGTTCGGCTTGGCCGCGCCCGTGCGCGCCGATGGCGACGACAGCACTGCCGAGTGTTCGGCAATGGTCGGCAACAAGGATGGCGGCTCCGGCAACGTCGTCACGGTCGAGGCATCGGCCGGCAACATCATCACCGGGATCTGCATCAAGAGCGGTGACGACTCGTTCGGGAACGACCTGAAGCACAGTCCGCTCATCACCAACGACGGGACCTATGGCGTCGGCAACTGCTACACCGTCACCGGCCTCGGGACCGATGAGGTGACCGTCACCAAGGCCGACAGCTCGGATTGCCACGGCATCAGCCATGTCGACTACGCGCAGGGGGCCGGGCCGTCCGAGGAGCCGAGCGAGGAGCCGAGCGAGGAGCCGAGCGAGGAGCCGAGCGAGGAGCCGTCCGAGGAGCCGAGCGAGGAGCCGAGCGAGGAGCCGTCCGAGGAGCCGTCCGAGGAGCCGAGCGAGGAGCCGTCCGAGGAGCCGAGCGAGGAGCCGAGCGAGGAGCCGTCGGAAGAGGCTTCCGAGGAGCCTTCTGAGGAGCCGAGCGAGACCGGTGGCATCGAGGGTGGCAACCCGACCCCGACCCCCGGTGACCTCCCCGACACGGCCGCCGGCCAGGTCGGCCAGGCATCGGCCGCCGTGCTCAGCCTCCTGATGCTGGGAGCCCTTGCCGCGATGGTCTACGTCCGCCTCGCCCGCGAACGCTGACCCCGAGCCCGTAGCAACGGCGAAGCCCCCGGACCACGGTCCGGGGGCTTCCTCGTGTACCCCGTAGTACTGATGAACCAGCCGGGCATGTGCGCCCGGTCAACGGTTCTCGATCGCCCGCTCCGTCGGTTACCGCCTCCAACTACTCTCGACCGCACCGTCGATGGCCATGAAGCCATGTGACAAAAGTACCAACGTCCCTTACGGTGGCCACGCCGTCAGTCCTATATGGGTTGACCGATACGGCAGGCCCGATCCATTGGGCAGAAGGAATCAGGAGGATGATCTGGTGACTCGAGCGACGGCCCGACCGGCGCCGCGAACCGCCCTGGGGATCCTGGCCGCATGCGCGCTGGCGATCTCGATGTTCGGGCTGTCAGCGCCGGTTCGCGCGGATGCGCCGGGCAACAACGGCACCGTGAAGATTCACGAGGCCGATACCGAGAATGAGCCGATCGTTGCCAACGATCCGCACGTCTGCACGTTCCATCTCCACTTCTTCTTCGGCGACGACGTGCAGGCCGGCGAGTGGTGGATCCAGTCGTGGCCGCCGACCGGCGATGGCACGACCGTCCTGGACGGCACCTACAGCGCCACGAGCGGCGAGGATCGCGTTCCGGACTCGCCGAATGTCTTCTCGTTGGAGGACGGCCACTACAAGCTGTTCTGGGAGGGTGCCACCAACCCGGGTGGCCAGACTGAGATCAAGCACAAGGTCTTCTGGGTCGCGTGCGACGAGCCGTCGGAGGAGCCTTCCGAGGAGCCCAGCGAGGAGCCGTCGGAGGAGCCTTCCGAGGAGCCCAGCGAGGAGCCGAGCGAGGAGCCGAGCGAGGAGCCTTCCGAGGAGCCGAGCCCGAGCGAGACCGGTGGCATCGAGGGCGGCAACCCGACCCCGACCCCGGGCGACCTGCCGGACACGGCGGTCGGCCAGGCCGGCCAGATCCCGGCCACGGTGCTCAGCCTCCTGATGCTGGGTGCACTCGCAGCGATGGTCTACGTCCGCCTGGCTCGCCAGCGCTGACC